>NZ_JAHUWF010000014.1:0-196787 GCF_019219205.1 Pseudomonas sp. PDM27 | reverse complement strand
CATCGCCGTTGCCACTCTGCCTCGAACAACTTGCCGCCTGCGCTGTATGAGCAACAGGCGGCTTAATGCTCCTACAGAGCGGTTCAAAAAAAATGAACCACTACACCGCAGGCTGCGATCTTTTCTGGCTACACCCCTAATCAGGTCGCATCCGCATGACTGACCATGCCCTTGATCACCACGGCCGTGGTCGCCAGCGCCGCCGGAATCACCAGTGCCGTCAGCACTTGCTCGAAGTTCCAGCCCAGCCCCAGCAGCGTCGCGCCCATCCACGCCCCGAGAATGGCGCCGAAGCGGCCGATCCCGAGCATCCACGACACGCCGGTGGCCCGCCCCTGAGTCGGGTAAAAACGTGCCGCCAGTGACGGCATCGCCGATTGCGCACCGTTGACACACATCCCCGCCACCAGCACCAGCGTCGCCAGTATTGTGATGTTGCCCAGGCTCTGCCCCACCGCGTAGGCAAACACCCCGGCCAGCAGGTAGAAAGTGCCGATGACCTTGTGCGGATTGAACCGGTCCATCGCCCAGCCCACGCCCACCGCACTCAGCACGCCACCGAACTGGAACAACGCGCCGATGAAGGCGGCCTGCTCCATGCTCGCGCCACTGTCACGCATCAGCGTCGGCAGCCAGCTGGTCAGCAGATAGACGATCACCAGGCCCATGAAGTAGGTCAGCCATAACAGCAAGGTGCCGACGCTGTAGGTGCCGGAGAAGATCACCGCAAACACATTGCGCGCCTTCACGGTTTTCTGTTCCGGCACGCTGAAGCTGGACGCCTGGGCCACCACCGTCGGGTCAATCGGCGCCAGTGCCTTGCGCACTTTGTCCGTCCCGCGGTTACGCACCACCAGGTAACGCGCCGACTCCGGCAGCCAGAACAGCAAAACGACGGCGAGGATCAGCGGCAGGACTCCGCCGATCAGCAGCAGGCTGTGCCAGCCAAAGGCCGGAATGAGCTTGGCCGAGATAAATCCGCCGCCGGCCATGCCGAGGTTGAAACCGCAGAACATGCTGGTCACCAACAGAGACTTCTTGCGCTCCGGGGTGTACTCCGACAGCAGGGTCGTGGCGTTCGGCATGCCGGCGCCCAGGCCCAACCCGGTTAAAAAGCGCAACACCAGCAATTGCTCGACGTTGGTGCTGTAGGCCGAAGCCAGGCTGAAGGCACCGAACAACAACACCGCCCCGACCAGTACGACTTTTCGCCCAAAGCGGTCAGCCAATGGCCCGGAGCCCAGTGCACCAAAGACCATGCCGATCAGAGCCGCGCTCATCACCGGCCCGAGGCTGGCGCGATCGATTCCCCAATCCTGCGAAAGGGCCGGCGCAATGAAGCCCATGGCCGCGGTATCGAGGCCGTCGAGAAAGACAATCAGGAAACACAGGATGACTACCCGCCACTGGTAGCGCGAAATGGGTTGGGCATTGATGAAGGACTGCACGTCAAGGCAGTTTCCTACAGCAGACTGGGGCTGGTTCATTATTTTTATTCCATGGATCACAGTCGAAAAGGGGCCAGCCGGGGCTGACGCAGACGCGACATTAATGATCCACAGGAAAGAGCGTCAATTCGCCAAACGCGACTCTGTGCGTTTATCGAACAGCTTAGGTGAACAATTGGGTACTGAGGTCGCGGCTGGCACTCAGCAGGCCAGGCAGAAAGCGTTGTTCCAGCTCGTTACGACTGACTCGCCCGGCGTGGGTGCTGACATTGAGGGCCGCGACCACCTGGCCGGAGGCGTCGTACACCGGGACGGCAATCGAGCGCAGCCCCTGCTCAAGCTCCTGATCGACGATGCACCAACCTTGCTGTCGCACCTCTTGCAGGCATTCGAGCAATGCCTCGGGGGTGTGAATCGTGCGACTCGTCTTGGCCTGCAGTTCGGCGTGGTCCAGGTATTCGCCCAGCGACGTGTCATCCAGAGCGGCCAGCAGAATCCGCCCCATCGACGTGCAATAGGCCGGCAGGCGCCCGCCCACCGACAGGTCCACCGAAATCAGGCGCTGGGTGGTCGCGGAGCGGGCGATGTACAGAATGTCATCACCTTCCAGCGTGGCCATGTTGCAGGCTTCGTGCAGCTGTTCGCTCATGCGGTCCAGATAAGGTTGGGCGGAAACCGCCAGCGGCGTTGATGACACATAGGCATGGCCGAGGGTCAGCACTTTGGGCAGCAACGAATAGGTGCGGCCGTCGGTGGTGGCGTAGCCGAGTTTGATCAGGGTGTGCAGGCAACGGCGCACGGCGGCGCGGGGAATTTCCGTGCGGTGGCTGATCTGGGCAATGGTCAGGTGCCGTTTGCGCTCCTGGAACGCTTGCACCACAGCCAGGCCACGGGCCAGGGACGTCATGAAATCCGGGTCGCCGGTCAGTGCCTGGATCCGTTTGGCCGGTGAGGCAACGATGGGGGGAGCCACTGAAGCGAAGGAATTGCGCATTTGATCGTTCATACAAGGTCCTTTTACCCACTCGGATCAGCGACTATTACAAAGGGCTACCGCCTTACGCTCAAGCCCGGCCTCTCAACTCCGGGCGATTATCGAACGCTCGACCGATAATCGCAATCCACTGTGTCAATCACCGAGTGCGCTGATATCCGTTTTTCGCTGAATCACGAACTCGTTTACAGCCGATCGCCCCAGGGCCTTAATGAGGCATTCTAAATACCGTAACTTGTTCGACTTAATGGCGTCAGAAAGGCATCGCAGCAATCAGGGATCAGTCGACGTTCTAGTAGAACGTAAAGTTCTGCACAACAAAACTGCCCCTCCCAAGACCTGCTTTTAACTCTTGGATATAGTGTTCTTCAAATAGGCCGCTATAATACAATTCAGTAGCACTCCGGTTTTTTTACTTGCCGGACCTGCTGCCCGGCAATGCGATGTTCCATCTCCGTTGCCCATTGCAAGCGCCAGATCTGCATTGCACCGCCTTGCCAGTGCGCTTGCTGAAACAGGAAACTGAAGCTACGTCAGCTGTTTATCTCTGGTGCCGTGGCCGCCTGTGACATGGAAGTATTGATCCCGGTTGTTGCCAAAACGATGCCTTGACGGGCATTGCCATTCGACGGACGTGATCAATCGATTTGATGCAGCGCGTTTTCACCAGAATTTATCCCAACTCAATCAGGTAGCACTGTGACGAAAGACGAACTGCGCGCGGAACTAGAGCGCCAGGAACAACGCTACAAGGAAGTTTACGGCGGAGAAGTCACCACTTACGCCGCTCAACCCGAACCGGAACGCAAACCCTGGCGTAAACGCGCCACCGTTCAGGATCAGGTTTTCCAGCAAGAACTTGAAAAAATGGAAAAGGAACTCAAAGCCGAAGAGCCATGACTGCTTCGGCCTGAACCTTACAAGGACCTGCCTCTGCACCTGTTAAAAGCGGGATGTATAGAGGTCGCCTTGCGCGCCCGCTACGAGCGGGCAGCGGCCACTGCCCTCCCCGGATGAAGGCAGATTTTGGTATCTGACATATTTCTCAGATATTTCGTACAGGTATTCGCCCCCATCCTTCAGCGGTGCGAATCTCTTGCTACGTCGATCTTTTCAAGAAAAATCAACAAGTTAAAAAACACAGCAAAACCCTTGGGTTTTGGGTGCCGCGGCAAAAAAATTCGTTGAAGAATGTTACCGATGAGCAGCTAGTGCATTGATTGGCAGTCTTTTCTGGCATAATCGCGCCCCCTTATGACCGGGTCAGAAAACCTTCATGATCGATTTATTCAGCGGACTGGATGCTTGGGTGCTTGTGAGCCTCTTGCTCGCCCTGGCCTTTGTCCTCGCCTTCGAGTTCATCAACGGCTTTCATGACACCGCTAACGCGGTGGCCACCGTTATCTACACCAAAGCCATGCCGCCTCACCTGGCGGTGTTTTTCTCCGGGGTGTTCAACTTCCTCGGCGTGCTGCTGGGCGGGGTCGGCGTGGCGTATGCCATCGTCCACCTGCTGCCGGTAGAACTGCTGATCAATGTGAACACCGGTCACGGACTGGCCATGGTGTTCTCGTTGCTCGCCGCCGCCATTACCTGGAACCTGGGCACCTGGTACTTCGGTATTCCCGCTTCCAGCTCCCACACGCTGATCGGTTCGATCCTCGGTGTCGGCCTGGCCAACGCCCTGATCAACGATATTCCGTTGGCCGACGGCGTGAACTGGCAAAAGGCGATCGATATCGCCATGTCACTGGTGTTCTCGCCAATGGCAGGTTTCCTGATCGCCGCGCTGATCCTGATCGGTCTTAAATGGTGGCGTCCGCTGTCGAAGATGCACAAGACACCGGAACAGCGCCGCAAGATCGACGACAAGAAGCATCCGCCGTTCTGGAATCGCCTGGTACTGGTGATCTCGGCCATGGCCGTGAGTTTCGTGCACGGTTCCAACGATGGCCAGAAGGGTATCGGCCTGATCATGCTGGTCCTGATCGGTATCGTGCCGGCGCAGTTCGTCCTCGACCTGAACAGCACGACCTATCAGATCGAGCGTACCCGCGACGCCACGCTGCACCTGAGCCAGTTCTACCAGCGCAACTCGGAAACCCTGGGCGAGTTCCTGGCCCTGGGCAAGAGCGTGGAAGGCGATCTGCCGGAGAAATTCCGTTGCAACCCGCAACAGACCGAACCGACCATCACCGCCCTGCTCGGTACCCTCAAGGGTGTAGCTGACTACCACTCGCTGCCGTCGGAAAGCCGCATCGAAGTACGTCGTTACCTGCTCTGCCTGGACGACACGGCGAAGAAGGTCAGCAAGTTGCCAACCCTCGGCGCCCGTGAAAAGGCTGACCTGGACAAGCTGCGCAAAGACCTGACCACTACCACTGAATATGCCCCGTTCTGGGTGATTCTGGCAGTGGCGCTGGCCCTGGGCCTGGGTACCATGGTTGGCTGGAAACGCGTGGTACTGACCATTGGCGAGAAGATCGGCAAGCAAGGCATGACTTACTCTCAAGGTATGTCGGCGCAGATCACCACCGCCAGCCTGATCGGCATGGCGAACATCTTCAGCCTGCCGGTTTCCACCACCCACGTGCTGTCCTCTGGCGTGGCGGGCACCATGGTCGCCAATAAAAGCGGCCTGCAAGGCGGCACCGTCAGAACCATCCTGATGGCCTGGGTATTAACCCTGCCAGCCACCGTGGCCCTGTCGGCCGGGTTGTTCTGGCTCGCTTCGAAGGCGCTTGGCAGCTGACAGGCAGCCAAACCAAAAAAGGCGCGCTCCGCAAGGAACGCGCCTTTTTTATTGCCATAATTGTCGCCACACCACAAATCATTGTGGGAGCGAGCTTGCTCGCGATAGCGGCCTTGCAGTCAATATAGATGCTGAATGTTATGGCCTCATCGCGAGCAAGCTCGCTCCCACAGGGTTTGCGTGTATCGATAGAGTTTTACAGGCAAAAAAAAGGGCAACCGAAGTTGCCCAAAATGCCTTGCGTGCTCATTACATCCAGAAAGAACTACGGTTATTTCCGCTTGTGCGAATCCTTCCAGATAAAAAGTCCGAACCCTGCAAAAAACACAAACATGAGGCTGACAGTCAGCACTCCGGCGATCACCACGTTGTCGAAAAACATGACGCGTCTCCTGCACTTGCCCTGTTGCGATAGAGCCAAGTTAACCAAACGGGCAGGAGAGAATATTGACCGGGATCAATGTCGCCCGAGACTGGGCAAGAGGAAGGGTAAAGATTGACCCGCATCAATGAATGCGGGGGGGAGGGTCAGCGCTTTTTCGGTTTGCTTTTCGGCTTTTTCTTCACCTTGCCCAACGGCATGGCTTGTTCGAACGCCTGGCGAACTTCATTGAGCCGTTTGTCATTGAGGTCATGAACACGCTTGGCGCGTTCCGCGTTGAGGTCAATCAGTTTGTCGTCTTGGCTCATGGCAGTCTGTGCATCGCTTGAAATGAGTTTCAGCCGCCGTAGCGTTCGGCAACCCTGCGCCAATAATGCGGCCTGACGGCCGCGCTGACCAGCCGCGCGCTCAAATCTCGATGTCGACCCACAGCCCCTGCCGCGGCTGATCTTCCATCAGCGGCGCCACCGGCACAGTGTTGTCGGCATTGAGTTCATCCCCGGGAATCGCCAGGTGCGCCTCGGGATCATTATCAGCCTCGTGGCGACGCCGTTCCTGCTCCTGCCTGCGCCGCTGCTCCTCGCGCAGCACCAGCCCGTCCTCTTCAGGATTACGCTTTTGCAGGTCGATGGTGCTTTCACTGGAGCTTTCCTGCACCGGCACCACCGGTGGAATATCCGGGCGCTGGCGGATCGGATCAGTCTGTGAAGTGATCGGCACGGCACTCAAGGGAAGCATCGGTGGCAGCATGGTTTTCGGTCTCCTGTCAGCAGGCTGTCGGCTGCGGGGATGGCGACTTGAGCCATCGGTCGCAAACTGTGACCCAATTGGCACTCATTAGTGCACTGAGCGGCGCGACATGCACAGGTGGGCTAACGTTTGACTGTGAGTTTTTCTGAGAGTCCTTTGGCCCTGAAGCCCTCATTCCGTTAAGATAGCCGGCTTTTTCAAGGTGGGAGTCAGGCAGCATGGCGCAGCAGTATCAACCGGGGCAACGCTGGATCAGTGACAGCGAAGCCGAGCTGGGTTTAGGCACCGTTCTGGCACAGGACGGCCGCTTGTTGACCGTGCTCTACCCGGCCACTGGCGACACCCGCCAGTACGCGCTACGGAATGCGCCTCTGACCCGCGTGCGATTTTCGCCGGGTGACTCCATCACTCACTTCGAAGGCTGGAAGCTGACCGTCCGCGAAGTCGATGACATCGATGGCCTGCTGGTTTACCACGGCCTCAACGGGCAGAACGAAGTGGTCACCCTGCCGGAAACCCAACTGTCGAACTTCATCCAGTTCCGCCTGGCCAGCGACCGTCTGTTCGCCGGCCAGATCGATCCGCTGGCCTGGTTCTCCCTGCGTTATCACACCCTGGAACACACCAGCCGTCAGTTGCAGTCCTCCCTTTGGGGCCTGGGCGGTGTGCGTGCGCAACCGATCGCGCACCAGTTGCACATTGCCCGCGAAGTCGCCGACCGTATCGCGCCGCGGGTTCTGCTGGCTGACGAAGTGGGCCTGGGCAAAACCATCGAAGCCGGCCTGGTGATCCATCGCCAGTTGCTCTCGGGCCGCGCCAGCCGTGTGCTGATCCTGGTTCCGGAGAACCTGCAGCACCAGTGGCTGGTCGAGATGCGTCGCCGTTTCAACCTGCAGGTCGCACTGTTCGACGAAGAGCGCTTCATCGAAAGCGATGCCAGCAATCCGTTCGAAGACACCCAACTCGCGCTGGTCGCGCTTGAGTGGCTGGTGGACGACGAGAAGGCCCAGGACGCGCTGTTCGCGGCAGGCTGGGACTTGCTGGTGGTCGACGAGGCGCACCACCTGGTGTGGCACGAAGATCAGGTCAGCCCTGAATACTCGCTGGTCGAGCAACTCGCCGAAACCATTCCTGGCGTACTGCTGTTGACCGCCACCCCGGAACAACTGGGCCAGGACAGCCACTTCGCCCGTCTGCGCCTGCTCGACCCGAACCGTTTCCACGACCTGCAAGCCTTCCGCGCCGAGAGCGAAAACTATCGCCCGGTGGCCGAAGCCGTTCAGGAGTTGCTGGATCAGGGGCGCCTGTCGCCGCAAGCCCACAAGACCATCCACGGTTTCCTCGGCAACGAAGGCGAAGCCCTGCTGGCCGCCGTCAACGATGGCGACACCGAAGCCAGCGCGCGCCTGGTGCGCGAATTGCTCGACCGTCACGGCACCGGCCGCGTGCTGTTCCGCAACACCCGCGCCGCCGTGCAAGGCTTCCCGGAACGCAAGCTGCACCCGTACCCACTGCCGTGCCCGGACGAATACCTCGAACTGCCGCTGGGCGATCACGCCGAGCTGTACCCGGAAGTCAGCTTCCAGGCCCAGCCGGACGCCAGTGAAGAAGAGCGCTGGTGGAAATTCGACCCGCGCGTCGAATGGCTGATCGACCAGTTGAAGATGCTCAAGCGCACCAAAGTGCTGGTGATCTGCGCCCACGCCGAAACCGCCATGGACCTGGAAGACGCCCTGCGCGTGCGTTCAGGCATCCCGGCCACGGTGTTCCACGAAGGCATGAACATCCTCGAGCGTGACCGCGCCGCCGCCTACTTCGCCGACGAAGAGTTTGGTGCGCAAGTGCTGATCTGCTCGGAAATCGGCAGTGAAGGCCGCAACTTCCAGTTCTCCCATCACCTGGTGCTGTTCGACCTGCCGTCCCACCCGGACCTGCTGGAACAACGTATCGGTCGACTGGACCGGATCGGCCAGAAGCACATCATCGAACTGCACGTGCCATACCTGGAAACCAGCCCGCAAGAGCGCCTGTTCCAGTGGTACCACGAAGCGCTGAACGCATTCCTCAACACCTGCCCGACCGGCAACGCCTTGCAGCACCAGTTCGGCCCGCGCCTGCTGCCGCTGCTCGAAGAAGCCGACGATGGCGAGTGGCAAGCGCTGATCGACGAAGCCCGCACCGAGCGTGAACGCCTGGAAGCCGAGCTGCACACCGGCCGTGACCGCTTGCTGGAGCTGAACTCCGGTGGCGCGGGCGAAGGCGATGCACTGGTGGAAGATATCCTTGAGCAGGACGACCAGTTCGCGCTGCCGATCTACATGGAAACCCTGTTTGACGCCTTTGGCATCGACAGCGAAGACCATTCGGAAAACGCCCTGATCCTCAAGCCGAGCGAAAAAATGCTCGACGCCAGCTTCCCGCTGGGTGACGACGAAGGCGTGACCATCACTTACGATCGCAACCAGGCGCTGTCTCGCGAAGACATGCAATTCATTACCTGGGAGCACCCGATGGTGCAGGGCGGCATGGATCTGGTGCTGTCCGGTTCCATGGGCAACACCGCCGTGGCGCTGATCAAGAACAAGGCGCTGAAGCCGGGCACCGTGTTGCTGGAACTGTTGTACGTCAGCGAAGTGGTTGCCCCGCGCTCGCTGCAGCTGGGCCGCTACCTGCCGCCGGCCGCCCTGCGCTGCCTGCTCGATACCAATGGCAACGACCTGTCGGCCCGCGTGTCGTTCGAAACCCTGAACGACCAGCTCGAAAGCGTGCCACGTGCCAGCGCCAACAAGTTCATCCAGGCCCAGCGCGACCAGTTGACGCCACGGATCAACGCCGGTGAAGCGAAGATCCTGCCGCGCCACACTGAACGTGTCGCCGAGGCGCAGCGTCGCCTGGCGGCCGATACCGACGAAGAACTGGCGCGCCTGACCGCGTTGCAAGCGGTCAACCCGACCGTGCGCGACAGCGAACTGGTGGCCCTGCGTAAACAACGCGAGCAAGGCCTGGCCATGCTCGACAAGGCTGCGCTGCGACTGGAAGCGATCCGGGTGCTGGTGGCGGGTTAACAACCCTCCTCCACCGCTATAAAAAAGAAGGCCCGCAGCGATGCGGGCCTTTTTTGTTTGCTTCAATTTCAGTAGTGCTGCTGATGACCTCATCGCGAGCAAGCTCGCTCCCACAGGTTTAGTGTTGACCACATAACCTGTGAACAACACTGACCACTGTGGGAGCGAGCTTGCTCCGGGCGGCGCTCCGACGATAGCGGTTAAGCAGTCACCACAGAACCTCCAGGCTCACCCACCGCCACCAACCCCTCCTTCATCCGTTTGGCATCGCGCACAAAACACCGCGAAGCCAGGAACAGAAACACCACGGTAAGCAACAGCGCCACCGGAATCAGGTACATCGCGTCATGCAGGCCAACCGCCTTGAACGCTTCGGTCATCTGCTCGGCGCCGGCGGCGAGCATCGCCGTGTGGGCGAAGTGATCGGACAAGGCTCCGACCACCACCGGCCCCAGGCCACCGCCCAACAGGTACAGCCCGGCAAAGAACAGCGCCATGGCCGTCGCCCGCAACCGCGGTTCGACCACGTCCTGAATCGCCGTGTAGACGCAGGTGTAGAAGTTGTAGGCAAACAGCCAGCCGACACTGAATACGGCGACGAACACACCGATCTCGATTCGCCCGGAATGCAGCGCCCACGCGGTGCAGATCGTCGAAATCACCAGGCTGAAAGCGGCAAACAATAGCCGCCCGTTGGCGACCCGCTGGTGAATCTTGTCCGCGATCCAGCCACCGAGGGTCAGGCCGACCAAACCGGTCACACCGACAATAACCCCGGTCGCCACCGCGGCTTCCTGCAACGGCATGAGGAAGTAGCGTTGCAGCATCGGCACCAGAAACGAATTGCAGGCATAGGTGGCGAAGTTGAAACACAGGCCCGCCATCACCAACCACAGGAAGGTGGGTACGGCCAGTACCCGACGGATCGGTCGATCGATCTTTTCCTGCGAAACCTGCACGCTCTCGGCGGCGCCGCGCTTCGGTTCCTTGATGAAAAACATGAAGATCGCGAGGACCAGCCCGGGCACCGCCGCGATAAAGAACGGCGCGCGCCAGCTGTCGAAGGCCTTGACCATCGCGCCGATGGTGAAGAACGCCAGCAACAGCCCCAACGGCAGCCCCAACATGAAGATGCCCATGGCCCGTGCCCGGCGGTGAGCCGGAAACAAATCGCCGATCAGCGAGTTGGCGGCTGGCGCGTAGCTGGCTTCGCCGATGCCAACGCCCATGCGCACGATCAGGAAGCTCCAGAAACTGCCCACCATGCCGTTGACGGCCGTCAACCCGCTCCACACCGCGAGTCCCCAGCCCATCAGCTTGCTGCGCGAGCCGGTATCGGCCATGCGCCCCAGCGGCAAGCCGGCAATGGCGTAGACGATGGTGAATGCCGTTCCGATGATCCCCAACTGGAAATCACTGAGGTGCCATTCCATGCGAATGGGCTCGATGATGATGGCCGGGATGGTGCGGTCGAAAAAATTGAACAGGTTGGCCAGGAACAACAGGAACAGGATGCGCCAGGCATTGGCCGCTTGGGTCGAGTTCTGCATGGGTCCGTCTCTTTTATTGTTTTTGGGGCGTCACTGCCCCCGGACTTTGCAATCTAGACAGACCGGCCACAACTGTCTTTCATTATTCGCCTGGCTGATACCTGCCCATGGCGCACATGCCTGTGGGAGCGGGCTTGCTCGCGAAGGCGGTGTGTCATTCAACAACTTTACTGACTGACCTGACGCATTCGCGAGCAAGCCCGCTCCCACAGAAGGTACGGCGTTCGCAGAGCGGATATTTCGCAGTTCGTCCGGCCGAAGAAAAATACCCTTCGCCCCCCCTTCCCAAGCCGTTGCCGAAGCCTAGAATAGCGGCCTGATTCCCCCCCTGTGTCTCCACTCCTCCTTACGATAATCGCCCATGTCCGAAGCCAGTCCGTGTCTGAATTGCGGTGCCTGCTGTTCTCATTTTCGCGTGTCATTTTTCTGGGGGGAGTGCGCCTCGTCCGGGGGGACGGTACCCGATGAACTTGTCGAGCAAATCAGCCCCAGCCGGGTCGCGATGATCGGCACCGGCTGCAAACCCGTGCGCTGCACCAGCCTGGTCGGAGACGTGGGCAGTACGGTGCAGTGCTCGATTTACGAAAAACGCTCCAGCACCTGTCGGGAGTTCGACGCTTCATGGGTCGATGGCCAGGCCAACCCCGATTGCGACGCAGCCCGTGCCGCGTTCGGCTTGCCGGCCCTGCAACCGGTGTTCGAGACGCCTCAGAAGCAAATCGCCTAAGTAATAGCACCAATCGCTATTAGGTTAATGTCAAAATATTTGGCACCAATGTGCCACTATCGCTTGCGCTCCATCCATGCCCTCTATACTCCATGACGTTCGCTGGCGCTCTTGCTCCGGCCTGAAGGATAACGATGGGGCATGCTATGGAGTGGCTTGGTCTGCATTTCATTACCGAGCTACCAGAGAATGGGCAGGTCATACTCAATTGCACACATGACCCTTTTCTGGTGCTGCTGGCTTATCTGGTCGCCTGTGTCGGCTGTTTCGCGACACTGGACATGGCCGAGCGGGTTGCCCACGCTGAAAAAACCGCGTCCAAAACGCGCTGGCGCTGGGTGGGCAGCGGTTGCCTGGCGGGCGGTATCTGGGCCATGCACTTCGTCGCGATGCTGGCATTCCAGGCGCCTGTCGACCTTCACTACCAACTGCCTGTCACGGTGTTCTCGCTAACCATCGCGCTGCTCGCCGCGTGGCTGGCTATGCATACCCTCAGCCTTCCCGAGCTGAGTTTTCGACAGTGCCTCACGTCATCGATCGGGATCGGCCTGGGTATCGCGACCATGCATTACGTGGGCATGGCGGCCATGCACTCCAATGCTTCGGTCTATTACCATCCTGGCCTGTTTGCCCTCTCCATCGTGATCGCGATCGGTGCCGCGCTGGCAGCCCTGTTGCTGGCATGGTATCTGCGCAACGGCACCGGCATGCTGCACCAGCTCTTCAAATACTGCGCCAGCCTGCTGCTCGGGGCAGGCATCCTGAGCATGCACCTCACGGCCATGGCCGCCTTCAATCTGGTGTTGCCCAGCGACAGCCTGCCAGTACAAACCGGCGAACACAGCCACCTGCAACTGGCGCTGACCGTGACGGTCATGACCCTGCTGATCATCGGGAGCAGCATCAGCGCGGCACTGGCGGACAAGAAACTGCAACACAAGGACCACGACCTGCAGCGGGTCAACTCCCTGCTCAGCCAACTGGACCAGGCGCGCATGTCCCTGCAGCAGGTGGCGCACTACGACGCGCTGACCAACCTGATCAACCGTCGCGGGTTCAACCAGATCTTCGCCGAAAAACTCATCGAGAAAACCAACGAAGGCGGGATGCTGGCAGTCCTGTTCCTGGACATCGACCATTTCAAGCGGATCAACGACAGCCTTGGCCACGATGCCGGAGACGAACTGCTCAAAGTGCTTGCCGCGCACATCAAGAGCTCGGTTCGCAGTCACGAGGATGTGGTCGCACGCTTTGGCGGCGACGAGTTCTGCCTGCTCATCGACCTGCATGATCGTGACGAAGCGCGACAGTTGGCCCAACGCATCATGCTGAAAATGAAGGAGCCCATCGAACTGGCCGGCAGGCGCATGGTGATGACCACCAGCATCGGTATCAGCCTGTTTCCGGAAGACGGCAAGACCTGTGAGGAACTGTTGAAGAACGCCGACCTCGCGCTGTATCAGTCCAAGGGCAGCGGCCGCAACGGCTTGAATTTTTTCAGCGCCAACCTGAAAACCCGCGCCACGCTTGAGCTGCAACTGGAAGAAGAATTGCGCCACGCCCTGCGTGAAGACACCGGCCTGATGCTCTATTACCAGCCGATCTATGACCTCAAGACCGGTCAGGTCAGCAAGCTAGAAGCCTTGATCCGCTGGCAACACCCGGTCCACGGATTCCTCGTGCCGGATCGCTTTATCGCCATCGCCGAGGCCAACGGCCTGATCGCCGAACTGGACAACTGGGTGCTGCGCAAGGCCTGCGAGGATCTGGGCGAGTTGTCGCGCCAAGGCTGTGAAGACCTCAAGATCGCCGTGAATTGTTCGCCCCTGAACCTGGCGCGCGAAGAACTGGCCGATGAGATCGAGTACGCGTTGCGGGCCGCCGGTGTGGAGCCCCATCGGCTGGAGCTGGAAGTCACGGAAAACGCCTTGATGGGCAATATCGCCAATACACTGGTGTTGCTGCGGCAGATACGCGCCCTCGGCGTATCGCTGTCTATCGATGACTTCGGCACCGGCTATTCATCCCTGGCCTACCTCAAGCGCTTGCCGCTCAACACGCTGAAAATCGACCGTTCGTTCATCCAGGACATTCCCAAGGCGACCCAGGACATGGAAATTGTCCAGGCAATTATCGTCATGGCCCATACCCTGCAACTGCAAGTGGTCACCGAAGGGGTCGAAACCTTCGAGCAATACCAGTTCCTGGAAGACCATGGCTGTGACTTCGTTCAGGGCTATTTGCTCAGTCGGCCGGTGCCGCTGACCGAGTTACTCCCGGTGCTGAACGAAATCAACCAGCGCAAGCACGCCTACACGGTCACGACGCTGAGTCTGGCTCACGGTACATCTGCACTAATGTAGACGGGTCTTTTTCAAGGAAACCCTGGCTCCCGTGCAAACGCATCAACTGCGCGGCCAGCCCGCTGATCGGTGTCGCCGAACCCTGCTCACGGGAAAACTTAACTGCGGCATCCAGATCCTTGAGCAAGGTGCGCACGTGCCACTTGACCGGTTCGAAACGGTTTTCAGCCATCTGCGGGGCCAGGAACTGCAAGGGTTTCGAATCGGCAAAGCCGCCGGCCAGCGCTTCGGCGATCAGGCTTGCGTCAACCCCGGAACGTTCCGCCAGCGCGACCACTTCGGCAATCACCAATGCATTGCAGGCGACGATCATCTGATTGCACGCCTTGGTCACCTGCCCTGCCCCGACACCGCCCATGTGTGTCACACGTTGCCCCAGGTTCAACAGGACAGGCCGGACCCGTTCCAGATCCTGTGCGTCACCGCCGACCATGATCGCCAGGCTTCCAGCTTCTGCGCCGACCACGCCACCGGACACCGGCGTGTCGAGCCAGTGCATGCCGGTTCTACCGGCGAGGTCTGCGGCCATCTCCCGCGTGGCGTTAGGCTCCAGGCTGGAAAAGTCCACCAGCAGCTGGCCTTTTCCTGCCCCCTCGACAATGCCTGCCGGACCAAACACTACCTCGCGTACGACCGCCGTATCGGCCAGGCACAACATCACCACGTCAGCGTGCTGGCACAGTTCGGCCGGGCTGGCGACCTGGCGCGCGCCAGCCTCGACCAGTGGCTTGCACTTGTCCGGATTGCGATTCCATACCGCCAGCGGATAACCCGCGGCCAGCAGTCGCCGGCACATCGGCAACCCCATCAGGCCGATCCCGGCAAACCCCAACGAAGGTAGCGTTGACATCATTTAGCCTCCTTTTGATTAAAGATCGCCAAATACTGGCCGATTCATCATGACTTAGGGAAGGATTCCCCCGAGCAATGCTCAGGCCAAAGACCAAGGCATGGTCCAGGTACGCGCTGAAAAAAGACGCGATTCTATTCCGTGACGGTTCGACGACAGTGAGTCGGCCAACCAATCAGCCCAGGTAGATGGCGAACAATGACTTCTAAAAACAACCCGGCCACTGCGGTAACCGATCTGACGTTGAGCCCCGCGGCCAACAGCCCGTCATCACCGAAGCCATTGATTCAATCCCGCCCGCTGGCGACCCAGCAATACCTCTACTTCACCGAAACCAACACCGACCGCATCCTCGATAACCTCGATGGCCTGCGCGACATGGTCTTCCCGCGCCCACCGCATCTGGAAGGCGACAGCGAACAGCACAGCGACCAGGAATTCCCCTCGGTGTGCCTGATCGGCCTGGGCCGCTGCGGCTCGAACATTGCGCTGGACGTGGCAGAGCTGGTGTACAACGCCCGCAAGTTCTACCTCAACGAATTCAACAACGAAGATCGCCTGTCACCGGACAAGCGTTTCGCCGAAAAGGGCTACAGCCCGGCCCAGTGGATCCGCAACAACCTGCGCCTGGGCCAGAACAAGAACACCAAGCCGGTGTTTCTGGTCGAGCCGCTGGTGATGCTCGGCGACCTGGACAAAGACATCGCCGGACGCATCCGCTTCTCGCGCAAGGGCGAGAAAAGCGGCTTCCTGCGCGACTACAGCAAAATGAAAATCATGGACCTGTCGGAAGTCCACGCCGGTGGCGCCGGTAACGCGCCGATCCTGGGCCAGTACCTGGCCAAGATCATCCTGAACAAGGACACCCAGCGTTTCTCCAGCCCTGACTGGAAAATGATTCACTCGTACCTGATCGACAGCTGCGGCATCAAGGCCAACCAGTCGCGCCTGTATTTCTCGATCTTCAGTGCCGGCGGCGGTACCGGTTCGGGCATGGCCTCGGAATTCGGACTGGCCCAGCAGCACTCGTACATGAACAAGACGTTCGACACCAAGCCGATGGACGAGCACGACAGCAAGAGCGGCCACTCCTTCGTCTTCGAACCGATCTTCACCAGCGGCATCTGTGTACTGCCGAACATTTCCGACCACCGCAGTGAAATGTCCGAGGCGCTGCACATCAACGCCGGCCGCCTGCTGTGCAAATACCTGTCGGAAGAGTGGGACTTCTCCTACAACTTCGCCAACGAAGACAGCAGCGAAGCCAGCGTCATGGGTCGCATCCGCCCATGGAACGCGATGATGCTGATTTCCAACGACATCATGCGTTACGCCGAAGAGAACGATGACGGCAATATCCAGAACATTGATGTCAATGCCATGGAAAAGCACGCCAACCAGTACATCTCGCAGCAGATATTCAACATTCTGACGGCTCAGGCGGTCACCACCGACTACGACCAGAACTATTTCCGTCGGGCCGGCATCGACATCGGCGAAACCATTCGCCTGGACGCCAACGACCTGTTCATGAGCCTGGCCGGCCCGGTGGCGATTGCCTATGCCGAGTCCGTGGTGCCGGAAACCCCGCCGCCAAGCAACGACAAGTTCAAGGTGTTCGAGAAAGAGCCGCAGCGCCTGAACATCGACGACCTGTTTTTCCGTTCGATCGACCTGCCGCACTTCAACAAGGTCACCCAGGCCATCGAAGGCATCAGCCTGTTGCCGATCGAGTCCAAGCGCTATCGCGCGTCGCTGGAGCAGTACAAGAACTCGGGTTACGACGCGGCGGCCCTGCACGACCTGCACTTCTTCAAGAATTGCTCGTCGGTGGTGTCGATCGTTTCCTTGCCGAAGGACTACAAGCTGTCCTACATGGACCTGAACCGGTTGAAGACCCACCTCAACAGCCTGTTCCCCAACACCACGCTCAAGCGCTACGCCCTGGTGATCGGTGCCTCGGCCAACCTGTCCCTGACCACCCTGATCGCCAAGAGCCCGTGCCTGTCGGACGATTTCCTGACGCTGATCGTGGCCTTTATCAAGCGCTGCTTTGCAAAGAATCCGTACCGATTCGACGAAACCCTGGATAACTCGATCCTGGACTTCATCATCAACGAACAGTTCGATGAAGACCGGATCGACGAGTTGCTCAACGAATTCGAGAATCCGGCGAAGATCCTCGATACCAACTGGTACGCGATCAAGCCGATGTATGAGAAGAAGTATCGCGAGCTGATCAACGACAAGGAAAAATTCGTCTCGATCAACGACATCCGCCTGTCGCGGGACTGCGTGAAGAAATCGATCAAGTACCTGCGCGAGATCTATCGTCACCGCATCGGCAAGACCAAGGTTATTTCGCTGAATAACCATACGGGCAAGACTGCTTACTAAGGCGCAAAACCGCGTCGCCCGCATCGCGAGCAGGCTCGCTCCCACAGTTGACCGCGATCCCTGTGGGAGCGAGCTTGCTCGCGATGGCGGCCTTGAATTCACTGCAAATCCACATCCAGAAACAATTGAGCAGCCGTTCAGTTGCCCTCCCAACTGTTCCCGTTACGTTTACGTCACCGTGAGGCTGTGGCCTTTCTCTACGGCAACATGCCATCACGCTACTCGGCTACACACTTTCCTGCCTGAAGGGAGTGCACCAAACCGGTGCAACCGTTTAAACCTGCGCCCTTTCCTGGATCAGAATCCACGGCGAAACAACCACCGCCCACAACTGCGGATCACGTTCAAAAAGATCCAGCGCCCGCGTTTCAGACAGCTTGGCGAGCTTGTCAGCAGCCAGCCAGGCAGCCACTTTCTCCCCTTCATCCTGGGCCACGGCCTCGGCGGCGGCGATCAGATCCAAGCCAGGATCGACCCACAATAGGGCACCCTTGGCAAAGAACGGCTCCAACTCTTTCCAGGTAATAGATGCGGTTTCACCAAGCAGCTTGGCATAGAGGGTGCTAGGTTCTTGATTCATGGGACTGTCCGAAAAAGAAATCGACGCAGATGATAACGTCGGTGGACTGGCAGAAAAACCCGGATGCAATTGAGTGACCGAAATGAAAAGCGCAGGAAAGCCAGGGAATGCAGTGAATCCGGCTATAAGCCCCTCAACGCCCCGCCGCAATTCTGTCTTTTTCTTTCAATAAAGCGACACTTGCAGGTTTTGCCCCTCGGCGCTGCCTTCCCAGGCTGACAATCGGCGCTCTACACTGTACCGGTACAGTTGCCGAGGGGCTTTTCCGGGGAATGTCGTAGATATCTGACCCGGTTCTGCTGCTTACGGCGCCAGGACTATAAAAACTACAACAGTAAGAGTGGAGCACTATGACTAAGGCTACTAAGCAGATTTCCAAACTGTTTGCCGCTATGGTTCTGGCCGGGGTTGCCAGCCATTCGTTCGCAGCTGACACCATCAAGATCGGCATCGCCGGCCCTAAAACCGGTCCTGTAGCCCAATACGGCGACATGCAGTTCAGCGGCGCCAAAATGGCCATTGAACAAATCAACGCCAAGGGCGGCGTAGACGGCAAGAAACTCGAAGCCGTTGAATACGATGACGCCTGTGATCCAAAACAAGCGGTAGCGGTCGCGAACAAAGTCGTCAACGACGGCGTCAAGTTCGTGGTCGGCCACCTGTGCTCCAGCTCCACTCAACCGGCTTCGGACATCTACGAAGACGAAGGCGTGATCATGATCACCCCGGCTGCCACCAGCCCGGACATCACCGCCCGTGGTTACAAAATGGTCTTCCGTACCATCGGTCTGGACAGCGCCCAGGGCCCTGCCGCCGGTAACTACATCGCCGACTTCGTCAAACCGAAAATCGTTGCCGTCCTGCACGACAAACAGCAGTACGGTGAAGGCATCGCCAGCGCCGTGAAGAAAACCCTGGAAGGCAAAGGCGTCAAGGTTGCCGTGTTCGAAGGCGTCAACGCTGGCGACAAAGACTTCTCCTCGATGATCGCCAAGCTCAAGCAAGCCAACGTCGACTTCGTCTACTACGGCGGCTACCACCCTGAGCTGGGTCTGATCCTGCGTCAATCCCAGGAAAAAGGCCTGAAAGCCAAGTTCATGGGTCCGGAAGGCGTGGGTAACGACTCCATTTCGCAGATCGCCAAGGACGCTTCCGAAGGCCTGCTGGTGACCCTGCCGAAATCCTTCGACCAGGATCCGGCCAACGTTGCCCTGGCTGATGCGTTCAAAGCCAAGAAAGAAGACCCGAGCGGTCCGTTCGTGTTCCCGGCCTACTCGGCTGTGACCGTGATTGCCGATGGTATCAAGGCTGCCAAGTCCGAAGACTCCGCCAAAGTGGCTGAAGCCATCCACAAAGGCACCTTCAAGACCCCTACCGGCGACCTGAGCTTCGACGAGAAAGGCGACCTGAAGGACTTCAAATTTGTGGTTTACGAGTGGCACTTCGGCAAACCAAAAACTGAAGCCAAGCCTCAGTAAGGCGCTGCCTGACTGACTGCCAATAAAGCCCACGGCGTGCCGTGGGCTTTGTTTTACGAACGTACTTGGGCCGCGCTGGCGTGATCCGCCAGTCTCCCCACCTGAAAATCTCAAAACCGTCATCAGCGGTTCGCTGGCAAACCCCGAATTCGAAGTGGATGCAGATCCACGGGGCTCGGGCGGGAAAATGACTCCACCAGTGAAATGCGTATCAGGTTTTTAGGAGCGCTGTAATGCCTGACATCTATCACTTTTTCCAACAGCTGGTTAATGGCATGACCATTGGCAGCACGTATGCCCTGATCGCCATCGGCTATACGATGGTCTACGGCATCATTGGAATGATCAACTTCGCCCACGGCGAGGTGTACATGATCGGCTCCTACGTGGCGTTCATCGCCATCGCCGGGCTGGCCATGCTGGGACTCGACAGCGTTCCGCTGTTGATGACCGCCGCTTTCCTTGCAACCATCGTTGTCACCAGTGCATATGGCTACAGCATCGAACGGATCGCCTACCGCCCCTTGCGCGGCAGCAACCGTCTGATCCCGCTGATCTCCGCCATCGGCATGTCGATCTTCCTGCAGAACACCGTTCTGCTGGCGCAAGACTCCAAGGACAAATCCATCCCCAACCTGATTCCGGGCAATATTGCCTTTGGGCCAGGTGGCGCACATGAAGTGCTGATTTCCTACATGCAAATCGTGGTGTTCGTGGTGACCCTGGTCGCCATGCTCGGCCTGACGCTGTTCATCTCCCGCTCCCGCCTGGGCCGCGCCTGCCGCGCCTGCGCCGAAGACATCAAGATGGCCAACCTGCTGGGTATCAACACCAACAACATCATCGCCCTGACCTTCGTCATCGGTGCCGCGCTGGCGGCCATCGCGGCCGTGCTGCTGAGCATGCAATACGGCGTGATCAACCCGAACGCCGGTTTCCTGGTCGGCCTCAAGGCCTTCACCGCAGCGGTACTGGGCGGTATCGGCAGCATTCCGGGCGCCATGCTCGGCGGGCTCGTCTTGGGTGTGGCGGAAGCCTTTGGTGCCGATATCTTCGGCGACCAGTACAAGGACGTCGTGGCGTTCGGCCTGCTGGTTCTGGTGCTGTTGTTCCGGCCAACCGGCCTGCTGGGCCGTCCGGAGGTTGAGAAGGTATGACTAGGAATCTTAAACAGGCGCTGTTCAGCGCCTTGCTGGTGTGGGCCGTGGCCTACCCGGTACTCGGTCTGAAGCTGACCATCGTCGGCATCAACCTCGAAGTTCATGGCACCAGCGACGCCACCCTGATCACCATCGCGGTGTGCTCGGTGCTGATGTTCCTGCGTGTGCTGTTCGACCAGCAGATCAGCTCGGCCTGGCGTTCGTCGCCAAGCATGCCGCTGATTCCGGCCAAGGCCAGCAACTTCCTGACCCTGCCGACCACGCAACGCTGGGTCATCATCGCGCTGATCGCCGGTGCCCTGGTCTGGCCGTTCTTCGGCTCCCGCGGTGCGGTGGATATCGCCACGCTGGTGCTGATCTACGTGATGCTCGGCCTCGGCCTGAACATCGTGGTCGGCCTGGCCGGCCTGCTCGACCTCGGTTACGTCGGTTTCTATGCCGTCGGCGCCTACAGCTACGCGCTGTTGTCGCATTACTACGGCCTGAGCTTCTGGATCTGCCTGCCGATTGCCGGCCTGATGGCGGCCACTTTCGGCTTCCTGCTGGGCTTCCCGGTGTTGCGCTTGCGTGGTGACTACCTGGCGATCGTGACCCTGGGCTTCGGTGAAATCATCCGTCTGTTCCTGCGCAACCTGACCGACATCACCGGCGGCCCGAACGGCATCAGCAATATCGAGAAACCAACGTTCTTCGGCTTGACCTTCGAACGAAAAGCCGCGGAAGGCCTGCAAACCTTCCACGAGTACTTCGGCCTGGAATACAACTCGATCAACAAGGTGATTTTCCTTTACCTCGTTGCCCTGTTCCTGGCGCTGGCTGCGCTGTTCGTCATCAACCGTTTGCTGCGCATGCCGTTGGGCCGTGCCTGGGAAGCGTTGCGTGAAGACGAGATCGCCTGCCGTGCACTGGGCCTGAACCCGACCATCATCAAGTTGTCGGCCTTCACCCTGGGTGCGAGCTTCGCCGGTTTCGCCGGCAGCTTCTTCGCCGCTCGCCAGGGCCTGGTGACGCCGGAGTCCTTCACCTTCATCGAGTCGGCGATCATCCTCGCCATCGTGGTACTCGGTGGCATGGGCTCGCAGCTGGGCGTGATCCTCGCTGCCGTGGTGATGATCCTGCTGCCGGAAATGATGCGTGAGTTCAGTGAGTACCGCATGTTGATGTTCGGTGCCTTGATGGTACTGATGATGATCTGGCGCCCTCAGGGTCTGCTGCCCATGCAACGTCCTCACATGGAGCTGCGCAAATGAGCCGCGAGATCCTTAAAGTAGAAAACCTGAGCATGCGCTTCGGCGGCTTGCTGGCGGTCAATGGCGTGGCCTTGAGCGTAAAAGAGAAACAAGTGGTGGCATTGATCGGCCCTAACGGCGCTGGCAAGACCACCGTGTTCAACTGCCTGACCGGTTTCTACAAGCCGAGCGGCGGCAGCATCCTGCTGGACGGCGAGCCGATCGAAGGCCTGCCGGGTCACAAGATCGCCCTCAAAGGCGTGGTGCGGACCTTCCAGAACGTACGGTTGTTCAAGGACATGACCGCGGTCGAGAACCTCTTGATCGCCCAGCACCGTCACCTGAACACCAACTTCCTGTCCGGCCTGTTCAAGACTCCGTCGTTCCGCAAGAGCGAGCGCGAGGCCATGGAATACGCCGAGTACTGGCTGGACAAGGTCAATCTGCGTGAGTTCGCCAACCGTCCGGCCGGCACCCTGGCCTACGGCCAGCAACGTCGCCTGGAAATCGCCCGCTGCATGATGACCCGTCCACGGATCCTCATGCTCGACGAACCGGCCGCCGGCCTGAACCCGAAGGAAACCGAAGACCTCAAGGCGCTGATCAGTGTGCTGCGTGAAGAGCACAACGTGACCGTCCTGCTGATCGAACACGACATGAAACTGGTCATGAGCATTTCCGACCACATCGTCGTGATCAACCAGGGTACGCCCCTGGCCAACGGCACGCCGGAACAGATCCGCGACAATCCTGAAGTGATCAAAGCCTACCTGGGGGAAGCGTAAATGCTGCAGTTCGAAAACGTTTCCACCTTCTACGGCAAGATCCAGGCTCTGCACAGCGTCAACGTCGAAGTCCGCCATGGCGAGATCGTGACGCTGATCGGCGCCAACGGTGCCGGCAAGTCCACGCTGCTGATGACGCTTTGCGGTTCGCCGCGCGCCCACAGCGGCAGCATCCGCTACATGGGTGAGGAACTGGTCGGCCAGGACTCTTCGCAGATCATGCGCAAGAGCATTGCCGTGGTGCCGGAAGGTCGTCGGGTGTTTTCCCGGCTGACCGTGGAAGAAAACCTGTCGATGGGCGGCTTTTTCACCGCCAAGGGCGACTATCAGGAACAGATGGACAAGGTCCTCGGACTTTTCCCACGCCTGAAGGAGCGCTTCAACCAGCGTGGCGGCACCATGTCCGGCGGCGAACAGCAAATGCTCGCCATCGGCCGTGCACTGATGAGCAAGCCCAAGTTGTTGCTGCTCGACGAGCCGTCGCTGGGTCTGGCACCGATCATCATCCAGCAGATCTTCGACATCATCGAACAGCTGCGCAAGGACGGTGTGACGGTGTTCCTGGTCGAGCAGAACGCCAACCAGGCACTGAAAATCGCTGACCGCGCCTACGTTCTGGAGAACGGCCGGGTAGTGATGCAAGGCACTGGTGAAGCGCTGCTGACCGACCCGAAAGTGCGCGAAGCGTACCTCGGTGGCTGAGCCTTTGCGGTAAACAAGAAAACGGCCTTTGCGGGCCGTTTTTTTATGCCTGCGAATACGATCCTTGTAGGAGCTGCCGCAGGCTGCGATCTTTTGACGTTGATCTTTTAAGATCAAAAGATCGCAGCCTGCGGCAGCTCCTACAAGGGTCCGTGTGTGGGTTCAAAGTCGATCCAGCGCCTCCCCACTGCGCTTGAACCAACCGATCAAATAGTCCGCCAGCACCTGCGTACGCTTGGGCAAACCGCCCTGATACGGATGCACCAGGTACATCGGCATGCTGCGGGTCTGATAATCGCGCAGCAGCCATCGCAAACGTCCGTCGGCCAGTTCTGTTGGCAAACAGTAGGACGGCAGGCGCGCAATACCGGCACCGACCAGTGCGGCTTTCTTCAACAAGTTGTAGTGGTTGCTGGCAAACGGCCCCGACACCCGCACCCGCAACAACTCATGCTGCTGGTGATACAGCCATTCTTCGCGGCCGCTGTAATGGCTGTTGAGCAAGCAGCGATGCTCGGCCAGCGCCTGGGGTGTTTGTGGTTCACCGTATTGTTCCAGATAGGCCGGGCTGGCACAGGTCAACTCTTGCCACGCCAGCAACGGGCGCGCCACCAGTCGCTGGTCAAGGGCCACCTCAGAGCGAATCGCCAGGTCGAAGCCGTCGCGGGACAGGTCGCGGTAGTTGTTGTTGAGCTCCAGTTCGATCTGCACCTGGGGATACTGGGTCGAGAACTCCAGCAACAGCCCGTCGAAGAAGGTTTCCCCGAGCGACACCGGCACCGTCATCCGCACCGGTCCGGCCATGTCGTCCTTCAAACGCGCCAGGGCTTGGCGCGCCCGCTCGACTTGCACCACCAGCGCCTGGGCCTGGGGCAACAACGCAGCGCCAGCGGCGGTCAGGCTCAAGCGGCGGGTGGTGCGCTGCAACAGCACCACGGAAAACTGCGCTTCCAGCTGGCTGATGCGCTTGGACAGCTGGCCTTTGCTGCAACCGAGCTGCTGCGCCGCCAAGGTGAAACTTCCCGCTTCGATCAATACGGCGAACGCGGCCAGGTCATCCATCTCGCTCATGGATTGTTTCCATTTGAAAACCAAAGGTTGCCTATTAGCGCGCTTATCTGCAGAAAAAACCACCCTAAACTGATACCTCGTTCAACCCACAACGAGGATCAGCCCCCATGAAAATTCTTTTGATCGGCGCAAACGGCACCATCGGTTCGGCAGTCGACCAGGAACTGTCGCAACGCCACGAAATCATCCGGATTGGCCGCAACAGCGGCGATTTTCAGGTGGATATCAGTGATAGCGCCTCGATTCGCACATTGTTCGAGCAGACTGGCAAATTCGATGCCCTGGTGTGTGCCGCCGGCAACGTGACCTTCGCACCGCTCAACGAGATGACCGAAGAAAGCTTTGCCTTGGGCCTGAAAGACAAGCTCATGGGCCAGGTCAATTTGCTGTTGATCGGCCGCGACTTCGCCAATGACGGCGCGTCGTTCACCTTCACTACCGGCGTACTCAGCCACGACCCGATTCGCAGTGGTGCCTCGGCGGCGCTGGTCAACGGTGCACTGGACAGCTTCGTCCGCGCCGCCGCCATCGAGCTGCCGCGCGGCCTGCGGGTGAACTCGATCAGCCCCAACGTCCTGGTCGAAGCCATGGGCAAGTACGCGCCGTACTTCCGTGGCTTCAAGCCAGTTCCTGCGGCAGATGTGGCCTTGGCCTACGCCAAAAGCGTGGAAGGCCTGCAGACAGGTCAGACCTTTCACGTAGGCTGAGCCGGTTCCAGCTCAATCAACCAAGGTGGGCAATAGGTCTTTGGCGATGGCTTTCGGGATGGACACCTGGAACTTCGCGCCCAAGGCCGATTGCACCGTCGCCGTAGAAATCTTCCAGCCATTGATCGACAGCGTCAATTTCTGGCCTATCGATTCATGGGTAATGCGCTTCATACGCTCAGCTGCTTCAGGACTGAGCGTGACATTCATTTCATATCCCGATTGAAGCCTGTCGCTGTCCTTCAACAGCAACTCCATCCGGGTGAAGTCGGTTGCCGAAGACAAATTGATCTCGGCAGCGTGACTGCCCGTGGCCCCCGTCATCACCAACAGAAACACCCCGATCTTCCAGCCCATTGCCTGTTTCATATCCGCTTCCTGCAAAAAAACGGCAGCTTACCTTTGGCATCCTGATACTCGGCATCGGAATAATTCACAAGATGTTGCCGCAAATCGCCCTCTACTTTTCCAGAGATCCATTCCAGCCTTGTGATGAACGGTCAGCCTGAGTAACGTGGCGGCACTTGCCAGGAGACCCCAAGATGCGTGTTGCCCGTTCCTTAGTCCTCGTTGCCCTGCTTCCGCTGTTCGCCGCTTGCCAGTTGTTCGAGGGTGAGCGGCAGAACGCCTCCCATGTCGGCCAGACACGCATGCAAGGCCAGTTGACTGCAGCGGACGGCAAACTGCTGTTCCAGCCGTGCAACCAGTCTGCGCGCTACGTGGTCAACGACACCGGCGGTACCAGCGTCCTGCAGCAGGCCGCCAGCCTGGCGGACAAGCAAGGCAAGCTGTTTGCCGACGTGCGCGGGCGGGTTGTGGCCGGCAGCGGTGGTGACGGCCAGCTCGATCTGGAGCAGTTGTACCGCGTCGAGCGCTCGAGCAACGCGTGTGAGGATCCGAATTTCAAGCTGCTGATCCTGCGCGCCGCCGGCCACACCCCGGAGTGGAGCGTGAAAGTCAGCGGCAAAGGCATGGTCATCGACCGGGCCGGCCAGCCCCCCCTGGCCGTACCTTACGTCGAAGAGCAACTGGGCGATGGCCGTTTCAACCTCAGCACCGAAGCCAACAACCAGCACATCGAACTGTGGGTTGCACCGCAACGCTGCGTCGACAGCAGCACCGCCAGCATCCAGCACATGAGCGCCGAGCTGCGCATCGACGGTCAGGTACAGCGCGGCTGCGGGTATTTCGGCGGATCGCGCGACGACTGATCGTTTAAGCCTCACGGGCCTGCGCCTTTGAGGCTTATAATCGCGGGTTTCAAACGCCCTGGCGCAGTTGTGCGCCCCGCGAACCGGATCCCGCCATGTTACGAATCACCGAACTCAAGTTGCCGATCGACCATCCCGATGAAGACCTGCGCCCTGCCATCGTGCAGCGCCTGGGTATCGCCAGCGATGACCTGCTCGACTTCACCTTGTTCAAGCGCAGCTACGATGCGCGTAAAAAGTCCTCCGAGCTGTGCTTCATCTACACCATCGACCTTGAAGTTCGCGACGAGGCGGCGGTGCTGCACACGTTCGCCGATGACCGTAACGTCAACGTGGCGCCGGATGTCAGCTATAAAATGGTTGGCCAGGCACCGGCCGACCTGAGCGCACGTCCGATCGTCGTCGGCTTCGGTCCGTGCGGGATTTTCGCCGGGCTGCTGCTGGCGCAAATGGGCTTCAAGCCGATCATCCTCGAACGCGGCACCGAAGTCCGCCAACGCACCAAGGACACCTGGGGACTGTGGCGCAAAAGCGTGCTCAACCCGGAATCCAACGTGCAATTCGGCGAAGGCGGCGCGGGGACATTCTCCGACGGCAAGCTCTACAGCCAGATCAAGGATCCGAAGTTCCTCGGTCGCAAGGTCCTGCACGAGTTCGTCAAGGCCGGCGCACCGGAAGAAATCCTCTACGTCAGCAAGCCGCACATCGGTACGTTCCGTCTGACCGGCGTGGTGGAAAACATGCGTGAGCAGATTCGCGCCCTGGGCGGCGAAGTGCGCTTCCAGCAGCGTGTCACCGACGTCCTGATCGAAGACGGTCAACTGGTCGGCGTCGAACTCAATGGCGGCGAACAGATCCATTCGAAGCATGTGATCCTGGCCCTCGGCCACAGTGCCCGCGACACCTTCCGCATGCTCCACGGCCGTGGTGTGTATATGGAGGCCAAGCCTTTTTCGGTGGGTTTCCGCATCGAGCACCCGCAGTCGCTGATCGACCGTGCGCGCCTGGGCAAGTACGCCGGGCACCCAAAACTCGGCGCCGCCGACTACAAACTGGTGCACCACGCCAAGAACGGCCGTTCGGTCTACAGCTTCTGCATGTGCCCGGGCGGCACCGTGGTGGCGGCGACGTCCGAGCCGAACCGCGTGGTCACCAATGGCATGAGCCAGTACTCGCGTAACGAGCGCAATGCCAACTCCGGGATCGTTGTCGGCATTACCCCGGAAGTCGATTATCCGGGCGGCCCGCTGGCCGGTATCGAGCTGCAGGAACGCCTGGAGTCCCACGCCTTTGTGCTGGGCGGCAGCAACTACGAAGCCCCGGCGCAACTGGTCGGCGATTTTATCGCGGGCACGCCGTCCACCGAACTGGGCAGTGTCGAGCCGTCCTACAAGCCAGGCGTTGCCCTGGGTGATCTGGCGCTGGCACTGCCGGCGTTCGCCATCGAAGCGATTCGCGAAGCCTTGCCGGCGTTCGAGAAGCAGATTCGTGGCTACTCGCTGCACGACGCGGTGTTGACCGGCATCGAGACTCGCACCTCCTCGCCGCTGCGTATTACCCGCAACGAGTCGATGCAGAGCCTGAACGTGAAAGGCTTGTTCCCGGCCGGTGAAGGTGCCGGTTATGCGGGCGGGATTCTGTCGGCGGGTGTGGACGGGATTCGGATTGCCGAGGCTGTGGCTCGGGATATCCTTGGCCTGGAGGCTTAAGGTTTAAAGCAAAAGATCGCAGCCTTCGGCAGCTCCTACAGGATTTACACCATCCCCTGTAGGAGCTGCCGAAGGCTGCGATCCTTTCATTCGTGTCAGATATTGGCGCGCAACACGCTGGCGGGCAGCGGCTCACCCCGCTCCACCGTCGCCGCGACCGCAGCCATCAAACCACTCAACTCATAGCCCTGGGCCTTGAGCCACTGCGGATCGTAATAGGTCGTGGCGTAACGTTCGCCGCTGTCACACAGAATCGCCACCATCGACCCCGTCTCCCCTGCCGCTTTCATGTGCTGAGCGGCCATCAGGGCGCCGATCAGGTTGGTCCCGCTCGACCCGCCCACATGGCGTCCCAGGCGTTCCGCCAGGTAGTGCATGGCCGCCAGTGACAGGGCATCCGGCACCTTGACCATGGCGTCGATCACCTTGGGCAGAAACGACGCCTCCACACGCGGCCGGCCAATGCCTTCGATGCGCGAACCGTGGTCCAGTCGCAGGCTGGCATCACCGGTCTGGTAGTAATCAAAGAACACCGAACGCTCGGCATCGGCACACAGCACGCGGGTGCAATGCTGGCGATAACGCACGTATCGGCCCAGTGTGGCCGTGGTGCCTCCGGTGCCGGGGCTGGAAATCAGCCAGCTCGGCTCGGGATGCTGCTCGAATCGCATCTGCTGAAAAATCGACTCGGCAATATTGTTGTTCGCTCGCCAGTCGGTGGCGCGCTCGGCGTAGGTGAACTGATCGATGAAGTGCCCGTCGTGCTCACGAGCCAGACGCTCGGACTCGGCGTAGATCTGGGTCGGGTCGTCGACCAGATGACTTTGGCCACCGTAGAAGGCGATCTGCGCGATCTTTTCCTTTGAGGTTGTCGCCGGCATCACCGCAATGAACGGCAAGCCCAGCATGCGCGCAAAATACGCTTCGGAAATCGCCGTGGAACCGCTGGAAGCCTCAATGACTGGCGCACCGGGTTTGAGCCAGCCGTTACACAGCGCATACAGGAACAGCGAACGGGCCAGGCGGTGCTTGAGGCTGCCCGTGGGGTGGCTGGACTCATCCTTGAAATACAACTCGATGCCCGGAAAACCCGGAAGCGGCAAGGGGATCAAGTGGGTGTCGGCGCTGCGCTGGAAATCGGCTTCGATGATCCGGATCGCCTCGCGGGACCACTGTCGGTTGTCGCTCATGATGGTTTTCTCGTTGAATCGGGCAGGAGTTGGCCTTTGTACGAGGCCCATCCCACAAGCTTAGGAAAAATCCTGCATCCGGCACAGGTACAGCTGCGATCCAATACGTCCGACAACTGCTAGGCTCAGCTCGCTGGCGACTGATCACTCTGTAACGACATATAACAAAAAAGAATATAACTTTTGTTTTAACAACTAACGGTACTTGTTAGGGTGTAACACCTTTTGAATTCACAGATGGAGAGCGACCTTGCCTCTGCGTAGCACTTTCACGCGTTTCTTTCAGTTGGAAGCTGCCAGCGGTCTGTTACTGATCGCCGCTGCCGTTCTGGCTCTGATTATCAACAACTCACCGCTGTCCTGGCTGTACAACGGCCTGCTGGACACTCCGGTGGTGGCCCAGATCGGCGCGCTGAAAATCGCCAAGCCGTTGCTGCTATGGATCAACGACGGCCTCATGGCGCTGTTCTTCCTGCTGATCGGCCTGGAAGTGAAGCGCGAAGTCCTCGACGGCCAGTTGTCCAAACCGTCGCAAATCGTCCTGCCTGGGGCGGCGGCCATTGGCGGCATGGTGGTGCCGGCGCTGATCTACTGGTACCTCAACCGCGACACGCCACCGGCCCTCAACGGCTGGGCAATCCCGACCGCGACCGACATTGCCTTCGCCCTTGGCGTGCTGGCGTTGCTTGGCAAACGGATTCCGGTCTCGCTGAAACTGTTCCTGATGACCCTGGCGATCATCGACGACCTCGGCGCGATCATCATCATTGCGATCTTCTATTCCGGTGCACTGTCGACCCTCTCCCTGGCGCTGGCCGCAGCCTGTATTGCGGCGCTGATCGGGATGAACCGGCTTGGCGTAGTCAAGCTCGGGCCGTACATGATCATTGGCCTGATCCTCTGGGTCTGCGTGCTCAAGAGCGGTGTCCACGCCACGCTGGCCGGCGTAACCCTGGCTTTCTGCATTCCGCTGCGCACAAAAAATGCCGAACCTTCGCCACTGCTGGCCCTGGAACACGCCCTGCACCCGTGGGTGGCCTACGGCATCCTGCCGCTGTTCGCCTTCGCCAACGCCGGCCTGTCCCTGAGCGGCGTCACCGTCGAAAGCTTCACTCATCACGTTCCCATGGGCATCGCCATCGGGCTGCTGCTGGGCAAGACTGTCGGTGTCTTCGGCCTGACCTGGCTGGCCGTGAAAACCGGTATCGCGGCCCTGCCCCAAGGCGCCAATTGGGGCCAGGTACTAGGCGTAGCGATTCTATGCGGTATCGGTTTCACCATGAGTCTGTTTGTCGGCTCACTGGCCTTCGAGCCGGGCGTGAGTGATTTCGCCGGGATGGACCGCATGGGAATCCTGACCGGTTCGATTCTGGCCGCGCTGATCGGTTATGCGGTAACCGCGATGGCGAGTCGCAAGAGCTCCGCCCTGGTCTCCTGATAAACCGCGATATCGCCTGACGCCAATCAAGATTCACCTGCGCTGTAAAACAAAAAACCCGATCAGTCACCTGATCGGGTTTTTGTTTATCCGGTGTCTGCGCTTAGTGCGAAACGCGGCTGGTACCATTCACACTGGCGATGCGCACACGCTCGCCAACACGGAACACTTCGTTCGGCTGAACTTCCTGAACGTAGGCGCGCATGCTGCCATCGTCTTCGCGCACGGTGATTTCCACGCCCTGGGTGCGGGTCATGCCCTCTTCTGCGGCCGAACCGATCAGGCCGCCAGCGACTGCGCCGATGACCGCAGCAACGATACTGCCTTTGCCGCCACCGATGGCGCTGCCGCCAACGCCGCCAACCACTGCGCCTGCAGCGCCGCCGATCGGGGTTTTGGTGCCTTCGATTTTCACCGGACGCAATGCTTCGATGGTACCCATGCGAACGGTCTGCACGCGACGCGCCTCGTCACGGGAATAGGAGTCACCGGTCAGGCTCGATTGGCAACCAGTGAGCAACATCGCCATCGTGGAAAAGGAAGCAACCAGCAGAACAGACTTACGCATAGCATCAACTCCAAAGAAACAGATGTTCATTAAACTCCGCAGCTTGACGCTTGTCACGGCACCGCCCGGGTAAAATTGCTTTGATTCAGGCTCCGTTAAGGCGCCTCCACGAACTCACACAGTAGCGGCAAAATCGGAAAACCGCCCACTGGCCAAGGATTTTCATGGACTACTTTATCATCGTCGTCACGACGGTTTCCGGTTTGTACTTCCACGGGTGGCTGTACGTGCGGATCAAACGCTGGATGGACCGCGACCTGGCGCTAGCGCTGGCGGGCAAGGACGAGCAGAAAAAAGCCTTCATGCTCGAACAATTGGCGAGTGCCCAGGCGCAGAAGATCAAGCGTCGAGACCTGCCGAAGTGGCTGGAGGCCGCTGCGGCAGGCTATCCCGATCGGTAGACTGTTCAGGGTGCCAGACGTTCAAGAATCCAGTCGGCGCCCTGCTGGCGGTAATTGAGGCGGTCGTGCAGGCGACTCGGGCGGCCCTGCCAGAACTCGATGCGCTCCGGCAACAGGCGATAACCGCCCCAGTGTTCCGGGCAATGGGGCTGGGTGTCGCTGAAACGTTGCTCGGTGTCCTTGAGCAGCGCTTCGAGCTCGCCACGATCGGCGATCACGCGGCTTTGCGGCGATGCCCAGGCTCCCAGGCGACTGCCCAGAGGACGAACCTGATAATAGGCGTCGGACTCCTCGGGCGTCACCTTCACCACCCGCCCTTCGATGCGCACCTGGCGCTCCAGCGCCGGCCAGAAAAACGTCATGGCCGCGAACGGATTCGCGGCCAGATGCTGGCCCTTGGCGCTTTCGTAGTTGGTGAAAAAGGTGAACCCCAGTTCGTCCAGGCCCTTGAGCAACAGAATGCGACAGTGCGGTCGACCGTTCTGGTCGACGGTGGCCAGGGTCATGGCGTTGGCTTCCACCGGCGCCTGCTCGGTTTTCACCGCGTCGGCGAACCACTGGTGAAACAACGCAAACGGCTCGGCCGGGGCTTGTGCCTCGGTCAGGCCGTCACGGGTGTAGTCACGACGCATATCAGCCAGGCCCTGGGTCATGGCGCATTCCTTTTGGTTAACAAATCACTGCTTTGCAGTATCAGTGGCGGCGACTTTCTTGTCAGCCGTGGAGGCTTTGGCTGGCGTGGTTTTCTTTGCCGGCGTTGCGGTTTTCGCAGGTGCTTTCTTGGCCGCTGCTTTTTTCGCCGGGGCTTTTTTCACCGCTGGAACAGCAGCCTTTTTAGTCGCCGGGGCTGGTGTCACAGGCTTGGCGACCGGCTTGACGTCCGCGGCAGCGACCATGCTCACAGGCGCCGGCGCCGGCATGTTGTACTTGCTCAACAGCGCGACCATGGTGTTTTGCGGGGTCACCAGCAGCTCCACGCGGCGGTTCAGCGCGCGGCCTTGCACACTGTCGTTGGCGGCACGCGGCGCATCACCGCCCAGGCCACGCAGCATCAGGCGATCACGCTGCAAACCACTGAGACGAAAAATCGCCGCAACGGACTGGGCACGCTCCTGGCTCAATTTGACGTTGGCAGGCGCCGCGCCGGACGTATCGCTGTGGCCGAGGATCAACACAGCGGTCTTTGGATCGGCTTCAAGGATCTTGGCAACGCGGGTAAACGGACCGAGCGTGACCGGCAGCAGCATGGCCGGACGATCAGGGTTGAACGAGCCTTCGACCGGTGCAGTGACCACCAGCACGTTTTCGCGGCGCTCGAGTTGCAGGTTGCTGTCCTTTACCGCCTCGCGCAGACGCGGTTCGTAGTCGTCAAGCCAGGCCTGAGTGACCTTCGGGTCCGGCATCGGCACGGCCTTCGAGGCGCTCTTCTCGTTACCGCCGAACGGCCACCACCACTTGCTGCCGCTATCGGTTTCGGCCTTGGCCACTGCCACGGGTTTGACTTCAGGTTTCACCTCCGGCTTGGCCACGGGCTTGCCAGCGCTGTCGTCGGAACCGAACGGCCAGTACCAGTGGCTGGCGCTTTCAGTCTTGGCGACAGGTGCCGTCGCGTCTTTCTGTGGAGTCTGTGCGCAACCGGTAATGGCGAAGCACAGGGCCAAGGCGAGGGTTTTATTGGATGACATTGGATATCCACAAAAATGAAGTCAAAAAAATCAGGCCACGTCGGCCCGCACAAACTGACGTTTTGAAACTCAAAAGGCTATCGGGTTCCAGCCCTGGAGACCGACAGCCGCTTTTACAGACAAGTGGCCAGAACCCGCACCAGCTTTTGCGCGCGCGGGTCCATCAAGACGTAGGGGCCCAGGGTATTTGTCACAAATCCGAAGGCTACATCGTGCTCCGGGTCGGCAAAGCCGATGGAGCCGCCGGCACCCGGATGACCAAACGCCCGCGGGCCAAGGCCGAAGGTGGCATTGGCAACGTCCGGTTGATCAAGCATGCAACCCAGGCCGAAACGGGTCCGGGTCAGTAAAGTCTTGTCCTCGCCGAGGCTGTGTTCACGCGTCAACTCATCGAGCATTTCGCTTTCCAGCAGGCTGCCGTCGAGCAGGCCGGCGTAGAAACCGGCCAGGCTACGGGCATTGCCGTGGCCATTGGCGGCCGGCTGCTGCATGCGTCGCCACTCGGGTTTGTTGGTGCTGGTCATGATCGACGGCGGATTGGTGAACGCCCGGGTCGTCATGGCCGTTGGCTCACGCATGGTCACTTGCAGCAGGCGCTGGGCAGCGGCATCGCCGACATTGCCCTTGCCCCGTGCAATGTGGGCCACGCGATAGAACTCTTCGTCGGCCAGCCCCACGTGGAAGTCCAGGCCCAAGGGTTTGGCGACCCGCGCGACAATGGATTCCCCCGGCCCACGACCGTCGGCACGGCGCAGCAATTCGCCGACCAGCCAGCCATAAGTGATCGCTGCGTACCCGTGGCCTTCGCCCGGCGTCCACCACGGCGTTTCGGCAGCCAGGGCGTCGACCATGGTTGGCCAGTCGTAGAGGGCTTCGGGGGTCAGCAGCTCGCGCAATGCCGGAAGGCCGGCTTGATGGCAGAGCAGTTGACGCAAGGTGACGGACGCTTTGCCGGCAGCGGCAAATTCGGGCCAGTAGCGCGCCACCGGCGCATCCAGTTGCAACTTGCCTTCGGCCACCAGTTGCAGCGCGGTGACGGCGGTAAAGGTCTTGGTGCAGGAGAACAGATTGGCGATGGTGTCGCTGTGCCAGGCCTCGGCCCCGTCCTTGTCGGCGGTGCCGGCCCACAGATCGAGGACGGTTTCGCCACCAATCTGAATGCACAATGCTGCGCCACGCTCCTGGGGATCGTCGAACAGCGCCGCGAAAGCCTCTCGCACCGCTTCGAACTTAAGCTCGTAATGACCCTGAATCTGCACCCGCAACTCCCCGGATTAACGCTCTACAAAGTGGCGGGCATTGTTCCAGCCCTTGAGGGTTTTGGGAACAGGGTCGGGCTGGGCGGTCCATTCAAGATCAAAAGATCGCAGCCTGCGGCAGCTCCTACAGTGGCAAGGCGTACCCCCCTGTAGGAGCTGCCGCAGGCTGCGATCTTTTTCAAGTGTCAGAGATTAATGGCCCTTCCCCGAATGCCCACCTGCATGTTCGGCGCCCTTCCCCGGCCCCTTGCCAGCCTCGGCCTTGCGACCACCCTCGGCGTCGTGGCTGGCTTTGTCGGCGGCGGCCGCAGCCTTCCCGGCCTCTTTGCCCATTTGTTCGACCGTCGCCAGGTTGCTCTTGCGCACGCTGTCGACAAAGCCCTGGAACGGCAGATCCGTGATGCCCACCAACCCGAAGTGACCGTTTTCACCGTCAAGCAGGCGCCCGGTGACCGGTTGATCGAGGTACTGGAACCAATGCACGCCAACAATCGACGGCTCGCTCATTGCCTGCTTGAGGAAGTTGGCATATGCCGCACCTCGGTCTTCCTCTTTCGCCAACGGCGTGACGCCGCCCCAGAACGGCCCACGATCAGCCGAACCGAAATTGAACTCGCTGATCAGCACCGGTTTGTCGAGACTGCGCAACTTGGCGAAGTCGTAACCGTCCTGGGGTTGCAGGGTGTACATGTTGAAACTCAGCACGTCGCAATACTGGGCGCAGGACTCCACGGCTTCCGGCGTGCTGATGGCGAAACGGCCACCGAGCAGCAGCTGGTTTGGCGCGTGCCATTTCAGAGAGTCGGAGAGGGTCTTGAAGTAAGTGTCGGCGAAGACCTTCTGGAAGTATTTGAAGTCGGCTTCGATTTCCGGGTGCTCGGCGCTCGGGAGCGGTGGCACGAATCCCGGATCCTCCATCAACTCCCAGGCGGGCAGATCAATGCCCCAGGCTTTCGACAGGCCCGCCTGATTGCGGTACTTGTCACGCAGTTGCTTGAGGAATGCACGTTTGGCCGGCACGTCGGTGGTCATTTTCAAGGTGCCGTAGGCCAGGGCATAACGGGCTTTCGGATCATCCCCGGGACCGGCCCAGGCCAGTTCGTTGTCGGCGTAGTAACCGATCAGCCACGGATCGTCACGATGGTCGCGGGCGGCAATCGCCACTGCACGCTCGGTGGCCATGGCAAAACGCGGGTCGAACGGGTCGGGCATGCCGCCCCACCAGTCGGTCCCGGTGCTGATGCTGGCGTAGTCGCCGACGATCGACAGCGGCAAGGTGTATGGCACGCGATCGGCATTGCCCAGTACCGGGGCGCTCCAGTTGCCGATGGTGTTGAAGCCCCAGGCCTGCAGGCGATCAAGGGTGTGACTGGCCCAGCGTTGCTCGTCGAACAACGCTTTGCACGGTTCGACAGATGTTGGCTCTGCCGCTGTTGCCAGCGTCGCTTCAGTCTTGGCTGCTTCGGCGACGCCAGACTCGGCGGTTGCAGGAGCGACAGGTTGCTCCGCAGCCTTGGTCGCTGTCGCTTCAACCGCATCCGCCTTGGCCGCCGCGGCGACTCCCGCTTTGGTTTCGCTGCCCAACGCGCAAGGATCGCCATACAGACGTTGCAGGTTGGCACCGTAGAAGTCGTACCAGCGCCCGGCATTGTAGCCGCGCCCTTGATCGGCACCATTGCCGCCACGGTTGTTGCCTTCGCCGTAGTGGCTGGCCAGCGCCTCGTCAGCCTTGGGCAGGGAGTCGAACATCCACTCGCGACCGGCCACATAGGTCTGGTTGACATCCGGGGCCACGGTATTGACCCCAAGGGAATAGAACGGATGACCTTCAGGCGTCACCAGATACCAGCGACCGTTGCGCTTCTCGGTGCGGAAAAAGCCACTGGCCTTGAATGACGGGCCGTTGGTCAATCCACCGAATTTGTCCAGCGAAGACTTCTGACGCTCAGCCAGCCAGGTTTTCAGTTGTTGCTGTTCCTTGGCGGCAGCGCTTTTCAGCTGCTCGTCGTTGCTGACTTTTTCCGGCCATTTGGCCCGGGTCGACTGGCCATACGCATCCACCAAGCCGCCATACACGGCTTGGCTGACCGACTCGCCGTCCTGCACACCAAAGCGCTCCAGCAGGATGCTTTGCGCGGCTTTGGGCTGGTCCATCGACAACGTCACGGACACCACCTGGCTGCGATCCAGCTCACCGGCGCTGTTGGCCAGCAACACACGCTGGCCCTCAACGGTCATCGGCATCGGCGGGCCGGCCTTCATGCCCTGGCTCAGCGGCGATGTCGCTTGCAGCGGCACCAACAGGGTTTGCGCAGGGCCGGCCGGCAGATCGACGCGGCTGACCAGGGTCTTGCCGTCGTTGCTCTGGATGGTCACGTACAAGGTCAAGGCCCAGTTCATCGCGCTCTGGATCCGCAGGCTCATGACGCCCGATTGCGACCAGTCCCAGGCACCGGTTTGCGGGGTCAGGCGCAACGTCGGTCGGGCGACCGGGTTGAAGGTCACCCGGCGCAGCACTTCGCCTTCAGGGGTTTGCTCGGCGTTGGATTGCGGCAGGCTGGCGTCCTGTGTCGCCACCTGGACCACGTCGGCGGGGCGCACAAAGTTGAACAGCGTCTGCTGGCTGGCAGGTGCGGCCAACAACGGTGTTGCGAACAACAGGGCAAATACGGCAGGCAACGAACGGCAAATCATGAGAACGACATTCTCCCTTACGACCTTCAATGGGCCAGTGAAAAAGCGATGGCAGAGAGATAGACAACGCGGCGGGCAAAACTGCCCACCGGTGCTTCAGGAAATTTCTCGACGGAACGGCGGCAACGCGTTGAGGATGGCTTTGCCATAGCGCTGGGTTACCAGGCGCCGGTCGAGCAAGGTGATGGTGCCGCGGTCTTCTTCGGTGCGCAGCAAGCGACCACAGGCCTGGACCAGTTTCAGCGAGGCGTCCGGTACGGAGATTTCCATGAACGGATTGCCGCCACGGGCTTCGATCCATTCCGACAGCGCCGCTTCGACGGGATCATCGGGTACCGAGAATGGAATCTTGGCAATGACCACGTGCTCGCAATAGGCACCGGGCAAGTCGACCCCTTCGGCAAAGCTGGCCAGGCCGAACAGAACGCTGGAATCCCCGCCGTCGACCCGCGCCTTGTGCTTGTTCAGGGTTTCCTGCTTCGACAGGTTGCCCTGAATGAACACTTGCTTGCGCCAGTCGCGGTCCAGGCCATCGAACACGTCCTGCATCTGTTTGCGCGAGGAAAACAGCACCAGCGTGCCCCGCGAGCCCTCGACCAGTTCCGGCAGATCACGAATGATCGCGGCGGTATGTGCCGCTGCATCACGAGGATCGGCGTTCAGGTTCGGCACCCGCAGCACACCGGCGTCGGCATGATGGAAGGGGCTTGGCACCACCGCTGTCACGGCTTTTTTCGGCAGGCCGGCGCGCATGCGGAAGCGGTCGAAGGTACCGAGGGCGGTCAAGGTCGCCGACGTCACCAGGCAGCCATACGCCACGTTCCACAGATTACGGCGAAGCATTTCCGCCGCGAGGATGGGACTGGCGTTGACCTCGATGTCGAACAGCGATCCGCTTTCGGCCAGGGTCAGCCAGCGGGCCATGGGCGGGTTGTCTTCCGGGTCTTCGACGGTGAAGGCGGTCCACAGCTCCCAGTTGCCGGAAGAGCGCGACAACAGGCTGCCGAACAGCGGGTACCACTCTTCAGCCTGGTTGCTGGCGATGCCAATGTTGACCTCGCCGTCCATGCCTTCCTTGAGCAGGTCGGTCAGGCGGGTGAACAAGTCGGTCAGCCGTGCGAAGCCTTTCTTCAGTTCGATGCCCATTTCACGCATGTGCTCGGGAATCACCCCGCCGACGAATCGGTGACGCGGGCGCTCGCGGCCTTCGACGTCTTCGCCGGGTTTGAAGTCGGCAATCTGCTCGCACGCGGTGAACATGAACTGCTGCTGGGTCTTGATCTCCCGCGCCAGCTCCGGCACCTGCTCGATCAACTTGCCCAGGTCGCCCGGCAACGGGTGCTGGGCCAGCAATTTGGTGAGGTTCTTGGCGGTGGTTTCCAGCCAGTCGGCGGTGGAGCGCAGGCGCGTGTAATGGGCGAAGTGGCCGATGGCCTTGTCCGGCAGGTGATGGCCTTCGTCGAACACGTAGATGGTGTCGCGCGGGTCCGGCAGTACGGCGCCGCCGCCCAGGGCCAGGTCAGCCAGGACCATGTCGTGGTTGGTGACGATCACGTCGACCTTGCCCATGCCTTCGCGGGCCTTGTAGAAAGCGCACTGGCCGAAGTTCGGGCAATGACGGTTGGTGCACTGGCTGTGATCGGTGGTCAGGCGCGCCCAGTCGGCGTCTTCCAGGGCGGTGGACCAACTGTCGCGGTCGCCGTCCCACTTATTGCCGGCGAGCTTCTCGATCATGCTGGTAAACAGCTTCTGGCTGGCCTCGTCGACCTCGATCTTGAAGCCTTCTTCTTCGAACAGTTGCGCAGTGGCAGTCTGCGCGTGGCCTTCCTGGAGCAACATGTCGAGTTTGGACAGGCACATGTAGCGCCCGCGCCCCTTGGCCAGGGCGAAGCTGAAGTTCAACCCGCTGTTGCGCATCAGGTCGGGCAAGTCCTTGTAGACGATCTGCTCCTGCAGGGCCACGGTGGCCGTGGCGATCACCAGGCGCTTGCCGGCGGCCTTGGCCGTGGGAATCGCCGCCAGGCTGTAGGCCACGGTCTTGCCGGTACCGGTGCCGGCTTCCACCGCGACAATCGCGGGGTCGCCACTGCGCCGGCCTTCGTCGTCGGTGTCGATGTCACCCAGGACCTTGGCGATTTCGGCGATCATCAGGCGTTGGCCGTAGCGCGGCTTGAGGCTCTTGGCTTCGAGAAAACGCGAGTAGGCGCCCTGGATCGTGGTTTTGAGTTCGGTGCTGATCATGGATTGTCGGGCGCAAAAAACGCTGGATAAATTTTCAGTGGTTCGGATCGACGGCTATCATACCCCGCTAATGAATCCTGCGCAGAACGGAGTACCCGAATGACACCTTTTAGCCTCATATATAGCCTGCATGTACTGGCGGCCCTGGTCTGGGTCGGCGGCATGTTTTTCGCCTGGATGGTCCTGCGCCCCGCCGCGATCACGGCACTTGAAGGCCCTGCCCGGCTGAAGTTGTGGGTAGAAGTGTTTCAAGGTTTTTTCCGCTGGGTCTGGGTGGCGGTGGTGCTGTTGCCGGTCAGCGGCGTGGGCATGCTGCATATGCACTTCAACGGCTTTGAAGCCGCTCCGCGCTATGTGCAAGTGATGATGGGCCTGTATGTGGTGATGACCGCGCTGTTTATCCGCATTCAGGCGCTGATGCTGCCGGAGCTGCGCACCGCCGTGGCCGAACAGGATTGGCCGGCGGGTGCTGCGATACTGGGGCGGATTCGCCGGTTGGTGGGGATCAATCTGTTGGTGGGGTTGGCTGTGGTGGCGATTGCGGCGGCTCGGCCGATGTTTTGAAGTACCTGTGGCTGGAGTTGCTGTTGTGGCGAGGGAGCTTGCTCCCGCTGGGTCGCGAAGCGACCCTGATTCGGTATCCGCAACGTCCCTGAAGGTATGCGGTGCCCGGTTTGCGACGGCTTCGCCGCCGAACGGGGGCAAGCCCCCTCGCCACAGACAAGCTCCCTCGCCACGGGTTCTCGGCGTTTCTTACAACCGCTGCACAGTCACCGAACCCGCCGCACCTTCAGTCCCCGGCTGCCCGTCGGCGCCAGGTTTGCCGCTCTTGCCGCCATCGGCCTTGTAGACCAGGCAGCCCTTGGCCTTGCCGCCAGCACCCGGCTTGCCGCCCGGGCCGGCCAGGCCACCGGCACCGCCAGCCACCTGCACCTTGATCCGGTCTGCCGGAAAGTCGTGCGGCACTGCCAGCCTGACCAACGCACCCGGCGCGCCTGGTTGACCATTGCTGCCATCACTGCCATCGGCACCGCGACCGGCCTGGCCCCAGGTGCAGCCAGGATCCTCACCGTTGGCGCCATCCAGGCCGACAAATCCAGGTGCGCCTGCGCCGCCTCGAGCGTCCACCAACAATTGCGGCGCATTCAGTGTCTTGATCTGCAAATCAAGATTGCGCCCGGAGCGGGCGGCCTTCTGGTAAGTCCCGGGCGCGCCACGCGCGGTGATCTGGCTGCCTTCGGACAAATCAGCGCGACGGACCTTCAGCGCCAGCGCCTGCTCTCCCGGCACAATGGCGATACGCGCTTCACGTCCCAGATGCAACTCACCCACGGTGACTTCGGTGACGTTGGAAGGAATCAGCAAGGTGCCGTAATCGGCCACTTCCAGGCGTTCCAGTTGCAGGGTGCTGGCGGTGTTGGGCAAGCGCATCAGCGAGTTGGGTTCGACACTCACCACCTGTGCGCTGGCCAATGGACTGATGAGTGCGGCGAGCAGACAGAATTTACGCATGGGAAGCCTTCGAAGCGCTGGGGGCTGGAATGGTTTGCAGGTGGAATACACCGAAAATGACGATCTTCAGGCGGTCAAGCCAGGGATGGGCGCGACCTCGCAGGCTGCGATAGCACAACAGTGCTTCCAGAAGATGGATGAACCCCAACAGGCCGCCGGCCAGATTGACCAACAGGTGCAGCGGAAAGACAAATGGCGTGAGCTGATTGACCAGCACCACCAACCAGAACAGCAGGGTCAATAACCGCCCCAGCCCCCATAAGACCTTCATACGCTCCCCCGATGAGAATTATTGTTTGGACGCACAGTAACGGCTTCCGCGCGGGATAAGCCAGAGGGCAACGGAAAAATCTTCATGAAGGCCGCCGAACGGCCGTCGCAGCGCTCACAACTGTCGCTCGACGGCTCTATCTCTTGGCTCAGCGGTTTATATGCAGTTCCACGCGACGGTTTTTCGCACGACCTTCGTCCGTGTCATTGTCGGCAATCGGCTGACTTTCGCCCCTGCCTTCGCTGGTGACTTTGTTCGGCGCCACACCCTGGCTGATCAAGTATTCCGCCACGCTGCTGGCGCGTCGCTCCGACAAGGCCTGGTTATAGGCATCAGAACCGACGCTGTCGGTATGGCCGACCACCTTGATGCTGACCACATCGGCATCCAGGAACTGGCTCATCAACGCATCCAGTTGACTCTTGGCCGTCGGGGTCAGGTCGGATTGATTGAAGACAAACAGTAGATCGCTCAGCGTAATGACTTCGGTTTGCGCAGGCTCGGTCTGGACCCTGTCCGGGTACTGCGGCACCGGGCAACCGCGATGGTCGACCACGGTATTGGCGGGAGTATCAGCGCAACGGTCGCGCCGGTCGAAAACGCCGTCGCCGTCTTCGTCGCCATCCTGGGCGTAGCAGATCAAGCCGCCGGACAAGATACCCAGCGCCGCCCCACCCGCGGCCCAGGCGCCACTCTCGATTGCGCCCAGGCCACCGCCGACCAGGCCGCCGATGAGGCTGCAGATTGGCCAGGTGCGTTGATTGAGGGGGGCAGTGCCATCGCTGTGGGTCGCGCAGCCGGTCAAGAGGCTGCCAAGTAGCAGAACCGGCAAGACGGTCCTTGTGAGAACGATCATATTGAAAGCTCCTGTGTCACCGGCCCATACCGGTTACACAGGAGTAAAGACCCGCATCCGCGACTGCACAAGGCGCGGATGCGAGGGGGAGTCAACGCTGGATTTTGATTTCCGTACGACGGTTCTGTGCGCGACCGTCAGCGGTTTTGTTGTCCGCAACCGGCTGGCTTTCACCGGCACCGACCACCGACACGAAGTTGCTGCGAGGTACGCCTTGCTCGATGAGGTATTCAACCACCGAGTGGGCGCGTTTATCCGACAGTTTCTGGTTGTAGGCGTCGCTGCCCACGCTGTCGGTATGACCGGTTACAGTCAGTTGAGCAGTCGGGGCTTCAGCTTTCAGGCGAGTGGCAATCTTGTCGAGGACCTGTTTATCGGACGAGGTAAGCGTGGCTTTATCAAACTGGAAGTGAACATCGCGGATGACGATGGTTTCTTCCTTGACCACAACCACCTCTTCGACCACAGGCGCTGGTGGTGGGCAACCGTTGGCATCGACCTGAACGCCTTTAGGCGTGCCCGGGCACTTGTCGCGACTATCCGGCACACCGTCGCCGTCTTCATCGCCATCACCGTGCACCCAGCAATAAGCCGCTGCCGTACCGCCGACGAGCAGAGCACCATACCCTGCCCATGCCGAGCTTTCGGTCGCACCGAGGCCCGCACCCACGACACCACCAACCGCCGCACAGGTCGGCCAGTCGGTTTTCTGCAAACCTGCGCAACCAGTCAACACACTGGTTAGCAGAACCAAGGGTAATGCTGTCCGAACTATGCTCATCTAGTTTTCTCCTGAAGGATCGGCTTAGAACCGATTCAGGTAGTAAAGACCCGAGTATTAAACTCCGCCAGCAATGGGCCATGCTGTTTATTCAGGCATTAACGGCAGCTTGGCGCATTTGTCGCCAAGCCGCTCTAGGCCCGAACGTCCGGGCAGGCTAGTCTTGGCAGATCTGATTGAGGATCTTCGATGATTGCAGGTATTTCTTCACGCACGCCGCAGCAGGCACTGGCCGCTTTACTTGACCGATATGCCCCCGCGCGCCTGTTGTTGATCGGCGCCAGCGAATTCCCGGCACTGGAAGCATTCAAACTCGCGCACCCGGACAGCTGCGTTGCTTTCGCGGCCCCTGGCCCATTGCCCGACGAATTGGCGGCCCGCCGATTCGACCTGGCCCTGGTGGTCGATTGCCTGGAGCATTTGCCCAAGCGCGACGGCCTCAACCTGTTGGGCGGCATCCGCAACCTCAACGCCAGCCGCATCGCCGTGCTGGCGGATCTGCCGGCTTGTGGCTGGCAGGAAACGGACTTTTTCTCCCTGGCCCTGCAAGCCAGCGAACGCTTTCAACGGGACGAACAGGTCTTGACCCTGTTTACCTACGATCTGCTTGAATACAAACAAGTCCCTGACTGGCTCAATTCGCGCTTCTGGGCCAATCCGGAAAACTTCGGGAAATACTGGTGGTAAACCCATGAATATCAATGGCTTACCTCAAAATGAACGCTATCACCGCTATGCCCGAGCAGGGCCAAGTGTCACCAGCCTTGTCACCAGAAGCCTTTGCAGGATCTCTCGGTCTGGCATTATCGACGCTCAGGCATCTACTACCTCAGAGTCCGTCCAAGGGGCTGCTCTCCCTTTGCTCCACCGATAGGCCGACCGCAATGCAGTTCTCCAAGGACATCCTCCTGACACTGGCTAAGTTCCACCTCGACCGCCCTGAGGCGACGTGGGGGACCTCAAGGAGCGCATCAAGGACATTGCAGTGGTCAACTAATTCCGGACACCTCAATAGGTGGTGTCGACGCCATTGCCCGTTCGTAAACGGTCGGTAGCAGATATCCCAGTTTTGAGTGCAGCCGCTCGTTGTTGTAAAACCCAACGATGTATTCAGTGATGTCACGTATCGCTTCGGCGTGGTTGGCGTAATCGCGCCGCCATACCCGCTCCATTTTCAAACTCAGGAAGAAGCGCTCCATTACTGAGTTGTCCCAACAGTTACCTTTACGGTTCATGCTTTGCTGCATGTTATTTCTTGTCAGCAGTGCCCTGTAGCTCGCGCTGGCGTACTGGCTACCGCGATCCGAGTGAGTAATCAGACCAGGTGGCGGTTGACGCTGAGCAACTGCCAGCTGCATTGCACTACACATCAACTCGGCAGGCATGTTCGGGGCCATGGACCAACCCACGATCTTGCGTGAGAACAAGTCCAGTACCACGGCCAGGTACAGCCAGCCGCTACGGGTCCGGATATAGGTAATTTCCGCCACCCAGGTCTTGTTCACCGCCTCGGGTTCGAATTGGCGATTCAACACATTTTCGGCAATCGGCCGGTCGTGGTTGCTATCGGTCGTGTGCACAAACTTGCGCTTCCAGGCCGAACGTAGACCGTTGGCGCGCATCAAGCGACGAATTTTATAAACGCCTATTTCCATGCCCTTGGCACGCAACGCTTTACGCAACGGGTGACTGCCATAGCAGCCGCCACTCGCAGCAAACGACGCCTTGAGTTGCACCGTCACGGGACAAATCGATGCTGGCGCTCCAGCACGCTTGTTGGCCTCGTAGAAACCGGATCGGCTGATACCCAGCAGCCGACAGACATACGCCACCGAATTAGCCTTCTGTTGCAGCTGCCGAACCAGGCGATACGTTACTTCAGCTCGCGGGCAAAGAAGGCGGTGGCTTTTTTAATACATAGCTATCCATCTTGAGCTGGCGGTTTTCCTGCTCCAGTTGCCGGATGCGCTGTTGCTCAGCCGTCAACGGTTTGCCGATTCCGGCCTCTCCCAGCTGTTCAGCCTCGTACTGCTGTACCCAACGGCGGACGGCGGTCTCACCAATATTCAGGTCGCGACAGACCTGCGGAACGGTCAGCCCTTGGTCCTTGATCATCTGTACGACTTGCAGCTTGAAGCTGTCGTCGAATGCCCTGAGTTTGCCAGTCATGAAAAACTCCTCGATAGATGCATTCTCCACCTATCGAGGTGTCCGGGGAAATTAGACCACTACACTTCAGCAAAGCATTCCCGATAACCTCCCCCCCGAAACTCTAAGCCTTACTTGCTTAGAGCTTCAACAGCCTTGAAAAATGTCTTTAGGTCTTCTGCAATTTCTTTAGAGGTCAGCACTGCAGCAACATCATCTCGCGAAATTTTAAAATGTTTCTTAAGGGAGTCACCTTGCGTAAACATTTCTTTAGCATGTGCATCTCTGATACTTGGGGCCACGTCACTTTTCGTCGTGTCATCTGGCAGAGCCAATGCATGCCCATCTTTTTTAAAGAACGCTTCAACCTCGGCCACATCTACTTCTGCAGCTCTTGCGATAGCAGCTTTGCAAAGGAGATACCCCTCAATGTGCCTCCGCCTCCACTTCATAACAGTGAAGCCTTCTTCTTTATTTGTGAACCCTCTATCAATCAGGGACTCTGCCACTGTATTAGCAGCCTCATCATCCCGATCTCGAATACTGATACATTTGAGCTCAGGAATTTCCTTTTTCAACTGCCTGAAAAGCTGAAGACGCTCAGAGGCCGTACCAGTCCAATACCATGGAGTAACATTTTGCGGCCACTTAAAACCAGCCTGTTCAGCGAGTTTCTGCAGGAATCTGAGATCACTTGGAGCTTCAAGGATGAGCATCCGTTTGTTTTGCATCAATGAATGTATTGTCGGCGTATGAATCGAGCCAATACCGGATAAAACCTTAATCCTGCCATCAGGAGTGGATAGGTACTTAGCCCCTGTTTTGACGACCGACAAAATACGATCGTGCTCATGCAGTCTGATAAGCTCTGGCGAATGTGTCGCCATTAAGATCTGCTTCCTTTGCACTTTTGCCAAATCTTCAAGCGACTGAAGCAAATCTTTTTGAAGCGCCGCATTCAAATGAGCATCGGGCTCATCAAGTAGGACCACGTCCACCTCAGGGGACAGCGACAGAGCGTACACACTAAGCCATTGAAGGAACCCTTGCCCCTCAACCATCAAGTCCCGAGCATTAAAACCAGGATGACTCTTGAACACACCTTTGGAATCAACTTCCCCTTTGACACACCGAACCTTCAAATAGCTGTGCCACCGTTCATTGAATGGCACAATTCTTATATCAGTGCCAAACATGTTTTGCATCGCGGAAACCAAAACCTCCCATGGATCATTTTTCCGCAACCAAGCAAGATCGCTGTCCTTCAATTTAGTGCGGTTCTCTAACAACCTTGCACGTTGCCGCTTGTTCTCTTCATGTAGATCAAACAGAACGTTCCTGACCACTCCTCCTGAGAGCCCCTGACCGACAAAACGCTCACGCATCGCCGGGGTTAACCTACCCTCTCGATCAGTAATACCCGCAAAGGGAGGTAGGTAAGCTACAGAGGGAACACTTCCAGCGATCGGATTTCCGTCCGCATCAACAATCTCTTCTAAGGTTAGATTTGTAGACGTCGCTTTTACAAACAGTCGATCGTTCGCGAGCGACATTCCCATTTCTAAAAAGCGCTCCTCGCCCTCTTCATCATCCCAAAAAACCTTTATCTTCAGCGTATAGCCATCCACCTCATCAACTTTACTTGTCTTCAGATTATGCCAAAGGTGTGCCAAGGAGGGGACTTGCAGGGGAGTGAAGTCAACTATCCCTAACCCCACACCGGATTTACCTCCTGCCTGCACCCAACCCTCACGCCCTTTTTCAATTTCGATCAGAGTTTTACAAAACTGCCACGCGGCAAGGGCTTGCAGAATAGTGGATTTTCCAGAGTTATTTCCGCCAACTACCAGTGAGAGCTCATCTTTGAGCACTATGGAAGCTTTGGGATAACGTTTAAAACGGTGAAGCATCACTTTCTTGATAAACATTTACATTCCAAAGGTAAGTCATTTCGGTGAAAAGACAGTTTGGCTGCCTGCATCACTGGTATTTGCTTGGGCCGGATGGTAGCGAAAAGCCACCCAACCATCCACCGTGTACCTTCGAACTCAGATGAATTTATGCTGCTCAAGAAATCTACCGAGCCCTTCCAGGACTTCCAGGACTTCCTTTCTATGCAGCCCCACACGAGTGATGACTCCCGACTGAAATCGCCCCTGCTAAGATCAAGCAAGAATCTGCCAGACTGTCATTAATCCTGTCACCACTGTGTCACCAGCTACTATTGAGGTCACCTATGAAGCCCGCTACGATTGGATTCCCACCAATACCCCAACAGTTCTGGGCCAATCCGGAAAACTTCGGGAAATACTGGTGGTAATGCAATGAGTACATCCATTTGCCCTTGCGGCAGCGGCACCCTGCTTGACGCCTGCTGCGGTCACTACCATGCCGGACACCCGGCGCCGTGCGCCGAAGCCTTGATGCGTTCGCGCTACTGCGCCTACGTGCTGGGGTTGGTCGACTATCTGGTGGCCACCACCCTGCCCGCCCAACAGGCCGGCCTGGACCGTCAATCGATCAGCGACTGGAGCGCGCAAAGTACATGGCTGGGCCTTGAGGTGGAAAGCTCCGAAGTGCTGGGTGGCCAGCCTGAACACGCTTTCGTGACTTTCACCGCGCGGTGGCACGACAGCAGTGGCGAGCACAGCCATCGAGAGCGCTCATCGTTCGTACAGAACACTGGGCGCTGGTATTTCATCGACCCGACCGTGCCACTCAAACTCGGGCGCAATGACCCCTGCCCGTGTGCCAGTGGACAGAAGTTCAAGAAATGTTGTGCGGGTTACTTCAGCAGCTAGTCCATGGAATGACTGTCCACCACGCAGGAGCTGTCGAAGGCTGCGATCCTTTGGGTCTAGACTGGAACTCAAGGGAGAAACACCACGATGATCATCCGCCGCGGCGCACTCTGTCTGCTCACCTTGTTCCTGACACTGGGACTCGGCGGCTGTGCGTCGTGGTTCGACGACGACTTGCCGGACCCCGAGGTCCATCTGGTGAAGGTCGAGGCGGTCAGCACCAAACTGCTGGAGCAGAAATTCCTCCTGCACTTTCGCATCGACAACCCCAACGACAGCGACCTGACGGTGCGCAGCCTGGAGTACCGCATTCACCTGGGTGACATACTGCTGGCCGACGGCGAGTACGAACACTGGTTCACCATCAGCCCCAGGCACAGTGCCTACTTCAAGGTACCGATCCGCACCAACCTGTGGTCCAAGGTCCGTGATCTGGCCAAACTGCTGAAAAAATCCGACCAACCCATTCCCTATCGTCTGGAAGGTGAACTGGAAACCGGTATATTCATCGCCCACTACGTGCACCTGGCGCGCAATGGCGTGATAATCGCCGCCGATTTAATTCCGGAGCAACACCGATGACCCAGCAACCCCATGTCCACGGCCCTGACTGCAACCACGACCACGATCACGATCATGGCCATCAGCACCATGATCACGACCACGGCCATGTCCACGGTCCGAACTGCGGCCACGCCCACCAGGAACCGGTGCGCAATGCCCTGAAAGACGTCGGCCGCAACGATCCGTGCCCATGCGGCAACGGCAAGAAATTCAAGAAGTGCCACGGCGCTTGATGCTTCGGGCGAAGACTTGCTTCGCCTGTTGAATCGCCATCGCGAGCAGGCTCGCTCCCACACTCGATCTACGCCAGACAACGGTCCTGCGAATGCAGGTCCCATGTGGGAGCGAGCTTGCTCGCGATTGCAGTATCACATTCAACATAGAGGTCGACAGACCTGACGCCATCGCGAGCAAGCTCGCTCCCACAGTGATTAGACAGATACTTAGTCGGCCGACAGGATCTGCGCACTGCTGACCACCGTCGCATATTCGCCATGCAGATTCCCCAGCGACATCGCATGCACCTCTTCGGCGCTATGGGCATGGCCGAAAAAATCAGCCTTGTCGAAGGTAAAGCACGCATCCTCGACCACCCAGGTATCAAACCCCAGGTTGCCCGCGGTGCGCGCCGTGGACTCCACCGAGTTGTGGGTCGCGACGCCCACGATGATCAACTGCCCGATCCCTGCCTCTAGCAACTGCGTCTGCAGCCCCGTCGAACAAAACGCATCCGGCACCTGCTTCTGGATCAAGCGTTCACCAGTCATTGGCGCGAACCGCTCCTGAAACTCCACGCCCGACTGCTGCGGCCAGAACACCGAGTCCTCCGAGCGGGACAGGTGCTGCACATGGATCACCGGCCGAGCGGTGCGCCGCCAATGACCGAGCATTTCCAGCATGCGCTCTTCGGCCTGAGGATTATTCCTGCGGCCAAGCCTGGGGTGAAGGATGCCTTTTTGTTGATCGATGATGATCAGTGCCGCGTTTGCCTTGAGCTCCATGCCGATTTTTCTCCAGGATTGTTGACCGTGTCGCACTTCAACATTGCCGGTTACGGCTGGCAAGCCACCCTTGAAAGTCAAAAGATCGCAGCCTTCGGCAGCTCCTACGGAGATACGCCGACCTTTGACAAATCCTGAAATAACCTCTTACCCCGCTTGCGCGGCCATCGCCTGCTCACTAACGTAGCGCCTTTATTGCGCCACCACCCCCGCAGGAGCTTTGCCATGGCCTCGCCAGCCCTTACTCATTTTTTACCCCGGTTCGGCGTTGCCGCAGCAGTGGCGGGCGTCTTGAGCCTGACCGGTTGTCAGAACTTCAACGCCCAGGACACCCTCCCGCCAACCTCCGGCGTGCAACCGCTCAAGGGCCTGGCGCAGAACGTTTCGGTGCGTCGCAATGCCATGGGCATGCCGCTGATCGAAAGCAACAGCTTCCACGACGCGCTGTTCACCCTCGGTTACGTGCATGCCAGCGACCGCATCACGCAGATGGTCACCCTGCGCCTGCTGGCCCAGGGCCGATTGGCCGAGATGCACGGCGCGGACCTGCTGGATGCCGACCGTTACATGCGGGCGGTCAACCTGAAGAAAAGTGCCGGCGAGTTGTACAAGGCCTCTTCGCCGCGCCTCAAGCGTTTCTTCGAAGTCTATGCCCGGGGCGTCAATGCCTACCTGTTCCGCTACCGCGACAAACTGCCGGCGGACCTCGCGGCCACCGGCTACCGGCCTGAATACTGGCAACCGGAAGATTCGGCGCTGATTTTCTGCCTGTTGAACTTCAGTCAGTCGACCAACCTGCCGGAAGAGATTTCCTCGCTGGTACTGGCCCAGACCGTCACCACCGACAAACTGGCGTGGCTGACGCCGTCCGCGCCCGATGAAAAACTGCCGGTCGCCGAGAGCGAAAAACTCCAGGGCCTCAAGCTCAACGGGCAAGTACCGGGCCTGGCCGAACTCAGCAAAGCCACGGGACAACTGTCGGACCTCAACCTGCTGGGCGCCACCTCGTCGAACAACTGGGCCATCGCCGCGCAACGCAGCCGCAGCGGCAAGAGCCTGTTGGCCAGTGACAGTCATGGCCCGCTGGGCGTGCCTTCATTGTTCAGTTACGTGCAGATTCGCGCACCGAAGTATCAGGCGTCCGGCGTGACCATCGCGGGCCTGCCGATGGTGCTCGGTGGGTTCAACGGTAAAGTGGCGTGGAGCATGGCGTCCGTGATGGGCGACAACCAGGACCTGTTCCTGGAGAAGATCAAGCGCCAGGGCAACGGGCTTACCTATGAAAACGCCGGGAAGTGGCAGCCGGCGATCGTGCGCAACGAAACCTATTTCGTCAAAGGCCAGCGGCCGATTCGCGAAGCGGTGTACGAAACCCGCCATGGCCCGCTGCTCAACAGCGCCCAGGGCACCTTGCTGGCCAATGGTTTCGGCCTGGCCTTGCAGATGCCGAACTTCACCGACGACAAGACCCTGGACGCGTTCTTCGACCTGTCCCGCGCCCAGAGCGCCGAGAGAGCGTCGGATGCCAGCCGCGAAATCCGCGCCATCGCACTGAACCTGGTGTTTGCCGACGCCAGCCACATCGGCTGGCAGGTCACTGGCCGCTACCCGAACCGCCGCGAAGGCGAAGGCCTGCTGCCCTCGCCGGGTTGGGAAGGTCGCTACGACTGGGACGGTTATGCCGACCCGATGTTGCATCCGTACGACCAGGACCCGGCCCAAGGCTGGCTCGGCACCGCCAACCAGCGGGTCATTCCCCATGGCTACGGCATGCAGTTGTCCAATTCCTGGGCCGCTCCGGAGCGCGGCGAGCGTCTGGCCGAACTCGCCGGCGCAGGCAAACACGACAGCCGCAGCCTGATCGCCATGCAGTACGACCAGACCACGACCTTCGCGGCCAAGCTGAAGAAAATGTTCGAAGCGCCGGGCTTGGCCCAGCCACTCAAACAAGCCATCAACGCCTTGCCGGTGGCCGATCGCGCCAAGGCACACGAAGCCTACAGCCGCTTGATGGCGTTCGATGGCAAGCTCAGCCCGACCTCCACCGATGCGGCCATCTACGAACTGTTCCTGCAGGAAAGCACCCGGCAGATCTTCCTCGATGAACTGGGCCCGGAAAGCAGCCCGGCATGGAGGGCCTTTGTCGCCGATGGCAAGTTGTCCTACGCGGCCCAGGCCGATCACTTGCTGGGGCGTGAGGACAGCCCGTTCTGGGATGACGTGCGCAGCGCGCAGAAAGAAGACAAACCGGCCATCCTCGCCCGCAGCCTCGCCGCTGCGATCAGCGCCGGCGACAGCCAGTTGGGCGGCGATCACAAGGCCTGGCAGTGGGGCAAACTGCACCGCTATGAATGGAAGAACAGCAGCGGCCAGACGGTACGCGGCCCGCTGCCGGCCGGTGGCGATCACACCACACTCAACACCGCCGCCTTCGCCTGGGGCCAGGACTTCAACACCACGCTGGCGCCCGCCATGCGCTTTATCGTCGACTTCGGTCAGTCCGAACCGCTGATGGCGCAGAACGGCACCGGTCAGTCCGGTAACCCGGCCAGTGCGAACTACCTCAACAGCATCGAACCCTGGCTCAAGGGCCAGTACATGAGCCTGCCGATGCAGCCGCAGAACTTCGACAACGCCTATGGCAAGAATCGACTGACGCTGACACCCGGCAAGTAACGCTGATCCCTGTGGGAGCGGGCTTGCTCGCGAAAGCGGACTGACATTCAAAGTAATTGTTGAATGTTCAATCGCTTTCGTCGGAACGCCGCCCGGAGCAAGCCCGCTCCCACACTCGTATTTCATCCGCCCATAAGCCCGATAGAACTTCTCGCCCCGCGCCAACCTCATAGCTAACAAGTCTCTCCACTCTGGCAACGCCATGGACCTTGTTATCTCGCGTCCCGAAGGTTTGTACTGCCCCGCCGGCGATTTCTATATCGATCCGTGGCGACCGGTCGAGCGCGCCGTGATCACCCACGCCCACGGCGACCATGCCCGCACCGGCAATCAGCACTACCTGGCGGCGGCGCCCGGCGAGGGCATTCTGCGCGTGCGATTGGGCCAGGACATCAATCTGCAAACCCTGCGCTATGGCGAACGCCTGCTGCATCAAGGCGTGTTCCTCAGTTTTCATCCTGCCGGTCACGTACTCGGCTCGGCGCAGGTACGACTGGAATACGGTGGAGAAGTCTGGGTGGCCTCCGGGGACTACAAGACCGAGCCCGACGGCACTTGTGCAGCGTTTGAACCCGTACGCTGCGACACCTTCATCACCGAGTCGACCTTTGGCCTGCCGATCTACCGCTGGCAACCCCAGGTGCAAGTGTTTGCCGAGATCAATCAATGGTGGCAAGCCAACGCGGCGGTCGAAAAAACCAGCGTGCTGTTCTGTTATTCCCTCGGCAAGGCCCAGCGCATTCTCCATGGCATCGATGCGCGACTGGGCCCCATTCTCGTGCATGGCGCCGTGGAACCCATTAACCGGATCTACCGCGAAGCGGGGGTTCATTTGCCGCCCACGATTGATGCCGCCGACATCAAAAAGAGCGACCCGATGATGCGCAAGGCGTTGGTGCTCGCACCGCCTTCGGCGGCGAACAGCAGCTGGATGCGTCGCTTCGTCGATTACAGCGACGGTTTCGCCAGTGGCTGGATGCGTTTGCGCGGAACACGTCGGCGGCTCGGTGTAGACCGAGGTTTCGTCCTGTCCGACCACGCCGACTGGCCAGGTTTGCTGTGGGCCATCGAACAGACCGGTGCCGAACGGGTCATGGTGACCCATGGATCGAGCGGCGCACTGGTACGTTATCTGCGCGAGCAGGGGCTTGATGCCATGGCGTTCGATACCCGATACGGTGAAGACGAAGAAGCCCCTGCCCACGCCGATACCGAACTTGCCGCGGTGCTGCCATGAAGGCATTCGCTGAACTGTACGCCAGGCTCGACGCCTCGACATCGAACAACGCCAAACTGGCGGCGATGCAACACTACTTCGCCCAGGCCACACCGGAAGATGCCGCATGGGCGGTGTACTTTCTGTCGGGAGGGCGTCCCCGGCAATTAGTACCCGTGCGGGTACTGCGCGAACTGGCGGTGGCGTTTTCCGGTTTGCCGCAATGGCTATTCGAAGAGAGTTACCAGGCCGTCGGTGATCTCGCGGAAACCATTTCGCTGGTTCTGCCGCAAGCGCCGCACCGTTCAACCGACGGGTTGGCCACGTGGGTGGAGGACAAACTGCTGCCACTGCGCGGCGAAACACCGCAATCCCTCGCGCAAAGGTTACCGGCGCTGTGGGCGCAACTGGACCGGGTGAGCCTGATGGTCTGCATCAAACTGATCACCGGCAGCTTTCGCGTCGGGGTGTCCAAATTACTGGTCACCCGCGCCCTGGCAGCCATGGCCCGTCTCGACAGCAAACGTGTGGCGCAGCGGCTGGTGGGTTACACCGATCAGGCCCACCGCCCCAGCGCCGCCAGCTACCTGCAACTGATCGCCGCCGAATCCCCGGATGAACATGCCCAGCGTGGCGGCCAGCCCTACCCGTTTTTCCTCGCCCATGCCTTGTCGTCGCCCGTGGAACAATTCGAAGCGCTGCTCGGTCCTGCCCGGCACTGGCAGGCGGAATGGAAATGGGATGGCATCCGCGCCCAGGTGATCAAGCGCAGTGGGCGACTGTGGATCTGGTCGCGGGGGGAAGAGTTGGTATCCGAACGCTTCCCTGAACTGGACAGTTTGATTCTGAACCTTCCCGACGGGACAGTGATCGACGGCGAGATCGTCGCCTGGAAGTCTGCGCCAACCGGCGTCGAAAAGGCTTTTGAACCCGCCGTGCAACCTTTCGCCCTCCTGCAACAACGAATCGGTCGCAAGACCCTGGACCGGAAAATCCTCGATGAAGTGCCGGTGGTGCTGCTCGCCTTCGACTTGCTCGAATGGCAGGGAGAAGACTGGCGCAACCGGAGTCAGTCCGAGCGTCGCGCACAACTGGAACGGGTGGCCGGTGACTGCGCCAATCCGCGGTTACGCCTATCGCCATTGTTGACCGGCGACACCTGGATCGACCTCGCCCGCCAGCGCGATACATCCCGCGCCCTCGGTGTCGAGGGCCTGATGCTCAAGGCGCGCGATGCCCGGTATGGCGTCGGCCGGACCAGGGACATGGGCGTGTGGTGGAAATGGAAAGTCGACCCGTTCAGCGTTGATGCCGTGCTGATCTATGCGCAACGGGGGCAAGGGCGCCGGGCCAGCCTCTACAGCGATTATACGTTCGCCGTCTGGGACGGCCCGCCAGAGGCCAGTGAACGCACCCTGGTGCCGTTTGCCAAAGCTTACTCAGGGCTCAGCGATGACGAAATCCGCCAGGTCGACAGCATCGTGCGCAAGACCACAGTGGAAAAATTCGGCCCCGTGAGCAGCGTCCAGCCAAGCCTGGTGTTTGAATTGGGCTTTGAGGGAATCGCCCTCTCCCGTCGTCACAAGAGCGGCATTGCCGTGCGCTTTCCGCGTATGTTGCGCTGGCGCAAGGATAAGTCGGTCGACGAAGCCGACAGTTTGACGACCCTGCAAAATCTGCTCAGCTAACCCCTCAATCCCTCCTCAAATATTTTTCTTTTTGAGTCGAACTGGTGCGGCCATTTCCCTGCGCCCGTTTTCGTGCATAAATCTGTCTCCGGTTATTTCCAGACACCTTTTAAAACGCTTGTTCGGCACTCTGGTTCGGAAATTGCTACTTTCAACAGGTCTTACGCTTTCCAGTAACAATAATTCTGCGCCACGAGCGCTCATATTGGTTTTAGGGATTGAATAATGAAAAAAGCATTGCTGACCCTTTCTGCACTGGCATTGTGCATGGCTGCTGGCTCCGCCATGGCGAAAGAATACAAAGAACTGCGTTTCGGCGTTGACCCTTCCTACGCACCGTTCGAGTCGAAAGCGGCCGATGGCAGCCTGGTAGGCTTCGACATCGATCTGGGGAACGCGATCTGCGCCGAACTGAAGGTCAAGTGCAAGTGGGTCGAAAGTGACTTCGATGGCATGATCCCTGGCCTCAAAGCCAACAAATTCGACGGCGTGATCTCGTCGATGACCGTTACCGAAGCCCGTGAAAAAGTCATCGACTTCTCCAGCGAGCTGTTCTCCGGCCCAACCGCCTACGTGTCCAAGAAAGGTTCTGGCGTGACTGAAGACGTCGCCTCGCTCAAGGGCAAGACCGTCGGCTACGAACAAGGCACCATCCAGGAAGCCTATGCCAAAGCCGTTCTGGACAAGGCCGGCGTGAAAACCCAGGCCTACGCCAACCAGGACCAGGTCTACGCCGATTTGACTTCCGGTCGTCTCGATGCAGGGATCCAGGACATGCTGCAAGCCGAACTGGGCTTCCTGAAGTCGCCACAGGGCGCCGACTACGATGTCAGCAAGCCGGTCGACAACGCTTTGCTGCCATCCAAGACAGCCATCGGCATTAAGAAAGGTAACACCGAGCTGAAAGCACTTTTGGATAAAGGTATCAAAGCGTTACACGATGATGGCACCTACGCCACCATTCAGAAGAAACACTTTGGCGATCTGAATCTGTACAGCGGCAAATAATGCCCGGCGCCCATCTCGCGATGGGCGCTTTTTTCATCCGATCAGGTTGCTGATTTATGTTCGAAAACCTATTAGAAAATCTGGGGCTCTCTGCCTTCAGCCTCAAGGGCTTCGGTCCGCTGCTGATGCAAGGCACCTGGATGACGATCAAGTTGTCGGCGTTGTCGCTATTGGTGGCCGTGTTGCTCGGGCTGCTCGGCGCCAGTGCCAAGCTGTCAAAAGTCAAACTGATGCGCGTGCCTGCCCAGCTCTACACCACCCTCATTCGCGGCGTTCCGGACCTGGTCCTGATGCTGTTGATCTTCTACAGCCTGCAAACCTGGCTGACCTCCCTGACCGATTACATGGAATGGGAATACATCGAGATCAACCCGTTCAGTGCCGGGGTCATTACCCTCGGCTTCATCTACGGTGCGTATTTCACCGAAACCTTCCGTGGCGCGATCCTCGCCGTCCCGCGGGGTCAGGTCGAAGCGGCCACCGCCTATGGCCTCAAGCGCGGCCAGCGTTTCTGGATCGTGGTGTTCCCGCAGATGATGCGTTATGCCCTGCCGGGTATCGGCAACAACTGGATGGTGATGCTCAAGGCCACCGCCCTGGTGTCGATCATCGGCCTCGCCGACCTGGTCAAGGCCGCCCAGGACGCCGGCAAGAGCACCTATCAGCTGTTTTACTTCCTGGTGCTTGCTGCATTGATCTACCTGGTGATCACCAGCGCGTCCAACTTCATCCTGCGCTGGCTTGAGCGTCGTTACTCCGCCGGTACCCGGGAGGCCGTACGATGATCGAACTTCTGCAGGAATACTGGAAACCCTTCCTCTATAGCGACGGCAACAACATCACCGGCCTGGCCATGACGATGTGGCTGCTCAGCGCTTCGATCTTCATCGGTTTTATCGTGTCGATCCCGCTGTCCATCGCCCGTGTATCGCCGCATTTCTACATCCGTTGGCCGGTGCAGTTCTATACCTACCTGTTCCGTGGCACGCCGCTCTATATCCAGTTGCTGATCTGTTACACGGGGATCTACAGCCTGGCCGCCATTCGGGCCCAGCCAGTACTGGACGCATTCTTTCGCGATGCGATGAACTGCACGATCCTGGCCTTCGCCCTGAACACCTGCGCCTACACCACGGAGATTTTCGCCGGGGCAATCCGCAGCATGGCCCACGGTGAAGTGGAAGCGGCCAAGGCTTACGGCCTGACTGGCTGGAAGCTGTATGCCTACGTGATCATGCCGTCAGCCCTGCGTCGCTCGTTGCCGTATTACAGCAACGAAGTGATTCTGATGCTGCACTCGACCACCGTGGCCTTCACCGCGACCATCCCGGACATCCTGAAAGTCGCGCGGGACGCCAACTCGGCGACATTCCTGACCTTCCAGTCCTTCGGCATCGCCGCGCTGATCTACCTGACCGTCACTTTTGCGCTGGTCGGCCTGTTCCGCCTTGCCGAACGCCGATGGCTGGCCTTCCTCGGGCCGACCCACTAGGTCTCAACCTGCTTCAGGAACAACAGATGCGCCACCAGAAACATGACCTGCTGGCCCCGCTGCCGGGGACCGCACGACAGATCCACAGTTTTCACTTCGGCCCACAACCGGCCAACGGCAAGATCTACATCCAGGCCTCCCTGCACGCCGACGAAATGCCCGGCATGCTGGTGGCCTGGCACCTCAAGCAACGCCTGGCAGAGCTGGAAGCCGCCGGTCGCCTGCGCAGCGAAATCGTGCTCGTGCCCATCGCCAACCCGGTAGGCCTGGAACAGGTGGTGATGGATGTGCCGCTGGGCCGCTACGAGCTGGAAAGCGGCCAGAACTTCAACCGCTGGTTCGTCGACCTCAGTGAAGAAGTCGGCAACGCGATCGAGGGCAAGCTCGGTGACGATGCGCAGCACAACCAGCAACTGATCCGCAGCAGCCTGCGCGAGGCACTGGCCCGGCAGACGGCCGACACCCAATTGCAATCCCAGCGCCTGACCCTGCAACGACTGGCCTGCGACGCCGACATGGTGCTCGACCTGCATTGCGACTTCGAAGCGGTCGCGCACCTGTACACCACCCCGGATGCCTGGCCGCAGGTCGAGCCGCTGGCCCGTTACATCGGCGCCGAAGCCAGTCTGCTGGCGACGGACTCTGGCGGCCAGTCGTTCGATGAATGCTTCACCCTGTTGTGGTGGCAGTTGAAAGAGCGCTTCGGCGAACACTTCGACATTCCGCCGGGCAGTTTTTCGGTAACTGTCGAATTGCGCGGCCAGGGCGACGTCAATCATCCGCTGGCAAACCGTGATTGCCAGGCACTGATCGATTACCTGATCCATTACGGCGCGATCGCCGGTGAATCCGCGCCCCTGCCCGACCTGCCCTATCCGGCGACACCGCTGGCCGGTGTAGAACCGGTAGCCACGCCTGCCGGCGGGCTGCTGGTGTTCACCGCGCTGCCGGGGCAATACCTGGAAGCGGGGCAACTGATCGCCGAGGTCATTGATCCGATCAACGATCGCGTCACTCCCGTTCACTGCACCGCCGCCGGGCTAATGTACGCCCGCTCGCTGCGCCGCATGGCCACTGCCGGCATGGTGATCGCCCACGTCGCGGGCACCGAAGCCTATCGCAGCGGCTATCTACTTTCGCCTTGAGGATGCACGCCCCATGTACAAATTGACCATCGAAGGCCTGCATAAAAGCTATGGCGACCATGAAGTCCTCAAAGGTGTTTCGCTCAAGGCCAGTACCGGCGACGTCATCAGCCTGATCGGCGCCAGTGGCTCGGGTAAAAGTACCTTTCTGCGTTGCATCAACTTCCTGGAACAACCCAACGACGGCGCCATGAGCCTCGACGGGCAGAACATCCGCATGATCAAGGATCGTCACGGCATGCACGTGGCCGATGCCAATGAACTGCAGCGGATTCGCACCCGCCTGGCCATGGTGTTCCAGCACTTCAACCTGTGGAGCCACATGACGGTGCTGGAAAACATCACCATGGCGCCGCGCCGGGTGCTGGGCTGCGACAGGAAAGAAGCCGAGGACCGCGCCCGGCGCTACCTCGACAAGGTGGGGCTGGCCTCCCGTGTGGCGGACCAGTACCCGGCATTCCTGTCCGGCGGCCAGCAACAAAGGGTCGCGATTGCGCGCGCACTGGCGATGGAACCGGAAGTCATGCTGTTCGACGAACCGACCTCGGCGCTGGACCCGGAACTGGTGGGCGAAGTGCTCAAGGTGATCCAGGGCCTGGCCGAAGAGGGCCGGACCATGATCATGGTGACCCACGAAATGAGCTTTGCCCGCAAAGTGTCGAGCCAGGTGCTGTTTCTGCACCAGGGCCTGGTGGAGGAAGAAGGCGCGCCGGAAGACGTGCTGGGCAACCCGAAAAGCGAGCGGTTGAAGCAGTTCCTCAGTGGCAACCTGAAGTAACGTCTACAGAAAAACCTGTGGGAGCGGGCTTGCTCGCGAAAGCGGTGTGTCAGGCGGCATGAATGCCACTGATACTCCGCTTTCGCGAGCAAGCCCGCTCCCACTTTTTTGTTCTATAGCGCCTGAACTATCAGACAACAGGCGCGGGCGGTGGCTCATCCGGCAAAGTAGGTTCGCCAGGCTCCATCGGCTGTTCATTCGGGGTATCAGGATCAGGCTGGCCGGGAATGCCCCCTGCCATGCTGACGGGCGGATGTGCCAACAAGGACCAGGCCAGAACGCCAACCTGATTGGGTTCAAGCCTTGCCAGTTCGGCACTGATTCGCGGATCGATCTTCATTCGGCACTCCTGGGCGATGGCCCGACCCGCCTTGCGCGGATCGGAACAGTACACTCCATAGAGTGTACGCCCGCCCAGGAATTCCCGACATTTGTCGGACGGTTGACTCAGGTGCGCGGCAGGGTCACGCCACGCTGGCCCTGATACTTGCCGCCACGGTCCTTGTAGGACACTTCACACTCTTCATCCGACTCGAGGAACAGCATCTGCGCCACGCCTTCGTTGGCGTAGATTTTCGCCGGCAGATTGGTGGTGTTGGAGAATTCCAGGGTCACGTGACCTTCCCACTCAGGCTCGAGCGGCGTGACGTTGACGATGATGCCGCAGCGCGCATAAGTGCTTTTACCCAGGCAAATGGTCAATACATTGCGCGGAATGCGGAAGTATTCGACGGTGCTGGCCAGGGCGAAGGAGTTCGGCGGAATGATGCACACGTCGCTGTGGATGTCGACGAAGCTGCCGGCGTCGAAGTTCTTCGGGTCGACGATAGCCGAATTGATGTTGGTGAACACCTTGAAATGATTGGTGCAACGCACGTCGTAGCCGTAGCTCGACACGCCGTAGGAGATCACACGGCTATCGTCGCTGCCGCGCATCTGGCGCTCGACGAAAGGCTCGATCATGCCGTGTTCCTGCGCCATGCGGCGAATCCACTTGTCCGATTTGATGCTCATGGCGGGTGTCCTGAATTGCGAGGTCGAAAAATTCTGTCCGGCATCTTACCGGGCGCGCCGCCGGGTTCAAAGTCCGGGGTGCAATTCTCGCCGAACAGGCAGGAATTACGCGCGTTGGCGACGAACCGTCACACCGCCGATCCTTAAAACAGAGAAACCTTCGCAAGAAGCATTGGCACGTCCCGGAAAAAGGGTTAAGGTGGCGTCACTGTGCTGCTTGTGTCACTGAGAATCTCTACACGATATGTTGAATTTCGATCCAACCATCTACAAGAATTTTTCCTGCTCTTTGCACTCAGTCTCGGCCAGGGTTCTTCCTGAGTCGCAGTTATCTTTGTTCAAGGAGTTACACCATGTCTAATCGCCAAACCGGTACCGTTAAGTGGTTCAACGATGAAAAAGGCTTCGGCTTCATCACCCCACAATCCGGTGACGACCTGTTCGTTCACTTCAAAGCTATCCAGTCCGACGGCTTCAAAAGCCTGAAAGAAGGCCAACAGGTTTCTTTCATCGCTACCCGCGGTCAGAAAGGCATGCAAGCTGAAGAAGTTCAAGTTATCTAACTTGTACTTGCTTTAGTAAAAAGCCCCGCCCTCAACAGCGGGGCTTTTTTGTGCCTGTGTGTTTTCCCAGGCAAAAAAAGATCGCAGCCTGCGGCAGCTCCTACAGAGCTGCCGCAGGCTGCGATCCTTGAGCGTCTTACCAGGTCACGCCAAACCCTGCGGTGTAGCGTGTCTTGTCCAGATCCGCATCGTCGGTACCGCTGATGATGTCCCGCTCTGCCTTCAGGTTCAACGAAGCCCAGTCAGTCACTTTGTAGCGCAACCCCATCTCGGCATCGAGTGCGTAGTCGGCCACGCCCGACAGCGGCTTGCCGACCTCACCATTGGTGAAGAATTCGACACGCTTGCCGATCAGGTAGCGGTTGTAGTCCCACGTCATGGCCAGGGCGTAGAAACTTTCCTTGCTGCCATCGGAGAAATCATAGTCCGTGCGGTTGACCAGCGAACCCAGGGAGAACGCCCCGAGTTCGTTATCCCAGAACTGATAGCCGGGACCCGTACCAACGGTGCGTTGACGGGAAAGGTCTTCGACCTTGTCGCGCTTGTACACCAGGCGCCCCTGCCAGAACCATTGCTCGGTCAGGAACCGGTCGATGGAGTACTCGGCCCGCCAGTTGTCCGTGGTCACCACGTCGTCCTGGAACTCGCGGTTGTATTCGCCTTCGGCGGTATGCCGCCAGCGACCGTGGCGCGCAGTGGTCTTGAAATCGATGTCGTAGTCATCGGTGTCGTTTTCCGCCCGCTGATAATCCAGCGCGACATCGACATTGCCTTTCCAGACCAGATCCTCGACCACCGGTTTTGGCTTGAGAATCTGCTGAATGCTCGCCAGCTCGACCGTCTTCGGTGCCTCGCCGTTGGCCAGCGTGACCTTGCCGGCGTCCGCCGCTTTCAGCGACTTGGCTTTCTCGCCCGTGTAGGCATCCTGCTTGACCAGCAACTCCTGATCGCTGTCCAGGGTCTTGACCTGCTTCCAGTCGATCGTCACCGCACCGGCATACTCGGTCTGGATCAGCAGCTTGCCGCCATCGAACAGCGTGATCTTGCCACTGAGCTTGTCTCCGTTCTTCAGCCACACGGTATCGGCTAGCAAGGGAGTGGAGGCGCCAAGGACAGCGAGACATAGCAGGGATCTGGACAACAACATAAGCAAAATACAGGCTCGGGATTGCGAAAAAATCGGCATTATCCGTAGGAATAAGGCCCTGACAAGGACTGACCCGACTATTTCTGTTGAGTTCATTTCTCAAGCGCCCGTGCAGGAATTACTCTACAGACGGTAAAGCAGACTTCTTCAGGACTGACGGACGTGACCGATCCAACCGATGAACCCGAGAGCGCAGCGCAAATCCGACGCACGGCGCTGTACCTGACTCTGGCGCAAGTTCCCGAGGGCAAAGTCGTCAGCTACGGCCAGTTGGCCGAGCTTGCAGGATTGGGTCGCGCCGCTCGCTGGGTAGGCCGCACACTCAGCCAATTGCCGAGCGACAGCAAACTGCCCTGGCACCGCGTTCTGGGCGCAAACGGGCGTATCAGCCTGCCGGTCGGCAGCCCTTCGGGCGATGAGCAGCGCGCACGATTACGCATGGAGGGCATCAGTGTCCTGAATAATCGTGTTGATATTCAGCGCCATGGCTGGCGTCCGGTAGAGCACAGCGGTTAGAGTGCGCGCTTTGTTTCCGTATTTCTTGAGGCAGACTCCAGCCCATGCCCCGTAAAACCTGGCGCGCCGCGCTCGCCGCTTATGCCAGCCCCTCGACACTCGTGCTGTTGCTGCTTGGCTTCGCCGCCGGCCTGCCCTACATGCTGGTGTTTTCGACACTTTCGGTCTGGCTCCGTGAAGCCGGCGTGGCTCGTGAAACCATTGGCTATGCAAGCCTGATCGGCCTGGCCTATGCCTTCAAATGGGTCTGGTCGCCCTTGCTCGACCAATGGCGACTGCCATTGCTCGGCAAACTCGGCCGACGACGATCCTGGCTCGTATTGTCCCAGGCACTGGTCATCCTGGGCCTGATCGGGATGGGTTTCTGCGACCCGCAAAAGCATCTGTCCTGGCTGATCGCCATTGCCGTGGTCGTCGCTTTCGCATCAGCGACGCAAGACATTGCAGTGGACGCCTACCGCCTGGAAATCGCCGAAGACAATCGCCAGGCCGCCCTGGCCGCCAGCTACATGTCCGGTTACCGGGTCGCCGCGCTGCTGGCTACCGCAGGCGCGCTGTACTTCGCCGAAGGCTTTGGCTCCACCGGCTTCAACTACAAGCATTCGGCCTGGGCCGGCACTTACATCCTGTTCGGCGCGCTGATGGTCCCGGCACTGCTGACGTCCTTGTTCATGCGCGAACCACCCGTGCCGTTGCGCACGCAACTGCAGGCCGGGCGCTACAGCTTCATGCATCAACTGGCCTCGGTGTTCGTGCTGATCATTTTGCTGGTGTCCGTGCCAGCCATGTTCACCCAGCTCTACAACACCGACTTCGCCAGCGTACTGTTCGAAGGCGTGAGCCTGCTCGACCTGCTGCTCGAAGACCGCGCATTCCTGCGGGCCATCCTCTACATCACGCTCACCGCCCTGTGCCTCTCGGCCATGGGCCGTCGCGGCCTGGCGCCGGTGCTGACGCCGGTCAACGACTTCATCCTGCGATACCGCTGGCAAGCGCTGCTGTTGCTCGGCCTGATCGCCACCTATCGGATGTCCGATACGGTCATGGGGGTGATGGCCAACGTGTTCTATATCGATCAGGGGTTCACCAAGGACCAGATCGCCAGCGTGAGCAAAATCTTCGGCCTGATCATGACCCTGGTCGGCGCCGGCATGGGCGGCCTGCTGATCGTGCGTTTCGGCATCCTGCCAATCCTGTTCATCGGCGGCATCGCATCCGCGGCGACCAACATCCTGTTCCTGATGCTCGCCGACATGGGCCCCAACCTGAACATGCTGGTACTGACCATCTCCCTGGACAACTTCAGTTCAGGCCTGGCCACCTCGGCCTTCGTGGCCTACCTGTCGAGCCTGACCAACCTCAAGTTCTCCGCCACCCAGTACGCCCTGCTCAGCTCGATCATGCTGTTGCTGCCGCGCCTGATCGGCGGCTACTCAGGGGTCATGGTGGAGAAGTTCGGATATCACGATTTCTTCCTGATTACCGCCCTGCTGGGCGTCCCGACCCTGCTGCTGATCGCCCTGCACTGGTTCCAGGAGAGCCGCCGCGCAGGTCCGACACCCACCCCGGAACCAGTGCAGACCCCAGTCGTCGAAGAATCGTAGCTTTTTTACGCAGGAATATTCGCGGAGGGCCGAGTGAAACGCGCCCTCCTGCCACACCACCGACCGCACGCCTGTACGCCAGCGGATCTCGCCCGTACAATGCTCCGTCATTTCTCGTCATCAGCAATCGATAACGGCCAACCATGCGCACCAGTCAATTTTTGCTCGCCACACAAAAAGAAACGCCTTCCGACGCGGTCGTGATCAGCCACCAGCTGATGCTGCGCGCCGGCATGATCCGCAAACTTGCCTCGGGCCTGTACACCTGGCTGCCGATGGGCTTGCGGGTCATGCGCAAGGTCGAAGCCGTCGTTCGTGAAGAAATGAACGCCGCCGGCTCTCTCGAAGTGTTGATGCCGAGCACGCAACCGGCCGAGCTGTGGCAGGAATCCGGGCGCTGGGAAGAGTACGGCCCTGAATTGCTGCGCTTCAAGGATCGCCACGGCCGCGACTTCTGCGCCGGCCCGACCCACGAAGAAGTCATCACCGATCTGATGCGCAACGAGTTGAGCAGCTACAAGCAGCTGCCGATCAACCTGTACCAGATCCAGACCAAATTCCGTGACGAAATCCGCCCACGCTTCGGCTTGATGCGCGGTCGCGAATTCATCATGAAGGACGCCTACTCGTTCCACGCTGACCAGCCTTCGCTGCAGATCACCTACGACCGCATGCACCAGGCCTACTGCAACGTGTTCACCCGTCTGGGCCTGAAGTTCCGCCCTGTTGAAGCCGACAACGGCTCCATCGGCGGTGCCGGTTCCCACGAGTTCCACGTGCTGGCCGAGTCCGGTGAAGACGACATCGTGTTCAGCAACGGCTCCGACTACGCCGCAAACATCGAGAAAGCCGAAGCCGTGCCACGGGAAACCTCGCGCGCCGCTGCGACCGAACAACTGCGTCTGGTCGACACGCCGAACGCCAAGACCATTGCGCAACTGGTCGAAGGCTTCAACCTGCCGATCGAGAAAACCATCAAGACCCTCGTGGTGCACGCCGAAGAGAAAGGCAAGCTGATCGCCCTGATCATCCGTGGCGACCATGAGCTGAACGAAATCAAGGCCGCCAACCAGCCAGGCGTGGCCAGCCCTCTGGTCATGGCCTCGGAAAGCGAACTGCGCGAAGCCATTGGCGCCGGCGCCGGTTCCCTCGGCCCGTTGAACCTGCCGCTGCCGATCATCATCGACCGCTCCGTCGAACTGATGAGCGACTTCGGCATCGGTGCCAACATCGACGACAAACACTACTTCGGCGTGAACTGGGAGCGCGACCTGCCTGTTCCGACCGTTGCCGACCTGCGCAACGTCGTGGCCGGTGACCCGAGCCCGGACGGCAAAGGCACCCTGGAAATCAAGCGCGGCATCGAAGTCGGGCACATTTTCCAGCTGGGCAACAAGTACAGCAAAGCGATGAAGTGCGAAGTACTGGGCGAGAACGGCAAGCCGGTCACCCTGGAAATGGGCTGCTACGGCATTGGCGTGTCCCGCGTGGTGGCGGCTGCCATCGAGCAGAACAACGACGAAAACGGGATCATCTGGAGCGACACACTGGCGCCGTTCCAGATTGCCCTGGTGCCGCTGCGCTACGAAACCGAGCAGGTTCGCGAAGCCACGGACAAGCTGTACGCGGAACTGACCGCTGCCGGCTTCGAAGTGCTGCTGGACGACCGTGACAAGAAAACCAGCCCGGGCATCAAGTTCGCGGACATGGAACTGATCGGCATTCCACACCGGATCGTGGTCAGCGACCGCGGCCTGGCCGAAGGCAACCTGGAATACAAGAGCCGTACCGAGGCCGACGCACAAGCGTTGCCGGTCGCCGACGTGCTGTCCTTCCTTCAGGCCCGCATCCGCCGCTGATAGCAGATATAGAGACGTCATGTTCAAGCGAAACACCTTAGGCCTCGGTGGCGCCGCCTTGTGCGGCGCCCTGCTGGTCAGCGGCTGTGCCAACCACATGTCACAACGCAGCGAGCACGAGGAACGGGTCGAGCGCAAATTGCTCGATCACAGCCTGCAGATCGATGTCGGTGAGCCCAAGGTGCTTGAGCTGCCGCAACGGCGGGTGAAAATCCACGAGCAGAAGACTTTCGAAGTCACCGAGTACGAAGTCACGCGTCACTATGACCGCTATACGCCGTACCAACCCTGGCGGGAGATCTACGAAATCCCGCTGGGCGCGGTGGCCGTGGTGGCGGGTGTCGGTGCCAACGTGGTCAATGTGTTCACCCTCGGCAATCTGCCGGACAGCGTGACCAAGGACTGGCTGAGCTACGGTTTTGCCGGGCTCAACCCGTTCATGAACGTGCAGTCCCATGGCCGCGCGCAGCAGAACCTGGCCGGTATTGATGAAGTCCAGCGCGACAAACGCACGGAGTACTCAAGCCTGCCCTGGAGCGAGCGCCCGGTCGAGGTCAAGGCCGGCAAGGAAACCTTCGAACTGACCACCGACAAAAATGGCGTGTTGCGCCTGAATCTGTTGGATAACCCGTTCGCCGAACATGACATCAATCATCTGAGCCGCTTGCTGATTCGTGTTGAGGCTGCCCAGGACAACGTGCACGCCGATTCCACCCTGGCCGTCAGCAGCACCTTGCGCAGCAAGCTCTATGAGGCCCACGGGCTGATTTATGACGATCTCGAAGGCGACGAAGTCAGCCAGTGGGTCCACCGGGTCAAACGCCTGTCGGAGCTGGGTCTTGAAGAAGAAGCCAGTGAGCTGGAACAGAGCCTGATCGAGCTGACGCGCAACGATCCGGAATTGCAGACCGAGTTCCTGAAGTCGCTGGCCCGCAATGGCGAGCGGCTGGTGGCGAATCCGGGACTGAACTAAGCCCCCAAAAGCTTCGCGAGCAGGCTCGCTCCCACATTGGATTTGTGAACACTCAAATCCAATGTGGGAGCGAGCCTGCTCGCGAAGAGGCCCGCAAATTCACCACCCAACTACCGCTCAAACAACTCCATCTGCTCGAACCCGCCCCGCAAGTCCTCCAGCCGCACGCCCACACCCAACAACCGCACTGGCTTACCGCCACGATTGAAGGCCTGGGTCAGCATCAACTGATAACTTCCCAGATCCCGCCCTGCCCCGGCCTGCTCCAGTGTCGTCTGCGTGAAGTCGTGAAATTTCACTTTGACGAATGGCTTGCCCGGACGATAACTGCTGTCGATTCGCGCCATGCGACCGGCCAGGGTCTCCAGCAGCTCGGGCAACTTATCCAGGCAACTCTTCAGGTCCGGCAGGTCAACGTCGTAGGTATTTTCGACACTGATTGACTGACGACGACTGTCGTTGTGCACCACCCGCTCATCAATCCCGCGGGCCAGGCTCCAGAGTCGCTCACCAAAGCTGCCGAACTCACGCACCAGCGCCAACTTGTTCCACTCGCGCAGTTGCAGGCAATCAGTGATCCCCAGCTTGCCAAGCTTGTCGGCGGTGACTTTGCCGACCCCGTGCAGCTTGCTCACCGGCAAGCCACTGACAAAGTCCTCGACCTGGTCCGGCGTGATGACGAACAGCCCGTTGGGCTTTTTCCAGTCACTGGCGATCTTGGCCAGAAACTTGTTCGGCGCCACGCCCGCCGACACGGTGATGTGCAACTGATTGGAGACCCGGCGCCGGATGTCCTGGGCAATTCGCGTTGCACTGCCAGCGAAATGCGCGCTGTCCGACACATCGAGGTAGGCCTCGTCGAGCGAGAGCGGCTCGATGATCTCGGTGTAATCGCGAAAGATCGTGTGGATTTCCCTGGACGCTTCTCGATAGGCGTCCATGCGTGGCTTGACGATGGTCAGGTCCGGGCACAGCTTCAAGGCATGCCCCGAGGACATCGCCGAACGCACCCCGTACGCCCGCGCCTCATAGTTGCAGGTGGCGATCACCCCGCGCCGGTCCGCCGACCCGCCCACCGCCAGTGGCTTGCCGGCCAGACGCGGGTCGTCACGCATCTCAATGGCGGCGTAGAAACAGTCACAGTCGACGTGGATGATCTTTCGCTGAGTCATGGCAAAGCAGAGTTCAAGGCAAGGAAAAGGCGTGTTGGTGTGACGGACATCCAGTATCTCACCGACACCTGTATATAGCACCAGTAGTCTGAATGTTCTTTTCGACGCGTGGGAAATGTCGTTGGTAAATTTATTTTTTCAATCAGAAAAACATTCCCGATAGAGCCGCAGGCCTTGCCCCACCTGCCTCACAGGCTGACCAACCCACCCATCGGCAAGCTAACCGATTGAAGCGAAACAGGTTTTATCGGAATTGAAGGTTGACACCCCGGCGTATCTCTATAGAATGCCGACACACAGACGCGGGATGGAGCAGTCTGGTAGCTCGTCGGGCTCATAACCCGAAGGTCGTCGGTTCAAATCCGGCTCCCGCAACCAAACATCAAAAAAGGCTACTCGAAAGAGTGGCCTTTTTTGTGCGCGCTTGTTTTGTGTCGCCTGGCGTCGAAACAAGGTCTGGAGACTCAGCGACGACAAAACCGGAAATCGTTCTGATTCCGAAACTTAGGTCATCACTGCGACCGTTTGCCGCAACTCAACGTTTATTTGACCCGTTTCAGGATTAACGGTTGACACCCCGGCGTATCTCTATAGAATGCCGCCACACAGACGCGGGATGGAGCAGTCTGGTAGCTCGTCGGGCTCATAACCCGAAGGTCGTCGGTTCAAATCCGGCTCCCGCAACCAAACATCAAAAAAGGCTACTCGAAAGAGTGGCCTTTTTTGTATCTGTTGAAAAAGTCCTTTCGCAACAATGATCTGTCACTGTGCAGCAAGCCGTTTGGGGCCACCCATGCGCCGGGTTCAGACTATGCTCAATCGCAGGCTGAAGCCTTCACGACCGATGTCGCGCCGTCCCCGTCGCCCGGTGACAGGCGTTAATATTTGTGATTATTTTTTTCTACAGGGATTGGTAACTTGGCTGGATACCCCCATCCTGTCGCGCACAATCCAAGAGGTGATTGATGCGCGCCAACTCGTCTGATTCACAAGACACCGTCACAGCGACACAACCGATCAAGGCTGAGCGTTTGCGCCTGCTTGATCGTTTAAGCAAATACCGTCAACCCATTGGCCTGGCGATCACCCTGCTGCTGTTCGCGATCGCGTTGGTTGCCTGCCGCCACCTGCTGAGCGAACTCGACCTTTACGCGCTGCACGACTCGATCCTCGAAGTTCCAAAACCTGCCTTGCTGGGCGCCTTGGGCGCAACCGTGGTGGGCTTCATCATTTTGCTTGGCTACGAATGGTCGGCCAGCCGCTATGCCGAGGTGAACCTGGCGCCGCGCACACTGGCACTGGGCGGTTTCACGGCCTTTGCCATCGGCAACGCCATCGGCCTTTCAATGTTGTCGGGCGGCTCGGTTCGCTATCGCCTCTATGCTCGTCATGGCCTGGGAGCGGCTGAAGTCGCCCGCATGACGCTGTTCGCCAGCCTCTCGCTGGGTTGCGCCCTGCCGCCGCTGGCCGCCCTGGCGACGCTCAGCGACCTGCCTGCCGCGGCCACCGCCCTGGGACTCTCCGAGACATTGCTTGGCGTAGTGGCCAGCGCCGTGCTCGTGCTGTTTTCGGTGCTGGCCATCGGTATCTACCGTCGCCGGTTGCCGGAACAGCCTTACCCGGACAACCTGCTGGTCAGGATCGGGCGCCGCACCCTGCGCCTTCCAGGAACTCGCCTGACGTTCCTGCAGTTGATCATCACCGCCCTGGACGTTGCCGCCGCCGCAACGGTGCTGTATCTGCTGCTGCCGGAAACGCCGCCCTTCGGTGCGTTCCTTCTGGTGTACCTGCTGGCTTTGGCCGCCGGTGTGCTCAGCCACGTGCCGGGCGGTGTCGGGGTGTTCGAGGCGATCTTGCTGGCGGCCTTTTCCGACACCCTGGGTGCTGCGCCGCTGGCGGCCGCCCTGCTGCTCTATCGCTTGATCTACGTGGTCCTGCCCTTGCTGGTGGCCTGCCTGCTGTTGCTGGTCAACGAAGGTCAGCGCCTGTTCCAGACACGCCAGACGTTGCGCGCGGCCTCAGGCCTGGCGGCGCCGATACTGGCGGTGCTGGTGTTTCTGTCCGGGGTTGTCCTGCTGTTCTCCGGCGCCACCCCGGAAATCGACACCCGCCTGGAACACATCGGTTTCCTGATCCCCCATCGACTGGTCGATGCTTCGCACTTTGGCGCCAGCCTGGTGGGCGTGCTTTGCCTGTTGCTGGCCCAGGGCCTGCGCCGCCGGTTGTCGGCCGCGTGGATGTTGACCACCATCCTGTTGCTGGTCGGCGCCCTGCTCTCACTGCTCAAGGGTTTCGACTGGGAAGAAGCCAGCCTGATGGTGCTGACGGCGAGCCTGCTCGGGGTATTCCGCCGCTCGTTCTACCGCCCCAGCCGCCTGACCGAAGTACCGTTCTCGCCGCTGTACCTGGTGGCCAGCCTGTGCGTGCTCGGGGCGTCGATCTGGTTGCTGCTGTTTGCCTATCAGGACGTTCCGTACAGTCATCAACTCTGGTGGCAATTCACTCTGGACGCCGATGCCCCTCGCGGCCTGCGTTCGCTGCTCGGGGCTGCCGTGCTGCTGGTCGTGGTGTCGCTGACCTGGTTGCTGCGCACCGCGCGCCCGGTCATTCACCTGCCGACACCCGAGGAGCTGGAGCGCGCCAGCAAGATCCTCATGGCCTCCGCACAACCCGATGGCGGCCTGGCCCTGACCGGTGACAAGGCGCTGCTGTTCCACCCCAACGACGAGGCGTTCCTGATGTACGCCCGTCGCGGCCGCAGCCTGGTGGCGCTGTATGACCCGATCGGCCCGGGCCAGCAGCGGGCGGAAATGATCTGGCAGTTCCGTGACCTGTGCGACATCCACCACGCCCGCCCCGTGTTCTATCAGGTGCGCGCAGAGAACCTGCCGTACTACATGGACATCGGCCTGACCGCGATCAAGCTCGGCGAAGAAGCCCGGGTCGACCTCAAGCGTTTTGATCTCGAAGCCAAGGGCAAAGAGATGAAGGACCTGCGCTACACCTGGAACCGTGGCACCCGCGATGGCCTGTCGCTGGAAATCTTCGAGCCGGGCCAGGCGCCGATGGATGAACTCAAGGTGATTTCCGATGCCTGGCTGACCGGCAAGAACGTCCGCGAGAAAGGTTTTTCGCTGGGCCGTTTCAGCGATGACTACCTGAAGTATTTCCGCATCGCGGTGATTCGTTTCGAAGGACGCCCGGTGGCGTTCGCCAACTTGCTCGAGACCTACGGCCACGACCTGGCCAGCCTTGACCTGATGCGCGCGCACCCGGACGCCCCGAAGCTGACCATGGAATTCATGATGGTCGGCCTGATTCAACATTATAAAAACCATGGATACGCGCGTTTCAGCCTGGGCATGGTGCCGTTGTCGGGGTTGCAACCCCGTCGCGGCGCGCCATTGACCCAGCGCCTGGGCTCGATGGTATTCCGCCGTGGTGAGCAGCTGTACAACTTCCAGGGCTTGCGCCGCTTCAAAGACAAGTTCCAGCCTGATTGGGAACCCCGTTATATGGCCGTGCCCGCCGGACTCGATCCGCTGGTTGCGCTGGCCGACACTGCCGCCCTGATCGCGGGCGGCTTGACCGGATTGGTGAAACGCTGATGATTCAACGCTCCTTGCGGTATGTATTGGGCACACTGGTGATAGTGGCCCTGATTCTCGGTGGCGGTTACTGGTACCTGAAACGCCCGGCACCGGAACCGACCCTCGAATGGCTGACCCCGACCGACGGTGCGGCGATGACCCGTGTCATCCCCGGCACCACGCCACGCGCCCAGGTGCTGGTGGCGGTCAACGAAGACCAGAAACTCAGCGACAAACAATTGATGACCCTGAGCCGCAGTGGCTCGACGCAGATTGTCCAGGTGATCCTGCCCAAGGACTGCCTGCTGCAAAGTCGCGCCCTGCAATCGGGCCTGAGGGAACTCGAAGGCCCGGCGACCCTGGTCAGCGGCATCGGCCCGGGTGCCGTGCTGGCCTGGCGCTGGTTGTCCGAGCAGAAGAATGACAAGGCCCAGGCCATCTCGGTCGACCTGGCCCTGGAAAAGGGTGGCTGCACTCACCTGCTGCCCAAAAGCGCAGCCCACGGTCACTGGCTGGTCGCGTGGAACGACAACCCGGACGACACCAGTGCCGGCTTCGTGCGTAATCAGCCGAATGCCGAAACCAGCATCAGCGACTACGACATCAACCTGCCGCAAGTGCTGAACAACGAACTGCGCAAGATCCTCGTCGGCGGCGACAAAGCCGCTGGTGGCCTGCAGATTCCGGTGGTCGAAGTGCCCGCCGGCCAGGCCAGGGACACCGTGACCCTGTTCCTGTCCGGTGACGGCGGCTGGCGCGACCTCGACCGCGACGTGGCGGGCGAGATGGCCAAGATCGGCTACCCGGTGGTCGGCATCGACACCCTGCGCTACTACTGGCAGCACAAGAGCCCCGAGCAAAGCGCGCTGGACCTGACCGAACTGATGCAGCACTACCGGCAGAAATGGGGCACCAAGCGCTTCATCCTGACCGGTTACTCGTTCGGTGCCGACGTACTGCCGGCGATCTACAACCGCCTGGCCGAATCGGAACAGCAACGCGTCGATGCGATCATCCTGCTGGCCTTCGCCCGCACCGGCAGCTTCGAGATCGAAGTCGAAGGCTGGCTCGGCAACGCTGGCAAGGAAGCCGCCACCGGCCCGGAAATGGCCAAGCTGCCAGCCGCCAAAGTGGTGTGCATCTACGGTGAAGAAGAAACCGACGAGAGTGGCTGCACCGACAAGACCGCGGTGGGCGAAGCCATCAAGCTGCCTGGCGGCCACCACTTCGACGAGAACTACCCGGCGCTGGCCAAGCGTCTGGTGGAGGTGATCGAGAAGCGGCAGGTGAAGGAAACGGCTGCTGCAGAGTGATCTGAGCAGCCGAAAAAAGCCCCCGCTACCTCACGGTAGCGGGGGCTTTTTCATTCCTGCATGCACCACACACCCCCTGTGGGAGCGAGCTTGCTCGCGATAGCGGTAGATCAGTCAGCATTTCTGTTGAATGTGGCACCGCCATCGCGAGCAAGCTCGCTCCCACAGAGGTTCTGAAGTATCCAGCGACCGTCCACAAAAAAGCCCCCGCCGCCGCAAGGCAACGGGGGCTTTTTGATGAGGCTTACATCTCCACCTGCGTCCCCAACTCAATCACCCGGTTCAGCGGCAGATTGAAGAAACGCAAATTGCCGTTGGCGTTCTGCAACATGAAGGCAAACAGCGCCTCCCGCCAGCGTGACATGCCTTCAAGCTTGGAAGCGATGACCGTTTCGCGGCTGAGGAAGTACGTCGTGCGCATCGGGCTGAAGTCCAGTTCGTCGAGGTGACACAGCTTCAACGCCTTCGGTACGTCCGGTTCGTCGGTGAAGCCGAAGTGCAGGATCACCCGGAAGAAACCTTCGCCGTAGGAATCCACCTCGAAGCGCCGCGTCGGCGGCACCCGCGGGATGTCTTCGTACACCACCGTCAGCAGTACCACTTGCTCATGCAGCACCTGGTTATGCAGCAGGTTGTGCAACAGCGCGTGGGGCACGGCATCCGGCCGCGCCGTGAGGAACACGGCAGTACCCTGAACGCGATGGGGTGGTTGTACCGCGATACTGCTGATAAAGATCGGCAGCGGCAAACCACCCTCATCGATGCGCTCGACCAGCAACTGCTTGCCGCGCTTCCAGGTGGTCATCAGCACAAACAGCGCGAAACCGGCGATGACCGGGAATGCACCGCCCTGAACGATTTTCGGCACGTTGGCGGCGAAGTACACACCGTCTACCAACAGGAAACCCAACAGGATCGGCACCACAAGCACCGGTGGCCACTTCCATAGCAACAGGATCACCGCGGACACCAGGATACTGGTCATCAGCATGGTCCCGGTCACGGCCACACCGTAGGCCGAGGCCAGGGCGCCGGAGGATTCGAACCCCAGCACCAACAGCACCACGCCGACCATCAACGCCCAGTTCACCGCGCCGATGTAGATCTGGCCCTGTTCGGCACTGGACGTGTGCTGGATATGCATGCGCGGAATGTAACCGAGCTGGATCGCCTGACGGGTCAGGGAGAACGCACCGGAAATCACCGCTTGCGAAGCAATCACCGTGGCCAGGGTCGACAGGCCGACCAGCGGGATCAATGCCCAGCTCGGTGCCAGCAGGTAGAACGGGTTACGGGCAGCTTCCGGATCACCCAGCAGGAGCGCGCCCTGGCCGAAGTAGTTCAGCACCAGCGCCGGCAGCACGAGGATGAACCAGGCACGAGCGATCGGCTTGCGACCGAAGTGCCCCATGTCCGCGTACAGTGCTTCGGCACCGGTCAGTGCGAGTACCACGGCACCGAGAATCGACAGGCCCATGCCCGGATGGACCATGAAGAAACGTACGCCCCACACCGGGTTCATCGCTTCCAGGACTTCCGGGTGCTGGCTGATGCCATAGACGCCCAGCGCACCCAGCACCAGGAACCAGGTGACCATGATCGGCCCGAACAGAATACCGATGCGCGCCGTGCCGTGACGCTGGATCAGAAACAGCGCGACCAGCACCACCAGCGACAATGGCACCACCCAATGGTCGATACCTTCGAATGCCAGCCCCAGGCCTTCAATCGCCGACAGCACGGAAATCGCCGGGGTAATCATGCTGTCGCCATAGAACAGCGCCGCACCGATCAGCCCGCAAACCACCAACAACGTGCGCAGCTTCGCGTGGCCCGCCGCCGCCCGCCGGGCCAGTGCGGTCAAGGCCATGATCCCGCCTTCGCCCTGGTTGTCGGCGCGCAGTACAAACATCATGTACTTGATCGACACGACCCAGATCAGCGACCAGAAAATGAGTGCCAGAATCCCCAGCACCCCGTCATGGTTGACCGGCACGCCATAGCCGCCGGAAAACACTTCCTTGAGGGTGTACAACGGACTGGTGCCGATATCGCCATAAACCACCCCGACTGCCGCGACCAGCATGCCGATCGGCTTCACCGCCGAATGCTCGGCACCGGCAGCCTGACTACTTGCCTGACCCATCCACCACTCCTACTTCTCAGACCCGGGCTTCTTTGAAAGAAGCACTATGCTTTGTCGTGCAGCATGCGCTGTTTTACATAAGGTTACAGACGTTTTGTTGACTGTAAAAAACCAGTAAAGCGTAACGGCGCGAAGCATAGCGCAGCACTCGTCGTATTTCCCTGCATAAAGCTGGTCAAGTGGGCTTACCATCGCTAGAATTGCGCACTTTTTGATCAGAGGCGCCCAAGCGTCCGTCTGTCGCCCCGCCTTTAGGCCGGAGGCACTCCCTATACCGAGGTTAGACATGTCCACCACTCCTGCGCCGGCCAATCCAAAAGTTGGCTTCGTATCCCTGGGTTGCCCCAAAGCACTGGTCGACTCCGAGCGCATCCTTACCCAGCTGCGCATGGAAGGCTATGACGTCGTGTCCACCTACCAGGACGCCGACGTCGTGGTGGTCAACACCTGCGGCTTCATCGATTCGGCCAAGGCCGAGTCCCTGGAAGTGATCGGCGAAGCCATCAAGGAAAACGGCAAGGTCATCGTGACCGGCTGCATGGGCGTCGAAGAAGGCAACATTCGCGACGTACACCCGAGCGTGCTGGCCGTGACCGGTCCGCAGCAGTACGAGCAAGTGGTCAACGCCGTGCACGAAGTCGTGCCGCCACGCCAGGACCACAACCCGCTGATCGACCTGGTGCCGCCACAAGGCATCAAGCTGACTCCGCGCCACTACGCCTACCTGAAGATCTCCGAAGGCTGCAACCACAGCTGCAGCTTCTGCATCATCCCGTCGATGCGCGGCAAACTGGTCAGCCGTCCGGTGGGCGACGTGCTCGACGAGGCCCAGCGCCTGGTCAAGTCCGGCGTCAAGGAACTGCTGGTGATCTCCCAGGACACCAGCGCCTACGGCGTCGACGTGAAATACCGCACCGGTTTCTGGAATGGCGCGCCGGTGAAAACCCGCATGACCGAACTCTGCGAAGCCCTGAGCACCCTCGGCGTCTGGGTTCGCCTGCACTACGTTTACCCGTACCCGCACGTTGACGAGCTGATCCCGCTGATGGCCGCCGGCAAGATCCTGCCGTACCTGGACATCCCGTTCCAGCACGCCAGCCCGAAGGTGTTGAAGTCGATGAAGCGCCCGGCCTTCGAAGACAAGACCCTGGCACGCATCAAGAACTGGCGCGAAATCTGCCCGGACCTGATCATCCGTTCGACCTTCATCGTCGGCTTCCCCGGCGAGACCGAAGAGGACTTCCAGTACCTGCTGAACTGGCTGACCGAAGCCCAGCTCGACCGTGTCGGCTGCTTCCAGTACTCGCCGGTTGAAGGCGCACCGGCCAATGACCTGGACCTGGAAGTCGTCCCGGACGACGTCAAGCAGGACCGTTGGGAGCGCTTCATGGCGCACCAGCAGGCCATCAGCTCGGCGCGCCTGCAAATGCGCATCGGCCGTGAGATCGAAGTGCTGGTCGATGAAGTCGACGAGCAAGGCGCCGTGGGTCGCTGCTTCTTCGACGCCCCGGAAATCGACGGTAACGTATTCATCGATAACGGCAGCAACCTCAAGCCGGGCGACAAGGTCTGGTGCAAAGTGACCGACGCCGACGAATACGACCTGTGGGCTGAACAGATCTAAACGCAAAAAATACAAAAAGCCCCGCTCTCTTGACGAGATGCGGGGCTTTTTTACGGCTATCGTTTGCACATGGAAGGATTCCTATCAACCACTGCATAAGAGGCAGACGGGCATGCGTCAGCATTCGGTCATCCACACGCCGAAACTCGGTGACTACGAAGAATTGACCCGGGTCTGGGAGGCCTCGGTGCGCGCCACCCACGACTTCCTGCCGGACAGCTACATCGAGCTGCTGAAAAACCTGGTGCTGACCCGCTACCTCGACTCGGTGATGCTGATCTGCACCAAGGATTCGAGCCAGCGCATCACCGGATTCGCCGGCGTCGCGGCCGGCAAGATCGAAATGCTCTTCATCGACCCCGACCATCGCGGCCAGGGCCTGGGCAAGAAATTGTTGCGTTATGCCCTGGAACACCTGAACGCCGATGAACTGGACGTCAACGAACAGAACCCGCAAGCCCTCGGCTTTTACTTCAAGCAGGGTTTCGAGGTCATCGGTCGCTCGGAAGTCGATGGCATGGGCCAGCCGTATCCGTTGTTGCACATGCGTATGCGTCAAAACCACAAACGTTCACAGCACGGCTGACACAAACACGAACCAGATGTGGGAGCGAGCCTGCTCGCGAAGACGGTGTGTCAGACACCATTGATGTCAGCTGACAGATTGCATTCGCGAGCAGGCTCGCTCCCACAAAAAGCCTCACGGCGTAAATGGAACCGGGATTAACCGGCGCCAGGCAGGTACAATGCCTACCCCCTTTTTGTTACGGCCCTGACATGACTGACCCGATTCGTCTCTCCAAACGCCTCATCGAACTCGTCGGCTGTTCCCGTCGGGAGGCTGAGCTGTTCATCGAGGGCGGCTGGGTCACCGTCGACGGCGTGGTCATCGACGAGCCGCAATTCAAGGTCGACACCCAGAAAGTCGAGCTTGATCCAGAAGCCAAGGCCACCGCACCGGAACCGGTGACCCTGCTGCTCAACGTGCCGGCCGGCATGGACGCAGACACCGCCATGGCCACCCTCGGCGCCGAGACCCTGAGCGAAGAACACCGCTACGGCAAGCGCCCGTTGCGCGGGCACTTCCTGCGCCTGACCGCCAGCACCGACCTGCAGGCCAACGCCAGCGGGCTGCTGGTGTTCACCCAGGACTGGAAAATCCTGCGCAAGCTCACCGCCGACTCCAGCAAGATCGAGCAAGAGTATGTGGTCGAGGTTGAAGGCGAGATGGTGGCTCACGGCCTCAACCGTCTGAACCATGGCCTGACCTACAAGGGCAAGGAGTTGCCGGCGGTCAAGGCCAGCTGGCAGAACGAAAACCGCCTGCGCTTTGCCATGAAAAACCCGCAACCGGGCATCATCGCCCTGTTGTGCCAGGCCGTCGGCCTGAAGGTCGTCGCCATCCGTCGTATCCGCATCGGCGGCGTGTCCATCGGCAAAGTGCCCGTGGGGCAATGGCGCTACTTGTCTGGCAAAGAGAAGTTCTAAGGCTTTGCGCACCGCCACACTTTTCGGTGCTGCTGTTTTCGGCGGCACCCATAGCTGAATTATCAGGACCGCACACATGATCCATAACGACGTACTGCGCAGCGTGCGCTACATGCTCGACATCAGCGACAAGAAAGTCATCGAGATCATCAAGCTCGGCGGCCTGGACGTGACCCTGGCAGACCTGGTGACCTATCTCGACAAGAAAGAGGAAGACGAGGAAGGCTTCGTGCGCTGCCCCGACGAAGTCATGGCACATTTCCTCGACGGCCTGGTGATCTTCAAGCGCGGCAAGGACGAAAGCCGTCCGCCGCAGCCGATCGAAGTGCCGGTGACCAACAACATCATCCTGAAAAAGCTGCGGGTCGCATTCGAACTGAAAGAAGACGACATGCACGCGATCCTCAAGGCTGCCGAGTTCCCGGTGTCCAAGCCTGAGCTGAGCGCGCTGTTCCGCAAGTTCGGCCACACCAACTATCGCCCGTGCGGCGACCAGTTGTTGCGCAACTTCCTCAAGGGCCTGACCCTGCGCGTTCGCCCGCAATAAATCACCGCGCCCCTCTGTAGGAGCTGCCGCAGGCTGCGATCTTTTGATCTTGCTTTTAAAAATCAAAATCAAAAGATCGCAGCCTGCGGCAGCTCCTACACAGGTGGTTCAGGGCTTGGCCGTATGGCCATTCATTCCGCGCAAAAATAGTGGCTCCGTTTCGAACGGCTGACGACTAGGGTGTAAAGACCTCAGCTCTCAGGATTCGCCATGCATCCCTACTTTTCCCTGCAAGGCCGCACCGCCCTGGTGACCGGCGGCACCCGTGGTATCGGCAAGATGATCGCCAAGGCCTACGTCGAGGCGGGCGCCACCGTGTACGTCTGCGCCCGGGACGCCGAAGCCTGTCGGCAAACCGCCGACGAACTGGGAGCGCTTGGACACTGCCACGCCATGGTGGCCAACCTCGCCACCGAAGAGGGCGTCCTGCAACTGGCCACACGCCTGGGCGAGCAGATTTCCCATCTGGACATCCTGGTGAACAATGCCGGCACCACCTGGGGTGCACCATTGGAGAGCTACCCGATCAAGGGCTGGGAAAAAGTCATGCAGCTCAACGTGACATCGGTATTCAACTGTATCCAGCAGTTCCTGCCCCTGCTGCGCAAGGCCGGCTCAGCGCAGAATCCCGCGCGGATCATCAACATTGGTTCGGTGGCCGGGATTTCATCCTTCGGCGAACAGGCGTATGCCTACGGGCCGAGCAAGGCGGCGCTGCATCAACTGTCGAGGATTCTGGCGCGCGAACTGGTGGGACAGCACATCAATGTCAATGTGATCGCCCCGGGTCGCTTTCCGAGCAAGATGACCCGGCACATTGGCGATGATGAACAGGCACTGGCTGAGGATACGGCGCTGATTCCAATGAAGCGCTGGGGCCGCGAGGAAGAGATGGCGGCGCTGGCGATCAGTCTGGCGAGCACCGCAGGAGCTTACATGACCGGGAATATCATTCCTTTGGACGGCGGATTCAGTCTGTAGATCGGCGGCGCGCCCATCGCGGGCAAGCCACGCTCCCACAGGGTTCTAGAGCGCACACAAATTTTGTGTCCATCACAAAACCTGTGGGAGCGTGGCTTGCCCGCGATGACGGACTGACAGGTGCCACCGGGCTAGAGGTCGTGTGGGTTATCATGCCTGCCTTCATTCCGCCTCGACCTCAAACCATGACCTACAGCGTTTCCCCCATCGGCTTCGTGCGCTCCTGCTTCAAGGAGAAGTTCGCCATTCCGCGCCAGCCACAACTGGCCCCGGCCGCCCGTGGGGTGCTGGAACTGGTGGCTCCGTTCGATCAAGGGGACGCGGTGCAGGGCCTGGAGCAGGTCAGCCACGTGTGGCTGCTGTTCCTGTTCCACCAGGCTCTGGAGGAAAAGCCTCGCCTGAAGGTCCGCCCTCCTCGCCTCGGCGGCAATAAAGCCATGGGCGTGTTCGCCACCCGCGCCACCCACCGCCCCAATGGCATCGGGCAATCAGTGGTGAAACTGGACAGGGTCGAAGCCAACCGCCTGTGGATCTCGGGTATCGACCTGCTGGATGGCACGCCGATTCTCGATATCAAGCCCTACGTGCCCTACGCCGACATCATCGATACAGCCACCAACAGCATCGCCAGCGCTGCGCCGCAGCTGATTCCCGTGCAGTGGACGGACACAGCGCTGCTGCAGGCTCACGAGCATGCCAAGCGCCTTGAAGAGCCCTTGGTTGAGCTGATCGAGCAATGCCTGGCACAGGATCCACGCCCGGCCTATCAAATACCTGCACCCGAGCGGGAATACGGTGCGCAGTTCTGGGATCTGGATGTGCGTTGGCATTACCCGACACCGGAGCTGATCCGCGTCCTGGAAGTCATTCCCGCATCCCACCTGTAGGAGCTGCCGCAGGCTGCGATCTTTTGATTTTGATTTTTAAAAACAAGATCAAAAGATCGCAGCCTGCGGCAGCTCCTACATGAAAGCAAAAAGCCCGCGTTGCCTTGAGGCAGCGCGGGCTTTTCAATGATGCAGGTTGCTTATTTCTCTACGAACGCACGCTCGATCAGGTAGTCACCCGGCTCGCGCATCCGCGGCGAAACTTTCAGGCCGAAGCTGTTCAACACTTCGCTGGTCTCGTCGAGCATGCTCGGGCTGCCGCACAGCATGGCGCGGTCGTCCTGCGGGTTGATCGGTGGCAGACCGATGTCGCTGAACAGCTTGCCACTGCGCATCAGGTCGGTCAGGCGACCTTCGTTCTCGAACGGCTCGCGGGTCACGGTCGGGTAGTAGATCAACTTGTCACGCAGGGCTTCGCCGAAGAACTCGTTCTGCGGCAGGTGCTCGGTGATGAACTCGCGGTAAGCGACTTCGTTGACGTAACGCACGCCGTGGCACAGGATCACTTTTTCGAAACGCTCGTAGGTTTCCGGGTCCTGGATGACGCTCATGAACGGCGCCAGACCGGTACCGGTGCTGAGCAGGTACAAATGTTTGCCAGGCTTCAAGTCGTCCAGTACCAGCGTGCCGGTAGGCTTCTTGCTGATGATGATCTCGTCGCCTTCCTTCAGATGCTGCAACTGCGAAGTCAGCGGACCATCAGGCACCTTGATGCTGAAGAACTCGAGATGCTCTTCCCAGTTCGGGCTGGCAATCGAGTAAGCGCGCATAAGCGGGCGGCCGTTGGGTTGTTGCAGGCCGATCATCACGAACTGACCGTTCTCGAAGCGCAGGCCCGGATCACGGGTGCACTTGAAGCTGAACAGAGTGTCGTTCCAGTGGTGAACACTGAGGACACGCTCGTGGTTCATGTTGCTCATGTACGTGGGACTCCTGGAGATTGGTCTGCGCGTGTTCGGTGTGCTCTGCAAGAAAGCCAGCTCTGCGCAATTGCATCGCATTCTAAAGGCAGAGACAATATCTGTTAAATGGATTATTAAGATAAGGGTTATCGGTTATATCGATATGCGATTTACTCTCCGTCAACTTCAAGTATTCGTCGCCGTCGCCCAGCAGGAAAGCGTGTCCCGTGCTGCGGGCCTGCTCAACCTCTCGCAATCGGCGGCGAGCACCTCGATCACCGAACTGGAGCGCCAGTGCAGCTGCCAACTGTTCGACCGCGCCGGCAAACGGCTGAGCCTGAACGCCCTCGGTAAACAACTTTTGCCGCAAGCGGTCGCCCTGCTGGATCAGGCCAAGGAAATCGAAGACCTGCTCAACGGCAAGTCCGGTTTCGGCTCGCTGGCCGTTGGCGCGACCCTGACCATCGGCAATTACCTGGCCACCCTGCTGATCGGCAGCTTCATGCAGCGCCATCCGGAAAGCCAGGTGAAGCTGCACGTGCAGAACACTGCCAACATTGTGCAGCAGGTGGCTCACTATGAAATTGACCTGGGTCTGATCGAAGGCGACTGCAGTCACCCGGACATCGAAGTGCAAAGCTGGGTCGAGGACGAACTGGTGGTGTTTTGCGCCCCTCAGCATCCGCTGGCCAAGCGCGGCACGGCCACCATGGACGAGTTGAGCCACGAAGCGTGGATCTTGCGCGAGCAGGGTTCCGGCACACGGTTGACCTTCGATCAAGCCATGCGCCATCACCGTTCTTCCTTGAATATCCGTCTGGAGCTTGAGCACACCGAAGCGATCAAGCGCGCGGTGGAGTCAGGTTTGGGGATTGGCTGCATTTCCCGGCTGGCGTTGCGCGACGCATTCCGCCGCGGCAGCCTGGTGCCTGTCGAAACGCCGGATCTGGATCTGGCGCGACAGTTTTATTTCATCTGGCATAAACAGAAATATCAGACCTCGGCGATGCGCGAATTCCTCGACCTGTGCCGCGCCTTCACCGCCGGGGTTCAGCGCAGCGACGAGATCGTGCTGCCGACGATCGCTTAGAGCAGGATGACCGCCCACACCAGGGCAATCATGCTCAATGCCACGAACTGGGCGGCACTGCCCATGTCCTTGGCATTCTTGGATAGCGGGTGCCGTTCAAGGGAAATGCGGTCGATGGCCGCTTCCACCGCCGAATTGAGCAACTCGACGATCAACGCCAACAGGCAGACCGCGATCAGCAACGCCTGTTCGACCCGGCTGACATTCAGGAAGAACGACAAGGGAATCAGGATGACGTTGAGCAATACCAGTTGCCGAAAGGCGGCTTCGCCGGTGAAGGCTGCGCGCAGGCCGTCCAGCGAATAACCGGAGGCATTGAGGATTCGTTTCAGACCGGTCTGGCCTTTGAAAGGTGACATAGAGTGGGCAACTGACAAAAAAAGGAAGTGGGAAAGCTAGTTCAACCAAAGTCAAAAAAGCGTGAAGTAACCAACCTTTAATGGCTGGAAGTTGACTCAAGTTGTTGCAAGAGCAGCGCAGCCTGGGTCCGGGTCCGCACATTCAGTTTACGGAAAATCGCGGTCACGTGCGCCTTGATAGTCGCCTCGGAAACACTCAGCTCGTAGGCGATCTGCTTGTTCAGCAAGCCTTCGCAGACCATGGTCAGCACGCGGAACTGCTGCGGAGTCAGGCTGGCAAGGCCTTCGCTGGCCGCCTTGGCCTCTGCCGAAACGCTGACCGCTTCGAACGCCTGCGGTGGCCAGAACACATCGCCATCGAGGACCGCACGCACGGCTTTCTGGATCACACCCAAGTCGCTGGATTTGGGAATGAAGCCACTGGCGCCGAACTCACGGGACTTGACCATGATGGTCGGCTCTTCCTGGGCCGAGACCATGACCACCGGAATCTGCGGGTACTGACCGCGCAGCAGGACCAGCCCGGAAAAACCGTAGGCCCCCGGCATGTTCAGGTCCAGCAGTACCAGATCCCAGTCGGACTTTTCCGTCAGGCGGACTTCCAGTTCGGCAATGCTCGCTACCTCCACCAGACGGACATCCGGGCCAAGGCCCAGGGTCAACGCTTGATGCAAGGCACTACGAAACAGCGGATGGTCATCGGCAATCAGGATTTCGTATGTGGCCATTTTTCAAATGATCCTGTTTTTCATGAGACGCCCGATGCATTCGGACCTCGCCAAAGCACCTCAAGGCACAGCCATGGAGCTGCACTGACCAGGCAGTTTCAACGCAAGAAACGCCATTGCAAACGCTGGCCGCACCCTGATCGGCGCCAAGCATGCCCAGCGAAGCCGGGGTGGTCAAGCCGCATGCCCGGTACAGTTTATTGCAGTATGAGCGACAATCAGTCCACCAAAGGAGTGACCGACTGGACATAGGGCATCAACTCGGCATGCGCCGGGGTCGAAACGTTCATGTCCAACTGATGTTTGGCATCGAGGTAATGCTGGCTGAACACATCAAAGTAGGCATCCAGCGCCGAGGCTGCGTCGACATCGCCTGCAAGGTCGAGACACAGCGCCGCCACTTCCGCCGTACACAGATGCTCGCTGCGGGTCGAGCGGCGCAACCGGTAGCGCGAGAGTTTTTCGGGTAGCAGGCTGAGGATCGGCAATCGATCGAAATAGGGACTCTTGCGAAAGATCTTTCGCGCCTCGGTCCAGGTCGCGTCCAACAGAATAAACAACGGACGCTTCGTGCCATCGACATCCACGCTGTTTGTCACCCGCTCAGGCTCGACATATTCACCCGGAAACACCAGGTACGGCTGCCATTGCGGGTCGGACAACAGCGCCAGCAACTTCGGATCGACCTCCGTACGGGACCAGATGAAGGCGTGGTTGTCAGGGACCACGTCGGCGATCAGCCAACCGGTGTTGCTCGGCTTGAACACTTCCTTGTTGGTCATGATCAGGCACACGCCGGAACGGGTCGCGACCTGCGGACGCCATGCGCACAAGCAATGGCTCTCGATCACCCGGCAGTCACGGCAACGCGGCGCACGCCAGCCACGGGCCTGAATCGGCTTGATGCCCTCCTCCTCACGCTGATCGCGCAAGCGGGCTACGGCATTCAAGGCAAAGCGCGCGGGGGTAGGGCTCATAACGGGCAACGCCCACAGAGAAGGGAACTCGACACGAAACACACTCGACAGGGTAAAAAGTGCCAGCAGTTTACCAGACCGCCCGGCGCAAGCCTGTACCGTCCAGCCCGCCTCCCCTATAATTCGCCGCCACTGAACGCACAGTCACGTGACGGGTCAAAGCCCCATCACTGAACCAGGAGAGTTTCATGCTGCGCCTTATCGTTCCTACCGCGGCCGCGGCCATTTTGCTGGCGTCGTCCCTCAATGCCCAGGCTGCGTCCTTGAAAGACACGGAACTGAACAAAATGCTGCAAAACGTCGCCACCCAGAGCAGCGTCGGCACTCCTCGAGCGATCAACGAAGACATACTCGATCAAGGCTACACCGTTGAAGGCAAACAGCTGATCAACCACCTGAGCGTGCAGAGCAGCCACGCCGACAAGATGCGTGCAGACCCGAAGGCGGTGTACTTCCAGCTGGGCGCTTCTGTCTGCAGAAACGAAGGGTTTCGCAAGCTGATGGCCAAGGGCGCGATCATGCGTTACGACTTCACCGAGGTGAAGACCAACCGTCCGGTCGGCTCCGCCAGCTTCCAGGAATCGGATTGCCTGCAACCGGCCAAGAAGAAAAAGTAATCACCGGGAATTGGCGCGCCGCTGTTCATCTTCGGCGCGCAGTTCTGCCAGCAGCGCCTGCAAGTAATGCGAACGGCGTTCGCCGCCACGCAAACGGCGGCAGCACTCCTCTTCGAGGCTCAAATGATTGGCCTCGGCTGATGACTTCAACAATCGATACAGTTGCGTATCGACCTCCAGAATGACTCTGGCCATGGTTTCCCGCCTCCCTGCACTTCACTCATGTTTGAGCGATAAATCCTTGAACTGCATGTACCGTGCGTCCTGCCGTTGACGCAAAGTTGTCGTGTGGCACCTGTAACTTAGTAAATCAGAGTGCGGCACAGGCGACGCCTGTTCAGACGAGCGGTGAAACCACCTTGCAAATCGTCAATAAGCGGTTGCCAGCAAAGACGTTGTGGCGCAATGATCAATCAGCGCAAATCATTGTGAAGGTCTAGATTTCAGGTATCCACCTTCACTTTTTCAGGGCTGGAAAGGGGCTGGCCGTCGCTTGTCGTGTTGTGCGATTGTTTCTTTCATCCAAGGGAAAAACAGAACCTGTTTGGATGATCCGATGCCTTTCGGGTCAAGTAGATCGCCCAGGCATGGGCCTGGGCAGACAGCGACACATGAAGTGTCGTGGCACCGGCGTACGTTGTCGGGCCGAGGGTTCTGTGCAGAAGGAGAAGTTGAATGCCTTACCAACCGAATGACCTCCTGAGCCGTCATTTTGAAGAAAGCGGCCACGACCTCCTCAGCAAGGTCGAAGAACAACTCAAGCTGATTTCACCCAACAGCCCAAACATCCCGATCTACCGCGACATGATCCTGACCGTGCTGCGCATGGCCCAGGAAGACCACAACCGCTGGAATGCCAAAATCACCTTGCAAGCCCTGCGCGAACTGGAACAGGCCTTCCGCGTGCTCGAACAATTCAAGGGACGGCGCAAGGTCACTGTTTTCGGCTCGGCCCGTACCCCCATGGAACATCCGCTCTACAGGATGGCCCGGGAACTCGGCGCCGCTCTGGCGCGCTCGGAGATGATGGTCATTACCGGCGCCGGTGGCGGCATCATGGCCGCCGCCCACGAAGGAGCTGGCCTGACACACAGCCTGGGGTTCAACATCACCCTGCCCTTCGAGCAGCATGCCAACCCCACTGTCGACGGCACGACCAACCTGCTGCCCTTCCATTTCTTCTTCACCCGCAAGCTGTTCTTCGTCAAGGAAGCCGATGCCCTGGTGCTGTGCCCGGGCGGCTTTGGCACGCTGGATGAAGCCCTGGAAGTGCTGACGCTGATCCAGACCGGCAAGAGTCCATTGGTGCCCGTGGTGCTGCTCGATGCGCCGGGCGGTAAATTCTGGCAAGGCGCACTGGACTTCATTCACCAGCAACTGGAGGAAAACCATTACATCCTGCCCACTGACATGAAGCTGGTGAGACTGGTCTACAACGTCGAAGAAGCGGTAGAGCACATCAACCAGTTCTACAGCAACTTCCACTCCAGTCGCTGGCTCAAGCATCAGTTCCTGATTCGCATGAATCACTCACTCAACGACCAGGCACTCGAACATATGCAGGAGGCTTTCGCCGACCTGTGCCTGAGTGATCATTTCCATCAGCACACTTACAGCGGCGAGGAACACGACGAAGCCGAATTCAGCCATCTGGCGCGACTGGTCTTCAACTTCAACGCCCGCAATCATGGCCGCCTGCGCGAACTTGTGGACTACATCAACCTGCCGGAAAACTGGGCACAGTCGAAAACCCAGGCACAACAACGCACCCGGGAGCCGTCAAAGGTTACGTGAGGCATAAAAAAACGGCCCGCTATCGAAATAGCGGGCCGTTTCAGTTCAGTCGTCCATCCCTCGACCGCTGAACAGGCGGTTGATCATTTCCATGGAGTATCCCCGATACGCCAGGAATCGGCCTTGTTTGGCTCGCTCCCGGACATCTGCCGGCAATTGCCCGGAGAATTTACGTCGCCAGGTATCGGCCAACTGCTCCTGCCAGTCGATACCGCTCTCACGCAGGGCAAGTTCAATATCGGTGCGCTGCAGGCCGCGCTGGCTCAACTCTTCACGAATGCGTAAAGGGCCATAACCGGAACGGGCGCGGTAGGAAACAAAACTTTCGAGGTAACGGGTTTCAGACAACAACCCCTCTTCCGTCAACCGGTCGAGTGCTGTTTCGATCATTTCAGGGAGGGCGCCGCGCTGACGCAGTTTACGCGTCAGCTCGACTCGACCGTGCTCGCGTCGTGCGAGCAGGTCCATTGCGGTTCGCCGCACCGCGACGAGCGTATCGAGTACGGCGGTCATCGCTTCGATCAGATATCAGCGTCAACCAGGTCGTCTTCGGTCTCTTTGACCGCAGAAGCTTTGGCGTCTGCTACGGATGCCGGGGACAGGAGCTTGTCACGCAGTTGCTTCTCCAGCTTTGCCGCGACTTCCGGGTTGTCCGCCAGGAACTTGGCCGAGTTGGCCTTGCCCTGACCGATCTTGGTGCCTTCATAGGCATACCAGGCGCCGGACTTCTCGACGAAACCGTGCAGAACCCCCAGGTCGATCATCTCACCGTTGAGGTAGATGCCCTTACCGTAAAGAATCTGGAACTCGGCTTGACGGAACGGCGAAGCCACCTTGTTCTTCACGACCTTGACGCGGGTTTCGCTACCGACGACTTCATCACCTTCCTTCACCGCGCCGGTACGACGGATGTCCAGACGAACCGATGCGTAGAACTTCAGCGCGTTACCACCGGTGGTGGTTTCCGGGCTGCCGAACATCACACCGATTTTCATGCGGATCTGGTTGATGAAGATCACCAGGCAGTTGGCGTTCTTGATGTTACCGGTGATTTTACGCAGCGCCTGGGACATCAGGCGGGCTTGCAGGCCCACGTGCATGTCACCCATTTCGCCTTCGATTTCAGCCTTTGGCACCAGGGCGGCCACGGAGTCGACGATGATCACGTCAACCGCGTTGGAACGCACCAGCATGTCGGTGATTTCCAGGGCCTGCTCGCCGGTGTCCGGCTGGGAAACCAGCAGGTCGTCGACGTTGACACCCAGCTTGCCGGCGTACTCAGGGTCGAGGGCGTGTTCGGCGTCGACGAATGCGCAGGTCGCGCCGGCTTTTTGAGCCTGGGCGATCACCGACAAGGTCAGCGTGGTTTTACCGGAAGATTCAGGACCGTAGATTTCAACAATACGGCCTTTTGGCAGGCCGCCAATGCCGAGAGCGATGTCCAGACCCAGAGAGCCAGTGGAGATGGCCGGGATCGCCTGACGGTCCTGATCGCCCATACGCATTACGGCACCCTTGCCGAATTGACGTTCGATCTGACCCAGGGCCGCAGCCAAGGCTTTCTTCTTGTTGTCGTCCATTAAAGTCCTCACGTAATCAATAAGGCCTGACGGCCAACACCTGTATAAGTAGCCAGTATTATTCCACAGCGATTCCGGATCGCCTACCCCTGATTTGAGATTTCTGCCGCGGCATAGCGCAGCAGCCCCTCTAGCGCGGCCTTCACCGTTTGTCGGCGCACCTCGTCGCGGTCACCGGCGAAGTGTTGCAACTCGCTGAACACTCGCTCGCCCACGCCCCAGGCCAGCCAAACCGTCCCCACCGGCTTGCTCGGCGAACCGCCGTCCGGCCCGGCTACACCACTGACCGCCACGGAAAAATACGCGCGACTTTTCTCCTGCGCGCCCCTGGCCATCGCTTCGACCACTTCGCGACTGACCGCCCCCACCGTGGTGAACAACTCCACAGGAACATCCAGTTGCAGGTTCTTCTGCAGATTGGAATAGGTGACGTAACCGGCCTCGAACCACGCCGAGCTGCCCGGAATACGGGTGATCGCCTCGGCGATCCCGCCTCCGGTGCAGGACTCGGCCGTGGAAACGTGGGCATTGAGTATCTGCAATTGCCTGCCAAGGTCAGCGGCGAGCTGGGTAATTACTTTCACGGTCATCTCCTGATGGGCGGGATGGGTTAACCGTACACCAGCAGACCGCACTTGCAAGCGACAGGACCGATCAAAATGTTAGTGCGCAAGCGCTCTGACATAAGCCTGACAAGCCTGCAAGGCAATCAGTCCGCGGTCGCCGGCGTCGGTAATGGCGATAATTCGTTGAGCATGCGCCGGGTCAAGTCGGGCGCGTACGGCGCCATGATCCACGCCGCCGGGGCCGGAGGTGCCTGGCACTGCACGGTCGGGGGCAACATCGCCTGCATCGAGGAGGACTGACAGGCGCAGATCGGCAGTGGCAAGACGATCGCGCAGGCGATCCTGATCACGTTGAACATCGCTTAGCACTCGGTAATGTTTTTTTTCGCTGGTGGACAATTGCTGCTCCAGGGAGAGGCGCTTGTCCTGCTCCGCCTGCCTCTGGGTTTGAGCAACCAGGGTCAGTTGATTCAGCGTTTCATGGTGCAATCTGGCCTGTTCTTCCAGTCGCCCCGCATAGCGCCAATCCTGAATACGCCAGGCCAGCGCCGCCGAGCCGCCCACCAGCAGCATCATCAGCAAAACACCACTAACGGCCGTTTGGTAAGGCGCCGAAATCAAACCGAAGGCTGACATAACACTGCCCTCGCCCGCGCCCATAGCTGCAAGCGATCCTGCAGCCCATTCAAACCGCCGTTGATGCGGCGGGTGATGCTGTTGAACTGGTCGCGATCGGCCAATTCGTTCAGACCGTTTTGCGCCCAATACCACGCAGCGGATTCGGCAGCCCATTGCGGTTGCTCGAGCAGTTCAGGCGAGGCCAGCAGGCGATCGTCACCGAAGAGGCCGAGGCTGCATTGACGGTAGTTGTTGCGACCGGTGACCTGAATCAAACCGCGTCCGCGGTACTTCTGGCCGTCGAGGTCAGGTTCTGCGGTATTGCCCAGGCGTACAGCCAGGGCACCCGTATCGTACTGGCTCAGGTACTGATCGCTGCCCAACTCCCGCACGTACTGCAACTGCCCGGACTCATGACCGACTTGCGCGAGGAACGCAGCGATGCGCTTGGGTGTATTGATGCGGTGATTAGCCATGGCAATTTTGAGAGCGGAAATAAAAACGCCCGCTTGGGTGCGGGCGCCGGGCATGATTTTGAGAAGCTGCCGTTCAGTCAGCGACATGGTTTGACCTCTACTATTAATGATTATCTGTCGGAGCGGTTATCCTGCGGCGGTACATCGCCAACACCGATTCGCATGGCCGCCCAACGCTCATAAAGCCTGATGGCCACGTCGGCACCGGCCATCGCTGTCAGACATCCAAATGCACAGGCTGCCCAGATCGACATGCCAGCGGCGTACAACAGCATGATCGCCGAGACGCCGCAGATCATGCAGGCCCCGGAGCGCAGGGCCAGGCGCCGTAAGAGCGACCAGCCGCGGGCGCCTTCCTTGTCAGCGCGCCACATTTCGCCGGACACCCCGCCCAGCAAGGCGAGGACGATGACGAGCCAGATCGGAATGTCCAGCAACGCTTGATGCTCGTTTGTCATGTCACGCCTCCCGGGGTGATTGATGAATGCAGGGATTAAGCGAAGAGCGGCGCCCGGGACCCGGCGCCGCATGCAATCGCAACGTTGTCACCGCAGGTGCGGATGGAAAAACACCGCTGAAAATTACAGGGCCTCGACGACTACATTGTCGATGAAGGCGTAATTGCCATACGGGTTCTGCTCGTTAGAGAAGGCCAACGTCGTTTGAGGGGTGGTGGCGGTGAAATCGTAAGTGATGGTGCCCCATTCGATCGCAACACCTTGGGCAACCGGAGTATTGAAGCTGACGGTTTCCCCAGCCACCTTTACCTGAACAACACCCTCGCCAGCACGGCTGGCGTATCGCGAATTACCCGCACTGAAGGTCAATCGATACCTGGCCCCGACCACCGTGGCAAAGTTCTGCTGGATTCCCCCGCCATTGCGATAAACGTAATTCGCAAGGTCAACCATCGAAGTGCCGTCCGGACCTGTGGAACCGGCGATTGCAGCGGGCGTCAAGTACTCGACACCGGACAGAAATGTCGTCCAGCCAGTAATGAGGTTTGTTTGCGCTGTGGTATCAAGGACACAGGTAGTGCTGCAGCCAGGTTGTTCAAAGCTACCATTGACCAGGAGATTAGCCGCAACCGCACTACCTCCGGAACCAAGTAGCGCAGCGGTCAGCAAGAGCGGGGCAATGTGTTTTTTGATTTCGATCATGCGTGTTCACCTATTGAGAGGAATGATTGATCAAAGCTGTCGATACAGCTTCCGTGTCGCTCACAGGCGATCGCTCGAGGCTCAGGGCCTTCACATGATTCAATGTTCCGCATCGAGAACATTTGATCTGGAGTTCCGTGTAGTCGCCCGTCCGGGCAAGAAGTTTTTGGCAATGTCCACATCTGCAATCTCTCAACATCTGCTTTGCCTTTGAGTTTCTGTCGGGCCTTCGCGCCAGCCTTTCGGCGCAACCGGGGCGGTATGTGCCCACCTGGTTTTTTCCCGACCGCGGTCCCTGCCCGCCGGATAACTGCTTCTGGTGCTTTACGCTGCACACCCGGGTCAGTTGCCAACCCTCTGAACCGTTAAGGCCGGTTCATCGCTGCCTGTGTGGTGGAACTAAAGAGCTTCGTTTCGAGCTGCTTTGTCGAGCGGCTTGAGACAAAGAATATGCATGGATGCATATACAGTCAATGCACAAATGCATTTATTTATGCATTTGTTTTGCGTTAACGCATTAAAGCCCCAGTCACACAGGTCTTGACGAGCTTTTGGCAGGCGAAAAAAAACCCGCTCGTGAGCGGGTTCTATCGAGTAGAGCGGTTGCTAGCGGGCGTACATGCCCCACCAGAAGACATGACCGAGGATGACAATCTGCTCTTCCTGGATTTCCTGGAAGCTGTAGTCCTCGTCCGGATGTTCGTCGCGGTTGAAGCTGCGCAGGCGAATCCCGGTCGGCAGGCGATACAGCTGCTTCACCCGCAATTGGCCGTTGTGATTGATTGCATAAAGGTCGCCGTCAACGATATCGCCAATGCCGCACTTGCCAGCATTGACCCCGACCGTGGCGCCATCGCGCAGTACCGGCAGCATGCTGTTGCCCCGCACTGTCACGCACTTGGCCTGGTCGAACTGTACGCCGTTATGGCGCAGGCTACGTTTGCCGAAGCGCAGGCTAGAGCGCTCGCTTTCTTCGATGACGAATCTTCCCGATCCTGCGGCCAATTCAACCTCGCGAAGAAAGGGGACCGACACCTCGTCGTCATCGACAGGGGTATCGTCGTCCCACAGGCTTATATCCTTGAGTTCCGAATGCACAGGAGCGCGACCGGCATTGGCGGCGGGCACGACGTCCGCGCGACCCCGCAATTGGTCAGTGCTCACGGAGAAGTACTCGGCGATCTTCGAAATATGTTTATCCGAAGGATCGACGATCTTCCCGCTGAGAATGCGCGAGAGCGTGGATTGAGGCACGCCGGTACGACGGTGAAGCTCCGTGGGGGAGATCCCGTGCTGGTCGAGCAATGCTCTTAAGACAGTAGATACGTTGCGTTTGTGCATAACGCGCATAGTGCTGGTTATTTTCGCAGAAGACAAATGCCCAATTGCATGATCGATGCATAACCTGCTTTTTTGCATCGTAAAAGATGTCACCCGGCCGCGATGCCTGCGTCGGGCAGAGCGCCCATGGTAACCTTGCGCCCATCGCGGAAAAGCCCGGCCGTTGCCCCGCTTTTGCCCCACCTCTTTCAACGAGCTTCCTGACAATCCGATGAATAAAGCCGTCTCCGACCTGTCCTCCCACACCCCGATGATGCAGCAGTACTGGCGCCTGAAAAACCAGCACCCGGACCAGCTGATGTTCTACCGCATGGGCGACTTCTACGAGATCTTCTATGAAGACGCGAAGAAGGCCGCCAAGTTGCTGGACATCACCCTGACCGCCCGTGGGCAGTCGGCCGGGCAGGCGATTCCGATGTGCGGGATTCCTTACCACGCCGCCGAGGGTTACCTGGCGAAACTGGTGAAGCTTGGCGAGTCGGTGGTGATCTGCGAGCAGGTCGGTGACCCGGCCACCAGCAAAGGGCCCGTGGAGCGGCAGGTGGTGCGCATCATCACGCCGGGGACGGTGAGTGACGAGGCGCTGCTGGATGAGCGTCGGGACAACCTGATCGCTGCCGTTCTGGGTGATGAGCGTCTGTTCGGCCTGGCGGTGCTCGACATCACCAGTGGCAACTTCAGCGTGCTGGAAATCAAGGGCTGGGAAAACCTGCTGGCGGAGCTGGAGCGGGTCAACCCGGTGGAACTGCTGATCCCGGACGACTGGCCCAAGGATTTGCCGGCGGAAAAACGCCGTGGTGTGCGTCGTCGTGCGCCGTGGGATTTCGAGCGCGATTCGGCGCTCAAAAGCCTGTGCCAGCAATTCTCGACCCAGGACCTCAAAGGCTTTGGCTGCGAAAACCTGACCCTGGCCATCGGCGCCGCCGGTTGCCTGCTGGCCTACGCCAAGGAAACCCAGCGCACCGCCCTGCCCCATTTGCGCAGCTTGCGTCATGAACGCCTGGACGACACCGTGGTGCTCGATGGCGCCAGCCGTCGCAACTTGGAGCTCGACACCAACCTGGCCGGGGGCCGCGACAACACCCTGCAATCGGTGGTGGACCGTTGCCAGACCGCCATGGGCAGCCGCCTGCTGACCCGCTGGCTGAATCGCCCGTTACGCGATCTGACGGTGCTGTTGGCGCGTCAGACCTCGATCACGTGCCTGCTCGACGGTTACCGCTTCGAAAGACTGCAACCGCAGCTCAAGGAAATCGGCGACATCGAGCGGATTCTTGCGCGGATCGGCCTGCGCAATGCCCGCCCGCGCGACCTCGCCCGCTTGCGTGACGCCCTCGGCGCACTGCCCGAACTGCAAGTGGCGATGACAGAGCTCGAAGCCCCGCACCTGCAGCAACTCGCCAGCATCACCAGTACCTACCCGGAACTGGCGGCACTGCTGGAGAAGGCCATCATCGACAACCCGCCGGCGGTCATTCGGGACGGCGGCGTGCTGAAAACCGGCTACGACAGCGAACTCGACGAACTGCAGTCGCTCAGCGAAAACGCCGGACAATTCCTGATCGACCTCGAAGCACGGGAAAAGGCCCGCACCGGCCTGTCGCACCTGAAAGTCGGCTACAACCGCATTCACGGTTACTTCATCGAGTTGCCAAGCAAGCAGGCGGAGTCGGCACCGGCCGACTATATTCGCCGCCAGACGCTCAAAGGTGCCGAGCGTTTCATTACGCCGGAACTCAAGGCGTTCGAAGACAAGGCATTGTCAGCCAAGAGCCGCGCCCTGGCCCGCGAGAAGATGCTGTACGAAGCACTGCTCGAAGACCTGATCGCCCAGCTGCCACCCTTGCAGGACACCGCCGGTGCCTTGGCCGAACTGGACGTCTTGAGCAACCTGGCCGAGCGTGCACTGAACCTCGACCTGAACTGCCCGCGCTTCGTCAGCGAGCCGTGCATGCGCATCAGCCAGGGCCGCCATCCGGTGGTCGAGCAAGTGCTCACCACGCCGTTCGTGGCCAACGACCTGAGCCTGGACGACAACACCCGCATGCTGGTGATCACCGGCCCGAACATGGGCGGTAAATCCACCTACATGCGCCAGACCGCTCTGATTGTGCTGCTGGCGCATATCGGCAGCTTCGTGCCGGCGGCCAGTTGCGAATTGTCACTGGTCGACCGCATCTTCACCCGGATCGGTTCCAGCGATGACCTGGCCGGCGGGCGCTCGACCTTCATGGTGGAAATGAGCGAAACCGCGAACATTCTGCACAACGCCACCGAGCGCAGCCTGGTGTTGATGGACGAAGTCGGGCGCGGCACCAGCACCTTCGATGGCCTGTCGCTGGCCTGGGCGGCGGCCGAACGCCTGGCGCATCTGCGTGCCTACACGCTGTTCGCCACCCACTACTTCGAACTGACCGTCCTGCCGGAGGCCCAGCCGCTGGTGGCCAACGTGCACCTCAATGCCACCGAGCACAATGAACGCATCGTGTTCCTGCACCACGTGCTGCCCGGCCCGGCCAGCCAGAGTTATGGCCTGGCCGTGGCACAGCTGGCAGGCGTACCGACTGAAGTCATTACCCGCGCCCGCGAGCATTTGAGCCGCCTGGAAGACACCGCCCTGCCCCACGAGTCGCCAGCACCTGCCAAAGGTAAACCGGCGGCTCCACAGCAAAGCGATATGTTCGCCAGTCTGCCTCACCCGGTGCTGGATGACCTGGCCAAGCTCGATCTGGACGACATGACACCACGCCGTGCGCTCGAATTGCTCTATACACTAAAGACACGGATCTAACGCAGCGGCTTGCAAGCTGTTAGAATCTCGCGCGGTTTGGGATGCTGCTGGCTAATAGCCTGGCCAGCAGACTATCGCTCCCGAACCTGGCGACCCCTACGAGAAGGGGCGCAGCAAGCCGCGCCTGAGGAGAAAATTAGAAATGACCTTCGTCGTCACCGACAACTGCATCAAGTGCAAGTACACCGACTGCGTAGAAGTCTGTCCGGTGGACTGCTTTTACGAAGGCCCGAATTTCCTGGTGATTCACCCGGATGAGTGCATCGATTGCGCGCTGTGCGAACCTGAATGCCCTGCCGTGGCTATCTTCTCCGAAGATGAGGTTCCGGCCGGCATGGAGAACTTCATCGAGCTGAACGCTGAGTTGGCCGACATCTGGCCAAACATCACCGAACGCAAGGATCCAATGCCCGATTCCGCAGAATGGGATGGCAAGCCAGGCAAGATCGCAGACCTCGAACGCTGATTACCCCCGCGTTCGCGAAAAAGGCCCCACAAGGGCCTTTTTGCTTTTCTGCGGGCAAAAAAAGGGGCGGTTTGACCCGCCCACATTTTTTCCCTATTCCCTGTGTTCCCTTTCATCATCCTGATGAATCGCGTCCTGCGATTTCCCTACCCCTCATCCTTGAAGGACGTGTCTGTCCGTTGACACAACCTGAATACTAGAGCTTTTCACTCCCTGATCAATCGCCCCTTGGCGCGTAATCCAACTGTCACACGTCATTAATAATAAAAAATAGCCTTATAAATCAAAAAAATAAAAACGAAAGGCGTTCAACATGGACGATTGCCAGGGTGTAAAAATAACGAACACTTACGCAAGTGTAAGCCTGGGCTTACAGCACGAAACCGAAATCCCGAGGGGATCCGGTCTTCTGGCCTGGCAATAAAAAACCCCGAGCCAGTCGGGGTTTTTCATGCCATCGCAGTGAGTGCCTTATTGGAACAGCGACTCACTCGACAGACCATTTTTTTCCAGGATCTCGCGCAGTCGCTTCAAGCCTTCCACCTGAATCTGCCGGACCCGCTCACGGGTCAGGCCGATTTCCAGGCCGACGTCTTCAAGGGTGCTGCTTTCATGACCGCGCAGGCCGAAGCGGCGTACAACCACTTCGCGTTGCTTGTCGGTCAGTTCCGAGAGCCATTGATCGATGCTCTGGGACAGGTCGTCGTCCTGCAACAGTTCGCATGGATCGGTCGGGCGGTCGTCAGTCAGGGTGTCGAGCAGGGTTTTATCCGAATCCGGTCCCAGCGAGACGTCGACGGAGGAAACCCGCTCGTTAAGGCCGAGCATACGCTTGACCTCTCCCACCGGTTTTTCCAGCAGGTTGGCGATTTCTTCGGGTGAGGGTTCATGGTCGAGTTTTTGCGTCAGTTCCCGCGCAGCCCGCAGGTACACATTCAGCTCTTTGACCACATGGATCGGCAGCCGGATGGTCCGGGTCTGATTCATGATTGCGCGTTCGATGGTCTGGCGAATCCACCAGGTCGCGTAGGTCGAGAAGCGGAAGCCGCGTTCCGGATCGAACTTCTCCACCGCCCGGATCAAGCCGAGGTTGCCCTCTTCGATCAGGTCCAGTAGCGACAGCCCACGATTGACATAGCGTCGGGCGATTTTCACCACCAGTCGCAGGTTGCTTTCAATCATGCGCTTGCGCCCGGCCGGATCGCCACTTTGCGACAGGCGCGCAAAATGAACTTCTTCTTCGGGTGATAGCAGGGGAGAGAAACCAATTTCATTGAGATACAACTGCGTGGCATCGAGTGCCCGCGTGTAGTCAATGTACTTGTGTTGTTTCAACGATGCGGAGTGTTTGGATTTGGCACGAACGGAAGGTGGAGCCGCCCCTTCATCATTCGACATCGAATCCGTATCGATGCTGCTCTCCATCAGGAGAACCTCATCGTCGATGTCAAACTCCGGCACTTCTTTACTGAGAGCCATTGTTATAGTCCTTTGGTGAGTTCGACCTCAAGCTCAAGCGGCGCCTTTCTCCCTGGCAACGCTGGAGCCTGTCCCCTCTACGTGAGGAACAGGCTGGTAAGCGATCAACGACGTGGCAGGAATTGCAGCGGATCTACAGGTTTACCCTGGCGGCGAATCTCAAAATGCAGTTTCACCCGGTCTGTACCCGTTGACCCCATTTCGGCAATTGTCTGTCCGACCTTGACCTGCTGCCCCTCCCGAACCAACAGCCTGCGGTTATGTCCGTAGGCACTGACGTAGGTTTCACTGTGCTTGATGATCACTAATTCGCCGTAGCCCCTTAAGCCACTCCCGGCGTATACCACCGTCCCATCAGACGCAGCTAAAACAGGCTGTCCCAAATCTCCGGCGATATCAATTCCTTTATTCAAACTACCGTTTGAAGAGAATTTTCCAATCAGAATGCCATTAGATGGCCATCCCCAGCCGGTCGGGGCTGGTCCCGGAGGAGGCAACGGAGCGGGGGCAGGCTTGCTCGCGACGGACGGTACAACCGTCGTTGTGCTGGTGGTCGTACCGTTTGCCGAACGACGGATGACCGTGGTTTTACTCGACGACGAAGGTGTTGAACTGGACGAACTGACCACCGCCGTCGACGTTGAATCGTTACGACCATCAAAGCGAATCGTCTGACCCGGATGGATGGTGTAGGGCGCTGGAATATTGTTTCGGGCCGCAAGGGCCTTGTAGTCCCAGCCGTAACGGAAGGCAATGGAAAACAGGGTGTCCTTGGGACGCACCACGTATTGCCCGGTGGTCACGGCCGGACGCTGAGTCGCGGCATTGTTGCGATCCACGACACGAACATCACTGGATTTGTTGCTGGAACAACCGACCAGCAATGTGCTCAAGACAAGGCCAGTCACCAGGCGCTGAAAGCTCGTTTTACTCATACGCTGCGCAATGACTGTGAGACTCACCCGCCGCTCCCTCTGTGGTGGCTGAAAATGTGAAATACCGGAGTCCGGCATGAACTGTCGCAAGTATAACGGGCCGTGCACGCTTTACCTTTAATGTGGCGAATCGCTGTCGCGCACACGTTTGCTGCCTGAAGATGAATCCCGTTGAAGCAATCGCTGCCGCTGTAAGACAAAGGCAATCGAAGAGAATTCAGCGCGCCGAAACAAATGCTCAGGCCAATGGCCCATTGAGCAACGGCACGAAGCGCACAGCCCCCAGAACATGCCTGGAAAAACCTTGTTCCTCGCGGATGATCAGCATCAATTGCTGGACTTCGCCGGCCCCGACCGGGATCACCATTCGACCTCCGGGTGCCAACTGGTCAAGCAATGCCTGGGGCACGTCGGTCGCCACGGCGGTGACGATAATCCCGTTGTACGGCGCCAGTGCCGGCCAGCCTTCCCAACCATCGCCCCAGCGGAACACCACGTTGCGCAGGTTCAGTTCGACCAGACGCTCCTTTGCCCGATCCTGCAAAACCTTGATGCGCTCGACCGAGAACACACGCTCGACCAGTTGCGACAGCACAGCCGTCTGATAACCCGACCCGGTGCCGATTTCCAGCACCTTGTCGAGGGGACCGGCCTCCAGCAGCAGCTCGCTCATGCGCGCCACCATATAAGGCTGGGAGATGGTCTGGTTGTTGCCAATCGGCAGCGCGGTGTCTTCATAGGCACGGTGCGCCAGCGCTTCGTCGACGAACAGGTGGCGCGGGGTTCGGCGAATGACCTCCAGCACCCTGGCGTTGGAAATGCCTTCTTCGTACAGGCGCTGAATCAGCCGCTCCCGGGTTCGCTGGGAGGTCATGCCGATGCCGCGTCGCAGCATATCGTCTTGTTCGCGACCCATCAGCGCAGCCCCTCCAGCCAGCCGTCCAGACTTCTGAAGGCATCATTGAAGGTGCGATCCAGTTGCAGCGGCGTGATCGACACATAACCCTGCATCACTGCATGGAAATCGGTACCCGGTCCACCGTCCTCGGCATCCCCGGCCGCGGCGATCCAGTAACCGGACTTGCCCCGCGGATCTACCACCTTCATCGGTGCTGCGGCTCGGGCGCGATGCCCCAGGCGAGTCAACTGGATACCGCGGATACGGTCCAGCGGCAAATTGGGAATGTTCACATTCAGTACCGTTCGCGGTGGCAGATCCAGGTCAGCATGGGCTTCAACCAGTTTGCGCGCGAAATGGGCAGCTGTGGGAAGGTTCTCCACCTGGCGTGAGACCAGCGAAAAGGCAAACGAAGGGTGTTTCAGGAAACGCCCCTCAAGGGCCGCCGCCACCGTGCCGGAATACAGGACATCGTCCCCCAGGTTCGCGCCCAGGTTGATACCGGAAACCACCATGTCCGCTTCGCGCTCCAGCAGGCCGTTGAGGCCCAGGTGCACACAATCGGTTGGCGTGCCGTTGAGGCTGATAAAGCCGTTGGCCAGGGTTTGCGGGTGCAACGGACGATCGAGCGTCAGCGAACTGCTGGCGCCGCTCTTGTCCTGGTCCGGGGCGATAACCACGCACTCGGTGTAATCCGCCAGCGCAGCATAAAGCGCGGCGAGACCGGGTGCTGTTACCCCATCGTCGTTAGAAATCAGAATACGCATGGGCTGTCCGTCTGCCCCACCGGCACCAGATCAACAAGCTCTCGCACCAATACGGTGGCGAAGCATCCGGCCGGCAGGACGAATTCCAGTTGCAGAATGTCAGGTTCGGGATAATGCCACGTCAACCCGCCAATGGGCAGCCGCAGGATGCGACGTTCGTGGCTCATACCGGCGTTGATCAGCCAATCACGCAAATCCGCTTCGCGTGTGGCGATGGCCTGCTCCAGTTCATGGACAACCCCCGTGGCCGGCGAGTCACCTTCGCCCCACTGCGGACCGGTCGGGTGCAGATCGAGAATCGCCAGGCGCGGGTCGCTGCACTCGGCTTCGCCTGCCGGGAAAAAGCTGCGGCTGTCGGTGAACGCCAGCAGATCGCCCACCTGGGCACGCTGCCAGGTGCCGTCGGCGACACGTGCGGCCAATACCTGGTTGAACAGAAAACTGCGCGCCGTGGAGAGCAGCCGCGAGCGCACGTTGCGCTGCTCCGGCAAGGCCTTGCGCGCGGCCCAGGCACGAGCATCGACGACGTTGCCGCCGTCATGGCCGAAACGCTGGGCGCCGAAATAATTGGGGATGCCTTGTTTGGCGATCAGTTGCAGGCGCTCTTCAAGCGCTGGCTTGTCACCGGCGAATTGCGTCAGGCGCAAGGTGAAGCCGTTGGCCGAGTGCGCGCCACGTTGCAATTTGCGCTTGTGGCGGGCGGTCTTGAGGATCTTCAGCGTATCGTTTTCCGCGGCTGCCAGATCAGGATCGGCCTTGCCCGGCAGCTGCACGCTGAACCACTGGCGAGTCAACGCCTGACGGTCCTTGAGCCCGGCATAACTGACGGTACGCAACGGCACACCCGCAGCCTTGGCAATCCGTCGCGCCGCTTCTTCAGTATTCAGGCCGCGCTTTTCCACCCAGATCCACAGGTGTTCGCCTTCGCCACTGAGGGGAATGTCGAGGACTTCGTCGACCTGGAAATCTTCCGCGATCGCCTTCAGGACCGCCGTGCCGAGGGCCTCACCGTAAGCCCGCGGGCCGAGCAATTGCATTTCGTTCATGCGCGCAGCAACAAGGCAACAGAGTGCACGGCAATGCCTTCTTCGCGACCGACAAAGCCGAGCTTTTCGGTGGTGGTAGCTTTCACGTTCACTTGATCCAACTCTACTTGAAGATCCGCGGCAATCAGCGCGCGCATCGATTCGATATGCGGGGCCATTTTCGGCGCCTGGGCGACGATGGTGTTGTCGACGTTGCCGACTTTCCAGCCCTTGGCATGGACCAGCGCGACGACGTGACGCAACAGCGCACGGCTGTCGGCGCCCTTGAATTGCGGGTCGGTATCCGGGAAATGCTTGCCGATGTCGCCCAGCGCTGCGGCGCCGAGCAAGGCATCGCTCAAGGCGTGCAACAGGACGTCACCGTCAGAGTGGGCGAGCAGCCCGAAGCTGTGTGCAATGCGCACGCCGCCCAGAGTGATGAAATCGCCTTCAGCGAAACGGTGCACATCATAGCCGTGGCCAATACGCATAAAAAAACGCCCCGATTTTTGTCAGGGCGTGATTCTACCTGCATTAGCCAGCCAGAGCATGCGCGTGATGCCCCAAGTGCTCATCGATGAAACTGGCGATGAAGAAATAGCTGTGGTCATAGCCGGGCTGCAGGCGCAACGTCAGCGGATGACCGGCCAGTTTCGTCGCCTGTTGCAAGGCTTCAGGCTTGAGCTGGGTGGCGAGAAAATCGTCACGATCACCCTGATCGACCAGCAGCGGCAGCTTTTCATCGGCCTCGGCAATCAACGCGCAGGCATCCCATTCACGCCATTTCGACCGATCCTCTCCCAGATAGCGGGAGAAAGCTTTCTGCCCCCACGGACAATCCATCGGATTGTTGATGGGCGAGAACGCCGATACCGAACGATAACGCCCCGGGTTGCGCAAAGCACAGACCAGCGCGCCATGGCCGCCCATGGAATGTCCGCTGATGCCGCGTTTGTCCGACGCCGGGAAATGGGCTTCAACCAATGTCGGCAATTCCTGCACAACGTAGTCATGCATCCGATAGTGTCGCGACCAGGGTTCCTGCGTGGCATTCAGATAAAACCCGGCGCCGAGGCCAAAGTCCCAGGCCCCATCCGGATCGCCGGGCACATCAGGACCGCGAGGGCTGGTGTCCGGTGCGACGATGATCAGCCCCAATTCGGCGGCCATGCGCATGGCGCCGGCCTTCTGCATGAAGTTCTCGTCGGTGCAGGTCAGGCCGGACAACCAGTACAACACCGGCAGCTTGCCGCCCTGCTCCGCCTGCGGCGGCAAATAGACGGCGAACACCATGTCGCAGCCGAGCACTTGCGAGCGATGGCGATAGCGTTTGTGCCAGCCACCGAAGCTTTTCTGGCAGGAGATGTTTTCCAGGCTCATGACAGACCTCAGAAATGGATGACGGAGCGGATGCTTTTTCCTTCATGCATCAGGTCGAACGCCTTGTTGATATCTTCCAGGCCCATGGTGTGGGTGATGAAGGTATCCAGCGGAATCTCACCGGTCTCGGCCATTTCCACATAGCTTGGCAACTCTGTACGGCCACGCACACCGCCGAACGCCGAACCGCGCCAGACGCGGCCGGTGACCAGCTGGAACGGACGGGTGGAGATTTCCTGACCAGCACCGGCAACACCGATGATGACCGACTCGCCCCAACCCTTGTGGCAGCACTCCAGGGCCGCGCGCATCAGTTGCACGTTGCCGATGCACTCGAAGGAAAAGTCGACGCCGCCATCGGTCATGTCGACGATGACTTCCTGGATCGGACGATCGAAGTCCTTCGGGTTCACGCAATCGGTTGCACCCAGCTGCTTGGCGATTTCGAACTTCGCCGGGTTGATGTCGATGGCGATGATACGCGCAGCCTTGGCTTTGACCGCGCCAATCACAGCCGACAGACCGATGCCGCCGAGGCCGAAAATGGCCACGGTATCACCCGGTTTTACCTTGGCGGTGTTGAGCACGGCGCCGATACCGGTAGTGACACCGCAGCCCAGCAGGCAGACTTTTTCCAGTGGCGCTTCCTTGGCGATTTTCGCAACGGAAATCTCCGGAAGCACGGTGTACTCGGAGAAGGTCGAAGTACCCATGTAGTGGAAAATCGTTTCGCCCTTGTAGGAAAAACGCGAAGTGCCGTCCGGCATCAAGCCTTTGCCCTGGGTCGAACGAATCGCCTGGCAGAGGTTGGTCTTGCCCGACAGGCAGAATTTGCACTGGCGACATTCCGGGGTGTACAGCGGGATCACATGGTCGCCTACCGCCACGGAGGTCACACCCTCGCCGATGGCTTCAACGATCGCCCCGCCTTCGTGACCGAGGATCGACGGGAAGATGCCTTCCGGATCAGCGCCGGACAAGGTGTAGGCATCGGTATGGCAGACACCGGAGGCCACCACGCGCAGCAAGACTTCGCCGGCCTTGGGCATGGCGACATCGACTTCAACGATTTCGAGGGGTTTCTTGGCCTCGAAGGCAACGGCGGCGCGCGACTTGATCATGATGGCTCTCCAGTGAATAAAAACGAGACAGGGAGTGTAATACACGGCCCATCGATGAATAATCGACGCAAATGCAAAATATTATTGCCACACAGGGATAATCATCGATGTCCGAAAACCGCTGGGAAGGGATCGACGAGTTTGTCGCCGTTGCCGAGTGCAACCAGTTCACCGCTGCGGCGGAACGTCTGGGGGTTTCGTCCTCCCATATCAGTCGACAAATCGTACGCCTCGAAGAGCGCCTGCAAACCCGTTTGCTCTACCGCAGCACCCGCCGGGTCGCGCTGACCGAGGCCGGGCAAACGTTCCTGCAACATTGCCAACGCTTGCAGGACGGCCGCGAAGAGGCCCTGCGCGCGGTAGGCGACTTGACCAGCGAGCCCAAAGGCATGCTGCGCATGACGTGCGCCGTGGCTTACGGTGAACGCTTCATCGTGCCGCTGGTGACCCGTTTCATGGGGCTGTATCCGCAGCTGCGCATCGATATCGAATTGACCAACCGGCAACTCGACCTGGTACATGATGGTCTCGATCTGGCGATCCGCCTCGGGCGCTTGCAGGATTCACGGCTGGTTGCCACTCGCCTCGCGCCACGGCGCATGTTTCTCTGCGCATCACCCTCCTACCTTGAGCGCTACGGCCGACCGCACAGCCTGTCGGAACTCAGTCGCCACAACTGCCTTATCGGCAGTTCGGATCTCTGGCAACTGGAGCAGAACGGGCGGGAGTTTTCCCAGCGAGTCCAGGGAAATTGGCGCTGCAACAGTGGGCAAGCCGTACTGGACGCGGCGCTACAGGGCGTGGGGTTGTGTCAGTTGCCGGACTATTACGTGCTGGAGCATTTGAAGAGCGGCGCATTGATTTCGTTGCTGGAAGCGCATCAACCACCGAACACTGCGGTTTGGGCTCTTTATCCACAGCAGCGGCATTTGTCGCCGAAGGTGCGCAAGTTGGTGGATTTTTTGAAGGAGGGGTTGGCTGAAAGGCCGGAATACCGAAGCTAACTGGCGTGTCAACAAGATGCCGGTGCCCAGACTACTGCTATCGCGAGCAAGCTCGCTCCCACAGGGTTTGCTGGCGTTTACAAGATTTGTGTTCGACCCCGTCCACTGTGGGAGCGAGCTTGCTCGCGATTGGGGGCAGCACAAAACCAATGTCAATCAGTGACGATTGGCCCACCGCTGTCTCAACCACTCAAGATCTTCAGGACGCGTGACCTTGAGATTGTCAGACCGCCCTTCGATCAGGCGTGGTGCCGAACCGGCCCACTCCATGGCCGAAGCTTCGTCGGTAATAACGGCATCGGCCACCAGACTATCAGCCAACGCCCGATGCAATGCCCCAAGGCGAAACATCTGCGGCGTGTAGGCCTGCCAGATCACACTGCGATCCACGGTTTCGACGACGCGACCGTGCTTGTCGACCCGTTTGAGCGTATCCCGTGCCGGAACCGCCAGCAGTCCGCCGACAGGGTCGTCTGCCAGTTCAGCCAACAACTTGTCCAGGTCGTCACGACTGAGGTTCGGCCGCGCGGCATCGTGAACCAGTACCCAATCCTCATTATCAGCGCCCTGCGCATGCAGGTGCAGCAAGGCATTGAGCACCGATCCGGAACGTTCGGAACCGCCCTCGACCCGGACAATACGCGGGTCACTGGCACACGCCAGGTTCGGCCAATAAGGATCGTCGACAGCAAGACTGACCACCAGGCCTTTCAGGCAAGGGTGATCAAGGAAACAGCCGAGGCTGTGTTCGAGAATAGTGCGCCCGCCCAGTTGCAAGTATTGCTTGGGACGGTCCGCGGCCATACGGGCACCGACGCCCGCGGCAGGAATCACGGCCCAGAAGGCCGGTAACGTCTGGCTCATTGCGCCAACTGGTAAAGGGTTTCACCGTCCTTGACCATGCCCAACTCATGGCGAGCCCGTTCTTCAACGGTCTCCATGCCCTTTTTCAACTCACTGACTTCGGCGTCCATTACCCGATTGCGCTCCAGCAATGCCTGGTTCTCAGCTTGCTGATCCGCGATCTGCTGCGTCAACTCGGCCACTTGCGCCAGACTGCCGTTTCCCACCCACAGGCGGTACTGCAGGCCAGCCAGCAACAAAAGCAGAATGAGGAACAACCAATTGGGACTGCGCATCGAATATCAGGTATCCAGTGAAAAAAGACAGCCATGCCAAACGTGAAGCTTCTGATAGCACGAAGCCTGGAAGAACCAGGCTTGTGCTTATAAGCCATCAGATTAGTGGCAAAAACGTCGCTGTAGCGATTTTTCCGACACAATCCGGTGTCTTTTTTACCATGTACTGACTCAGCCGCGGAATTCGCCGCGACCGTTGTACTTGGCTTTGCCGTTCAACTGCTCTTCGATACGCAGCAGTTGGTTGTACTTGGAAACGCGGTCGGAACGGCACAGGGAGCCGGTCTTGATCTGGCCAGCCGAGGTGCCCACGGCCAGGTCGGCAATGGTCGAATCTTCGGTTTCGCCGGAGCGGTGCGAGATCACGGCGGTGTAGCCGGCAGCCTTGGCCATCTGGATGGCTTCCAGGGTTTCGGTCAGGGTGCCGATCTGGTTGAACTTGATCAGGATCGAGTTGGCGATCTTCTTGTCGATGCCTTCTTTCAGGATCTTGGTGTTGGTGACGAACAGGTCGTCGCCTACCAGCTGGGTCTTCTCGCCGATCTTGTCGGTGAGGATCTTCCAGCCAGCCCAGTCGGACTCGTCCAGGCCATCTTCGATGGAGATGATCGGGTAACGCTCGGTCAGGCCTTTGAGGTAGTCGGCGAAACCTTCGGCGGTGAACACCTGGCCTTCGCCGGACAGGTTGTACTTGCCGTCTTCGTAGAATTCGCTGGCCGCGCAGTCCAGGGCCAGGGTCACGTCGGTGCCCAGCTTGTAACCGGCGTTGGCCACGGCTTCGGAGATCACTTTCAAAGCGTCTTCGTTGGAAGCCAGGTTCGGCGCGAAACCACCTTCGTCACCGACGGCAGTGCTCAGGCCACGGGCCTTCAGCACGGCTTTGAGGTGGTGGAAAATCTCGGTGCCCATGCGCAGACCTTCCGAGAAAGACTTGGCGCCAACCGGCTGAACCATGAATTCCTGGATGTCGACGTTGTTATCGGCGTGCTCGCCGCCGTTGATGATGTTCATCATCGGAACCGGCATCGAGTAGACACCCGGGGTGCCGTTCAGGTTGGCGATGTGAGCGTACAGCGGCAGGTCCTGGTCCTGTGCGGCGGCCTTGGCGGCAGCCAGGGAAACGGCGAGGATCGCGTTGGCGCCCAGGGAACCTTTGTTTTCAGTACCGTCGAGCTTGATCATTGCCAGATCGAGCGCTTTCTGGTCGCTTGGGTCCATGCCTTTCAACAGGTCCTTGATCGGACCGTTGATGTTGGCTACGGCCTTCAGAACACCCTTGCCCAGGTAACGGCTCTTGTCGCCATCACGCAGCTCGAGCGCTTCACGCGAGCCAGTGGAAGCACCGGACGGCGCGCAGGCGCTGCCGATGATGCCGTTATCGAGAAGCACATCCGCTTCCACGGTGGGATTGCCACGGGAGTCGAGAACTTCACGACCTTTGATGTCGACGATTTTAGCCATTGTTGTAAACACTCCAAAGTTGACGAAAACGACGCAGCTGTAGGAAATCTTTGATCGTCGGCAAGTGAGGTGCAGCGGACAGTCTTGCAGACGACAAGGCTCAGGCCCGAGGGCCTGAGCGTTAAATCGTGCGGTACTTTACCGGAGAATTGAGGATTACGCGGTTTCTACCGTCGGAAAACTCTTCACCAGTTCGTCCAGGGCTTTGAGCTGGGCCAGGAATGGCTCCAGTTTGTCCAGGCGCAAGGCGCAAGGACCGTCACATTTGGCGTTGTCCGGATCCGGGTGGGCTTCCAGGAACAGGCCGGCCAGCGATTGGCTCATGCCGGCCTTCGCCAGGTCGGTGACCTGGGCGCGACGACCGCCGGCGGAATCGGAGCGACCGCCAGGCATTTGCAGCGCGTGGGTCACGTCGAAGAACACCGGGTATTCGAACTGCTTCATGATGCCGAAGCCGAGCATGTCGACGACCAGGTTGTTGTAGCCGAAGCTCGAACCACGCTCACAGAGAATCAACTGATCATTACCCGCTTCCACGCACTTGTTCAGGATGTGCTTCATTTCCTGAGGGGCGAGGAACTGGGCTTTCTTGATGTTGATCACGGCGCCCGTTTTGGCCATCGCGACCACGAGGTCGGTCTGGCGCGACAGGAAGGCCGGCAACTGGATGATGTCGCAGACTTCAGCGACGACCGCGGCCTGGTCAGGCTCGTGGACGTCGGTGATGATCGGCACGCCGAAGGCTTGCTTGATGTCCTGGAAGATGCGCATGCCTTCTTCCAGGCCAGGACCACGATAGGAGGTCACAGAAGACCGGTTGGCCTTGTCGAAACTGGCCTTGAACACGTAAGGGATACCGAGCTTTTCGGTGACCTTCACATACTCTTCGCAAACCTGCATGGCCATGTCACGGCTTTCCAGCACGTTCATGCCGCCGAACAGCACCATGGGTTTGTCGTTGGCAATCTCGATGTCGCCGACGCGGATGATCTTCTGTGCCATCGGGGTTACGCCTTCTTCTGGTGTTGAGCCAACGCTGCCTTGACGAAACCGCTGAACAGCGGATGACCGTCGCGTGGCGTCGAGGTGAACTCAGGGTGGAACTGGCAAGCGACGAACCATGGATGGTCCGGTGCTTCAACCACTTCAACCAGTGCGCCATCCCCGGAACGACCGGAGATTTTCAAACCGGCTTCCATGATTTGCGGCAGCAGGTTGTTGTTCACTTCGTAGCGATGACGGTGACGCTCGACGATCACGTCCTTGCCGTAGCAACCATGAACCAGGGAACCCGGCTCCAGCAGGCAATCCTGCGCGCCCAGGCGCATGGTGCCGCCCAGATCGGAAGCTTCGGTACGGATTTCGACCGCGCCGGTGGCATCTTCCCACTCGGTGATCAAGCCCACTACCGGGTGACCGCTTGCACGATCGAACTCGGTGGAGTTGGCGTCTTTCCAGCCCATCACGTTACGGGCGAACTCGATAACGGCCACTTGCATGCCCAGGCAGATACCCAGGTACGGAACCTTGTTTTCGCGAGCGTATTGAACGGCAGTGATCTTGCCTTCAACGCCACGCAGACCGAAGCCGCCCGGCACCAGGATCGCGTCGACGCCTTCGAGCAGCGCGGTGCCCTGGTTCTCGATGTCTTCGGAATCGATGTAGCGCAGGTTGACCTTGGTACGGTTGCTGATGCCGGCGTGACTCATCGCTTCGATCAGCGACTTGTAGGCGTCCAGCAGCTCCATGTACTTGCCGACCATGGCGATGGTGACTTCGTGCTCAGGGTTGAGCTTGGCGTCGACCACGGCTTCCCACTCGGACAGATCGGCACCGCCGCATTGCAGGCCGAAGCGCTCGACGACGAAATCGTCGAGGCCCTGGGAATGCAGGATGCCCGGGATCTTGTAGATGGTATCGGCGTCTTCCAGCGCGATCACCGCACGTTCTTCAACGTTGGTGAACTGCGCGATCTTGCGACGGGACGACACATCGATCGGGTGATCGGAGCGGCAGACCAGCACGTCTGGTTGCAGGCCGATGGAACGCAGTTCCTTGACCGAGTGCTGGGTTGGCTTGGTCTTGGTTTCACCGGCAGTGGCGATGTACGGCACCAGTGTCAGGTGCATCAGCATCGCGCGCTTGGCGCCGACTTCGAAACGCAGTTGGCGGATCGCCTCGAGGAACGGTTGCGACTCGATGTCACCCACGGTGCCACCGATCTCGACCATGGCCACGTCAGCGTCGCCGGCACCCTTGATGATGCGGCGCTTGATTTCGTCGGTGATGTGCGGGATCACCTGGATGGTTGCACCCAGGTAGTCACCACGGCGCTCTTTGCGCAGCACGTGTTCGTAGACACGGCCGGTGGTGAAGTTGTTGTTCTGGGTCATGGTCGTGCGGATGAACCGCTCGTAGTGGCCCAGGTCCAGGTCGGTCTCGGCGCCGTCGTGGGTGACGAACACTTCACCGTGCTGGAACGGGCTCATGGTGCCCGGGTCGACGTTGATGTACGGGTCCAGCTTCAGCATGGTGACCTTAAGTCCCCGCGCCTCCAGGATGGCCGCCAATGATGCCGATGCAATGCCTTTCCCCAATGAAGAAACAACACCGCCCGTGACGAATATGTAGCGCGTCATGAAAAACCCTAGAAGTCTGCGTTAAAGCGGTCCGAGCCGCCGGGGAAAGCGAAGGAAGGCCGAAGCCCCCGATCACCTGCATTAATCACAGTGCACCTTTCAAAAAAACCGCCGCGTTGGGACAGACCGGGAAATGAATCACCGGTTCGTTGCTCGCTACACATTTTTTGGAATCGCCCAGCAAAGACTGCTTGGTAATCGGCAACTCCTGCAATTCATGCGAATCCACAGAAGTTGTATCAAGAAGGGAGCGTAGTCTACCGGAAAGCCCCTTTCAGCTCAAACCTTGATCTTCGTTCAGTGGCTGCCAATGCAAATGCCAGTTACCGATCGCACCGCCATCGAGCCCGTTGAGGTTCGCTACCGCCAGCAATTGCCCGTCTTTGTAGAGCAGCGGCAATCTGCCGCGCACGAAGGACGGTACAGCGTTTTCATTGAGCAAACGTTTCAGATCCCGATGGCCACGACCTGGCAACGCCATGACCTCGCCCCCTTCACGATAGCGGATCTGTAAGGGGCCATCGGGGATTTGCCCGGTGAGCGACAGCGTGCCGTTGTCCGGGATTACCAGCGGTGAACGCGGGTCCTGCCACGTTCCGGCGACAGGCAGAGGGCGCAACCAGCGGCCCGACAGCCACCAGATCCGCCCGCCCGCCCGATGCAGCTCGCCATCGGCCAGCCGCCACACCGGGCAGGCATCGCCGCTGGCGTCGCGCAAATCCTCCCAACCCGACCAATGGTCAGTGTCCGGAAGACGGGTCAGCGGTTCGAGCCAATGACTCAGGGCATTGCGCTGCCGGGCAGCGGAGAGTTGCGCAATCGACGCCAGTTCAAGGGATCGCAAGCCCAGCCAGTCGAATTCACTGACGGAATTGGCCTCACGTAAATCCATTTCGGCCAGTTCTTCGAGCAACCCCTGTGCTTCAGCCAAATGCGCCGCGCTGCGAGCCATGGTCGCCACCGCTTGTGGCCAGCGCTGAACCAGCACGGGCAAGACTTGATGGCGCAGGTAGTTGCGCGAGAACTGCCGATCCTGGTTCGAGGGATCTTCGATCCAGCTCAAACCATGCGCACTGGCATAGCCCTCCAACTCAGTCCGCGTGACATCAAGCAGTGGCCGCAGCAGATGCCCCTTGCCCAACGAACGCTGACACGGCATCCCGGACAATCCGCGCACGCCCGCTCCGCGCAACAAACGAAACAGCAGGGTTTCCGCCTGATCGTCGCGGTGCTGGGCCGTCAGCAGCACGTCACCGGGCCCAGTCACTTCGGCGAACGTGTGATAACGCGCGTCTCTCGCCGCACGCTCCAGACTGGCACCGGGCTGCACCTGCACCCGAACGATCTGCAACGGGACGCCCAGCGCAGCGCACACAGAACGACAATGTTCCGGCCAAACATCGGCCACGGCTTGAAGACCGTGATGAACATGGATGGCGCTCAGCGCCGGCAGGGATTCGGTTGTTGCAAGATGCGCCAGCAGATGCAGCAGGACAGTGGAGTCCAGGCCGCCGGAGAAGGCGATGCGCCAGGTCGCAGCATTGCGCCACGGTTTCAGATTCAGCAAAAGCCTGGAAGGCAAATCAATCGCGGACTGACTCATATCTGCCTCTATGCACAAATCAAATGTGGGAGCGAGCTTGCTCGCGATAGCGGCCTAACATTCAACACATTCGTCGACTGTTACACCCTCATCGCGAGCAAGCTCGCTCCCACATGGGCACTGCGTGTTCGGCTTAGAGACCGTAGCTCATCAGACGATCGTAACGGCGCTTGAGCAGCGCGTCGTTGTCGAACTTCTTCAGCATCGCCAGTTGCGAGCTCAGCTCGGCGCGGATCGACGCAGCGGCAGTAGCCGGGTCACGGTGCGCGCCGCCCAATGGCTCGCCAATCACCTTGTCCACGATGCCCAGACCCTTGAGGCGCTCGGCGGTGATGCCCATCGCTTCTGCGGCATCCGGTGCCTTCTCGGCGGTTTTCCACAGAATCGAAGCGCAACCTTCCGGCGAAATCACCGCGTAGGTCGAGTATTGCAGCATGTTCAACTGGTCGCAGACACCGATTGCCAGTGCACCACCGGAACCACCCTCACCGATCACGGTGGCGATGATTGGGGTTTTCAGGCGCGCCATGACCCGCAGGTTCCAGGCAATCGCTTCGCTCTGGTTGCGCTCTTCAGCGTCGATGCCAGGGTAGGCGCCCGGGGTATCGATGAAGGTCAGGATCGGCATCTTGAAGCGTTCGGCCATTTCCATCAGGCGGCAAGCCTTGCGGTAGCCTTCCGGACGCGGCATGCCGAAGTTGCGGCGAACCTTCTCGCGCACTTCACGGCCCTTCTGGTGGCCGATGACCATGACCGGCTTGTCTTCCAGACGGGCGATGCCGCCAACGATGGCCGCGTCGTCGGAGAAGTGACGGTCACCGTGCAGTTCGTCGAACTCGGTGAAGATGTGTTCAATGTAGTCCAGGGTATACGGACGTTTCGGGTGACGCGCCAGGCGTGCGATCTGCCAGCTGGTCAGCTTGCCGAAAATGTCTTCGGTCAGCGTTTTGCTCTTGTCCTGCAGGCGGGAGATCTCATCGCCGATATTCAGCGAATTGTCATTACCGACCAAGCGCAACTCTTCGATCTTGGCTTGCAGGTCGGCGATCGGCTGTTCGAAATCTAGAAAATTCGGGTTCATAGGCGTCCGTCTTGGGTCGAGTCCCAAGGGATCTTGGGCCGGCCGGTTGTCTATTCGCGCCCTACCTTAAGGGACAGGCGCGTTGAGGTCGAGATTAAAAATTCAGGTCTGGGTCAGGGCAATCTGATAGCACTGACCGTCAACGGTATTGGAGGAAGACGTTGTCTCGCCCGAACTGGTCACGCAGGGCTTGAATCAACGCATCCGCCGGATCGATCCGCCAGCCCTCGCCGAACTGCAACAAGGCCTTCGCATCAGGGCTGGTGTAGTCCATGGTGATCGGGCACGCACCGCGGTGACGCTTCAATAGTTCGCCCAACCAGCGTAGCTGATCGCCCTTGAGATCCTTGGCATGCAACTTCAGGCGCAGGCTTTCGGCCAGGTTGGTGCGCGCATCCTCCATGCTCATCACCCGCTTGACCCGCAATTTCAGGCCACCGGAGAAGTCGTCATTGCTGACTTCGCCTTCGACCACCACCATCGCGTCGGTCTGCAACAGTGATTGCGCCGAATGGAACGCCTCGGAAAACAGCGAGGCCTCGATCCGTCCGGAGCGGTCGTCCAGGGTGATGAACCCCATCTTGTCGCCCTTTTTGTTCTTCATCACCCGCAAGGCGATGATCATCCCGGCAACGGTCTGGGTATCACGCGCCGGTTTCAGATCGATGATGCGCTGACGGGCGAAGCGACGGATTTCACCCTCGTACTCGTCAATCGGGTGACCGGTCAGGTACAGGCCGAGGGTATCTTTCTCGCCTTTGAGACGCTCCTTGAGGGTCAGTTCCTTGGCCTTGCGGTGATTGGCGTAGACGTCGGCGTCTTCTTCGACAAACAGACCGCCAAACAGGTCCGAGTGACCGCTGTCCTGGGTCCGCGCGGTCTGTTCGGCCGCCTTTATCGCTTCTTCCATGGCCGTCAGCAGTACCGCACGATTGCGGTCGATATTGGCCTGGTAGGCTTTCTGCTCATCGTGGAAGTACGGCCCGAGGCGATCCAGGGCACCGCTGCGGATCAAACCGTCGAGGGTGCGCTTGTTGATGCGCTTGAGGTCGACCCGGGCACAGAAATCGAACAGATCCTTGAACGGACCGGCCAGACGCGCTTCAGTGATGGCCTCGACCGGCCCCTCACCCACGCCCTTGATGGCCCCCAGGCCGTAGATGATCCGGCCTTCGTCGTTCACCGTGAACTTGAATTCGGAAGTGTTGACGTCCGGCGCATCGAGACGCAGCTTCATGGTCCGCACTTCTTCGATCAAGGTCACGACCTTGTCGGTGTTGTGCATATCCGCCGAGAGTACCGCGGCCATGAACGGCGCCGGGTAGTGCGCCTTCAGCCACGCGGTCTGGTACGACACCAGGCCATAAGCCGCGGAGTGCGACTTGTTGAAGCCGTAACCGGCGAATTTTTCTACCAGGTCAAAGATGTTGCCGGCGAGGTCGGCATCGATATTGTTGGTGGCGCAACCTTCAATGAAACCGCCCCGCTGCTTGGCCATTTCCTCGGGTTTTTTCTTACCCATGGCGCGACGCAGCATGTCCGCACCACCGAGGGTGTAGCCGGCCATGACCTGGGCAATCTGCATCACCTGTTCCTGATACAGGATGATGCCGTAGGTCGGTGCCAGTACGGGCTTGAGGCCTTCGTACTGATAGTCCGAGTGCGGATACGCCAGCTCGGCGCGACCGTGCTTGCGGTTGATGAAGTCGTCCACCATGCCCGATTGCAGCGGCCCCGGACGGAACAGGGCCACCAGTGCGATCAAGTCTTCCAGGCAGTCGGGCTTGAGCTTTTTGATCAGCTCCTTCATGCCCCGGGATTCAAGCTGGAACACCGCCGTGGTTTCGGCTTTTTGCAGCAAGGTGTAGGTCGGCTTGTCGTCCAGCGGGATGAACGCGATATCCAGCGGCGGCTCGTTGACCTTGGCGCGGTCGCGGTTGATGGTTTTCAGCGCCCAGTCGATGATCGTCAGGGTCCGCAAACCGAGGAAGTCGAACTTCACCAGACCAGCCGCTTCAACGTCGTCCTTGTCGAACTGGGTTACCAGGCCATCACCCGCCTCGTCGCAGTAGATCGGCGAGAAGTCGGTCAGCTTGGTTGGCGCGATAACCACACCACCAGCGTGCTTGCCGACGTTACGCACAACGCCTTCAAGCTTGCGGGCCATCTCCCAGATTTCCGCGGCTTCTTCATCGACCTTGATGAAGTCGCGCAGGATCTCTTCCTGCTCGTAGGCCTTTTCCAGGGTCATGCCGACTTCGAACGGGATCATCTTCGACAGACGGTCCGCCAGGCCATAGGACTTGCCCTGCACCCGCGCCACGTCGCGGACCACAGCCTTGGCCGCCATGGAACCGAAGGTGATGATCTGGCTTACCGCGTTGCGGCCGTACTTCTCGGCCACGTAGTCGATCACCCGATCGCGACCGTCCATGCAGAAGTCGACGTCGAAGTCGGGCATCGATACCCGTTCCGGATTGAGGAACCGTTCGAACAGCAGGTCATATTCCAGCGGGTCGAGGTCGGTGATCTTCTGCACATAGGCCACCAGCGATCCGGCACCCGACCCACGGCCGGGACCTACCGGCACGCCGTTGTTCTTGGCCCACTGGATAAAGTCCATCACGATCAGGAAGTAACCGGGGAAGCCCATCTGGATGATGATATCCAGCTCGAAATTCAGCCGGTCGACATAGACCTGACGCTTGGTTTCGTAGTCTTCGGTGGTGTCCTTGGGCAGCAGGACGGCAAGGCGCTCTTCCAGGCCATCGAAGGACACCTTGCGGAAGTACTCGTCGATGGTCATGCCATCAGGGATCGGGAAGTTGGGCAGGAAGTGCGTACCCAGCTTCACTTCGATGTTGCAACGCTTGGCGATCTCGACGGTGTTTTCCAGCGCTTCGGGAATGTCGCTGAACAGCTCGGCCATTTCCTCGGCGCTTTTAAGGTACTGCTGATCGCTGTAATTCTTCGAGCGCCGCGGATCGTCGAGGGCACGGCCCTCACCGATGCAGACGCGGGTTTCGTGGGCGGCGAAGTCTTCCTGCTTGATGAAACGCACGTCGTTGGTCGCCACCAGCGGCGCACCGAGCTTCTCGGCCAGGGCCACGGCGCCGTGCAACTGTTCTTCATCGTTAGGGCGATTGGTGCGCTGGATCTCCAGGTAGAAACGATCCGGAAACACGTCCATCCATTCGCGGGCCAGGGTTTCAGCTTCGGCGGGGTTGCCGCTGAGCATGGCCTGGCCGATCTCGCCTTCTTTGGCCGCCGACAACATGATCAAGCCGGCGCTGGCTTCAGCGACCCATTCGCGTTCGATGATGATTGCGCCATTGCGCTGCCCCTCGATAAAGCCGCGGGAAATCAGCTCGGTGAGGTTGCGATAGCCTTCGGCGTTCATCACCAGCAGGCTGATCCGGCTCAGCGGGTTGTCCGGATCCTTGTTCGACAGCCACAGGTCGGCGCCGCAGATCGGCTTGATCCCGGCACCCATGGCGTTTTTATAGAATTTGACCAGGGAACACATGTTGTTCTGGTCGGTGACCGCCACGGCAGGCATGTTCATGCCGACCAGGGTCTTGACCAGCGGCTTGATCCGCACCAGACCGTCGACCAGGGAGTATTCAGTGTGCAGGCGTAGGTGAACGAATGAAGCCGGCATAGTGATCCTGCGTTAAGTCATGAAAACAACAAGGCCCGGATTGTACCGGGCCTTGGTAAAAAAAATCAGCCTTGCGACTAACTCTCGATGAGACTTTCCCGCGCCTCGTAAGCCAGACGCACCGGAGCAAAGGAGCGCCGGTGAATCGGGGTCGGGCCGAGACGGGCGAGCGCTTCCAGATGAACGGGTGTCGGGTAGCCCTTGTGGCCACCGATGCCGTAGCCGGGGTAGATCAACTCGAACGCGGCCATTTCCCGATCGCGGCTGACCTTGGCCAGAATCGATGCGGCGGCGATGGCTGGAACCTTGCTATCGCCCTTCACCACTGCCTCGGAGCGCATCGGCAGTTTCGGGCAGCGGTTACCGTCGATCATCGCCAGCTTCGGCTGGATGTGCAGCCCGGCGACGGCGCGCTGCATGGCCAGCATGGTGGCGTGGAGGATGTTCAGTTCGTCGATTTCCTCGACTTCGGCGCGAGCGATGCACCAGCTCAGGGCTTTTTCGCAGATTTCGTCATAGAGCTTTTCGCGACGGGCTTCGGTGAGTTTCTTCGAGTCGTTCAGGCCGAGGATCGGGCGGTTCGGATCAAGAATCACCGCCGCTGTCACTACCGCGCCACAGAGCGGGCCACGACCGACTTCATCGACGCCGGCAACCAATTCTTCGACTTCAGCGACCAAGGTAAAGTCCAGCCCCATCTGCATGTTCGTTTTACTCATTCTACTTGGCCGATCAGCTTCAGCACTGCGTCCGCAGCCTGGTTGGAGGCATCCAGACGCAGGGTCCGGTGAATTTCATCAAAACCACGGGTCTGCTCTTCCCCACCCTCGATCAAGGGTGACAAGGTCTGGGCCAGCGCTTCGACCGTGGCATCGTCCTGCAACAACTCGGGCACCAACAGACGCTGAGCCAACAAATTCGGCAACGAAATATAGGGGCTTTTCACCATGCGCTTGAGTATCCAGAACGTCAGCGGCGCCAGGCGATAGGCGACCACCATCGGCCGCTTGTACAGCAATGCTTCAAGCGTCGCGGTACCGGAGGCAATCAACACCGCATCGCACGCTGCCAGGGCCAGATGCGACTGCCCATCGAGCAGGGTCAGTGGCAGATCGCGACCAGCCAACAGCTCTTCAAGCTGTGCGCGACGTTGCGCACTGGCGCAAGGCATGACAAACCGCACACCCGGGCGCAACGCCCGCAGGCGCTGCGCGGTATCGAGAAACAACGCACCTAGCCGGCCAACTTCACCGCCACGGCTGCCTGGCATCAACGCCACCAGCGGCCCGTCAGGCAAACCGAGCTCGGCCCGCGCAGCCGCGCGATCGGCTTCGAGTGGAATGGCATCGGCCAGGGTATGGCCGACGAACCGCACCGGCACGCCTTTCTCTTCATAAAATTTGGCTTCGAACGGGAACAGCGTGAGCATCAGGTCGCAGCCTTCGCGAATCTTCAGCACGCGTTTCTGCCGCCAGGCCCACACCGACGGACTGACGTAATGCACGGTCTTGATACCGGCCTGACGCAGTTTGAGTTCGATATTGAGGTTGAAGTCCGGCGCATCGATACCGATGAACACATCGGGCTTCGCGGCGATCAGGTCGGCGACCAGCTTCTTGCGCCGCGCCAGCAACTCGCGCAGCCGGCCCAGCACTTCCACCAGGCCCATGACGGACAGACGTTCCATCGGGAAATACGAGGTCAGGCCTTCAGCCTGCATCAATGGACCGCCAACACCTATGAATTCGACGGCCGGGTGACGAGCCTTGAGCGCACGCATGAGACCCGCGCCCAGAATGTCACCGGAAGCCTCTCCCGCTACCAGCGCAATACGCAGATTAGCCATGGTTAGCGGGTGATGCCGCGGGTCGAAGACTGGATGGAGTCACGGAACACCGCCACTTCCGGATACTGGGCGGACGGCTCTGCCAGTTCGGCGAGCGCCTGCTCCACGGTCAGGCCCTGGCGGTACACCACCTTGTAGGCACGACGCAGCGCGTGGATCGCATCTTCGCTGAACCCCCGACGGCGCATGCCCTCAAAGTTCATGCTGCGGGCTTCGGCGGGGTTGCCGAACACCGTGACGTACGCTGGAACATCCTTGCCGATCGCCGTGCCCATGCCGGAGAAGCTGTGGGCGCCAATGTGGCAATACTGGTGAACCAGGGTAAAACCGGAGAGGATCGCCCAGTCTTCCACATGCACATGGCCCGCCAGTGCGGTGTTGTTCACCAGGATGCAGTGGTTGCCAATCACGCTGTCGTGGCCGATGTGGGCATAGGCCATGATCAGGTTGTGATCGCCCAGGGTCGTTTCCGAACGATCCTGGATGGTGCCACGGTGGATCGTCACGCCTTCACGGATGACGTTGTGATCACCAATCACCAGGCGAGTTTCCTCGCCCTTGTACTTCAGGTCAGGCGTGTCCTCACCCACCGAGGAAAACTGGTAGATGCGATTGTGCTTGCCGATTCGGGTCGGGCCCTTGAGGATCACGTGCGGCCCGATGACTGTCCCCTCGCCGATTTCCACACCTGCGCCGACGATCGACCACGGGCCGACCTCGACGCCGTCAGCCAGAATGGCTGTCGGATCGATGATTGCACGAGGGTCAATCAAACTCATAGTTTGCGTTCCGCGCAGATGATTTCAGCGGAGCAGACCGGCTTGCCATCGACCGAAGCCTGGCATTCGAATTTCCAGATCTGACGCTTGCAGCTGATGAACTTGGCTTCAAGGATCAACTGATCGCCTGGCAGAACCGGCTGGCGGAAGCGCAGCTTGTCGGAACCGACGAAGTAATAGAGGGTGCCGTCGGCCGGTTTCACGTCGAGCATCTTGAAACCAAGGATCCCGGCAGCCTGAGCCATGGCTTCGATGATCAATACGCCCGGCATGATTGGATGCGCGGGGAAGTGGCCATTGAAGAACGGTTCGTTGATGCTGACATTCTTGTAGGCGCGAATGCGCTTGCCTTCAACATCCAGCTCCACTACCCGGTCCACCAGCAGGAACGGGTAACGGTGAGGCAGGTATTCGCGAATCTCGTTGATGTCCATCATTTCGGGGGGAAGCCTATGTAAAGATTGGGAGCGCGCGACTGACGCACGTTCCGCTAGCAAATCAAGGAGGCAGTCTAGCGGCTGTGCACACTTGATATGGAAATGGTATCAGCCATCTGATGAAGCATTACCGTCAGGGGTCACTTCCCCTACTTGCTTTTCCAGCTGTCGCAGGCGCCGCGCGATGTCATCGAGCTGACGGATGCGAGCCGCGCTTTTGCGCCATTCGGCTGCTGGCTGCATGGCCGTACCGGAAGAATAGGAACCCTTTTCGGTAATCGAGTGGGTCACCATGGTCATCCCGGTGATGAAAACGTTATCGCAAATTTCGATGTGCCCCACCAGCCCTACACCGCCAGCGAGCATGCAATGCTTGCCGATTTTGGTGCTGCCGGAAATCCCGACACAGGCCGCCATGGCGGTGTGATCACCGACCTGAACGTTGTGGGCGATCTGGATCTGGTTGTCGAGCTTCACACCATTACCGAGAATGGTATCGGCCAATGCGCCGCGATCGATAGCGGTATTCACGCCAATCTCGACATCATCACCGACCAGCACGCCACCGATCTGGGCAATTTTCTGCCAGACACCTTTCTCATTGGCAAAACCGAAGCCTTCGCCGCCGAGCACGGCACCTGACTGAATGACCACACGCTTGCCGATGCGCACGTCGTGGTACAGCGTGACCCGCGGGGCCAGCCAACCGCCTTCGCCGATTTCGCAACGGGCACCGATGAAGCAATGTGCACCGATGGTCACGCCGGCAGCAATACGTGCCGCGCTTTCGATCACCGCAAAGGCACCGATACTCGCAGCCGGGTCAACCACCGCGTCCTCGGCCACAACCGCTGTCGGGTGAATGCCGGCAGCCGCTTTCGGCTTTGGATCGAACAGGTGGGAAACACGCGCGTAGGCCAGATACGGATCAGGCACCACCAGTGCATTACCGGCAAAACCTTCGGTATCAGCAGCCTTCAGCAACAGTGCTGCGGCCCGGCTGTCCGCCAGGTACTTACGGTATTGAGGGTTTGCGAGAAAGCTCAACTGAGCTGGGCCAGCCTCCTGCAAGGTGGCTAGCCCAGTAATTTCTCTCTCCGGGTCGCCACGTAGCGTGGCGCCGAGGAACTCGGCCAATTGGCCGAGCTTAATGGTCACTGTCATGGATTACTTCAGCTGATTCATGCGCTCGATAACCTGGCGAGTGATGTCGTACTGAGGCTTGACATCAATCACTGCGCCACGCTCGAAGACCAGGTCAAAAGCACCTTTCTTGATGACTTCTTCCACAGCGCTGTCCAGTTTCGGCTTGAGCTGCTTCAGCATTTCACGGTCGGCAACGGCTTTGGCTTCGTTCAACTCCTTGGACTGGAACTGGAAGTCACGGGCCTTTTGCTTGAATTCAAGCTCCAGACGCTCGCGCTCGCCCTGCTGCATTTTGTCGCCACCGGCCATCAGGCGGTCCTGAATACCCTTGGCGCTGGTTTCCAGGGTCTTGAGCTTGGTCAACTGAGGACCGAACTTCTTCTCGGCATCCACGGCGTATTTCTTGGCCGCGTCGGACTCCAGCAGAGCCATCTGATAGTTCAGAACTGCAATTTTCATGTCGGCAAATGCCGGACCAGCGACCAGGACGCTGGCCAGGAGAACCAATTGAGTCAACTTACGCACGATGCACTCCTACAAAATTCATTGTTATCTTGGGTCAGACGCTTAGAACGTCTGGCCGAGGGAAAATTGGAACACTTGAGTCTCGGCGTCATCCGGTTTCTTGACCGGCATGGCCAATGCGAAACTCAAAGGACCCAGTGCAGTGACCCACGTCACACCTACACCAACAGAACTGGCCATATTGCTCAGGCTAATGTCGTTGCACTTGGTGTCGGACTTCGTGCCATCAGCGTTTGTGGTATCCGAGCACGACGAATCGAACACGTTACCCACATCCCAGAATACCGAGGTACGCAGGGAGCGTTGATCTTTGACGAACGGCAGCGGGAACAGAACCTCCACACCGCCCTGGATCAGGACGTTACCACCGAACGGCAGTGGATCCTGGTCCGGGTCGAACGCTGTACCAGGGTTCTTGCCGGTACTTGGCGTACTGCGAGGACCCAAGGTGCTGTCCTTGAAGCCGCGTACCGAGTTGAAACCACCAGCATAGTAGTTTTCATAGAATGGCAAGCCGTCGGTCGAACCGTAACCATCGCCATAACCCAGCTCGGTGTGCAGGCGCATGGTGTAGTTCTCGCTCAATGGCTGGAACAACTGGCCACGGTAGTCGAGCTTGAAGAACGACAGGTCGCTGCCTGGAATCGTGGATTCCAGCACCAGGCTCTGGGAGTGACCACGGGTAGCAAGCACGCCCTTGTTCAGGGTGGACTCGGACCAACCGGCCGAAGCCTTGAAGTTCAGGTACTTGTCGCCTTCCTTGTTAACGAAGTCGAAGATCTCGTCAACGGTGTAGACGCCGGTCTTGATTTCGTCTTGTTGCGCATTCAGGCCGAAGGTCAGACGCGAAGTCTCGCTGATTGGATAACCGACACTCACACCGGCACCCAGGCTGTCTACGGCGTAGCTGGCGACGTCAGTATCGAGGTCATCGTAGTCAGTCGTGCGGTAGAAGGCGTTGTAACCCAGGCTCACGCCGTCGGCGGTCCAGTAGGGGTCGACGAAACCGAAGTTATAGCGGGTCTGGTATTCGCTTTTGGTCAAGCCGACGCTGACCTTGTTACCGGTACCCAGGAAGTTGTTCTGGGTGATCGAACCACCGAGGATCAGGCCGGCACTCTGGGCGAAACCGACGCTGGCGGTAATCGAACCGGAGGCTTGCTCTTCAACGCTGTAGTTGACGTCCACCTGGTCATCGACACCCGGTACGGCCGGGGTTTCGACGTTGACTTCCTTGAAGAAGCCCAGGCGCTCCAGACGGGTCTTGGATTGATCGATCAGGTAGGTCGAAGCCCAGCCGCCTTCCATCTGACGCATTTCACGACGCAGCACTTCGTCTTCGGACTTGGTGTTGCCACGGAAGTTGATGCGGTTCACGTAGGCACGCTTGCCCGGATCGACCGCGAACAGGATGTCCACGGTGTGATCTTCATCGTGCGGTTGAGGCACGCCGTTGACGTTGGCGAAGGTGTAGCCTTCGTTACCCAGGCGACGGGTGATCAGCTCGGAGGTGGTGGTCATCAGCTTGCGCGAGAACACCTGGCCTTTCTGCACCAGCAACAGGGACTTGATCTGGTCTTCAGGGACTTTCAGATCACCGCTGAGCTTGACGTCACGAACAGTGTATTTTTCACCTTCGTTGACGTTGACGGTGATATAGACGTGTTTCTTGTCCGGCGTAATGGAAACCTGGGTCGAAGCGATATCCATGTTGATATAGCCACGGTCCAGGTAGTAGGAACGCAGACGCTCCAGGTCACCGGACAGTTTTTCACGGGCGTACTTGTCATCGTTCTTGAAGAACGACAACCAGTTGGTGGTCTTGAGTTCGAAAAGGTCGATCAGGTCTTCATCGGGGAAGACCGTGTTGCCCACCACGTTGATGTGCTGGATAGCCGCAACGGTACCTTCGTTGATGTTGACCTTCAGGCCAACGCGGTTACGCGGCTGCGGCACCACTTCGGTGTCGACGGTAGCCGAGTAGCGACCCTGGGCGACGTACTGGCGCTGCAGCTCGTTACGCACACCTTCAAGGGTGGCACGCTGGAAGATCTCGCCCTCGGCCAGACCGGATTGCTTGAGGCCTTTCATCAGGTCTTCGGTAGAGATCGCCTTGTTGCCTTCGATCTCGATACTGGCGACCGACGGGCGCTCGACTACCGTGATGACCAGGACGTTGCCATCGCGGCCCAGCTGGATATCTTGAAAGAAACCGGTTTTGAACAACGCACGAGTGGATTCCACCAGGCGACGATCATCCGCCTGTTCACCGACGTTCAACGGCAAAGCACCAAAGACGCTACCCGCGGAGACCCGCTGGAGGCCATTGACGCGAATATCAGAGATAGTGAAGGACTCGGCGTGAACTTCGGCGATCATCAATACGGTGAGAACCGCAGTTAGCAGCAGACGTTTCATGAAGTCCTTTCTTATTCCAACTGGCAATAAACAAACTGCCGCAAAATGCGGCAGATTCGCAATTCAGCGACGTTACAGACGACCCAGATCATTAACCAGAGCAAGCAACATCACTCCGATCACCAAACTGATGCCGATCTGTATCCCCCAACCTTGCACCCGATCCGACAAGGGACGACCACGCGCCCACTCGATCAGATAAAACAACAAATGCCCCCCATCCAGCACAGGAATGGGCAGCAAATTCAGAACCCCCAGGCTAATACTCAGATAAGCAAGGAAATTCAGGAAATCAGCAACACCCGACTGGGCCGAAGCGCCCGCCACTTTAGCAATGGTTATCGGTCCACTCAAGTTTTTTACCGAGAGCTCGCCGAACAACATTTTCTTCAGTGAATCGAGGGTCAGCACGCTCATGGTCCAGGTGCGCCGAGCCCCCTCGCCAATCGCTGCCAATGGTCCATAACTGACCTCGCGGATCATCTCCGGCGGCCAATCGACAGCCTTCACCCCTGCCCCCAGGTAGCCGCTGGGTGACTTGCTCTCGCCGCGAGCGGCAAGTGTCACCGGGACGTCGATTTGAGCACCGTCCCGCTCAACCCGAAGCATGATTTTGGTACCAGGATGCATACGGACGGTATCGACGACCTGTTGCCAGTCATCCAGCGTACGACCATCGAGCGCCAGCAACCGGTCACCGGTCTTCAGGCCGGCAGCCTGGGCCGGCCCCTTTGGATCGAGTTCGGCCAGAACAGGCGGCAATGCCGGGCGCCAAGGGCGAATCCCCAACGAATGAATGGGGTCGGGCTCGTCAGCCCCTTTGAGCCATTTATCCAGCGCAAGTTCACGTGGAGAGTCGGTCGTCGAGCCTTGCTCGCGAACCAATATCTGCAACGAGCCGCTTTCGCCCAGGCGGCGAACCAGTTGCAGATTCACCTCCGCCCAGCCGGAAGTCGCCTCACCATCGATGGCCACGATTTCCTGGCCGGGACTCAAACCCGCCTTGGCCGCGATGCTGCCGGACTCGACAGCCCCGATGACCGGACGCACCTGCTCGCTGCCGAGCATTGCCAATCCCCAGAAGAACACCAATGCCAGCAGGAAGTTGGCGATCGGCCCCGCCGCTACGATGGCAATGCGCTGACGAACGGATTTGCGATTGAAGGATTGACTGAGCTGATCGGGCGGCACTTCGCCTTCGCGCTCGTCGAGCATTTTCACGTAGCCGCCCAACGGGATGGCGGCAACGACAAATTCGGTGCCCTGCTTGTCGTGCCAGCGCAGCAAAGGCATGCCGAAGCCTACGGAGAAGCGCAGCACTTTGACCCCACAGCGACGCGCGACCCAGAAATGGCCGAACTCGTGGAAGGTAACCAGCACACCCAGAGCGACCAGGGTGCCGACAATCATATAGAGCGCGCTCATCTACTTTCTCCGCAATCCTATCCGCTGCTGCCTGGGTCGACTATCTGCAGCATTTACCGCCCGTGACGGCTCAACCATTGTCCGGCCAGCAATCGCGCTTTCGCGTCTGCCGTGAACACTGCCTCGAGATCATCCACTGCCACGACGGGCTCCAGACTCAGTACTTCCTCGATGATACTCGCGATTTCCGGGTAACGAACCCGCTCGTCGAGAAATGCCGCCACCGCCACTTCATTTGCCGCATTGAGCATGGCTGGCGCGCTATTACCCGCCTCGGCCGCCTGGCGAGCCAGGCGCAAACAAGGGAAACGCTCTTCATCGGGCGCCTGGAAGTCCAGCCGTGCAATGGCAAACAGATCCAGCGGCGCCACACCCGAGTCAATCCGCTCCGGCCAGGCCAGGGCATTGGCGATAGGCGTGCGCATGTCCGGATTACCCAACTGCGCCAGGACAGAACCATCGACGTAGTCGACGAGCGAATGAATCACGCTTTGCGGGTGAATCACTACCTCGACCTGGGATGGCTTGGCATCGAACAGCCAGCAGGCCTCGATCAGCTCAAGCCCCTTGTTCATCATACTGGCCGAGTCCACGGAGATCTTTCGCCCCATGGACCAATTCGGGTGAGCGCACGCCTGATCGGGAGAAACATGCGCCAGTTCAGCCAGTGGCGTCTGCCGGAACGGACCGCCGGAAGCCGTCAGCAAAATCCGGCGAACGCCGACCGCCTCGAGGCCACGGGCATAATCGTGCGGCATGCACTGGAAAATGGCGTTGTGCTCGCTATCGATCGGCAGCAATACCGAACCGCTCTTGCGCACCGCCTGCATGAACAGCGCGCCAGACATGACCAGCGCTTCTTTATTGGCCAGGAGGATCTTCTTGCCCGCCTCGACCGCCGCCAGCGTCGGGCGCAATCCCGCCGCACCGACGATGGCCGCCATGACCGTATCGACTTCCGGATCGGAAGCGACCTGACACAAACCTTCCTCACCCACCAGAACACGGGTTGGAAGACCCGCCGCGCGCAAATCATCCTGCAAGGTGCGGGCAGCCGCGACCTCGGGCACTACGGCAAATCGCGGGATATGGCGCACGCAGAGCGCCAGCAATTCACTCAAGCGAGTGAAGCCACTCAAGGCAAAGACCTGGTAACGATCAGGATGACGAGCGATGACGTCGAGCGTACTCAGGCCAATCGAACCGGTTGCCCCCAGAACGGTAATCTGTTGCGGGCGGCTCATGGGGCCGCCATCCACAACAGCACGGCGAACACCGGAATGGCCGCCGTCAGGCTGTCGATTCGATCCAGCACACCACCGTGACCCGGAAGCAGATTGCTGCTGTCCTTGATCCCCGACTGACGTTTGAACATGCTTTCAGTGAGGTCGCCCACCACCGAAATGAACACGATCAGCGCAGCACAGATCAGCCCTTTGAACAGCTGCGCCACCGTCCAGTCGCGCACCAGAGCAACGAGCGTGGTAATGACCAGGCTCAGCGCCAGACCACCGTACACGCCTTCCCAGCTTTTGCCCGGACTGACCTGCGGCGCGAGTTTACGCTTGCCGAAGGCACGACCGGAGAAGTAGGCACCGATATCGGCACCCCAGACCAGCACCATCACGGCCATGATCAGCCAGTTACCCAGCGGGTACTGCTTGATCTGCACCAGCCCCTGCCAGGCCGGCAGGAGAATCAACAGGCCGATCACCAGCCTGGTCGCCGCATTGGACCAATGCTCGCTCGAACGCGGATAAGTCAGCACCAGGTACGTCGCCACCGCCCACCACAGCACCGAAGCGCCCAATACCCAAGGCGCCAGCCCGGGCAGGATGCACATGACAAACAGCATCAAGGCGACCACAGCGGCAAAACCGACGCGGAACGCTTGACCGGCGAAACCCGCCAGACGCGCCCACTCCCATGCACCAAGGGTAACTACCAACCCGATGAACAGTGCAAAACCGGAACCTTCAAGCAGGAAAAACCCGCACAGGGCAATCGGCAGCAGGATCAGCGCGGTGATGATTCGTTGTTTAAGCATTAAACCCGGGCTCCAGCCTCGACCTGCTCGCTCGTTTTACCGAAGCGGCGCTGGCGGGAAGCGTAATCGGCCAGCGCATTGCGCATGGCATCGTGTTTGAAGTCCGGCCAGAACAGGTCGGAAAAATACAGCTCGGCATAGGCCAGCTGCCAGAGCAGGAAATTGCTGATGCGATGCTCGCCACCGGTACGGATACACAAGTCAGGCAACGGCAGATCACCTGTGGCCAGGCAGGTCTGCAGCAGATCAGGCGTAATGTCTTCCGGACGCAAATGTCCGGCCTGAACCTCTCGTGCCAGTCGTTGCGCCGCTTGCGCGATATCCCACTGACCGCCGTAATTGGCGGCGATCTGCAGGACAAAACGATTGGCGCCAGCCGTCATGGCCTCGGCTTCGCGCATGGCAGCCTGCAGCTCGGGATGAAAACGCGAGCGGTCACCAATGATGCGCAGGCTGATGTTGTTGTCGTTGAGGCGCTTGGCCTCACGACGCAGCGCCTTGAAGAACAGATCCATCAAGGCGCTGACCTCATCGGCCGGACGCTGCCAGTTCTCGCTGGAAAAGGCGAACAGGGTCAGCACCTCGACCTTGGCCTCGGCACAGACCTCAATGACCGCACGCACCGCATCCACGCCCGCTTTATGCCCGGCGACACCCGGCATAAAGCGTTTTTTCGCCCAGCGATTGTTACCATCCATGATGATCGCGACATGGCGCGGCACCGCGGACGGTGCAGTCTGCTTGGTCTTTTCCATGAAAACGCGACCCTTATACGGCCATCAGGTCTTTTTCTTTCTCCGCCAACTTAGCGTCGATTTCAGCTACGAACTTCTTGGTCAGATCGTCGATCTCGCCAGTGGCGCGACGCTCTTCGTCTTCGCTGATTTCCTTTTCCTTGACCAGATCCTTCAGCGAGCTGTTTGCATCGCGACGGATGTTGCGCACGGCAACACGGGCATCTTCCGCCACATCACGGGCCTGCTTGGTGAAACCGCGACGGGTTTCTTCGGTCAGGGCCGGCATGCTGATCAGCAGCAGCTCACCAAGGTTGGTCGGGTTCAGGTTCAGGCCTGCACTGCCGATTGCCTTGTCGACGGCGCCCAGCATGTTGCGCTCGAAGGCAACGACTTGCAGGGTACGGGCATCCTTGACAGTGATGTTGGCCACTTGCTTGATCGGGGTGTCGGAACCGTAGTACGGCACCATCACGCCTTCCAGGATGCTCGGGTGCGCTTGACCGGTACGAATGCGGCCGAAGTTGTGCGCCAGCGATTCCACGGACTTTTGCATGCGCTCTTTAGCGTCTTTCTTGATTTCGTTGATCATTGTTGGCCTTCCTCGATCAGGGTTCCTTCAGCGCCGCCATGCACGATGTTCAGCAGGGCGCCGGGCTTGTTCATGTTAAATACGCGTAGCGGCATCTTGTGGTCGCGGCACAGGCAAATGGCCGTCAGGTCCATCACACCCAGCTTGCGATCCAGCACTTCATCGTAAGTCAGATGATCGAACTTCTCGGCATGCGGGTCTTTGAACGGGTCAGCGGTGTAGACGCCGTCGACCTTGGTCGCCTTGAGCACGACATCGGCATCGATTTCGATTGCACGCAGGCAGGCAGCCGAATCCGTCGTAAAGAACGGGTTGCCGGTACCGGCCGCGAAAATCACCACGTCCTTGGAGTTCAAGTGGCGCATGGCCTTGCGGCGATCATAGTGATCAGTCACGCCAACCATGGAAATAGCGGACATCACGATGGCCGAGATGTTGGCGCGCTCAAGGGCGTCGCGCATGGCCAGGGCGTTCATCACAGTGGCCAGCATGCCCATGTGGTCACCAGTGACCCGATCCATGCCAGCCTTGCTCAGCGCTTCACCGCGGAACAGGTTGCCACCACCGATAACCAGACCGACCTGTACACCGATGCCGACCAGTTGGCCAACTTCCAATGCCATGCGATCCAGAACTTTCGGATCGATCCCGAACTCTTCCGAGCCCATCAGGGCCTCGCCGCTGAGCTTGAGTAGAATGCGTTTATAGCGAGCCTGATAACCACTGCCCTGCTGAGCCATTGCGAATCTCTCCTGCGGCGTATTTTAAAAATTCTTTGCGAGCTGTTTACAGCTGGCGTTCACTCTAGCTTGGCGCTGCTTCAGCGCCATCGGAACATGGCTTTGTAAGCCAGTTCCAAAAGGAAACCAATAAAAATTGGTGCCCCATCTGAAAAGAGGCTGCGCGCGTGAGCGGGCAGCCTCTTCTGGGCGACAGTTAAAAAACCGTCTTATTGCTTGGCGGCAGCCAGCTGGGCAGCAACTTCTTCTGCGAAGTTGTCCACTGGCTTCTCGATGCCTTCGCCTACCTTGAAGTAGGTGAAGGAAACGATTTCAGCGCCGGCTTTCTTGGCCAGGGCGCCTACGGTCACTTCCGGGTTCATGACGAAAGCTTGCTCGACCAGGCTGGCTTCAGCCAGGAACTTGGTGATACGACCAGCAATCATCTTCTCGACGATTTCAGCTGGCTTGCCTTTCATCTTGTCTTCGTTCAGGGTCAGGAAAACGCCCTTCTCGCGCTCGATGGCTTCTGGCGAAACCTGCGATGGCAGCAGGAACTCAGGGTTGCTTGCCGCCACGTGCATGGCGATCTCTTTGGCCAGCTGAACATCGCCGCCCTTGAGAACAACAGCAACACCGATCTTGTTACCGTGCAGGTAGGTGCCGACAACGTCGCCCTCTACGCGCACCAGGCGACGGATGTTGACGTTTTCGCCAACTTTGGCAACCAGTGCTTCACGAGCCGATTCCTGAGCGGCGATCAGCGGAGCTGCGTCGGTCAGTTTTTCGTCGAAGGCTTTCTCTACGCTGGCAGCAACGAAGTTCTTGAAGTCGTCTTGCAGGGCCAGGAAGTCGGTCTGCGAGTTGACTTCCAGCAGCACGGCTGCCTTGTCGTCAGCCTTGATGGCGATAGCGCCTTCAGCGGCAACGTTGCCGGCTTTCTTGGCAGCCTTGATGGCGCCCGAAGCACGCATATCATCAATGGCTTTCTCGATGTCGCCGCCAGCCTTGGTCAAGGCCTTTTTGCAGTCCATCATGCCTTCGCCAGTACGCTCGCGCAGTTCTTTGACCAACGCTGCAGTAATCTCTGCCATTTCAAAATCCTCTTGGATAGGTTTTCAACCATTCCACCCGATCGAACGGGCGATCAATTCTTCCCGAACCACCCTTGTTAGCTGCCGCACGTTACAGATAGAGCAGTGGGCGCCGACAAATGGTTTTCGAGGTGGCAAAAAGGGGGCCAAGCCCCCTTTTTGCTTACTGAGTCAACGCCAAGGCGTCAATTACTCAGCTGCTGCTACCGGAGCTTCTTCAACGAAAACTTCGGTGCCGCCGGCAACGTTGTTGCGGCCGCGGATCACAGCGTCAGCCATCGAACCCATGTACAGCTGGATAGCGCGGATTGCGTCATCGTTGCCTGGGATGATGTAGTCAACGCCTTCCGGGCTGCTGTTGGTATCGACTACGCCGATAACCGGGATACCCAGCTTGTTGGCTTCGGTGATCGCGATGCGCTCGTGATCAACGTCGATAACGAACAGAGCGTCTGGCAGACCGCCCATGTCCTTGATACCACCCAGGGAACGATCCAGCTTTTCCAGGTCACGAGTGCGCATCAGCGCTTCTTTCTTGGTCAGCTTGGCGAAAGTACCGTCTTCGGCTTGAACTTCAAGGTCACGCAGACGCTTGATGGAAGCACGGATGGTCTTGAAGTTGGTCAGCATGCCGCCCAACCAGCGGTGATCGACGTACGGCGAACCGCAACGTGCTGCTTCTTCAGCAACGATCTTGCCAGCGGAACGCTTGGTGCCGACGAACAGAATCTTGTTTTTGCCCTGGGCCAGACGCTCTACGAAAGTCAGAGCTTCGTTGAACATTGGCAGGGTTTTTTCAAGGTTGATGATGTGGATCTTGTTACGCGCGCCGAAAATGTACTTGCCCATTTTCGGGTTCCAGTAACGGGTCTGGTGACCGAAGTGCACACCGGCCTTCAGCATATCGCGCATGTTGACTTGGGACATGATAGTTCCTTAATAAGTCGGGTTTGGCCTCCACGTATCCCAATGACCAACCAGCAGCATCAGCTGAAGGCACCCAGGTCATCGTGTCGACACGTGTGTGGATTTAGGCTTTTCGGGACATCCCCGGAAAGCGGCGCATTTTATATCACAAGGCAGGGCAAAACGGAACCCGGATTCTGAAATCCTGGCAAGCACATTGCGCCATCCCTTGGAATCCTCCAAGAATGCACCATTCTATAGGGAGAAGCGATGCACACAGGCGCAGATTTGCGCTGATCGTCTGGTAGAATCGTATTTTTCAGGGCTGCGAAGACCCATCGCGCAATGCCCTTTCCGTTCAGAAAGCGCCGCCTGGCGCAGAGAGAGCCTGTATGACCGTCACCCTCAAAACGCCCGAGGATATCGCCAAAATGCGTATCGCCGGCAAACTGGCCGCCGATGTGCTGGAAATGATTGCCGAACATGTCAAGCCGGGCGTTACCACCGATCAACTGAACCAGATCTGCCACGACTACATCGTCAATGAGCAGAAAGCCATCCCTGCCCCGCTCAACTACAAGGGCTATCCAAAGTCGATCTGCACGTCGATCAACCATGTGGTCTGCCACGGCATCCCGAACGACAAGCCGCTGAAAGACGGCGATACCCTGAACATCGACGTCACCGTCATCAAGGACGGCTATCATGGCGACACCAGCCGCATGTTCCACGTCGGCAGCGTGCCGGTCTGGGCCGAGCGCCTGTCCCAGGTGACCCAGGAATGCATGTACAAGGCGATTGAAATCGTCAAGCCTGGCTGCCGCCTGGGCGACATCGGCGAAATCATCCAGAAGCACGCTGAAAAGAACGGATTCTCGGTGGTTCGCGAATTCTGCGGCCACGGTATCGGCAAGGTGTTCCACGAAGAGCCGCAGATCCTGCACTACGGCCGCGCTGGCACCGGCATGGAACTCAAGGCCGGCATGACCTTCACCATCGAGCCGATGATCAACCAGGGCCGTGCCGACACCAAGGTTCTGGGCGATGGCTGGACCGCGATCACCAAGGACCGCAAGCTCTCGGCACAGTGGGAACACACCCTGCTGGTGACCGAAACCGGTTACGAGATCTTCACCCTGCGCAGCGATGACACCATCCCTCGCGTTTCGGCCTGATCTCGCCAGCGTATCTCGCCTATAGAAAGGAAAGCCAATCGATGCCGCAGGTGGATCCCGAACTCTTCGACCGTGGCCAGTTCCAGGCTGAACTGGCCCTGAAGGCAAGCCCGATCGCGGCCTTCAAGAAGGCGATCCGTCAGGCCCGCGAGGTGCTCGACGCCCGCTTTCGCAATGGCCGGGACATTCGTCGACTGATCGAGGATCGCGCCTGGTTCGTCGACAACATCCTGCAAAAGGCCTGGGAGCAGTTCAGCTGGAGCGAGGACGCCGACATCGCGCTGGTCGCGGTCGGTGGCTACGGCCGCGGTGAATTGCACCCTTATTCCGACATCGATTTGCTGATCCTGCTGGACAGCGCGGACCACGAAGTTTTCCGCGATTCCATCGAGCGCTTTCTGACACTGTTGTGGGACATCGGCCTGGAGGTCGGTCAGAGCGTTCGCTCGGTCGACGAGTGCGCCGTCGAGGCCCGCGCCGACCTGACGGTCGTCACCAACCTGATGGAAAGCCGCACCATCGCCGGCCCCGAGCGTTTGCGCCAGCGCATGCTGGACGTCACCAGCACCGGGCACATGTGGCCGAGCAAGGACTTCTTCCTGGCCAAGCGTGCCGAACAAAAGGCCCGCCACCACAAGTACAACGACACCGAATACAACCTGGAACCCAACGTCAAGGGCTCGCCCGGCGGCCTGCGGGATATCCAGACGATTCTGTGGGTGGCCCGTCGCGAGTACGGCACCCTGAACCTGCGGGCACTGGCGGGCGAAGGCTTCCTGGTCGAAAGTGAAAACGCATTGCTCGCCTCCTCCCAGGAGTTCCTGTGGAAGGTTCGCTATGCCTTGCACATGCTCGCCGGTCGCGCCGAAGACCGCCTGCTGTTCGATCACCAGCGCACCATCGCCGGGCTGCTGGGCTTCAAAGGCGACGACGCCAAGCAAGCCATCGAAAACTTCATGCAGCAGTATTACCGGGTGGTGATGAGCATCGCCCAGCTCAGCGACCTGATCATCCAGCACTTCGAGGAAGTCATCCTCGCACCGGAAGACGAGGCACCACCGCAGCCGATCAACTCGCGCTTCCAGCTGCATGATGGCTATATCGAAGCACGCAACCACAACGTTTTCCGCCGCACGCCGTTCGCCATGCTGGAAATTTTCGTATTGATGGCCCAGCAGCCGGAAATCAAGGGCGTACGCGCAGACACCATTCGCATGCTGCGGGAAAACCGTCACCTGATCGACGACGACTTTCGCAACGATATTCGCAACACCAGCCTGTTTATCGAGCTGTTCAAGTGCAAGATCGGCATCCACCGCAACCTGCGACGAATGAACCGCTACGGCATCCTGGGTCGTTATCTGCCCGAATTCGGCTTTATCGTCGGGCAGATGCAGCATGACCTGTTCCACATCTATACGGTCGATGCCCATACCCTGAATCTGATCAAGCACCTGCGTAAGTTGCAGTACACCCAGGTGTCGGAAAAATTCCCGCTGGCCAGCAAGCTCATGGGCAAGCTGCCCAAACCCGAGTTGATCTACATGGCCGGCCTGTACCACGACATCGGCAAAGGCCGGCATGGCGACCACTCGGACATCGGCGCGGTCGACGCCGAGGCGTTTAGCCAGCGCCATCAGCTGCCAGTGTGGGACAGCCGCCTGATCGTGTGGCTGGTGCAAAACCATCTGGTGATGTCGACCACCGCCCAACGCAAGGACCTGTCCGACCCGCAGGTGATCCACGACTTCGCACAGATCGTCGGCGACGAAACCCGCCTTGACTACCTGTATGTACTGACCGTCGCCGACATCAACGCCACCAACCCGACGCTGTGGAATTCCTGGCGCGCCAGCCTGCTGCGCCAGCTCTACACCGAAACCAAGCGCGCCCTGCGTCGTGGCCTGGAGAATCCGGTGGATCGCGAAGAGCAGATCCGCCAGACCCAGAGCGCCGCCCTGGACATTCTGGTGCGCGGCGGCACCGACCCGGACGATGTCGAGCAGCTGTGGGCGCAGTTGGGTGATGACTATTTCCTGCGTCACACCGCCGGCGATGTGGCCTGGCACAGCGACGCGATCCTCCAGCAACCGGCCGATGGCGGCCCCCTGGTGCTGATCAAGGAGACCACCCAGCGCGAGTTCGAGGGCGGGACCCAGATCTTCATCTATGCCCCGGACCAGCACGACTTCTTCGCCGTGACCGTGGCCGCGATGGACCAGCTCAACCTGAACATCCATGACGCCCGGGTCATCACCTCCAGCAGCCAGTTCACCCTCGACACCTACATCGTGCTCGACACCGACGGCGACTCGATCGGCGATAACCCGGCACGGGTCAAACAGATCCGCGACGGCCTGACCGAGGCCCTGCGCAACCCGGACGACTACCCGACCATCATCCAGCGCCGGGTACCGCGCCAGCTCAAGCATTTCGCCTTTGCACCACAGGTGACGATCCACAACGACGCCCAGCGGCCGGTGACGGTGCTGGAACTCACGGCGCCCGACCGCCCGGGCCTGCTGGCGCGGATCGGCACGATTTTCCTGGAGTTCGATCTGTCGCTGCAAAACGCCAAGATCGCCACACTCGGCGAGCGCGTGGAAGACGTGTTCTTCATCACCGACGCCCACAATCAGCCGCTGTCCGACCCGCTGCTGTGCAGCCGGTTACAAGATGCAATCGTCGAACAGTTGAGCGTCAACCAGGAACCCGATATCAAACTGTCGCGCATCAGCATCTGACTTAACGACGGCCCGCCTTTTGTAGGAGCGAGCTTGCTCGCGATGAACTCAAATACACCGCGTTGTTCTGGGAAGAACGCGTTATCGTTGACGACCATCGCGAGCAAGCTCGCTCCTACAGGGATCAGCGCCGCTCCAACACCGAACGAGATTTATCGATGAACAACGCTCTGTCCCAGCTCCAGCCTTACCCGTTCGAAAAACTCCGCGCCCTGCTCGGCAGTGTCACGCCCAACCCGGACAAGCGCCCTATTGCGCTGTCCATTGGCGAGCCTAAACACCGTTCGCCAAGCTTCGTCGCCGAAGCGCTGGCCAGCAATCTCGATCAGATGGCCGTATACCCGACCACCCTCGGTATCCCGGCCCTGCGCGAAGCCATCGCCGCCTGGTGCGAACGTCGCTTCGATGTCCCCAAAGGCTGGATCGACCCGGCGCGCAACGTGCTGCCGGTCAACGGCACCCGCGAGGCACTGTTCGCCTTCACCCAGACCGTGGTCAACCGTGGTGATGACGCGCTGGTGGTCAGCCCGAACCCGTTCTACCAGATCTACGAAGGCGCGGCGTTCCTCGCCGGGGCCAAGCCGCATTACCTGCCGTGCCTGGACGAAAACGGTTTCAACCCGGATTTCGATGCCGTTTCGCCGGACATCTGGAAACGCTGCCAGATCCTGTTCCTGTGCTCGCCAGGCAACCCGACCGGCGCACTGATTCCGGTTGAAACCCTGAAAAAGCTGATCGCCCTGGCCGATGAACACGACTTCGTGATTGCCGCGGACGAGTGCTACAGCGAGCTCTACTTCGACGAACAAACGCCGCCTCCAGGCCTGCTCAGCGCCTGCGCAGAACTGGGCCGCAAGGACTTCAAGCGCTGCGTGGTGTTCCACAGCCTGTCCAAGCGTTCGAACCTGCCAGGCCTGCGTTCGGGTTTTGTCGCCGGTGACGCCGACATTCTCAAAGGCTTCCTGCTTTACCGCACCTACCACGGCTGCGCGATGCCGGTTCAAACCCAACTGGCCAGCGTTGCCGCGTGGAATGACGAAGTGCATGTGCGCGCCAACCGTGCGTTGTATCGCGAGAAGTTCGATGCGGTACTGGAAATCCTCAGCCCGGTGCTGGACGTACAGCGCCCGGATGGCAGTTTCTACCTGTGGCCGAATGTAGCCGGTGACGACGCAGCGTTCTGCCGCGACCTGTTCGAGCAGGAGCACGTGACCGTGGTGCCGGGCTCTTACCTGTCACGGGACGTCGATGGCGTCAATCCGGGCGCCGGGCGCGTGCGCATGGCGCTGGTTGCGCCGTTGGCGGAGTGTGTCGAGGCTGCCGAACGCATTCGCGACTTCATCCAGCGCCGCAAGTAAGTCTCTCTGTAGGAGCTGCCGCAGGCTGCGATCTTTTGACCTTGAAAATCAAAAGATCGCAGCCTGCGGCAGCTCCTACAAGGGTCAGCGGTTATTTCACCTGGCCCAGTTTCGCTTCACTCAGATCAAGCTCCCCCAGCACCTCACGCAACACGTCATCGCCGATCTGGTGCTGACGACTGAGGCTATACAACTCCAGGCGCTGCGCCCGCAGCGCCTTCAAGCGCAAGCGCCGCTCCAGCAAGTCCATCTGAAAGGCCAGGGCCTGGGCTTCGGCTGAATCGTTGAACACCTCCAACTGGTGCCGGTACTCGGACATGATCCGCGCCTTGAGTTCGGCGGCCAGCGCGGACTGGGCGGCGTCCTGCGGGTTGACCTCTTCTGTCTCAAGCGCATGAATGGCCGCTTCGGCGGTCTTGCGCCAGGCGTCGCGCACTTCGTTGCGGCGCTTGTCGTCCGGGCTGGCTTCGATGCCGCGCAACAACAGTGGCAGCGCGATGCAGGCCGCAATCAACGACAGCAGAATCACCCCGGCGGCGATGAATATCAGCAGATCGCGCTCGGGAAACGCACTGCCCCCCATGAGCATCGGCACCGACATCACACCCGCCAGCGTCACGGCCCCGCGCACGCCGCCGACGGTCAGCAACCAGCAGGAACGCGCGCTTGGCACCCGGGTTATCTCAGCCTTGCCACGCCAGCGCCGCACAAAAATGGACAGCCGCCAGATGCTTTGCACCCAGACGAACCGCAAAACCAGCAGCACCAGGAAAATCGCCACCACATCCAGCCCGCGATACAACAACGTCGGCCATAGTGAGGTTTCGTGACTGGCCACCGCCTTGATGATGTCCGGCAACTGCAGGCCCAACAGCAGGAAAATCAAGCCGTTGAAGGCGAACTCCAGCAATGACCAGACACTGCGATTGAGCAGGCGCGTGTTGGTCTGGCGCGGCAGCAGATCGAGCCAGCTCTGCATCATCCCCGCCGCCACCGCCGACAGGATGCCCGACACGCCCACCCGCTCGGCCAGCACGTACGCGGCGAACGGCAGTAGCAACATGAAGACTACGTGTGTGGCCGGGTCGTCCCAGCCGCGGGCGATCATCCACGAACGCAGGCGCCCGACCAGCCAGCTCAACGCCACACCGGTGGCTAGGCCACCGATCGCCACCAGCACGAAAGTGACACTGGCGTTGGCCAGCGAGAACACACCGGTCACCGCAGCCGCCAGGGCAAACTTGAATGTCACCAGACCCGAAGCGTCGTTCATCAACGCCTCGCCCTGCAGCATGTGCATCAACGGCGTCGGCAAGCGGTTCTGGGAGATCGCCGAAACCGCCACAGCGTCGGTCGGTGACAGCACCGCCGCCAGCGCAAACGCCACCGGCAACGGCACACCGGGCAGCAGCCAATGAATGAAATAGCCGGCGCCAACCACGGTAAACAACACCAGGCCCACCGCCAGGGTCAGGATCGGTCCGCGCAGGTGCCAGAATTCGCGCTTGGGCATGCGCCAACCGTCGGAGAACAGCAGCGGTGGCAGGAACAGAAACAGGAACAACTCGGGATCCAGGGCCACATGCAACCCCAGGGTCGGCCACGCAAGCAATGCCCCGGCGGCGATTTGCACCAGCGGCAACGGCAGCGGGATCACCCGTCCGATCAGGCGCGAAACGCCGACCAGCATCAACAGGATCAGGACGGTGTAGGCGGTTTGCATAAAGCGTGGTTCCCGGACAATCGACAGCATGGAAGTGCCATATTAGCTGCTTAGAATGCGTGGGGCCCTTGCACCAATGTCGCACGCCGGAATACCGCCCTCCTGTAGGAGCGAGCCCGCTCGCGATGGTCGTTAACGATTACGCCGGCTGCCTGATACCCCGCGGCGCTCTCGGGTTCATCGCGAGCAGGCTCGCTCCTACGAGGGATTTATGGCATGACACCAATACAAACCCGACCACAGCCGCCGCGAAACCGTCCGGCCATGGCATAATCCTCCACCTTTTATTTCCAGCACCTGCAAAGGGGGCAATTCCTTGACCGCTTCAAGCAAAACGTTGCACCTTTTCGGCATCAAAGCCTGCGACACCATGAAAAAAGCGCGCACCTGGCTCGATGAACACGCTGTCAGCTATGACTTTCATGATTACAAAGCGGTCGGTATCGACCGTGAACACCTGACCCAATGGTGCGGCGAGCACGGCTGGGAAGTGGTGTTGAACCGTGCAGGCACGACCTTTCGCAAGCTCGACGACGAACGCAAAGCCGATCTCGACCAGACGAAAGCCATCGAACTGATGCTCGCACAACCCTCGATGATCAAGCGCCCGGTGCTCGATCTCGGTGACCGAACCCTGATTGGCTTCAAGCCAGATATCTACGCGGCCGCGCTCAAGTAAGCAGCCCGTTCAATTTTGTTAGAGGTATTCACATGTCCACTACCCTGTTCAGCCTGGCCTTCGGCGTCGGCACTCAAAACCGTCAAGGCGCATGGCTGGAAGTGTTCTACGCCGCCCCGGTTCTCAAGCCATCGGCTGAAGTCGTCGCTGCTATCGCACCGATCCTGGGCTACACCGAAGGCAATCAGGCCATCGCATTCAGCACCGCCCAGGCCTCGCAACTGGCCGAAGCCCTCAAAGGCGTCGACGCTGCCCAGGCTGCCCTGCTGACCCGCCTGGCCGAGAGCCACAAGCCGCTGGTCGCCACCCTGCTGGCTGAAGACGCCCAGCTGTCGTCCACCCCGGAGGCGTACCTCAAGCTGCACCTGCTGAGCCATCGCCTGGTCAAGCCACACGGCCTGAACCTGGCCGGGATCTTCCCGCTGCTGCCGAACGTGGCCTGGACCAGCCAGGGCGCTGTCGACCTGAGCGAGCTGGCCGAACTGCAACTCGAAGCCCGCCTGCGCGGCGAGCTGCTGGAAGTGTTCTCGGTGGACAAATTCCCGAAAATGACCGACTACGTGGTTCCGGCCGGCGTGCGCATCGCTGACGCTGCGCGCCTGCGCCTGGGCGCTTACGTGGGCGAAGGCACCACCGTGATGCACGAAGGTTTCATCAACTTCAACGCCGGCACCGAAGGCCCGGGCATGATCGAAGGCCGCGTATCCGCTGGCGTATTCGTCGGCAAGGGTTCGGACCTGGGCGGCGGCTGCTCGACCATGGGCACCTTGTCGGGTGGCGGCAACATCGTGATCAAGGTCGGCGAAGGCTGCCTGATCGGCGCCAACGCCGGTATCGGTATCCCGTTGGGCGACCGCAACACCGTCGAGTCGGGCCTGTACGTGACCGCCGGTACCAAGGTCGCGCTGCTGGACGAGAACAATCAACTGGTCAAAGTGGTCAAGGCCCGTGAACTGGCCGGCCAACCGGACCTGCTGTTCCGTCGCAATTCGGAGACCGGCGCCGTGGAATGCAAAACCCACAAATCGGCCATCGAGTTGAACGAAGCGCTGCACGCTCACAACTAAGTGCCGCAGGCACCTGTGGGAGCGAGCTTGCTCGCGATGCTTTTTGGCAACCTTACGGACGCCATCGCGAGCAAGCTCGCTCCCACAAGGTCCGGTGTACATCCGCCCAAGTTCACAGGGCTGAACACATGATGATTCTCTCTCCCTGGCGCGCCGATTTTCCGGCCATCGCCGCCCTGCAGCGCCAAGGCCAGACCTATCTGGACAACGCCGCCACCACGCAAAAACCTCAAGCCCTGCTGGATGCCCTGGCGCACTACTACGCCAACGGCGCGGCCAACGTGCATCGGGCGCAACACTTGCCCGGCGCCCACGCCACCCAGGCGTTCGAGGACAGCCGTCGCAAAGCCGCGCAATGGCTCAATGCTGGCGATTGCGGGCAGATCATCTTTACCCACGGCGCGACGTCCGCGCTGAATCTCCTGGCCTATGGCCTGGAACCTCTTTTCAATCCGGGCGACGAAATTGTCATCAGCGCCCTGGAGCATCACGCCAACCTTTTGCCGTGGCAGCAACTGGCGCACCGTCGCGAGCTGAAGCTGGTGATCCTGCCGCTGGACGCCGATGGCGTGATCGACCTTGAAGCCGCCGCCGGTTTGATCGGCCCACGCACGCGTCTGCTGGCCGTCAGTCAACTGTCCAACGTGATTGGCGCGTGGCAGCCGCTGCCTCAATTGCTGGCACTGGCCAAGGGGCACAACGCCCTGACCGTGATCGACGGCGCCCAGGGTGTGGTCCATGGCCGCCACGACGTGCAAACATTAGGCTGCGATTTTTATGTATTCTCCAGCCACAAGCTCTACGGCCCCGATGGCCTGGGTGTGCTGTTCGGGCGCAATACCGCGCTGCAACAGCTGCGTCCCTGGCAGTTCGGCGGTGAAATGGTGCTCGATGCCAATTATCACGACGCACGCTTTCGCCCGGCCCCCCTGGGCTTCGAGGCCGGGACGCCGCCGATTGCCAGTGTGATAGGCCTGGGAGCGACCCTGGATTACCTCGCCGGGCTTGATCAGGACGCTGTGTCCGCCCATGAAACGGCGCTGCATGCCTGTTTGCTCAAGGGTCTTGAGGCACGTCACGGCATCCGCCTGCTGGGCAAGCCGCAAGTGGCACTGGCCAGTTTTACCGTCGAGGGTGTGCATAACGCCGACCTGGCGCATTTGCTGACTGAGCAAGGGATTGCGGTGCGCGCTGGCCATCACTGCGCCATGCCGTTGCTCAAACGCTTTGAACTGGCGGGGGCGATTCGGGTGTCGTTGGCGCTGTACAACGACTCCGAAGACCTGGAACGGTTTTTTGAAGCCCTGGATCAGGCGCTGGAGCTGCTGCGATGAACCTGCCTGCCGATGCCGTGACCGCACTCGATACCTTTGGCAAAGCCGCCGGCTGGGAACAACGCGCACGCCTGCTGATGCAATGGGGCGAGCGCCTGCCTGCCTTGAGCGACGCGCAAATGTGCGACGCCAACCGGGTGTACGGTTGTGAAAGCCAGGTGTGGCTGGTGGGCGAATTGCGCGATGGTCATTGGCAGTTCAGCGCCAACAGCGATGCACGGTTGATTCGCGGGTTGGTGGCATTGCTGCTGGCGCGGGTCAACGGCTTGTCGGCGGCCCAATTGCAGCAGGTGGATTTGCCGGACTGGTTCAATCAGTTGGGATTGGGGCGGCAATTGTCCCAGTCTCGTAGCAATGGCCTCAACGCCGTACTTCAGCGAATGAATGAGTTGGCCGGTTAATCGCCTTCGCGAGCAAGCCCGCTCCCACATTGGATTTCGGTCGTACACAAAAACTGTATTCACTGAACATCGAATGTGGGAGCGGGCTTGCTCGCGAAGAGGCCATCAGTAGCAACACTTAAATCTGAGGCTTGACCCGATCCGCCGGCCGCCGCACACCGGCCACAATCTTGTCCACAGCCTTGGTCGCCGCGACCATGCCGAAGGTCGCCGTCACCATCATCACCGCGCCAAACCCGCCGGCGCAGTCGAGCTTCACGCCATCACCGACAAAACTCTTCTGCAGGCAAATGCTGCCGTCCGGTTTCGGATAACGCAGCTGCTCGGTGGAAAACACGCACGGCACACTGTAATGGCGGGTCACGGTGCGTGAGAAGCCGTAGTCGCGGCGCAGCGTTGAGCGCACTTTCGACGCCAGTGGGTCGTTGAACGTGCGGTTCAGGTCGCAGACCTGAATCAAGGTCGGGTCGATCTGCCCGCCCGCACCGCCGGTGGTGATGATCTGGATCTTGCGACGCTTGCACCAGGCAATCAGCGCAGCCTTGGCGTTGACGCTGTCGATGCAGTCGATCACGCAGTCGATGTTCGCCGTGATGTACTCGGCCATGGTATCGCGGGTGACGAAGTCCGGCACCGCGTGCACCGTGCAGTGCGGGTTGATTCCGCGCAGACGCTCGGCCATCACCTCGACCTTGGGTTTGCCGACGGTACTGTCCAGCGCGTGCAACTGACGGTTGGCGTTGCTGACGCAGACGTCGTCCAGATCGAACAGCGAAATCTCGCCCACGCCACAACGGGCCATGGCTTCCGCCGCCCAGGAACCGACACCACCAACGCCGACAATCGCCACATGGGCTGCGCGCAGGCGCTCAAGGCCTTCGATGCCATACAAACGGGCAATGCCGGCAAAACGCGGATCTTCAGTACTCATGACCATTACCCCAAAAACCGGCGGGCATTATAAGACTTCGCAGCTACAAGATTTAAGTTTCAAGCAACAAATGTAAGAACTTATGTGAAAGCAGATTGCCCAACGTCAGGCATTTCCCTGTCCGATGTACGTTCAGTGAGCTGCCGGTGTAGGATGCGCGCCCCTTGGCGGCAGCCAACCGTTCCTTCGTTCCACAGCCTTTGGAACCTGAAATAACCATGTCATCGCGTAAATTTGGACTCAACCTGGTCGTGGTGCTCGCCATCGCGGCCTTGTTTACCGGCTTCTGGGCGCTGATCAACCGCCCCGTCACCGCCCCCAACTGGCCTGAGCAGATCTCCGGCTTCTCGTACTCGCCATTCCAGCAGGGCCAGTTCCCGCAGAAAGACCAGTACCCGACCGACGATCAAATGCGTCGCGACCTGGAGATCATGAGCAAGCTGACGGATAACATCCGCATCTACTCGGTCGATGGCACCCTGCAAGACATCCCGAAACTGGCGGAAGAGTTCGGCTTGCGGGTAACGCTGGGGATCTGGATCAGCCCGGACCAGGAACGCAACGAACGGGAAATTACCCGCGCCATCGAAATCGCCAACTCCTCGCGCAGCGTGGTTCGTGTGGTGGTCGGCAACGAAGCGATCTTCCGCAAGGAAATCACCGCCGCCGAACTGAGCGTGATGCTCGATCGCGTACGCGCCGCCGTGAAGGTGCCGGTGACCACGTCCGAGCAATGGCACGTCTGGGAAGAACACCCGGAACTGGCCAAGCATGTCGACCTGATCGCCGCGCACGTCCTGCCTTACTGGGAATTCATTCCAGTGGACAAGGCCCAGCAGTTCGTTCTGGATCGCGCCCGCGACCTGAAAAAGATGTTCCCGAAAAAACCGCTGCTGCTGTCCGAAGTGGGCTGGCCGAGCAACGGCCGCATGCGCGGTGGCGCCGATGCTTCGCCCGCAGACCAGGCGATCTACCTGCGAACCCTGGTCAACAAGCTCAATCGCCAGGGCTTCAACTACTTCGTGATCGAAGCCTTTGACCAGCCGTGGAAAGCCAGCGACGAAGGTTCCGTAGGCGCCTACTGGGGCGTGTTCAACGCCGCGCGCCAGCAGAAGTTCAACTTCGAAGGCCCGGTGGTGGCGATTCCGCAGTGGCGCGTACTGGCCGTTGGTTCGGTGGTATTGGCGCTGTTGTCGCTGACCCTGCTGATGATCGACGGCTCGGCCCTGCGCCAGCGTGGTCGCACCTTCCTGACCTTCATTGCGTTCCTCTGCGGTTCGGTGCTGGTGTGGATCGGTTACGACTACAGCCTGCAATACAGCACCTGGTTCAGCCTGACGGTGGGCTTCCTGCTCGCCCTCGGTGCGCTCGGGGTGTTTATCGTGTTGCTGACCGAGGCCCATGAACTGGCCGAAGCAGTGTGGGTACACAAGCGCCGGCGCGAGTTTTTGCCGGTGGAAGGCGACTCCAGCTACCGCCCGAAAGTGTCGATTCACGTGCCTTGCTACAACGAGCCGCCGGAGATGGTCAAACAGACCCTCAACGCTTTGGCCAACCTCGACTATCCGGATTTCGAAGTCCTGATCATCGACAACAACACCAAGGACCCGGCGGTCTGGGAACCGGTGCGCGACTACTGCGCAACTCTCGGCCCGCGCTTCAAGTTCTTCCACGTGGCACCGTTGGCCGGCTTCAAGGGTGGCGCGCTGAACTACCTGATTCCGCACACCGCCAAGGACGCCGAAGTGATTGCCGTGATCGACTCGGACTACTGCGTCGACCGCAACTGGCTCAAGCACATGGTGCCGCACTTCGCCGACCCGAAAATCGCCGTGGTGCAGTCGCCGCAAGACTACCGCGACCAGAACGAAAGCACCTTCAAGAAGCTCTGCTATGCGGAATACAAAGGCTTCTTCCATATCGGCATGGTCACCCGCAACGACCGCGACGCGATCATCCAGCACGGCACCATGACCATGACCCGCCGCTCGGTGCTCGAAGAGCTGGGCTGGGCCGACTGGTGCATCTGTGAAGACGCCGAGCTGGGCTTGCGCGTATTCGAGAAAGGCCTGTCGGCGGCGTACTACCACACCAGCTACGGCAAAGGCCTGATGCCCGATACCTTCATCGACTTCAAGAAACAGCGTTTCCGCTGGGCCTACGGAGCGATTCAGATCATCAAGCGCCACACCGCCAGCCTGTTGCGTGGCAAGGACACCGAGCTGACCCGCGGCCAGCGCTACCACTTCCTCGCAGGCTGGTTGCCATGGGTGGCGGACGGCATGAACATCTTCTTCACCGTCGGTGCGCTGTTGTGGTCGGCGGCAATGATCATCGTGCCGCAACGGGTCGATCCACCGCTGCTGATCTTCGCAATCCCGCCGTTGGCGCTGTTCGTGTTCAAGGTGGCCAAGATCATCTTCCTCTACCGTCGTGCGGTCGGGGTCAATTTGAAGGATGCCTTCTGCGCTGCGCTGGCCGGTCTGGCGTTGTCCCACACCATCGCCAAAGCGGTGCTGTACGGCTTCTTCACCAGCAGCATTCCGTTCTTCCGCACACCGAAAAACGCCGACAACCATGGTTTCTGGGTAGCGATTTCGGAAGCCCGGGAAGAGATGTTCATCATGCTGCTGTTGTGGAGCGCGGCGCTGGGGATTTATCTGGTCAACGGCATGCCGAGCAACGACATGCGCTTCTGGGTCACCATGCTGCTGGTGCAGTCGCTGCCGTATCTGGCGGCGCTGATCATGGCGTTCCTGTCGTCGCTGCCGAAACCGGCCGCCGAGCCTGAAACGGCACCTGTCGTCTAAATATCCGCAGATACACTAAACGGCGGCCAATGGTCGCCGTTTTGCTTTAAGATAACCGCCATTTTGCGGGGCTTGGCGGAGTACGGTTTGCCAACCGACCCAATACCTGTGGGAGCGAGCTTGCTCGCGATTACGGTGTAACAATCAATGTTTATGTTGACTGACACACCGCTATCGCGAGCAAGCTCGCTCCCACAGTAGCCCATGCCCAATTTCAAGTTTTCCGGAGTTTTCCATGACGGCCCACGCCGACCTTTCGCCGACCCTTCAACTCGCCATCGACCTGATCCGCCGTCCGTCCGTGACACCGATCGACGCCGATTGCCAGAAGCAGATGATGCAGCGCCTGGGCGATGCCGGTTTCACCCTGGAACCGATGCGCATCGAGGATGTGGATAACTTCTGGGCCACCCACGGCCAGGACGACGGTCCGGTGCTGTGCTTCGCCGGCCACACCGACGTGGTCCCGACCGGCCCGGTAACGGCCTGGCAGATCGAGCCGTTCAACGCGCTGATCGACGAACACGGCATGCTCTGCGGCCGTGGCGCCGCCGACATGAAAGGCAGTCTCGCCGCCATGACCGTCGCGTCCGAGCGTTTTGTCGCCGACTACCCGAATCACAAGGGCAAAGTCGCGTTCCTGATCACCAGCGATGAAGAAGGCCCGGCGCACCACGGCACCAAGGCAGTGGTAGAACGCCTCGCCGCGCGCAAGGAGCGCCTGGACTGGTGCATCGTCGGCGAACCGTCGAGCACCACCCTGGTGGGTGACGTGGTCAAGAACGGCCGTCGCGGCTCCCTCGGCGCCAAGCTGACCGTGCGCGGCGTGCAAGGTCACGTGGCTTACCCGCACCTGGCAAAGAACCCGATCCACCTCGCCGCTCCGGCGCTGGCAGAACTGGCCGCCGAGCATTGGGACCACGGCAACGATTTCTTCCCGCCGACCAGCTTCCAGATCTCCAACGTCAACTCCGGCACCGGTGCGACCAACGTGATCCCGGGTGACCTGGTGGCGGTGTTCAACTTCCGTTTCTCCACCGAGTCCACGGTCGAAGGCCTGCAAAAACGCGTCGCCGACATCCTCGACAAGCATGGCCTGGACTGGAACGTCGACTGGGCCTTGTCCGGCCTGCCGTTCCTCACCGAGCCAGGCGCGCTGCTGGACGCGGTGTCGTCGAGCATCAAGGACATCACCGGGCGCGACACCAAGGCGTCCACCAGCGGCGGTACCTCCGACGGGCGCTTCATCGCGACCATGGGCACGCAAGTGGTTGAGCTGGGCCCGGTCAACGCGACCATCCACCAGGTCAACGAGCGCGTGCTGGCAGCCGACCTCGATGTGCTGACCGAAATCTACTACCAGACCCTGATCAAGTTGCTCGCCTGATGCTTGCCTGCCCTATCTGCAGCGAACCGCTCAATGCGGTGGACAACGGTGTGGTCTGCCCCGCCGGGCACCGGTTCGACCGTGCGCGCCAGGGTTACCTGAACCTGCTGCCGGTGCAGCACAAGAACAGCCGCGACCCTGGGGATAACCAGGCAATGGTCGAAGCCCGCCGTGACTTCCTGAATGCCGGGCACTATGCGCCGGTGGCCAGGCGCCTGGCGGAGCTGGCCGCCAGCTATGCGCCGCAGCGCTGGCTGGACATCGGTTGTGGCGAGGGCTACTACACCGCGCAGATCGCCGAGGCGCTGCCAGAGGCCGAAGGTTATGCCCTGGACATCTCCCGCGAAGCGGTCAAACGCGCCTGCAAACGCAATCCGCAGCTCACCTGGTTGATCGCCAGCATGGCGCGGGTACCGTTGGCTTCCGGCAGTTGCCAGTTCCTCGCCAGCGTCTTCAGCCCGCTGGATTGGGAAGAAGCCAAACGCCTGCTCAGCGTCGGCGGCGGCCTGATGAAAGTCGGGCCGACCAGCGGCCACCTGATGGAATTGCGCGAGCGGCTGTACGATGAGGTCCGAGAGTACATCGACGACAAGCATCTTGACCTGGTGCCGGAAGGCATGGCGCTGGCGCACAGCGAAACCCTGGAATTCAAACTGACGCTCCACAGTGGTCAGGACCGGGCGAACCTGCTGGCCATGACGCCCCACGGCTGGCGCGCCAGTGCCGAACGCCGTACTGCCGTTATCGAGCAGGCCGAGCCGTTCGAGGTCACCGTGTCGATGCGCTACGATTATTTCGTTCTTCAATAACTTCAAACATTTTTGGTCTTGGGCAACGGCTCAAGGCCGGCTAAATCCGCGAATGGATTTTTCAGACCCGCAGTGAGGACATCCATGCGCCAGCCCGATATCGAGATTTACCTGAAAGACGCCGACGTCGATCACAAAGCCATTGCCGCCTGGCTCGGCGCGGCACTTGGGCCGTGTTCGGATTGGGTGCAGAAGGGCCAGACCTACAAGTGCAAGGCCGGCAACGTGCCGGTGACCTGGCTGCCAAAAGCGGTCGGCAAGTGGAACAGCCTGTACCTGGAAAGCGACCAGACCCCGTGGGACGACGACATCGCCTGCGCCCGCGCTGCATTTGCCGCGCTGAACGTCGAAGTGCGTTGCGCGCCGGGAACCTGGGTCGAGGAAGAAGGTGAAGAGACGGCGGACCGCTGGATTCGCATCAGCACCGACGGTGAAGAAGAGATCACCTGGAAGACCGCTTAAAGCAAAAAGATCGCAGCCTGCGGCAGCTCCTACAAGGTTATGGTGTAGGAGCTGCCGCAGGCTGCGATCTTTTGATCTTGAAATTACAGACCTACAACATCCTCAGCCTGCAACCCCTTCTGCCCTTCGACCACCGCATACTCAACTTGCTGGCCTTCGGTCAGTGAACGGTGCCCCTCGCCACGAATCGCGCGGTAGTGCACGAACACGTCCACCCCGTCCTCGCGCTGAATGAAGCCGTAGCCCTTGGCGTCGTTGAACCACTTCACGTTGCCGGTTTCGCGTGTTGCCATTTGTTCATACTCCCTTTTTATTATTGATCGGGCTTTTCGCAGGAAAGCCTCGGGAACGTCAGACTGCGCATACCGGTCCCATGAGGGCAACGGCGACAGAGCGCCGAGTATATGACAGACGCTGAAACTCTCAATAGCAGTTTACTTCGCCGCTTTTTTGCCGATTTTCGACGAATCCGGCACACTACGCAGCGCCCGAGCAAACGCTTGGTTTCATTCACTCATGCAGAAGCCGTATGACCCGTTCCCCGTTCCGCCGTCTTGTGTTTGGCACCCTGCGCCGACTGTTGTACCTCTGGGTTCGCTCGGAGACGATCAACCAGTCGTCGTTCACCCTCAACCTCGACCGCAGTCGTCCGGTGTTCTACGTCCTGCAAAACCCTTCGCTGACCGACCTTGCCGTGGTCGACACCGAATGCAGCAAGGCCGGCCTGCCGCGCCCGGTGCTGCCGGTATCGGTGGGCAACCTGCTGGAACCGGCCGCGTTCTTCTACCTGACGCCGGACCCGGACTGGCTCGGCCGCCAGGACAAGCGCGGCGCGCCGCCAACCTTGACCCGCCTGGTCAGCGCCCTGAGCCAGAACGCCGCCGAAGACGCGCAGATCATTCCGGTCAGCGTGTTCTGGGGCCAGTCGCCGGACAGCGAAAACAGCCCATGGAAACTCCTGTTCGCCGATAGCTGGGCGGTAACCGGGCGTCTGCGGCGCTTGCTGAGCATCATCGTGCTGGGGCGCAAGACCCGCGTGCAGTTCTCCGCACCGATCCACCTGCGCGAACTGATCGAGCACAACAAGGGCCACGAGCGCACCGTGCGCATGGCCCAGCGCATCCTGCGGGTGCACTTTCGCAACCTGAAGGCTGCGGTGATCGGCCCGGACATTTCCCACCGCCGCAACCTGGTCAAGGGCCTGCTGAACCAGCCGCAGGTCAGACAGGCGATCCTCGACGAAGCCGAACGCGAGAACATTTCACCGGAAAAAGCCAAGGCCCAGGCCCTGCGCTATGGCAACGAAATCGCCTCGGACTACACCTACACGGCCATCCGTTTTATGGAAGTGGTGCTGAGCTGGTTCTGGAACAAGATCTACGACGGCATCAAGGTCAACCACATCGAAGGCGTGCAGAAGGTCGCCCAGGGTCACGAAGTGATCTACGTACCCTGCCACCGCAGCCACATCGATTATCTGCTGCTGTCCTACCTGCTGTTCCGCAATGGCCTGACCCCGCCGCACATCGCCGCCGGGATCAACCTGAACATGCCGGTGATCGGCGGCCTGCTGCGTCGTGGCGGCGCGTTTTTCATGCGCCGGACGTTCAAGGGCAACCCGCTGTACACCTCGGTGTTCAACGAATACCTGCACACCCTGTTCACCAAGGGTTTCCCGGTGGAGTACTTCGTCGAGGGTGGCCGCTCGCGCACCGGGCGCATGCTGCAACCGAAAACCGGGATGCTGGCGATCACCCTGCGCAGCTTCCTGCGTTCGTCGCGCATGCCGATCGTGTTCGTGCCGGTGTACATCGGCTACGAGCGCGTACTGGAAGGCCGGACCTACCTCGGCGAATTGCGCGGTGCGGCCAAGAAGAAAGAATCGATCTTCGACATCTTCAAAGTCATCGGCGCACTCAAGCAGCGTTTCGGCCAGGTAGCGGTGAACTTCGGCGAGCCGATCAAACTGGCGGAATTCCTCGACAGCGAACAGCCGGACTGGCGCCAACAGGAACTCGGCCCGCAGTTCAGACCGGCCTGGCTCAACGAAACCACCAACCGCCTCGGCGAGAAGGTCGCCCAGCATCTGAACGAAGCGGCAGCGATCAACCCGGTCAACCTCGTTGCCCTGGCGCTGCTGTCCACCAGCCGCCTGGCCCTGGACGACCGCGCCATGGCACGGGTGCTCGACCTGTACCTGGCGTTGTTGCGCAAGGTACCGTACTCGCCGCACACCACCCTGCCGGACGGTGACGGCCGGGCGTTGATCGAGCACGTGAAGGACATGGACCTGCTGTCCGAGCAGAGCGATGCCCTGGGCAAGATTCTGTATCTGGATGAGCAGAACGCCGTCCTGATGACCTACTACCGCAATAACGTGCTGCACATCTTCGCCCTGCCGGCCCTGCTGGCGAGCTTCTTCCAGAGCGCCTCGCGCATGAGTCGCGAACAGATCCTGCGCTACACCCGCGCGCTGTACCCGTACCTGCAAGCGGAGCTGTTCATTCGCTGGTCGCCGGAGGAACTGGATGCGGTGATCGATCAATGGCTGGAGGCGTTCGTCGAGCAAGGCCTGCTGCGTTTCGAGAACGATGTGTACCTGCGCCCGGCGCCAAGCTCGCGGCATTTCGTGCTGCTGACGCTGCTGTCGAAAAGCATCGCCCAGACCCTGCAGCGCTTCTACATGACCGTGTCCCTGCTGCTCAACAGCGGCCAGAACAGCATCAGTGCCGAAGAACTGGAAGACCTGTGCACGGTCATGGCCCAGCGCCTGTCGATCCTGCATGGCCTGAACGCCCCGGAGTTCTTCGACAAGAGCCTGTTCCGCCACTTCATCCAGACCCTGCTCGACCTCGACGTGCTCAAGCGCGACGAAGCGGGCAAGCTCGGTTATCACGAACTGCTCGGCGAACTGGCCGAAGGCGCGGCCAAACGGGTGTTGCCGGCGGAGATCCGCTTGTCGATCCGGCAGGTGGCGTTGCATCGCAGTGAAGATGCGGCGGAGCTGGTCACGCCGCTCTGACTCACTCACATCTCTGCGCGGAAGTTTCATGGCTGAAGCAAGGATGCTTCTGACTCATGCCACTTCCTTTTCGCCCCGGCTCGCAGGAACTCGCCTACATAGCAAACGCTGCCTCGACCCTATGCTGGACGCTCGTCACTACCGACGATCAATTGATAAGGAAATCAATATGAACAACGAAACCGTAAAAACCATTAGTGGCAAAGTGAGTTACGCAGTAAAGATGGCGCTGCCGCGTAACTCGACTCTTCAGGTCCGCCTGCTGGATGTCAGCCTGCAAGACGTCCTTGCGAAGGAACTGGCCGCACAGATCACTGCCAACGCCGAAAAACCCGACGGGCTGAACTTCAACCTGACGTACAAGCTCGCTGATGTCTTGCCCGGCCATACCTATGCAATCAGCGCGAGCATCACCCACGAAGACCGTCTGATCTTCGCCACCACTCAACCACACCAGGTGGAACTGGGCGTCGATTATGTAAATGAGCAGGAAGTGTGGGTCAGCCTCGTCTGAGAACATCCCCGAGGCAAGTTGCGCGATATCCTCGGTAAAATCCGTTAAATTGTCGTTGGCGTCGGTCTTCTTCGGGCGCCAATGACAAGGATCCGCTTCATGAAAAAACTCTCTCTCCTCGGGCTTGCGGTTTTGCTCGGCGCCTGCCAGTCCATGCAACCTGCCCCGAAAGCCAGCCTCGACGGCGAAGTCTTTTACCTGCAACGCAGCGCCCTGCCGCCCACCGCTACCCTGAGCGTGAGCTTGCAGGACGTGTCTCTGGCCGACGCACCAGCCATTGTCCTCGACGAACAGAACGGCCCGGTCAAAGGCCAGGTGCCACTGCCGTTTCATCTGAGTTACGATCCGGCGCAGGTCAAACCAGGCCATCGTTACTCGGTCAGCGCGCGCATCGAAGTCGATGGAAAGCTGATGTTCATCACCACCGAAAACCATGCCGTGCGTCTTGATGGCAAGGACCCGCAACCGTTGAAAATCCGCGTCGACGCCGTTCGCTAATTCTCTCTTTTTTGAACAAGGAAGCTGCCATGCTCCGCCCTACCCTTCGTTTTGCCGGCCTGTGCGCAGGTTTGATGATCTGTGCCAACGCCCTGGCGCTGTCCCTCAGCGACCTGTCGCAGAAAGACGCCACCGGTGGGCTCAAGGACGCACTGACCCAAGGCGCGCAACTGGCCGTGAAACAGCTCGGCACCCCGGGCGGCTTCAGCAACAACCCGGAAGTAAAAATCGAACTGCCGGGCAAACTGGGCAAGGTCGCCAGCAAAATGAAACAGTTCGGCATGGGTGACCAGGTCGATGAATTGGAAGCCAGCATGAACAAGGCGGCCGAAACCGCCGTGACCCAGGCCCAGCCAATCCTCGTCGATGCCGTGAAGAAAATGACCGTGGAAGACGCCAAGGGCATCCTCAGCGGCGGCAACGACTCGGCCACCCAATACCTGAACAAGACCAGCCGCGAACAGATCCGCGCCAAGTTCCTGCCGATCGTCAAGCAAGCCACCGACAAGGTGGGCCTCGCCCAGCAGTACAACTCGTTCGCCGGGCAAGCGGCAACAATGGGCGTATTGGACGCGAAGAATGCCAACGTCGAAAACTACGTCACCGAGCAGGCGCTGAATGGCTTGTTCGAAATGATCGGCAAACAGGAAGAAACCATCCGCCAGAACCCGGCGGCTGCGGCGACCAGTTTGGCGAAGAAGGTATTCGGCACGCTCTAAGCCACAACATAAAACCCTGTGGGAGTGGGCCTGTTCGCTCCCACATTGGTTCAGGTCACGGAGGCAGGTCGTAGAAAAAACACCCACTCCTGTCCCATCTTCCGCTTCTCAAATAACTTCAACTCGACCAGCCCATTCAATGTGGCGGATGCCGTGTTGTAAGAGCACCCCAGGTTTTCCTTCACATTGACCGCAGTAAATTCCTTGGCCATTCCGCTCTTGGCCGCTTGAAACACGGCCCGCTGATTCTCCGTGAGTTGCTCGAGAAAACCACTTTCCCGCAACCATCGATCAAAGCACTCGGCATCAACCAGACTTTTCCGATACGCCTCGGTAAAACTGCCCACGGCACGCAGCACCACCGAACACTGGAAATCGATGAAATACGTCAGATCCAGATCATCCGCCTCGGTATCCAGGTATGAGCGCCCGTACCTCACCGGTGCATTGCGTAACAAGACGCTGATCGCGATGTAGCGGAACGCCGAGAAGTCATTCTTGAACATGAACCAGTAAAACAGCGCCCGCGCGACCCGACCGTTGCCGTCACGAAAAGGATGCTCATAACCCAGGGCAAAATGCAGAGCGATGCCTTTGATCAGAGGATGAAGGTAATCCGCTTGATGGAGGTTGTCATGGGAATGGTTGATCCATTGCGCCAGCGCCTGCAAACGCAACCCGATACCTGCTGCGGGCGGTGGCGTATGAACGGTGTTGCCCTCGCCATCCTGCACCACGACATCATCACGGCTTCTGAACACCCCCGGCGAATACTGCGGATCATCGATGCCCTCGACGCCAACGCGGTGCATCGCCGCGATCAACTCAACGCTCAGAGGCTCGTAGCGCTGCTCCCAGGCGAAGTTCATCATCTTGAAATTACCGATGACCATTCGCTCGTCCGGCGTACGCGGCAGGCGATGACGCTTGAGCATGTCCTTGGCCACACGTGTCGTGGTTGCCGCGCCTTCGAGCTGGCTGCTACTGATGGCTTCATCTTCGATCAGGTCATTGAGCAGATAGCTGAAGTGCGCACGCTCGCCGATCTGGCTGGTCATGTACTCCAGCACGGCCGTAGTGGTTTGCCGGTCTACCGCGGAAATAGCCTTTTGCGCCAGTGGCGTCAGCACGAATTGCAGCCACCGCACCGGATCACCCAATGGCAAAAGACTCGAATACTGCGCCGTCCGGGCTTTCTTGACCAAGGCCCAGCACAAACTGGAATCCAGACCCGGCGCCCAGCGATAGCGCAACGCATCGAATGGCAGATAACGCCCCTGATCGTCCAGGGGCTTGAGCAGAGCCAAGTAATCCGCGAGACGTTCCTTGTGAGGCGACTGCCCTAGCCGATCAAACACCGGGTCGGTCCGTCCCCGCAACTTGGGTGGGTTCTTCATACGCACTGTCTCAAACATTCACAAAACCGGGGTTTGAGTACAACACCTGGGCTCATGAGCCTCAATATCAGACGGGTCCGAGATAAATGTAGGAACAATGAGGGCCCGTTGATGGGTACGGGTTCAGCGGGCTTCTTCCTATTGCTATTGCTGCTGATCCAACTGATCGAGGACGCGATTCACTGATAGTTGCGCGAGGACGATCATCTGCTGAATGCCGAGTACCAGATTGCAGGTTGGGCCGTTCAGGATGGACGACAGTTCGGTTGCCATTACATTGGCTGAGGCGAGGGTTTCGTAGGCATGGACCAGCAAGGTTTCGGAATCGACGCCTGGGTGGATGGTGAAAATTGGGCAGGGGCGGTTTGAAGTTCTCGTTTGTTTCTCGGATTCAGAGGCAGAGTAATCAGGACTGTCTTTGATCATTGCGAAGCTCCCAAAGTAGGCGCCTAACGACTATTCGCGGGCTTGCAGTCCCGGTCGCTGAATTGGCAGCGACGGACAAAGGCTAGAGATCGTGCTTCTGACGGGCAAGCTGAAAGTCTTGTGGGAATGGTCTGAATGGTTGGCTTTGGCGGTAAACGTTGTTGACTGTTGGGCAGCCATCGCGAGCAAGCTCGCTCCCACAGTTGGGCCGGGGACACCTGAAAGAAATTGGTTGGCTGGCAGGCCGTCTTCGCGAGCAAGCCCGCTCCCACAATTTGACCGAGTACATCTGAAAGAAATTGGTCGGCTGTCAGGCCGCCTTCGCGAGCAAGCTCGCTCCCACAGTTGGGCCGGGGACACCTGAAAGAAATTGGTTGGCTGGCAGGCCGTCTTCGCGGGCAAGCCCGCTCCCACAATTTGACCGAGTACATCTGAAAGAAATTGGTCGGCTGTCAGGCCGCCTTCGCGAGCAGGCTCGCTCCCACAGAAGAGCAAAGGCAGATCGGCGTACACAGACGCATCTCACCACTCATCAGGCCGAGCGTTAGCTCGCCTGCAGCTTTTGATCTACCCGCCCCCTCGGAAGGCTGAGTGGAGGTGTTCATCCGGGGATGGGCGCGCAGCGCCGTTCGGCGCAGCCGAACTCATTGCATGTAGGTCGAAGCGAAGCCGACCGGAGGGCAATGCCCCCGGATGAATGCCGGAGCGAAGGAACCCCGAGCCTAAGCGAGGGGCCGTACGTTCGGGGCGAGCGTTTTTTTGGTTACTTTTTTTAGGCGCTTGTAAAAAAAGTGACTCGCCGTAAGGGCGAAACCGCCAGCCGCCGTTACCGAAGAAACGGATATACCCCCGATCAAACGGACTCCTTCCTGACCCGAAACCAAGCCGCATAAAGCGCAGGCAAAAACAGCAGTGTCAACGCCGTAGCAACGATCAACCCCCCCATGATCGCCACCGCCATCGGCCCAAAGAACACACTACGTGACAAAGGAATCATCGCCAAAACAGCAGCAAGTGCCGTCAACACAATCGGCCGAAACCGCCGCACCGTGGCCTCGATGATCGCCTGCCAAGGCTTCAACCCGGCAGCAATGTCCTGCTCGATCTGATCCACCAGAATCACCGAGTTACGCATGATCATCCCCGACAAGGCGATAGTCCCCAGCATCGCCACGAAACCGAACGGCTGGCGGAACACCAACAGAAACAGCGTCACCCCGATCAACCCCAGCGGCGCCGTGAGAAACACCATCGCCGTGCGTGAGAAACTGCGCAGTTGCAGCATCAGCAAGGTCAACACCACCACGATGAACAACGGTACGCCGGCCTTCACCGAGTTCTGTCCGCGCGCCGAGTCTTCAACGGTGCCCCCGACATCCAGCAAGTAGCCGTCAGGCAGTTCGGCGCGGATCGGATCGAGGGTCGGCATGATCTGCTGCACCAGTGTCGCTGGTTGCTGCTTGTCATAGATGTCAGCGCGAACCGTCACGTTGGGCAGGCGGTTGCGGTGCCAGATGATGCCCTCTTCAAAGCCGTACTCCAGGGTCGCAATCTGCGACAGCGCGACGCTGCGACCGTTATCGGTCGGCACCGCCAGGCTCGGCAGCAAGGACAGCTCGGTGCGTTCATGCAAGGTGCCGCGCAACAGGATCTCGATCAACTCGTTGTCTTCACGGTACTGGCTGACGCTGGAACCGGTGAGGGAGCTTTGCAGGAACTTCGACAGGTTCGCCGTGCTCACGCCCAGCGCCCGCGCGCGGTCCTGATCGATGTTCAGGTACACCACCTTGCTCGGTTCTTCCCAATCCAGGTGGACGTTGACCACATGCGGGTTCTCGCGAACCTTGGCCGCGACTTTGCGCGCCAGCGCCCGCACCTCCTCGATGTGCTCCCCGGTCACACGGAACTGTACCGGGTAACCAACCGGCGGACCGTTTTCCAGGCGCGTAACCCGCGAGCGCAGAGCGGGGAATTGCTCGTTGAGGGTTGAGATCAACCAGGTGCGCAGGGCTTCCCGCTCTTCAATGGTTTTCGCCAGGACGACAAACTGGGCAAAGCTCGCCGCCGGCAGTTGCTGATCCAGCGGCAGGTAGAAACGCGGCGAACCGGTGCCGACGTAGGCCACGTAGTTGTCGATCCCTGCCTTGTCCTTGAGCAGTGCTTCGAGGCGTTTGACCTCGTCGGCGGTATTGCTCAGCGAAGCACCTTCGGCCAGTTTCAGGTCGACCATCAACTCCAGGCGACCCGATGCCGGGAAGAACTGCTGCGGTACAAACTTGAACAGCACAATCGAGGCAATGAACAACAGCACAGTCGCGGCGATCACGGTTTTGCGCCAGCGCACACACCACTCCACCAGACGCCGGACGCGCTGGTAGAACGGCGTACCATAGGGATCGGGTTGGCCTGCACCGTGCTTGGCGGCGTGAATCTTCGCCAGGTCCGGCAGGAGTTTTTCCCCGAGATACGGCACGAAAACCACAGCGGCCACCCACGACGCCAACAGCGCGATGGTGACCACCTCGAAGATCGAACGGGTGTATTCGCCAGTACCCGATTGCGCCGTGGCAATCGGCAGGAAGCCGGCCGCGGTGATCAGCGTACCGGTGAGCATCGGGAACGCAGTGCTGGTCCAGGCGTAACTCGCGGCTTTGACGCGGTCGAAACCCTGCTCCATTTTGATCGCCATCATTTCCACGGCGATGATCGCGTCGTCCACCAGCAAGCCCAGCGCCAGTACCAACGCGCCGAGAGAAATCTTGTGCAGGCCGATGCCGAGGTAATACATGCTGGCAAACGTCATCGCCAGCACCAGCGGAATCGCCAGGGCCACCACCATGCCGGTGCGCACGCCGAGGGAGAAAAAGCTCACCAGCAACACGATGGCCAGCGCCTCGACCAGCACTTGCACGAACTCGCCAACCCCGGTTTTCACCGCCGCCGGCTGGTCGGAAACTTTGCGCAGCTCCATGCCGGCCGGGAGGTTTTTCTGGATGCGGGCGAATTCGACTTCCAGTGCCTTGCCCAATATCAGGATGTCACCGCCGTCCTTCATCGCCACCGCCAGGCCGATGGCATCCTGCGCCATGAAGCGCATGCGCGGCGCCGGTGGATCATTGAAACCACGCCGCACATCGGCCACATCGGAGATACGGAAGGTGCGATCACCGACGCGGATCGGGAAGTTCTTGATCTCCTCGACCGTCTGAAAATTCCCCGTGACCCGTAGCTGCAAGCGCTCGCTGCTGGTTTCGAAGAAGCCTGCCGTGGACACCGCGTTCTGCTCTTCAAGGGCTTGCTGGACAGCCGCCAGCGGCAAGCCGAGGGTGGCGAGCTTGACGTTGGAGAGTTCGATCCAGATTTTTTCGTCCTGCAACCCCAGCAGTTCGACCTTGCCCACATCCTTGACCCGTTGCAGCTGGATCTGGATGCGGTCGGCGTAATCCTTGAGCACGGCATAGTCGAAGCCCGCGCCGGTCAGGGCGTAGATGTTGCCGAACGTGGTACCAAATTCATCGTTGAAGAACGGCCCCTGAATCCCCGGCGGCAGGGTATGACGGATGTCGCTGATTTTCTTGCGCACCTGATACCAGAGCTCCGGGATCTCTGCCGAGTGCATGGAATCACGTGCAATAAAGGTGACCTGGGATTCCCCGGGCCGCGAGAACGAAACAATGCGCTCGTACTCGCCGGTTTCCATCAGCTTTTTTTCGATGCGTTCGGTGACCTGGCGCGAGACTTCCTCGGCGGTCGCGCCCGGCCAGTTGGTGCGAATCACCATGGCCTTGAAAGTGAACGGCGGGTCTTCACTCTGGCCGAGCTTGGTGTAGGAAAGTGCGCCGACGATGGCCAGCAACAGCATCAGGAACAGTACGATCTGGCGATTACGCAGCGCCCATTCGGAAAGGTTGAAGCGCATCGGGGCTTACTCCTTGTCCGCCAGATTGACCACGCGATTGGAGCGATCCACCGGACGCACCTGCTGCCCTTCGAGAAGCACATGGACACCGGCGGCCACGACCCAGTCGCTGGCGTTGAGCCCCTCGAGCACCGGTACGGTTTTTTCACCGAAGGCACCCACTCGCACCGGGGTTTTCTTCAAGGTGTTGTTGGCGCTGACGACCCAGACATAGGTCACGCCGTTTTCTGCGGTCAACGCCGACAGCGGAACGGACAAAGGCACCACGTCGGCGGCCTGCACGAACACCCGGGCGCTCTGGCCCAGCTCCACCGGCACCTTGCCGGAGGTGAAGGCGATGCGCGCCGCGAAGGTGCGGGACTTTGGATCAGCCGCCGGCGACAGCTCACGGATGCGCCCTTCGAAACGCTGGCCGGGCTGGGTCCAGAGCTCCACCGCCACCGGTTCACCGACCTTGAAGCGGCCGAAGTTCTGTTCCGGCAGGCTGATCAAGACTTCACGCTCGCCATCGGTCGCCAGTGTGAATACCGTTTGCCCCGCGGCCACGACTTGCCCGACTTCCACCAGACGCTTGGCCACGACGCCATCCTGCGGCGCACGCAGCACGGCGTAGCTGGCCTGGTTGTTGGAAACGTTGAATTCGGCCTTGATTTGCTTGAGGCGCGCTTCGCCGGAGCGGTAGAGGTTTTCGTGATTGTCGTACTGCGAACGGCTGACCAGCTGACGCTCCATCAGGGTTTTATAGCGATCACGCTCGGCACGCACCATGCTCAAATTGGCTTCAGCTGCAGCGACCTGGGCCCGGGTGGCCTCCAGTTGCAGGCGCACGTCCTGAGGGTCGAGCTCGGCCAAGGGTTGATCGGCCTTGACCCGCTGTCCTTCCTCGACCAGTCGTCGGCTGACTTTACCGCCGATGCGGAACGCCAAGTCCGGCTCATAACGCGCACGGACTTCACCTGGATAACTTTCCATGGCCTGTGCCGAAGGCTCTGGCTGAACCACCATGGCCGGGCGCACGCTGACTGGCGGCACTTCGTCGGAGCCACACGCAGACAATAAAACAGCCAGGGTGACTGGCAACGCGAGGGGCAAGGCATAGCGGAACATGGTGAAGGACCTTTCGCTAATGGTGCTTTGAATAATTATACTGAGCAGTATGTTATTAATAGCAAACTCACCAGTCCAGTAATAAAAGCGAATATGCCAAACAATCTTTCAGCACCCAATGGCCCAGGCAGACCCAAGGATCTGGTCAAGCGCAAGGCGATTCTCGACGCGGCGAAAGTGCTGTTTCTGAGTAAGGGTTATGCCAATACCAGCATGGATGCCGTCGCAGCCGAGGCCGGTGTGTCGAAGCTGACGGTCTACAGCCACTTCAACGACAAGGAGACGCTGTTCTCCGCCGCCGTGGTGGCCAAGTGCGAGGAGCAGTTGCCCCCGCTGTTCTTCGAATTGCCCGAAGGCGCGGCAGTGGAAACCGTGCTGCTGAACATCGCGCGCGGCTTTCATCAGCTGATCAACAGTGACGAATCAGTGAACCTGCATCGACTGATGATGACCTTGGGCAGCCAGGACCCGAAACTCGCGCAAATCTTCTTTGAGGCGGGCCCGGAGCGCATGCTGCATGGCATGGAACGCTTGCTGAGCCGGATCGACGAGAGTGGCGTGCTGAGCATCGACAAGCCGCACAACGCCGCCGAGCACTTCTTCTGCCTGCTCAAGGGCGCCGGAAATTTCCGCTTGCTGTATGGCTGCGGCGAGCCGCCGGTCGGTGAGGAGGCGGAGAGCCATGTGCGGGAAGTGGTGGGGTTGTTTATGCGGGCTTATCGGCCTGAGTGAGCCTGACAGCATTGCGTTGACAGTACCGACGCCTTCGCGGGCAAGCCCGCTCCCACAGGGTCCGAGGTGTACTCGAATTTTGAACCCGGCACAAAACCTGTGGGAGCGTGGCTTGCCCGCGATGAAGGCGACTCGGTCTTAAGGCTTCAAAGCCTTCTTCGGATAAATATCGTACCGGCTCGACTTGCCATCCAGCGCATGGCTCGGCTTCGGCCCGTCGATGCACGGCGCCTTGCGCGGGCGTTTGACCACCACCCGGTGGCTGGCCAGGGCCAGCGCCGCTTCGAGCAAGGCCGGCGCATCCGGGTCATCGCCCACCAGCGGCCGGAACAGGCGCATTTCCTTCTTCACCAGCGCGGTTTTCTCTCGGTGCGGGAACATCGGGTCCAGGTAGATCACCTGCGGCGGTTCGCCCTCCCAGTTGCGCATCAGCTCGATCGAGTTGCCCCTGAGCAGCCGCATGCGCGCCACGATCGGCGCCACGTCGAAGTCTTCCGCGCCACGGGCCAGGCCATCTTCCAGCAAGGCGCCGATCAGCGGCTGACGCTCGATCAGGCTCATCTCGCAACCAAGGCTGGCCAGCACGAACGCGTCCTTGCCCAGCCCTGCCGTGGCATCCAGTACCCGCGGGCGCACGCCCTGGGCGACGCCAACAGCCTTGGCGATCATCTGCCCGCTGCCGCCGCCGTACAGCCGGCGATGGGCCGCACCGCCCTCGACGAAGTCCACCCGCACCGGCCCCGGCGCATCCGGCCCCAGCTGTTGCAGCTGCAAGCCCATGTCACCCACCTGCAAGGCAAATTCGCCGTCCGCCACTTGCATCGGCAAGCCCAGGCGCTCGGCCCATTGCTCGGCTTGTGGCTCGAAAGCCGCGTCCAGCGCCTGGACATGGATGCGGCAGGCCGCGGGTTGATCAATCATCGGAAAACACGCTCAAAAAATTAATGATCGGCAAAAACTGCCGATAACAAAACTATCGAGCATTTTGCCAGAGCTGAGCGTCGACCGAGAGAAATGTCAGACATTCAACCCACAATCACAGGTTTTATATCGCCCTACGGCAATTACAACCTGCGAAACACCCAGGCACTGAGCGGTGTCAGTCACATCTGGCAGGATTTCTTTGCCCGTGCGCTGGCCGATCAGTCGGGTGATGTGCTGCCTGAATCACTGAATTTCCCACCGGTCGATCTCGAAAGCCCGGTCGAGCCGACCGTTGGCAGCGATCTGCTGGAACACATCGTTTCCCAGCGAGAGTGCGACGTCAAAGAGACCCAGGTCCGCCCGCCAGAGCCTCTGTTCCTGCCCATTGCCGAATTCGAAATGGACCTGGCCGACAAGCCATTCCCACCATTCCCGGCGGATGAAATCGTCGCCCAGCAAAAACAACAGGACTTCGACAGCGGCTGGGTTCGCCCGATCGTGCTCAACGCCGGTCAGCCACTGCCAGAAGGCGGCCCCGCCCCGCAACCACGTCCACTGCACCTGCCGATTGCCGAATTCGATCTGGATCTGCTCGACAAGCCGTTCCCGCCGTTCTCTCCGGAAGAATTGGTGGAACAGCAGAAACAACTCGATTTCGACAATGGTTGGGCGCGCCCGATCATCCTGCAAAACCTGCGCATCGCCGCCTGACCCTCAGCCTTTGAAGAACTGATTGGCCTTCTGGTACGGCATCGACCGCGAAGTGAAGCCGAACGTGCCTGATGTCTGGATTTCTTCGGCGGCGCGGAAGAATTCACCATAGGCCGCCAACGCCAGCGCCGAACCGACGCTGATGCGTTTGACGCCCATTTCAGCCAACTGCGCGACCGTCAGCTTCAAGCCGCCCGACATCAACACATTCACCGGTTTGGGCGCCACCGCGCGCACCACCGCCAGCACATCCTCGGCGCTGCGCAGACCGGGTGCGTAAAGCACATCGGCACCGGCCTCGGCGAATGCCTGCAAGCGGCGGATGGTGTCGGCCAGATCAGGATTGCCGTGCAGGAAGTTTTCGGCCCGGGCGGTCAATGTGAAGGGGAATGGCAAACTGCGAGCGGCAGCCACAGAGGCCTCGATGCGCGCCACCGCATGGTCGAAACAGTAGATCGGACCTTCTTCGCGGCCGGTGGCGTCTTCAATCGAACCCCCGACGGCTCCGGCCTCTGCCGCGCGCAAAATGCTTTTCGCGCAGTCGGCCGGGTTGTCGGCAAAACCGTTTTCCAGGTCCACGGCAATCGGCAGGTCAGTGGCGGCGAAAATCGCCTGAACGTTCATCAGGGTATCGTCGAGGCTCAAGCCGCCATCGGCACGGCCCTGGGAAAAGGCATAACCGGCACTGGTGGTCGCCAGCGCCTCGAAGCCGAGGCTGGCGAGCATCTTCGCGGAACCGGCATCCCACGGATTGGGAATCACAAAAGCGCCGGAGCGTTCGTGAAGGGCTTTGAACGCCTGGGCTCGAAGGGTTTGCGCATCCATGGGGCAGGCTCCTGAAAAGGGGGGAAAGAATCCGCCTCAGAGCAGGCCAAGTTGCTCGGCGGCGGGTTCTCTGTATAGCTCAGGCAGCGCCGGCAAGCCAGGCAGACGCAGCATCAGCCTGGCGTGAAAACGCTGCGCCAGTTTCGCGGCCAGCAGGTTGTCGGCGGTGTGCAGGAAGATATACGGCGTGCGCCCTTCTTCGATCCACAGCGCGATTTTCTCGACCCAGGGCTCCAGGAACGGATCGTTGGCCTCAAGCACCGGATGGCCGATAAAACGCACCTGCGGACACTGCGTGAACGCCGCCGGACGCGGAGGCACCCGGGGCTTCTTCGATTGGGCGTGAAGCACCGAAAGCTCGGTCGATGTGCAACTGAACAACGCACGGGGATCAAGACAGATGCGTTCAACACCGCGATCCAGCAGCAGACGATTGAGCATTCGCTCGCTGTCTCCCTTGGCGAAAAAATCGCCATGGCGCACTTCAACGGCCAGTGGGCGCTGCAGGGCATCGATAAATCCGGCCAGCTCGGGCAAGCGTTGGGGCGTGAAGTTTTTCGACAGCTGCAACCACAGTGGCGACACCCGATCACCCAACGGACTGAGCAATTGCAGGAAGGTTTCGGCGGCTGTCAGTTGTTCGCGCAGATCGCCACCGTGGCTGATCTCGCCGGGAAACTTGGCGGTAAAGCGAAAGTGCTGCGGCATGGTTTCGGCCCAACGCTGCACGGTGCTGGCAGCCGGGCTGGCGTAGAAGGTCGTGTTGCCTTCTACGGCATTGAAAACCTGGCAATAGAGATCAAGAAACTCGGCGGGTCTGGCGTGCGGCGGATACAGGTAATCGCGCCAGGCGTTCTCGCTCCAGGACGGGCAACCGAGGTAATACGGCAGCAACATCAGATGTACAGGTCGAGACCCAGCACATCCGCATCCCAATCGACGAAACCGGCGGTACTCAGGTAGCTGGCCAGCGCCGTCGCCACGCTCTTGCTCATGGCACGGTGGTAAATCATGTCTTGCTGACGGGCGGGAAGATTGCTCAGTTTTTGCGCAGAGGCTTTGGCGGCGCGGGCAGCCAGTTGCTCTTCAGTCGGGAATTCCAGCTCGCCTTCGATATCAATGGCGTCGTCTTCCACCACACGGTCTTTGCGTGGCTTGCGCTTGATGGGGTAGGACTGAGAGGAAACGCCGTCGATACGCATACGTGCATACTCGGAATCAGTGATGGCAGTTTAGTGGCGCAAACCCCACTTCGCAAACCGCCGAGTGATAACTAGAACACATAAAAGGCAAAAGGTTTAAAAGCTGGGGTTAGAAAATGACGATTGGTGGTGCCTGGAAAAGATCGCAGCCTGCGGCAGCTCCTACAGAAGATCGCATTCCCCTGTAGGAGCTGCCGCAGGCTGCGATCTTTTACGGTTAACGCGCCTTTGGTGTGGCCACTTTGTCACGCAGATAAACCGGCTGCGCCTCGTCGGCCACGATCGCCTCACCGCGTTCCCAGGCGAACCGCGCCAGGGTCAGCAAATCTTCAGCGTGAGGCAGCATGCCTGCGTCCTGGCCGCTCAGGCTGACCGCGATACGTTCGCCATACCCCCAACCAGTGCCGGCACCGAACCACTCGCCGCCGGCATCGGCCGGCAATGCCGCGGACTCCGGCGGCAGTACCGCTTCGGCGCCCACCAGGCGCATCTCCCCGGCCGTTTCGCGGTAGCACCCCCAATACACTTCGTCCATGCGCGCATCGATGGCCGCAGCGACCTGAGTGGCGCCGTGTTCGCGCAATGCACGTTGCGCCAGCACGGCCAGGTTCGACACCGGCAGCACCGGGCGATCCAGGGCAAACGCCAGGCCTTGCACCACGCCGATGGCGATGCGCACACCGGTGAAGGCTCCCGGGCCACGGCCGAACGCAATGGCATCGACTGCTTGCAGGGTGGTGCCAGCATCGGCCAGCAATTGCTTGATCATCGGCAACAGCTTCTGCGCGTGCAGGCGCGGGATCACCTCGTAATGGCTCGTGACCTTGCCGTCATGCAGCAAGGCAACGGAGCAAGCTTCAGTCGCGGTGTCCAGGGCCAGCAAGGTGCTCATCGATGTATCCGTAGCAAGAGGTCAGAAAAAGTGCGTCAGTATAAACAACTACGGCCCGCAAGCGGGCCGTGGAAGATGAAGCGATTCAGACTTTTCAGCTCAGGGCTTCAAGCACCTTGGCGGTGATCGCTTCAACCGAACCGACGCCTTCGATATGGCTGTACTGCGGCTTGCCATTGGCAGCCGACAGCTTCTGGTAGAAATCCACCAGCGGCTTGGTCTGGGAGTGGTAGACCGACAGGCGATGACGCACGGTTTCTTCGGTGTCGTCCTTGCGCTGTACCAGCTCTTCACCGGTGATGTCGTCCTTGCCGGCGATTTTCGGCGGGTTGTAGACGATGTGGTACACGCGGCCGCTGGCCTCGTGAACACGACGACCGGCGATACGCTGGACGATTTCTTCGTCTTCGACGGCGATTTCAACCACTGCGTCCAGCTCGATGCCGGCAGTCACCAGGGCTTCAGCCTGGGGAATGGTGCGCGGGAAGCCGTCGAACAGGAAACCGTTGGCGCAGTCGGACTGGGCGATGCGGTCCTTGACCAGTGCGATGATCAGGTCATCGGACACCAGGCCACCGGCATCCATGATGCTCTTGGCCTTGATGCCCAGCTCGGTGCCGGCCTTGACCGCTGCACGCAGCATGTCGCCGGTGGAGATTTGCGGAATACCGAATTTTTCGGTGATGAACTTAGCCTGAGTACCTTTACCGGCCCCGGGAGCTCCCAGCAGAATGACGCGCATCGATGTGCTCCTCAATTTTTTATATGGATAACGTCAGATTCGCCTCGTGGGGCCAATCTCAAAAAAAGGGTCGTGGCCGCCCAAACGGCCAAAGGCTGATCAAGATACACAGCAGGCTGCCCCCACACAAGACGCCAAAAGTCGGAGAAACCGCTGCCTCCTGCGACCATTGCGCACGGTTCCCCAAGTCGCAACCCCAACATTAACTGTCGCCTGACAGTACATTTCAACCCGTCCTGCGGCGGCATCCGCCTCACCTGCCGGATGCCTGTCCCCATGGCGAAAACCTTAGCCGGTGTTACGCAAACCGGCGGCAATCCCCGCAACAGACACCAGCAGGGCCTGTTCTACCGGGCTGCCCTGCGCCACGTCCTGCAAGCGTGAACGTGCCAGTAACTCGGCCTGCAATAGATGAAGCGGGTCGAGGTAAGTGTTGCGCAAGCGGATGAACTCAAGGGTCGCCGGGCTATGTGCCAGTAGCTGCGACTGCCCGGTCAGGCCGAGGACGATGGTGCACGCCTGCGACAATAAGTCGCGTAAATGCGCACCCAATGGCAACAGATTCGGCTCCACCAGACGCTCGTCATAGGACTGGGCAATGTCGGCATCGGCCTTGGCCAGGACCATCTCCAGCATATCGATGCGGGTGCGGAAGAACGGCCATTGCTCACGCATCTGCCCCAGCAGTTCGCCTTCACCACGCTCCAGTGCCTTGCTCAGGGCAGATTCCCAACCCAGCCAGGCTGGAAGCATCAGGCGTGTCTGGGTCCAGCCGAAGATCCACGGAATCGCCCGCAGGCTTTCGATCCCCCCGGCCCGGCGCTTGGCCGGGCGACTGCCCAGGGGCAAACGACCGAGTTCCTGTTCCGGCGTGGACTGGCGGAAATACTCCACGAACTGCGGATTCTCCCGCACCACGGCGCGGTAGGCGCTGACGCCGTCTGCGGCCAGTTCGTCCATCAAATGGCGCCACTCAGGCGTCGGTGGCGGCGGCGGCAGCAAGGTCGCCTCAAGCACGGCGGCCAGGTACAGGTTGAGGTTTTGCTCGGCGATGTCCGGCAGGCCGAATTTGAATCGAATCATTTCGCCCTGTTCGGTGGTGCGGAAGCGCCCTGCCACCGAACCCGGCGGCTGCGACAGGATCGCCGCATGGGCCGGGCCGCCGCCACGCCCCACGGTGCCGCCGCGGCCGTGGAACAGCAGCAGTTCCACTTGCTGTTCGCGGCAGATATCCACCAGTCGCTCCTGCGCCCGGTACTGCGCCCAGGCCGCCGCGGTGGTGCCGGCGTCCTTGGCCGAATCGGAATAGCCGATCATCACTTCCTGCGGCCCTTGCAGGCGCGAGCGATAGCCCGGTAAAAGCAGCAGCTTCTCGATCACCGGACCGGCGTTGTCGAGGTCGGCCAGGGTTTCAAACAGCGGCACCACGCGCATCGGCCGCAGCACGCCGGATTCCTTGAGCAACAATTGCACCGCCAGCACATCGGAAGCGGCACCGGCCATCGAGATCACATAGGAACCGAGGGACGCCCCCGGTGCAGCGGCGATTTCCCGGCAGGTCGCCAGCACCTCGGCGGTGTCGGCGGAGGGCTTGAAGTACGCCGGCAGCAACGGCCGGCGGTTGTTCAGTTCACGCATCAGGAAAGCGATGCGTTCTTCCTCGCTCCAGTCCTCGTAGCGTCCCAGGCCGAGGTAGTCGGTGATTTCGGTCATGGCCGCGCTGTGTCGCGACGAGTCCTGGCGCACATCCAGACGAACGAGGAACAGGCCGAAGGTCACCGCCCGGCGCAGGCAGTCGAGCAACGGTCCGTCGGCGATCACGCCCATGCCGCACTCGTGCAACGAGTGGTAGCACAGCTCCAGCGGGTCGAGCAGTTCGCGGTTGTTTTGCAGCACGTCGGCCGGTGCCGGCGTGGGCGTCGCCAACGAGGTGTGCGCCCAGTTGCGCGTCGCCCGCAGGCGTTCGCGCAGCTGTTTGAGCACGGCCCGGTAAGGTTCGGCACTGTCACCCGCCTTGACCTTCAATTCATCGCTGGCCTGCTGCATCGACAGTTCAGCCGCCAGGTGATCGACATCGCGCAGGTACAGATCAGCCGCCATCCAGCGCGCCAACAGTAAAACCTCTCGGGTAACTGCTGCCGTCACATTGGGGTTGCCGTCGCGGTCGCCGCCCATCCACGAGGCAAAGCGAATCGGCGCCGCCTCCAGTGGCAAGCGCAAGCCGGTAGCGGCGTGCAGGGCCTGATCGGCCTTGCGCAGGTAATTGGGAATGGCCTGCCACAGCGAATGCTCGATCACCGCGAAACCCCACTTGGCCTCATCCACCGGCGTCGGACGCGTGCGGCGGATTTCCTCGGTGTGCCAGGCTTCGGCAATCAGGCGCTGCAAGGTGGTTTTGATCTGCTCGCGCTCGGCACTGGTCAGGTCGCGGTGATCCTGAGCCGCCAGTTGCGCGGCGATAGCGTCGTACTTCTGGATCAGCGTGCGGCGCGCGACTTCGGTCGGGTGCGCGGTCAGCACCAGTTCAATCTCCAGTCGCCCCAATTGCCGGGCCAGTGCGTCGGCACCATGACCCTCGGCGCGCAGGCGAGCGAGCAATTCGGGCAATACCCGGGCTTCGAACGGTGCCGGCTGAGACTCCTCCCGACGGTGAATCAACTGGTATTGCTCGGCGATATTGGCCAGGTTGAGAAACTGGTTGAACGCCCGCGCTACCGGCAACAGCTCGTCTTCGGTCAACTGATTGAGGCTGGCGCTGAGCTCGGCGTCCATGGAGCCGCGCCGGTCAGCCTTGGCGCCCTTGCGGATCTGCTCGATCTTGTCGAGAAAGCCATCACCATATTGTTCACGAATGGTGTTGCCCAACAGCTCACCCAACAGGTGAACGTCCTCGCGCAAGCGTGCATCAATATCGGTCATCAGCAGGTCTCCAGCAAAAAATCCGGGCGGCTTGGAACCTAGAGAGTGCCGCCCCAGACAGGTTCTTACAAGCAAGACGACGAAGGGCCTTCAAACCTTGCCTGTTGAAGCTAGTCTGAAGATAAGCCGTACAACGGCTGTCGCCGGCCAACGCCGGACACTCACCCTGCCCGCCACGAGCGGTCGCGCCATGAGGTCACTATGAAAATTCGCGAGCTTGCCCACCACTGGGAAGAAAACGCCAAGGGTCGCCTGACCGACACCGGCTACTCGATTCATCTGGATGTGGAGTCTGCCGCACGGCTGGCCGCGCTCGTCGAGATGTACCCCAAGCGGCATCCCGAAGAACTGCTTGGCGACCTGATCGGCGCCGCGCTCGAAGAGCTGGAAAGAAGCTTCCCGTACGTGAAAGGCTCGACCGTGGTCGCCACCGACGAAGAAGGCGACCCGCTGTACGAAGACATCGGGCCGACTCCGCGTTTTCTGGCGCTGTCCCGCCGGCATCTGCACGACATGTCAGTGCCCGAGGACAAACAGAAACACTGATTCCTTGCCCGCACGCCTCCCTGTGTGGGAGCGAGCCTGCTCGCGATGATCGTTAACGAAACCGCGTGATGACTGAATAAACGCGGCGTAGTGAAGTCCATCGCGAGCAGGCTCGGTCCTGCAACTATGCGATTTTGAGCCCTGTCGATTCGGTCAAAGTTTTTTCGATAGCCGGCTAAATTCTCTGAACTTTCAAAAAAAGCCTCGGGTCAACCCAAGTAACCACGCCTGGGACGAGCGTTTCAAAACACCCCGCAATTGATGGCTTCAGCGCCCTGCCCAGGATGGATTCAATGCTTTTCAGGAGTTAGCCCAATGGAGTTGAAGACCATGAAAACCCGATCCGGCACATCCTCGTTCACTCATTCGCGCGGCCTCCAGCTGGCGGCGCTGGCCCTCGGCAGCAGCCTGATCCTGGCCGGTTGCGCCGGTAACCCGCCGACCGAGCAGTACGCGGTGACCCAATCGGCCGTCAACGACGCCGTGAGCGCCGGCGGCACCGAGTTCGCCGCGGTGGAAATGAAGTCGGCCCAGGACAAGCTCAAGCAAGCCGAAATCGCCATGCACGACAAAAAATATGACCAGGCCCGGACACTCGCCGAACAGGCCGAGTGGGACGCTCGTGTCGCCGAGCGCAAGGCCCAGGCGATGAAGGCTGAACAATCCGTGAAGGACGCGCAGAAAGGCGTTCAGGAATTGCGTCAGGAAAGCCAGCGCACCGTTCAGTAAACGGCGCGGCTCCACGCATTCCCACTCGACTAAAAGGACGAAATCATGAAACGCAATCAACTGATGATCCCTGCCCTGCTGGCTGTCACCGTGGCCCTGGCGGCCTGCTCCACGCCGCCCAACGCCAACCTCGAGCAGGCCCGCACCAACTACACCGGCCTGCAAGCCGACCCGCAGGCCAGCAAAGTCGCAGCCCTGGAAACCAAGGAGGCCAGCGATTATCTGGACAAGGCCGACCAGGCCTACAGGGACAAGGAAGACGCAGCCAAGGTTGACCAGCTTGCCTATCTGACCAACCAGCGGGTTGAAGTGGCCAAGCAGACCATTGCCCTGCGCACCGCCGAAGCCAATCTGAAAAACACCTCGGCACAACGGGCCGAGGCCCGCCTGGCAGGCCGCGATCAGCAGATCAAACAACTGAAGGACAGCCTCAACGCCAGGCAGACCGAGCGCGGGACGCTGGTGACCTTCGGGGATGTGCTGTTCGCCACGGACAAGGCCGAACTGAAATCCAACGGCCTGATGAACATCAACAAACTGGCGCAGTACCTCCAGGAAAACCCCGACCGCAAAGTGATTGTCGAGGGTTATACCGACAGCACCGGTACCGCATCGCACAACCAGTCGCTGTCGGAGCGTCGCGCGGATTCCGTGCGCGCGGCCCTGGTGAAGATGGGCGTCGACCCGGCGCGCATCGTTGCCCAGGGTTACGGCAAGGAGTATCCGGTGGCGGATAACTCAAGCACCTCGGGCCGGGCGATGAACCGTCGGGTGGAGGTGACCATTTCCAATGATAACCAGCCGGTGATGCCGCGTTCGGCGGTGAGTTCATACACCCAATAAACAACCACAACACAAACCAAATGTGGGAGCGGGCTTGCTCGCGAAGGCGGTGTATCAGTCAGCATTATTGCTGAAAGTTAAACCGCCTTCGCGAGCAAGCCCGCTCCCACATTGGATCTGTGTTGTGAGTTGGAACCGGGTTACTGCTCCAGCTTCTGCGGCGTCTCCTGCCCCATGCAACGCACGGCTTTTTTCTTGCTGTCGACCAGCACACCGGTCAGGCCTTTCTGTTCCATGTCAAACAGCACCAGCACGCCATCGATGCACTGCGCCACTTGCGCCGCCGGTTCCAGGGAGACTTTGTAGTCTTCGCCCGGAATCGTCTTGAGCATGGTGAATTCGTTGAGCAGCAACGCATCCTCGGGTTTGGCGAAGTGCAGGTAACCGTACCACCACAGGGCACCGACGGTGCCGAGGATGCTGCAGATACCGGTGATGATCAGCGGGATGGCGTTACGTTCTTCACTCATTGCGGACTCTCTGGTGGTTCATCTTCAGAATTCGGGGGTGCCGGGTAATTGGGGATCTCGCCCAGGCGGCGCAGGCCGTTGAAATGCTGCGGGTCATCGAGATAGCGCAGCATGACGGTACGCCAGACCGGGTCGGCGAACGTCTGCACGTGACCGCCACGGGTCAGTTGCAACACCCGCGGGGGCGGCGCAGCTTGATACAGTCGGATGCCGTTGGAAAGAGGCACAATCGGATCGTCGATGCTGTGGTAGATCAGTTTCGGCACATCTTTAAGCTGCGCCATGGAGTTGATCGCGCTGTCGCCGTCCGGCACCAGCCACGACAACGGCACCTGGAACGTCCAGAACACCCATGAATTACTCAGCGCATACCGACCGACACTGCGATAACTGGCGGGCACGCCGTCGAGGACAAATGCCTTCAGTTGTTTCTGCCGTTGCGGGTGCTGGACCAGGTAATGCACGGCCATCGAGCCACCGAGACTCTGGCCGAGCAGGATCAGCGGCTTGCCTTGAACCTCCGGCGCCTTGTCCAGCCAGGCGAACGCCGCATCGATGTCCTGGTAGATCGCCGGCAGGCTGGGTTCGCCTTCGGACAGGCCGTAACCGCGATAGTCCACAAGCAACACCTGGTAACCATTTTTCGGCAACCAGAAACTGCCGCCAAGGTGCATGGGCAGGTTTCCGCCATTGCCATGCAGGTGCAGCACCGTGCCCTTGACCTCAACCCCCTGCTTCACCGGCAGCCACCAGGCATTCAGCTTGAGGCCATCGGCGGTGTTCAGGGTGACGGTGCGGTATTCAAGCCCGGCCTTTTCAGGGGTGAACAACTGGCCGGGTTCCGGATAGAACAGCAGCGAGCTGCAACCGCTCAAGGTCAGGAGAAGGCAGAGGATGCCGAGGATTCTCATCCGTTGAAACCTCGCAAGTATTGAGCTGGAACACATCACCTGTGGGAGCGAGCTTGCTCGCGATGGCGGTGTATCAGACAGCAGAAGTGTTGAATGTGAGACCGCTATCGCGAGCAAGCTCGCTCCCACAGGGGAATTCATTGTTCACAGGATATTCGAGTAATCCGCCTCGATCCGGTCCAGGCTCAGGTGGTTGAGGAAGTTGGAGAAGCACATCCACGCCGACAACGCGTTCATGTCGCGGAACTGTTCCGGCAGGTACTTGGGCGGCACCACCAGGCCTTCGTCCACCAGCTGACGCAAGGTACGCATGTCTTCCAGGGTGGTCTTGCCGCAGAACAACAGCGGTATCTGCTCCAGCTTGCCTTTACGCACGGCCAGTTGAATGTAGTTGTAAATCATGATGAAGCCCTTGAGGTAGGACAAGTCTTTGGTAAATGGCAGACCTGTCGGCACCGAGCCGCGGAACACGCGGCTGGCGTTGCTGTAGCTCTCGGGCATCTCGAAACCTTGCTCACGGAAGAACTCGAACACCTGCAGGAAATCCGCGCCCTCCTCCACCATGTGTATCGCGCGGGTGCGGTTGGTCAGTTTGCGCAGACGGCTCGGGTAGGAGGCGAAGGTGATGATTTCCATCAGGATTGCCAGGCCTTCCTGGGTCACCGTCGACGAGGGCGGGCCTTTGGCGAGGAAGGTGCAAATCGGCTGGTTCAGGCCGTTGAGCGTGGTGCCGACGTGCACCAGCCCCTCGTGGACCTCCAGGGCGCGCACATCGCGCTGGTTGAACATCGCGTCGGAGCGGATCTTGATGTAGTCGGCGCCGGCCGCCGCATCGGCGACGATGCCGTCGGACTCGAACACCCGGATGGTTTCCTCGGCTTCGCCAAACACCTTGTTCAACCGGTGCTGCAACAAGTCGACCGCATCCTTGGCCGTCAGCGTCTTCGGCTCGTCCTTGAGGTCGCCACGGCCGTCGATGTTGTTCAGGTATTCGGACAGCATCATGCCCAGGTCGGACAGGGTCGGGTCGCCGGCATGGAATGCGTCGGACGCGGCGCCGTACAACTCCTGGGAAATCAGACCGAAATCCTCGGTGCCGCGCGCTTCGAGCATGCGCACCACCATGCGGTACTCCTTGCACATGCGCCGCATGATCTGGCCGACGGGGTTGAACTGGCCGAGCTGGCGGGTGATGTCGCGCTCGATGTTCTGGAACTCCAGCTTCACTTTGCTGGAGTCGAACGCCAGCGGCCGGTTGAGGTAGTAGTCGCGGTCCACCGCCGGCATTTCCTTGCCCTTGGCCTTGAGGAAGCCCTTGCGAATGTTGTCATCCCATTTGACCGCATCGAGTACGCGGATCGGCGTCTGTGCCAGCACGATGCGATCGGACAAAATGCGTATCGACTGTTGGTAATCGTCCACGCGAAACTCCTGTAGAAACCTGTGGGTGCTGCTTACTTGGCTTTGGCCTGGCGCTGATAGCGCACCGCTTCGACGAACACATCGGAATTGGCCGGGTCGTCGAGGTAGGCGGCGACTTGATCCATGTGGCTGTCGATCAATACGCCATCGCCATCGCGGGTCTGGAAGCTTTCACCGCTCAGGACTTTTTGCTTGATGGCCTGGTTGATCTGGTCGAGGTCGAGGTTGTAGACCACCAACTCATGTTTGTCGGTCAGTTCAAAACCGCCGAGGGTGAAATGCCCGCCGAACTGCGCCGGCACCTTCGCCGACAGGTACCAGCGGCTGCCATGACGCGACACCGTGAAAGGATAGGCCTCCCGCTCCCCGGGCCTGGCCCGGTAATAGCTGACGGCCTGATAGCGGTTGTCGCCGAGGCGGGTCAGTTCGAGGTTGAGCGCCTCGCCCCAGGCATTGGTGCTGGTCCATTTGCCGAGTAATCCTTTGGGCGCGGGGTCGCTTGCAGGCAGCGGTTCCTTGAAGGACACCAGACAGCCACTGAGCAGCAAGAACGACAAGGCGATCACAACGACACGCCAGGCTTTCATTCAATACTCCCTATGAATACACACCGCCCCAAGGTGGACACATTCCCCTGTGGGAGCGAGCTTGCTCGCGATGACGGTGTGTCAGACAACATTAATGTTGAATGGTAAACCGCTATCGCGAGCAAGCTCGCTCCCACAGGGGAAAGCACCAGCCTGGACTACTCCGACGCCAGCACCAGATGCATGTAGCGCGTCAGGATGCCGAGCATTTCCTCTTCGGCGGCAGGCTCGTCTACGTTGAGCAGGCCCTGATATTCCATCCGGCCGATAATTGCCGTCAACACCTTGGCATCCTGATGCGGCTCCCGCGAGCCCAGCACCTGGAACAACTGGCAAGAGCCCTGCAACAGGATTTGCTGATGCGAACGCACCAGCTCGGCCAGGCGCGGGTTGAGCAACGCTTCCTGGCGGAACGCCTGCTCGGCCATCAGGTGTTCGCGGCGATTGATCAGTTGCCGGTGAACGTAGTCGGTCATCAGCCGTGCGATATCGTCCGCCAGTTTCGAGCGCGCCTGCGGGCTGCCATCGCCACTGGCGATCATGTCGCGCAGCAGGCCCTCGTTGTTCACCCACAGCTTGCCCATGTAGGCGGCACTGCGTTCCACGTATTGGGCGAAGGTATCGGTGAGCAGGTCATCGATATCCTTGAAATAGTAAGTGGTCGCCGACAACGGCACCTGCGCCTCGGCGGCCACCGCACGGTGCCGTACGGCGCGCACGCCATCGCGCACGACAATGCGCATCGCGGCGTCGAGAATGTCCTGTCGACGCTGCTCACTGCCCTGTCGGCTGGCCTTGCGGCCCTGGTACTGAACACTTTCAGCGACCGCAGTGGCGATACCCGCTGCACCTTCTTGAGCCATTGCACGAATCACGACAGGTATTTCCTCTCAGATGAAACTAACAAGTTGATACGTTTGTACCAGACAGGCAATAAAAAACCGCCTGAAAAGGCGGTTTTTTAATTGAAACACTTACGCTTGCGGCCGCATGTGCGGGAACAGGATCACGTCGCGGATCGACGGGGAGTTGGTCAGCAGCATCACCAGACGGTCGATACCGATGCCTTCACCCGCCGTTGGCGGCATGCCGTACTCCAGCGCACGCACGAAGTCGGCGTCGTAGTGCATGGCTTCGTCGTCGCCGGCGTCCTTGTCGGCCACCTGGGCCATGAAACGCTCGGCCTGGTCTTCCGCGTCGTTCAGCTCGGAGTAGGCGTTGGCGATTTCACGACCACCGATGAACAGCTCGAATCGGTCGGTGACGTTCGGGTTGTCGTCGTTACGACGGGCCAGCGGCGACACTTCGAACGGGTACTGGGTAATGAAGTGCGGCTGTTCCAGCTTGTGCTCGACCAGCTCTTCGAAAATCATCACCTGCAGCTTGCCCAGGCCTTCGAAGCCCAGCACCTTGGCGCCGGCTTTCTTGGCGATGGCGCGAGCCTTGTCGATGTCGTTCAGGTCGTCAGCGGTCAGCTCGGGGTTGTACTTGAGGATCGAGTCGAACACCGACAGGCGCACGAACGGCTCGCCGAAGTGGAACACCTTGTCGCCGTACGGCACGTCGGTGCTGCCCAGAACCAGCTGCGCCAGTTCACGGAACAGTTCTTCGGTCAGGTCCATGTTGTCTTCGTAGTCGGCGTAGGCCTGGTAGAACTCCAACATGGTGAATTCAGGGTTGTGACGAGTCGAAACGCCTTCGTTACGGAAGTTGCGGTTGATCTCGAACACCTTCTCAAAGCCGCCGACAACCAGGCGCTTGAGGTACAACTCCGGCGCGATACGCAAGAACATTTCCATGTCCAGCGCGTTGTGGTGGGTTTCGAACGGCTTGGCTGCCGCGCCGCCCGGAATGGTCTGCAACATCGGCGTTTCCACTTCCAGGAAGTCACGCTTCATCAGGAAGCTGCGGATGTGGGCGATGACTTGCGAACGCACGCGGAAGGTCTGGCGCACGTCCTCGTTGACGATCAGGTCAACGTAGCGCTGGCGGTAGCGCTGTTCGGTGTCGGTCAGGCCGTGGTGCTTGTCCGGCAGCGGGCGCAGGGATTTGGTCAGCAGGCGCACGTTGGTCATTTCAACGTACAGGTCACCCTTGCCGGAACGGGCCAGGGTGCCTTCGGCAGCAATGATGTCGCCCATGTCCCAGGTTTTCACCGCGGCCAGGGTTTCTTCAGACAGGGTCTTGCGGTTGACGTAGACCTGGATACGACCGGTCATGTCCTGGATCACCATGAACGAGCCACGGTTGAGCATGATACGACCGGCAACCTTGACCGGGATCGCAGCCTCTGCCAGCTCTTCCTTGGTCTTGTCCGCGTACTGTTTCTGCAGTGCATCGCAGTAGTTTTCGCGGCGGAAGTCGTTGGGGAAGGCATTGCCCTTGGCGCGCTCGGCAGCAAGCTTTTCCTTGCGCAGGGCGATCAGGGAGTTTTCTTCCTGTTGCAGGGCTTGCGGGTCGAGTTCTAGGTCGCTCATGTCTTTAAATATTCCATCTGGTTCGTTTTCCCCGGCCTGCGGCCGGGGATCGCCGGCAAGCCGGCTCCTACAGGGGATCGCGGTGTGTCAGAAACTTACAGCCCGGACTTCAGGCTCGCTTCCAGGTATTCGTCGATGTCGCCATCGAGCACCTTGTCACAGTCGCTGCGTTCGATGTTGGTGCGCAGATCCTTGATCCGCGAGGCATCGAGCACGTACGAACGGATCTGATGACCCCAGCCGATATCGGACTTGGTGTCTTCCAGCGCCTGGGACGCCGCGTTGCGCTTCTGCATTTCCTGCTCGTACAACTTGGCCCGCAGCATTTTCATGGCGGTGTCCTTGTTGGCGTGCTGGGAACGTTCGTTCTGGCAGCTGACCACGGTGTTGGTCGGTACGTGGGTGATACGTACGGCCGAGTCGGTGGTGTTTACGTGCTGACCACCGGCACCCGAGGAACGATAGGTGTCGATCCGCAAGTCTGCCGGGTTGATTTCGATTTCCACCTTGTCATCGATCTCGGGCGAGACGAACACCGCGGAGAACGAGGTGTGGCGACGGTTGCCGGAGTCGAACGGGCTCTTGCGCACCAGGCGGTGCACGCCGATCTCGGTGCGCAACCAGCCAAACGCGTATTCGCCCTTGATGTGCACGGTCGCGCCCTTGATCCCGGCGACTTCACCGGCGGACAATTCCATGATGGTCGCGTCGAAACCGCGTTTGTCGGCCCAGCGCAGGTACATGCGCAGCAGAATGTTGGCCCAGTCCTGGGCTTCGGTGCCGCCGGAACCGGCCTGGATGTCCAGGTAGGCGTTGTTCGGGTCCATCTCGTGGCTGAACATGCGACGGAATTCCAGCTTGGCCAGACTTTCCTCGAGACGGGCCAGCTCGGCGACGACATCGTCCACTGCGCCTTCGTCGTTTTCTTCGACAGCCATGTCCAGCAGGTCGCGGCAATCGGCCAGACCGGTGTTCAGTTCGTCCAGGGTATCGACGATTTGCGCCAGCGCAGCGCGCTCACGGCCCAACTCCTGGGCGTATTCAGGTTTGTTCCAGACACTCGGATCTTCAAGCTCGCGATTGACTTCGGTCAGACGCTCATGCTTTTGATCGTAGTCAAAGATACCCCCGAATAGTTTCGGAGCGCTCGGACAGGTCCTTGATGGTGTTCAGGATCGGGTTGATTTCCATGACGGGCAGCACTCGTTGGCGAACTTTTGAAAGCCGGCGAGTATACCGGGAAACAGCCGAAAACGGCAGTCCGCTTGGCCGAAATGCCAAGTCCCTGTAGGAGCGAGCTTGCTCGCGAGAAACGCTCAGGCACCGCGTTTATTCAGATAGCCATCGTCATCGTTAACGATCATCGCGAGCAGGCTCGCTCCTACAGGGGCGTGGTGTTCAACCGATCCCTACCTGATTGCGCCCGTTGTTCTTCGCCGAATACAGCCCCTTGTCCGCCGCCAGGATCAGGTCGCGGCAGTTGCTGCCCGCTTTCGGGGTGATGGTCGACAGGCCGATGCTGATGGTCAGGCTCGACCCTTCGGCCGGCGAGTTATGCGGGATCTTCAGGGCTGCCACGGTCTGGCGCAGCTTCTCGGCGACAAGCCGCGCGCCGCCCTGGGAGGTGTTGGGCAGCACCAGGGCAAACTCTTCGCCACCGTAGCGGGCCGGCAGGTCCGAAGGCCGGGCACTGGCTTCCTTGATCGCCGTGGCGACCTTGCGCAGGGCTTCATCGCCTTCCAGGTGGCCGAAGCTGTCGTTGTAGGCCTTGAAGTAGTCGACATCGATCATCAGCAACGACAACTGGCTCTGCTCACGCAGCGAACGGCGCCACTCCAGCTCCATGTATTCATCGAAGTGCCGACGGTTCGACAACCCGGTCAGGCCATCGGAGTTCATCAGGCGTTGCAGGACCAGGTTGGTGTCGAGCAGTTGCTGCTGGCTGACCCGCAATGCGCGGTAGGCCGCATCCCGTTGCAGCAGGGTCATGTAGGACCGCGAGTGATAGCGGATGCGCGCGACCAGTTCGATGGTGTCCGGCAGCTTGACCAGGTAATCGTTGGCCCCGGCCGCGAACGCCGCGCTCTTGATCAGCGGATCTTCCTTGGTCGACAGGACGATGATCGGAATGTCCCTGGTCGCCGGGTGATTGCGGTATTCGCGCACCAGGCTCAGGCCGTCAAGGCCGGGCATGACCAGATCCTGCAGGATGACCGTCGGCTTGATGCGCACCGCGTGGGCGATGGCCTGGTGTGGATCGGCGCAAAAGTGGAAATCGATGTTCTCTTCGTTCGCCAGGCCCCGGCGCACGGCTTCGCCGATCATGGCCTGATCGTCCACCAGCAACACCATGGCGGCGTTTTCATCGGTCTTGAAGTCGTCGAGCTGTAATTCATTCATGTGCGGTCACCTGAGTACTACTTGAGCCAGGAATGAGGAAAAAGGTGCTCATTTGGCGAAAATCTCCAGCAATCGTGGCGCTATCTTGTCCAGCGGGCGAATCTCCACGGCAGCGTCGATAGCTGCGGCCGCCTTCGGCATGCCGTACACCGCACTGCTGCCCTGGTCTTGTGCGATGGTCAGGTAGCCCTGTTGGCGCATGAGTTTAAGCCCCTGGGCGCCATCACGCCCCATGCCGGTGAGTAAAACCCCCACGGCGTCACCGTTCCAGTAACTGGCCACGCTCTCGAAGAACACATCGATGGAGGGCCGGTAGATTTCGTTGACCGGTTCGGCGGTGTAGGCCAGCGTGCCGTTTTTCAGCAAGCGAATATGGTGATTGGTGCCGGCCAGCAGTACCGTGCCGCTTTGCGGCGGCTCGCCTTCCTCGGCCAGGCGCACGTTGAGGCCGCTGGCACTGCCGAGCCATTCAGCCATGCCGGCGGCAAACACCTGGTCAACGTGCTGCACCAGCACGATGGCCGGCGAGAAATCACGCGGCAGGCCCTTGAGCAAGACTTCCAGCGCTGCCGGCCCACCGGCGGATGAGCCAATGGCGATCAGGCTCTGGCGTGAGCCCGAGCTGCGCAACGGTGCCGGCGCCGGGCGCGGGCGGTTGCCCTTGTCACCTATCAGCCAGCCGATGTTCATGATCTTGCGCAACAACGGCGCAGCCGCTTCCTGGGGATTGCCGGCGCCGACGGTCGGGGTGTCGACCACGTCCAGCGCACCGTGGCCCATGGCCTCGAACACCCGGTGCACGTTCTGCTGGCGATCCACGGTGACGATGACAATGGCGCACGGGGTCTCGGCCATGATCCGCCGCGTGGCCTCGACGCCATCCATCACCGGCATGATCAGGTCCATCAGGATCAGGTCCGGCGTGTCCTGCGCGCACAGGCGCACTGCTTCGGCGCCATTGCCGGCGACCCAGACCACCTCGTGTGTCGGCTCGAATGCCAGGGCGCGGCGCAGGGCCTCCACCGCCATGGGCATGTCGTTGACGATTGCAATCCTCATGCACGCGCTCCTCCAATGAGCTCGACCACTGCATCGAGCAAGGCATCGTCATGAAAACTGGCCTTGGCTAGATAATAGTCGGCCCCGGCATCCAGTCCACGGCGCCGGTCCTCCTCACGATCCTTGTAGGACACCACCATCACCGGCAGCGATTGCAGGCGATTGTCCCGACGCAGCAACGTAACCAGTTCGATGCCGTCCATGCGCGGCATATCAATGTCGGTGATCAGCAGATCGAAATCCTCCGAACGCAACGCGTTCCAGCCGTCCATGCCGTCTACCGCAACCGCCACGTCGTATCCGCGATTGAGCAACAGCTTGCGCTGCAACTCTCGCACGGTCAGGGAATCGTCCACCACCAGAATTCGTTTGCGGGCCGCCTCGACCACCTGATTGCTGTGGCGGGCGATGCGTTCCAGGCGCCCGGTGTTGAGCAGTTTTTCCACAGACCGCAGCATGTCTTCGACGTCGACGATCAGCACCACCGAGCCGTCGTCGAGCAGGGCCCCGGCGGAAATGTCCTGCACCTTGCCCAGACGCTCATCCAGTGGCAGCACCACCAATGTCCGCTCCCCGATAAACCGCTCCACGGCCACGCCGTAGATCGCATCGCGCTCGCGAATCACCACGACTTTCAGGGTTTGCCCGCTGTTCTGGCTGGCCGGGCGATGCAGCAACTGGCTGGCCGCCACCAGCCCGACATGCCGGCCTTCGTACCAGAAATGCTGGCGACCTTCGACCTGCACGATATCCGCCGGCTCCAGATCACACATGCGCTCAATGTGCGCCAACGGAAAGGCATAGGCCTCGTCGCCGACTTCCACCACCAGGCTGCGCACCACCGACAGGGTCAACGGCACTTCAAGATGGAAACGACTGCCCTCGCCCGCCGTCTGCTCCAGCACCACCGCACCGCGCAACTGCCGGACCATGTGCTGCACCGCATCCAGGCCGACGCCACGACCGGACACCTCGGTGACCCTGTCGCGCAGGCTGAAACCAGGCAGGAACAGGAACGTCAGCAGCTCTTCTTCGCTCAACTGCGCGGCGGTTTGCGCGGGGGACAAATTTCGTTCAACGATACTGCGACGGACTTTTTCCAGATCCACGCCGTTACCGTCATCGCTCAATTCAAGCACCAGCAAACCGGCCTGATGAGACGCGCGCAGGCGAATCAGACCTTCCGCCGGCTTGCCGGCCAGCAGGCGTTGTTCCGGGAGTTCGATGCCGTGGTCGACCGCGTTGCGCAACAGGTGGGTCAGCGGCGCTTCGAGCCTTTCCAGCACGTCGCGATCGACCTGGGTCTTCTCGCCTTCAATTTCCAGTCGCACCTGTTTACCCAGATCGCGACCCAGATCACGGACCATGCGCACCTGCCCGGTCAACACATCGGCAAACGGCCGCATGCGACAGGCCAGCGCCGTGTCGTACAACACCTGTGCCCGCTGGCTGGCATGCCAGGCGAACTCATCGAGTTCGGCGTTCTTTTCCATGAGCAATTGCTGGGATTGCGCCAGTAAGCGCCGCGCATCCTCAAGGGCTTCCTGGGCTTCCAGGCTCAAGGCGTGATCCTTGAGGTGAACGTTGAGATTCTCCAGCGCTCGCAGGCTGTTGCTCTGCATGCGCTTGAGTCGCTGCATGGTCGCCAGGTGCGGTTTGAGGCGCTGGGTTTCCACCAGGGATTTGCTCGACAGATCGAGCAGGCTGTTCAGGCGCTCGGCGGTGACGCGCAACACTCGTTCGCCGTTTTCGGTGGTGCGTTTGGTCTTGCGCGGGGCTGGCGCCGGAGACGGTTCGACGACAGGCGCCGGCGGCTCGACCTCGGGCGCAGGTGCTTCGAGCATGAGCTCGGAAATAATCCGTTCGGCCATGACCGGTTCGGCAGGCGCAACCAGCGGCGCTGTCGGATCCAGCAAGCGTGCCATCAAGGTTACGTAGGCCTCGATGTCCGCGACCTCCGGGTTGTTGTCCGGCGTGGCGATGCGCATCAGCAGATCGGTGCCTTGCAGCAACGCATCGATGTGTTCGGGGCGCAGCAACAGGCGCCCTTCCTGGGCACTGACCAGGCAATCTTCCATAACGTGGGCAACGCTGACCCCGGCATCGACGCCCACGATCCGCGCCGCCCCCTTGAGCGAGTGCGCCGCACGCATGCACGATTCAAGCTGATCGGCCAGGGTCGGATCGCGCTCAAGCGCCAGCAGGCCGGCACTCAAGACCTGGGTCTGGGCTTCGGCCTCCAGGCTGAACAGCTCCAGCAAAGAGGCGTCGCGCATTTGCTCGGGGGTCATGTGAGGCTCCGGGTCACGGCGGACAACAGCTGTTCTTCATCCAGCCAACGCAGGCTGCGACCTTTGAATTGCAACACGCCACGGGTGTATTTGGCGCTGGCCTGAGCCCCCGAGCGCGATGCGCTATCGAGGATATGCTCGTCGATGGCGTGAATCCCGTCGACTTCGTCCACCGGCACCACCACCGGCCCGCCGTGGGCCGCGATGATCAGCATGCGCGGCATGACCCGCGCACCCGGTGCCACATTGCCGGTGCCGTCGAGCCCGAGCAGTTCCACCAGCGACAGGCAGGCGACCAGCGCGCCGCGCACATTCGCCACGCCGAGCAAGGCCCGGGAGCGCTGGTGCGGCAAAGAGTGAATCGCCTGCAACGGTGACACTTCCACCAGGCTGCGCGTGGCCAGGCCCAACCACTCTTCACCCAGACGGAACATCAACAACGAGCGGGTTTTCACCTCGCTCTCGAGCGCGACGGACACTGGCCCGCGCTCTTGCTGCTGCAAGGCATAACGATCGAGAAGACGCGTCGCAGCGGCCGAATACACCGCACAATTGCGGCAATGAATATGTTCGGCCAGCAACGGGCAGGACTTGTCGCCGTGGATACCGATGCGGTTCCAGCAATCGTCGATGGCCTGGGCATCCCGGGTGACGCTGAAGGTGTCGGAGGCGATCATCGTTTACGCTCACTGTCGGCGGCGCGTGCGCTGCGGGCGGCACGCTCCTGCAATCGTCTGGCCCCCGCCGCGTCACCCTGGGCCTGCAGCAAAGCGGCCAGGTGCATCAACGCTTCGGGATGTTGCGGTTCGAGGTACAACGCCTTGCGATAAAAGCCCTGGGCTTCCAGGACGTTTCCCGCGACATCACTGAGCAGGCCCAGCCAATAGAACACCTGGGCTACCGGTTCATGACTGCGCAAATAGCTTTCACACGCAGCCTTTGCCTCGGCGCTTTTGCCCTCGTTGGCCAGCCCGGCGATGTTCGCCAGCAGCACGGCCGTATCGGTGCCAGAGATTTTCGGCACGGGCGCCAGTGGCACGACACTGGCGAACGGACGACTGCGCACCGGCGCAACAGGTCGATTGCGCAGCGGTTGCGGCACAGGCAAGGGGGTTGGAACGAATGCCGGCAAGGATTCAGGCTCCGCAGTCCCTTGTCGACTGAAGGCGAAGGACTGCGCGATACCGATCGAGCGCATCCCCAAACGCCCCAGCAGGCTGCCTTCGGCCGGGCCGATAAACAGCACGCCGTCGTCATGGGTCAGGCGCTTGAGCACTTCAAAGACTTGCTTCTGGGTCGGCTGGTCGAAATAGATCAGCAGGTTGCGACAAAACACGAAGTCGAATGGCGGTTCACCGGCCAGCAAGGCCGGGTCCAGCAGATTGCCGACCTGCAAGCGCACCTGTTCCTGCACGCGCGGGTCCAGGCGATAGCCGTCGCCTTCGGCGATGAAATGGCGGTCGCGAAACGCAATGTCGTCGCCCCGAAAGGAGTTCTTGCCGTACAAGGCTCGCCTGGCTTTATCCACCGACAACGGGCTGACGTCCATGCCGTCGACCTTGAACTGGTGCGGCTTGAGTCCGGCATCGAGCAACGCCATGGCGATTGAATACGGTTCTTCACCGGTGGAACACGGCAGGCTGAGAATCCGCAGGGCGCGCAGGTTGTTGATTTCAGCCAGACGCTTGCTCGCCAGTTTCGCCAGGGTGGCGAAGGATTCCGGATACCGGAAGAACCAGGTTTCCGGAACGATCACCGCTTCGATCAATGCCTGTTGCTCGTCCCGTGAGCCCTGCAAGGTGCGCCAATACTCATCGGCCGAGGCTGCTTGCGCAGCCACGCTGCGCTGGCGCACCGCCCGCTCGATGATGGCCGGCCCCACCGAGGTCACGTCGAGTCCGATACGCTCCTTGAGGAAGTCGAAAAAACGCTGGTCGCTGCTCATGGCCGCACCTCCAGCAGCGCCAGATCCATTGGCGGCGAAGGAAACAACAAGGCGCGTACCTGATCGCTCAGCAGATCACTGACCCGTACCCACTGCAGCAAGCCTTGCTCGTCCTTGCGCACCGGCCCCAGGTAAGGCGCCTGGCGATTGTCCAGGCCGTAGGGCTGAAAATCCGCCGGATCACAGCGCAAGGTGTCGGTCGCCTGTTCCAGAATCAGCCCGAGCAGTTGTGTCTCGCCGGTTTCATCCGGGCGGTAGTTGACCAACACCAGCCGGGTGCTGGTACGGGCCTGTGCCGGCGCGCCAAACGTCAGTGCACTCAAGTCGATCACCGGCACCACGGCGCCCCGATAGGCGAACACCCCGGCGACCCAGGCGGGGGCCTGGGCAATGGGCTTCAAGGGCAGGCGCGGCAGCACTTCAGCCACTTCGACAGCCTTCAAGGCATAGCGCTCGCTGCCGATGCGAAACACCAGAAACAATGCATGCAGCGCCTGCTTCACGGCAGAGCGCTTGGCCGTGATTTCGCTCATCAGACTTTGAATCGCGAAACGCCGCTGCGCAGCCCGACGGCCACCTGGCTCAGTTCATCGATGGCGAAACTGGCCTGGCGCAGAGACTCGACTGTCTGGCTGCTGGCATCACCCAACTGCACCAGCGCATGGTTGATCTGCTCGGCACCGGTAGCCTGGGCCTGCATCCCTTCGTTGACCATCAGCACCCGCGGCGCCAGCGCCTGGACCTGATGGATGATCTGCGACAATTGCTCGCCGACCTGCTGCACCTCGGACATGCCGCGACGCACTTCCTCGGAGAATTTGTCCATGCCCATGACCCCGGCCGATACCGCCGACTGGATCTCGCGCACCATTTGCTCGATGTCGTAGGTGGCCACCGCCGTCTGGTCCGCCAGGCGCCGTACTTCGGTGGCGACCACGGCAAAACCGCGCCCGTACTCACCGGCCTTCTCGGCCTCGATGGCGGCGTTGAGCGACAACAGGTTGGTCTGGTCGGCCACCTTGACGATGGTCACCACCACCTGATTGATGTTGCCGGCCTTCTCGTTGAGGATCGCCAGCTTGGCATTGACCAGATCGGCCGCGCCCATCACCGAGTGCATGGTTTCCTCCATGCGCGCCAGCCCCTGTTGCCCCGAGCCGGCGGCCACGGAAGCCTGATCGGCGGCGGTGGAGACCTCGGTCATGGTGCGCACCAGGTCCCGGGAGGTGGCGGCGATTTCACGGGAGGTCGCGCCGATTTCCGTGGTGGTGGCGGCGGTTTCCGTGGCAGTGGCTTGTTGCTGCTTGGAGGTGGCGGCGATCTCGGTGACCGACGTGGTCACCTGCACCGATGAACGCTGTGCCTGGGACACCAGCGAGGTGAGCTCGGTCATCATGTCGTTGAAACCGGTCTCTACCGCGCCGAATTCGTCCTTGCGCTCCAGATTCAGGCGGCTGCTGAGGTCACCGGTGCGCATGATTTCGAGGATGCTCACGATGCGGTTCATCGGCGCCATGATGGCGCGCATCAATAGCAAACCGCACAGGCCGGCAGCCAGGACGGCCACCAGAAGGGAAATGCCCATGATGATTTTTGCCGTCAGCACCGCATCGTCGATGGCCGCGATGTCAGTGTCGGCCACCGCTTTGTTTTCGCGGATGATGTCGTTGAGCTTCATGCGCCCCGCGGTCCACGCCGGAGTCAATTGCTCGTTGAACAGGCGAATGGCTTCGGCGCTCTGATTGCGCTTGTGCAAGTCGAGCACGGTCGCCAGGACCTGATTGTAGTCGCCATGAAGTTTTTCGAAGGCGGCGTACTCGACCTTGTCCTCATCGGTGGCGATGGTGCCGCGATAGCTCTGCATATGCTCTTGCAGACGCGCCTCAAAGGTCTTGAAGTTCTCCGCCTGCTCGGCGCTGAACCCCTCCCCCTCCTTGAAGCCAAGAGTTTCCTGGGTCCGCAGGTAGCTGTCGACCCAGGCGCTGCGCACCATCGAACTGTAATACAGGCCCGGTAGCGCATCCTCACGAACGCTGGCTTCGCTGCTTTCGATCTTCAGAAGCCGCGAATACGAGACGACCACCATCAGCAGCATGATGGCGATAATTACCGCAAAGCTCGCCAAAATGCGTTGGCGTAACGTCCAGTTCTTCACAGTCAATCCTCGGGCCTGATTCGAAATGCGGGGAGTATAGCCGAGGGTGGTGTTTCATTTATAAGACGGATGCAACCCACTTCTCATCCCGTTGAAAAAAGGCGGGATGGGCTCTGGGTGGGACTGTCCGCCATTTGAGGGAATGGGTGTTAGGGGTGATTGGGTAGAATCGGGCGATGGATCGGCCATTGGGGATGCGGCGTGGCTGAAAACGCCTTCGCGAGCAGGCTCGCTCCCACAGTGGATCTGTGTTCGCCGAACATTGTGGGAGCGAGCCTGCTCGCGAAGGCGGGCGGAAGGTTTACAGGGAAGCCTGGCGAACCTGCTTCTCCAGTTCAGCCTTCAACCCCGGCTCCAGCTTGAGTTGCCGCGCCAACTCATCCAGGTAGGACTTCTCCATGAAGTTCTCCTCGTCGACCATCATCACACTCGCGATGTACATCTCGGCGGCGGTTTCCGGCGTGCGCGCGGCACGGGCGACGTCGGCGGGGTCCAGCGGCTTGTTGAGTTCGGCGTGCAGCCAGTGTTGCAGCTCCTGGTCATTGTCGAGCTTGATGAACTCGCCCTCGATCAATGCGCGCTCACGCTCGTCGACATGCCCGTCAGCCTTGGCCGCGGCCACCAGCGCCTTGAGAATCGCCTGGCTGTGCTGCTCGACTTGCGCGGCAGGCAAGCGGTCGAGGGTTTGCGGTTCCGTTTCTGGCGCAGTGCCCTGCTGGGCCTGCCAGTTGCCGTAGGCCTTGTAGGCCAGCACGCCCAACGCGGCGAGGCCGCCATAGACCGCAACCTTGCCGCCGACCTTGCGGGCCTTCTTGCTGCCGAGCAGCAAGCCCATCGCACCTGCCGCCAATGCCCCGCCGCTTGCGCCGGAGAGCAAACTGCCGAGGCTGCCCGAGCCGCCGTTACCACCGAGCAATCCACCCGGAGCGCCTGCGGACGACTTGCTCTGCGCCCCGCCCGCCTTGTTCTGCAACATGTCCTGGCCGGACTTGAGGAGTTGATCGAGCAATCCACGGGTGTTCATTTTTTGCCTCCACTAAAAGGTTTATCCGAACCTTGAGGCCACCAGCCTAGTTCGAAAGTGCCCGATGATTCCTGGGGAGGAGTAATTCCAGATGTTGCTGCTAGTTGGCTTAAATACACCACAAACAAGCCAGCGCTTGAGCAACATAACAAAACGATATAACAAACTGTCATTTATAACAGTATCGAGACCGGGAATTTCTGTTTACTTTCCTGTTGCCGCAACAACTAACACTCAAGAGAACAAAACCATGTCCAAGTCAGCTGAAGATATTGTAAGTGAGTCCTTTAGGAATGATGAAAAATCTCCATTAAATGGGCATATAACGGTAACAATTGACAACCAGCCTTATGAATTCAAAAACATTGAATACATAACAGGATCCGACTTCAATGGCTTAATCGGCTCACTGGACACAGAAGCCGCAGTGATAACTTTCACATCTATTGTCCAAAACGGAACCTATCTACTGACCTATCCATTTGATATTATTCATGCTAACTACTGGCAAGTCGTCATAGGATCTGAAAGGTATGTAGCAAAGACCGGCACACTACATATCCAAAAAACCGCTTATGCCACTTATTTCGGAAAGGCTGTTTTTGAAGCAAACGGCGAAAAAGTAACCATTGATTTCGATGTTAAACCTTAATTCCATCCTTTCTGCCATCGACCCTCCTACTTGCATTTGAGGGTCACCTCTCCAGAGCGCGCCAGACAACAGACTCCTGACAAGCTCCACCGTTGCAGATCAGGGGCAGATCAGGCGCTGGTCAAGGTCACCCGGTAATTCCCCGAGCTGGCTGGATTATTCACAGCACCTGGCAAGGCGTACTTGCGAGTGCCCAAGCCTACCCCTCAGAAAAAAAGATATACACTCCAACAAATCGATAAAAACAGCCCACCGGGTGCTTCCCCCATGATGACCTTGCGTCAGATCCGCCATTTCATCGCTGTGGCCGAGACCGGTTCGATCTCCGCCGCCGCGCAAACTGCGTTCATTTCCCAGTCGACCCTGACCCTGGCCATCCAGCAACTGGAGGAGGAAATCGGCGTCAGCCTGTTCAGCCGCCACGCCAAGGGCATGACCCTGACCCACCAGGGTCATCAATTCCTGCGCCAGGCACACTTGATCCTGGCCACCGTGGATAACGCCAAGCGCAGCCTGCAACAGAGCACCGACCAGGTCGCCGGGCAATTGATCGTCGGCGTGACCAGCCTGGTGGCCGGTTATTACCTGGCGGATTTGCTCACCCGTTTCCAGCGCGCCTACCCCAACGTGGAAATCCGCGTGATGGAAGACGAGCGCCCGTACATCGAGCATTTGCTGGTCAGCGGCGAAATCGATGTCGGCGTGCTGATCCTCTCCAACCTCGAAGACCGTCACGCCTTGCAGACCGAAGTGCTGACCCACTCGCCGCACCGGCTATGGCTGCCGGCCCAGCATCCATTGCTGGAACACGACAGCATCAACCTCGCCGATGTGGCCCGCGAGCCATTGATTCAACTGAACGTCGATGAAATGGACCGCAATGCCCAGCGCATGTGGTCCGCCGCCTCGCTGCAACCGCGCATCACCCTGCGCACGGCCTCCACCGAAGCAGTGCGAAGCCTGGTGGCCGCCGGCCTGGGCGTGTCGATCCAGCCCGACATGACCTATCGCCCGTGGTCGCTTGAGGGCGACATCATCGAAGCGCGGCCGATTGCCGACCTCAGCCAGACCCTGGATGTCGGCCTCGCCTGGCGTCGCGGCACGGCGCGGCCGGCGCTGGTGGACCCGTTCCTGACGGTCGCCCGCGAACAACCCCATGGCGGGCGCAAGCCATCTATTTAATCGAACGCCACCTTCAGTATTTAGTATTTGTTGTCCTCGGGCCCGCGAACTAGTCTTGTTACATCTATATAAGACGGCCGGGTCCCAACCACTGGGAACACCATGGCCACACAAGAAAAGAGAACCCGAAAAATGGCCGGCGCGCAGACCCCGTTGTTCACCGCATTGTTGATCGATGGTGAATTAGTCGCCGGTCAAGGCTGTGTCGAGCCGATTCTCAACCCGGCCACCGGCGAAATCATCACGCAAATCGCCGAAGCCAGCACCGAGCAAGTCGAAGCCGCGATCCTCGCCGCCCACCGCGCCTTTGCCGGTTGGTCACGGACCACGCCACAGCAACGTTCGAACCTGTTGCTGGACATCGCCAACGCCATCGAAAAAAACGCCGACCTGCTGGCCCGCCTCGAGTCCATGAACTGCGGCAAGCCGTTGCACTTGGCCCGTCAGGATGACCTGAGTGCCACGGTCGATGTGTTCCGCTTCTTCGCCGGCGCCGTACGTTGCCAGACCGGCCAGCTCAGCGGCGAATACCTGCCGGGCTACACCAGCATGGTGCGCCGCGATCCTATCGGGGTGGTGGCGTCGATTGCGCCGTGGAACTACCCGATCATGATGGCCGCGTGGAAAATCGCCCCGGCCCTCGCCGCCGGCAACACCCTGGTGTTCAAGCCGTCGGAACACACGCCGCTGTCGATCCTGGCCCTGGCCCCCGCGCTGGCCGAGATCCTGCCACGGGGTGTGATCAATATCGTTTGCGGGGGTGGCGAAGGTGTCGGCAGCCACCTGGTGAGTCACCCTAAAGTGCGCATGGTGTCGCTGACCGGCGATATCGTCACCGGGCAAAAAATCCTCCAGGCCGCTTCGAAAACCCTCAAACGTACCCACCTGGAACTCGGCGGCAAGGCTCCGGTGATCGTCTGCAACGATGCCGACATTCAGGCCGTGGTCGAAGGTGTGCGCACTTATGGCTACTACAATGCCGGCCAGGATTGCACCGCCGCTTGCCGCATTTATGCCCAGGCCGGGATTCACGACCGTCTGGTGGCCGAGCTCGGCGCGGCCGTCAGCAGCCTGCGCTTCGCCGGCAAACGCGACGCCGACAACGAAATCGGCCCGCTGATCAGCACCCGCCAGCGCGACCGCGTGGCCAGTTTTGTCGAACGCGCCCTCGGCCAGCCGCACATAGAGCGGGTGACCGGTGCGGCCGTGCATTCCGGCGCCGGCTTCTATTACCAGCCGACCCTGCTGGCCGGCTGCAAGCAAAGCGATGAGATCGTCCAGCGCGAAGTGTTCGGACCGGTGGTCACCGTGACCCGTTTCGATGAACTGGAACAAGCGGTGGACTGGGCCAACGATTCGGAATACGGCCTGGCGTCGTCGGTCTGGACCCAGAACCTCGACAAGGCCATGCAGGTCGCGGCGCGCCTGCAGTACGGCTGCACCTGGATCAACAGCCATTTCATGCTGGTCAGCGAAATGCCCCATGGCGGCCTGAAGCGTTCGGGCTACGGCAAGGACCTGTCCAGCGATTCGCTTCAGGACTACAGCGTGGTGCGGCACATCATGGCCCGCCATGGCGAGCATCTCTGACTACGCTAATAACAAGCCACCAACGGCATGCTTCACCACGTTCAAAACACTGCCCCGACCATAATTAAAGAAGAGGGAATTCCCATGTTCGTGCACAAGACCGCACTGCTCAGTGCAATCACCACCGCGCTGCTGGCCAGTGCCAGCATCCAGGCCGCCGAGCCGCTCAAAGCTGTCGGGGCTGGCGAGGGCCAACTGGATATTGTGGCCTGGCCTGGCTACATCGAACGTGGCGAGAGCGACAAGGCCTACGACTGGGTGACCGGTTTCGAGAAGGAAACCGGCTGCAAGGTCAACGTCAAGACCGCGGCCACTTCCGATGAAATGGTCAGCCTGATGGCCAAGGGTGGTTACGATCTGGTGACGGCGTCGGGCGACGCCTCCCTGCGCCTCATCGTCGGCAAGCGTGTGCAGCCGATCAACACCGCGTTGATCCCGAACTGGAAAAACCTCGACCCGCGCCTCAAGGATGCACCCTGGTACGTGGTCAACAAGCAGACCTACGGCACCCCGTATCAGTGGGGCCCGAACGTGCTGATGTACAACACCAACGTGTTCAAGACCGCGCCGACCACCTGGGGCGTGCTGTTCAATGCCGAAAACCTGCCGGACGGCAAGCCGAACAAGGGCCGCGTGCAAGCCTATGACGGCCCGATCTACATCGCGGACGCGGCGCTGTACCTGAAGACTGCCAAACCGGAACTGGGCATCCAGAGCCCGTACGAACTGACCGAAGCCCAATACAAGGCCGTGCTCGACCTGCTGCGCGCCCAGCAGCCGTTGATCCACCGCTACTGGCACGACACCACCGTGCAAATGAGTGACTTCAAGAACGAAGGCGTGGTCGCCTCCGGCGCGTGGCCGTATCAGGTCAACGGCCTGATGAACGAGAAACAGCCAATCGCCTCGACCATCCCGAAAGAAGGCGCCACCGGTTGGGCCGACACCACCATGATGCATACCGAGGCCAAGCACCCGAACTGCGCCTACAAGTGGATGGACTGGTCGCTGCAACCGAAAGTCCAGGGCGACGTAGCGGCGTGGTTCGGCTCGTTGCCAGCAGTCCCTGCGGCGTGCAAGGAGAGCGAACTGCTCGGCGCCGAAGGCTGCAAGACCAACGGTTTCGACCAGTTCGACAAGATCGCCTTCTGGAAAACCCCGCAGGCTGAAGGCGGCAAGTTCGTGCCGTACAGCCGCTGGACCCAGGACTACATCGCGATCATGGGCGGTAGATAACCCACCCTCCCCTGTGGGAGCGAGCTTGCTCGCGATGAGGGCATTCCAGTCAATATTGTTACTGACTGACACTCCGCCATCGCGAGCAAGCTCGCTCCCACAGTTGATCACCGTCGTTGCCGCTACCGCGCTCGGCCGACAGATAAAAGTTTTTGTTTTTTCAGAAGTCCAGGCAGGGCCGCTGCGACGGCCTTCGCCTTTTTGGAGCACCGCACCATGACGCTTGCAGTCCAGTTCACCAACGTTTCCCGTCAATTCGGCGAAGTGAAAGCCGTAGACCGGGTTTCCATCGACATCCAGGACGGCGAGTTCTTCTCCATGCTGGGGCCTTCCGGCTCGGGCAAGACCACCTGTTTGCGCCTGATCGCCGGTTTTGAACAACCGAGCGCAGGCTCCATCCGCATTCATGGCGAAGAGGCCGCCGGCCTGCCGCCGTACCAGCGCGACGTGAACACCGTGTTCCAGGATTACGCGCTGTTCCCGCACATGAACGTTCGCGACAACGTCGCCTACGGTTTGAAAGTCAAAGGCGTGGGCAAGGCCGAACGCCTGAAGCGCGCCGAAGAAGCGCTCGATATGGTCGCCCTCGGCGGCTACGGCGACCGCAAGCCGGTACAGCTCTCCGGTGGTCAGCGCCAGCGTGTGGCCCTGGCCCGCGCCCTGGTCAACCGTCCTCGCGTACTATTGCTCGACGAACCACTCGGTGCACTCGACCTGAAACTGCGCGAGCAAATGCAGAGCGAGCTGAAAAAACTGCAGCGCCAGCTCGGCATCACCTTCATCTTCGTCACCCACGACCAGACCGAAGCACTGTCGATGTCCGACCGCGTGGCGGTGTTCAACAAGGGCCGCATCGAACAAGTCGACAGCCCGCGCAACCTGTACATGAAACCGGCCACCACCTTCGTCGCCGAATTCGTCGGCACCTCCAACGTGATCCGCGGTGATCTGGCCAGGCAAATCAGTGGCAATCCGCAGCCGTTCTCGATTCGTCCGGAACACGTGCGTTTCGCCGAAGGCCCGCTGGCCAGCCACGAAATCGAAGTCAGCGGTTTGCTCCACGATATCCAGTACCAGGGCAGCGCCACCCGCTATGAATTGAAACTGGAAAACGGCCAGACCCTGAACATCAGCCAGGCCAACAACCAGTGGCTGGACACCAGCGCACAACACCAGACCGGTCAGCGCATCAGCGCACGTTGGGCGCGTGAAGCCATGATCCCGTTGCACGACACCGTTGCAGGCGGGGTGTGAGATGAACACCGTAGCTATCCCCCAATCGCCGGCCAGCGGCTCGCTGCTGCGCAGGTTTTCCAATCTGCTGTATCGCCGGCCGAATTTTTACCTGTCGCTCCTGCTGGTACCGCCGCTGCTGTGGTTCGGCGCGATCTACCTGGGCTCGTTGCTGGTTCTGCTGTGGCAAGGTTTCTACACCTTCGATGACTTCACCATGGCGGTCACCCCCGACCTGACCCTGGCGAACTTCACCGCGCTGTTCCAGCCGTCGAACTTCGACATCATCCTGCGCACCCTGGGCATGGCGATTGCCGTGTCGATTGCCAGCGCCATCGTCGCGTTCCCGATTGCCTACTACATGGCGCGCTACACCACGGGCAAGACCAAGGCGTTTTTCTACATCGCGGTGATGATGCCGATGTGGGCCAGTTACATCGTCAAGGCCTACGCCTGGACCTTGCTGCTGGCCAAGGGCGGCGTGGCGCAGTGGTTTGTGCAGCACCTGGGGCTGGAACCGGTCCTGCAATTCGTACTGGGCATTCCCGGTGTCGGCGGCAGCACCTTGTCGACCTCGCACCTGGGGCGCTTCATGGTGTTCGTTTACATCTGGCTGCCGTTCATGATCCTGCCGATCCAGGCTTCGCTGGAACGCCTGCCGCCCTCGCTGCTGCAAGCCTCCGCCGACCTCGGGGCCAAGCCGCGCCAGACCTTCATGCAAGTGATCCTGCCGCTGTCGATCCCGGGCATTGCCGCCGGTTCGATCTTCACCTTCTCGCTGACCCTGGGCGACTTCATCGTGCCGCAACTGGTCGGCCCGCCCGGCTACTTCGTCGGCAGCATGGTCTACGCCCAGCAGGGCGCGATCGGCAACATGCCAATGGCTGCCGCGTTCACCCTGGTGCCGATCGTGCTGATCGCCATCTACCTGTCCATTGTCAAACGTCTGGGGGCCTTCGATGCACTCTGAAAAAGCCTCATTAGGCCTGCGCATTGCCGCCTGGGGCGGGTTGGTGTTCCTGCACTTCCCGATCCTGATCATCTTCCTGTACGCCTTCAACACCGAAGACGCGGCGTTCAGCTTTCCGCCCAAGGGCTTCACCCTGAAGTGGATCGGCGTGGCGTTCTCACGGCCGGACGTGCTCGAAGCCATCAAGCTGTCGTTGCAGATCGCCTCGATTGCCACGCTGATCGCCATGGTCCTTGGCACGCTGGCGTCCGCTGCGTTGTACCGTCGGGACTTCTTCGGCAAGCAAGGCATCTCGCTGATGCTGATCCTGCCGATCGCCTTGCCGGGGATCATCACCGGGATCGCATTGCTGGCAACCTTCAAGACGCTGGGCATCGAGCCGGGGATGTTCACCATCATCGTCGGCCACGCGACCTTCTGTGTGGTGATCGTCTACAACAACGTCATCGCCCGCTTGCGCCGTACCTCCCACAGTTTGATCGAAGCCTCCATGGACCTCGGCGCCGACGGCTGGCAGACCTTCCGCTACATCATCCTGCCGAACCTCGGCTCGGCCTTGCTGGCCGGCGGCATGCTGGCGTTTGCCCTGTCGTTCGACGAGATCATCGTCACCACCTTCACCGCCGGTCATGAACGCACCCTGCCGCTGTGGCTGCTCAACCAGCTCAGCCGCCCACGGGACGTGCCGGTGACCAACGTCGTGGCGATGCTGGTGATGATCGTGACCATGCTGCCGATCCTCGGCGCCTATTACCTGACCCGTGGCGGCGAAAGCGTTGCGGGCAGTGGCGGGAAATAAACTCAAAATAGACACCACTACCCCCTGTGGGAGCGAGCTTGCTCGCGATGAGGCCATTACATTCAGCATGGATGGTGGCTGACACACCGCCATCGCGAGCAAGCTCGCTCCCACAGGGACTGGTTTCAAAACAAGATCTGCATTGATGAGGACAAATGTCATGCAAACCAAACTATTGATCAACGGCCAACTGCAAGACGGCGAAGGCCCCGCCCAACCGGTGTTCAACCCCGCGCTGGGTCGTGTGCTGGTGGAAATCAACGAAGCCAGCGAAGCCCAGGTCGATGCCGCCGTGCGTGCCGCCGACGCCGCCTTCGCCAGCTGGTCGCAGACCCCGCCGAAAGAACGTTCGCTGCTGCTGCTCAAACTCGCCGATGCCATCGAGGCCCACGGCGAAGAGCTGGCCAAACTGGAATCGGACAACTGCGGCAAGCCTTACAGCGCCGCGCTGAACGACGAGATCCCGGCGATTGCCGACGTGTTCCGCTTCTTCGCCGGCGCCAGCCGCTGTATGAGCGGTTCGGCCGGTGGCGAATACCTGCCGGGCCACACTTCGATGATCCGCCGCGACCCGGTGGGCGTGATCGCCTCCATCGCGCCGTGGAACTACCCGCTGATGATGGTCGCCTGGAAAATCGCCCCGGCCCTGGCCGCCGGCAACACCGTGGTGCTCAAGCCGTCGGAACAGACGCCGCTGACCGCCCTGCGCCTGGCCGAACTGGCGTCGGACATCTTCCCGGCCGGCGTGCTCAACCTGGTGTTCGGCCGTGGTCCTAGCGTCGGCAGCCCGCTGGTCACCCACCCGAAAGTGCGCATGGTGTCGCTGACCGGTTCGATCGCCACCGGTTCGAACATCATTTCCAGCACCGCCGACAGCGTCAAACGCATGCACATGGAACTGGGCGGCAAGGCCCCGGTGATCATCTTCGACGACGCCGACATCGACGCCGCTGTCGAAGGCATCCGCACCTTCGGTTTCTACAATGCCGGCCAGGACTGCACCGCCGCCTGCCGCATCTACGCGCAGGAAGGCATCTACGAGAAGTTCGTCGAGAAACTCGGCGCCGCCGTCAGCAGCATCAAGTACGGCTTGCAGGACGATCCGTCGACCGAACTCGGCCCGCTGATCACCGCGCAACACCGCGACCGCGTGGCCGGTTTCGTCGAACGCGCCATCGCCCAACCGCACATTCGCCTGATCACTGGCGGTAAAGCGGTGGACGGCAATGGCTTCTTCTTCGAACCAACGGTGCTCGCCGATGCCCAGCAGGATGACGAAATCGTCCGTCGCGAAGTGTTCGGGCCGGTGGTGTCGGTGACCAGATTCAGCGATGAAGCGCAGGTGCTGGGTTGGGCCAACGACTCGGACTACGGCCTGGCCTCCTCCGTGTGGACCGCCGATGTCGGCCGCGCCCATCGGATGTCGGCGCGCTTGCAGTACGGCTGCACCTGGGTGAATACGCACTTCATGCTGGTCAGCGAAATGCCCCACGGCGGGCAGAAGTTGTCCGGATATGGCAAGGACATGTCCATGTATGGGTTAGAGGATTACACCGTTGTGCGGCATGTGATGTTCAAGCATTAACGGCGAAAAGATCGCAGCCTTCGGCAGCTCCTACAGGGTGTACGGCGCTCTTTGTAGGAGCTGCCGTGTAGTGGTCGAACATTTTTGGACCATGATGTAGGAGCATCGACTTAAGGACGCATCATGGGATATCGGGTTGTTACATCTGAGGAAAAAGCGGAAGCCATCCGCTTGGTAGT
>NZ_JAHUWF010000013.1:0-202103 GCF_019219205.1 Pseudomonas sp. PDM27 | reverse complement strand
GGACTCTCGATTCCAGGGCATGGTCAGGCACCTCCTGACCGTATTTCATACCTGTAAACGATGTCTCCGGTTTAAAACGTAAAGGATGTCTCCGGTTTCTACCCGAGCAAGCCCGCTCCCACAGGGGGATCTGCGGCGAACACAGAACCAATGTGGGAGCGGGCTTGCTCGCGAAGGCGTCAGTACAGTCGATACAAAAGGTCGATCAACGCCCTTTCTTCCAGAGATACGCCCCCACCAGAATCCCGACCCCGCACAGCACCGCCACGTAGTAGGCCGGCCCCATCGGGCTTTCCTTGAGCAGCAGACTGACAATCATCGGCGTCAGACCACCGAAAATGGCGTAGGCCACGTTATAGGAGAACGACAGGCCGCTGAAACGCACCACTGGCGGGAACGCCTTGACCATCACGTAGGGCACCGCACCGATGGTGCCGACCAGCAGACCGGTCACCGCGTACATCGGAAACAGCCAGTCGGGATGGTCAGCCAGGCTGTGATAGAAGGTCCAGGAGCTCGCCAGCAACGCAGCGCAGCCAAGGACGAAGACTCGCCCTGCACCGAAGCGATCCGCCAGCGCGCCGGCGATGATGCAGCCAAAGCTCAGGAACACGATCGCCAGACTGTTCGCCTGCAAGGACGTGGTTGGCGAGAAGTGATAGACCGTCTGCAACACAGTCGGGGTCATCAGGATCAACACCACGATGGCGGCCGACAGCAGCCAGGTCAGCAGCATCGAAATGGCGATGGCGCCACGATGGTCACGCAGCACCGCGCGCAGCGGCACCTCTTCGGCCAGGGCCTTGCGCTGTTGCAGCTCGGCGAACACCGGGGTTTCGTGCAGCCAGCGACGCAGGTATACCGAGAACAGTCCAAACACGCCGCCCAGCAGGAACGGGATCCGCCAGGCGTAATCCGACACTTCCGCCGGGGTATAGAGGCTGTTGATCGCCGTGGCGACCAGCGAGCCGAGCAGGATGCCCGCCGTCAGACCGCTGGTCAGGGTGCCACAGGCATAGCCGATATGACGCTGCGGCACGTGTTCGGAAACGAAGACCCACGCCCCCGGCACCTCACCGCCAATGGCCGCGCCCTGGATCACCCGCATCAGCAGCAACAGGATCGGTGCCCACATGCCGATCTGCGCATAGGTCGGCAACAAGCCCATGATCAGGGTCGGCACGGCCATCATGAAAATGCTCAGGGTGAACATTTTCTTGCGGCCCAGCAGGTCGCCGAAATGCGCCATCACGATGCCGCCCAGCGGCCGTGCCAGGTAGCCGGCGGCGAAGATGCCGAAGGTCTGCATCAAGCGTAGCCACTCAGGCATGTCCGCCGGGAAGAACAGCTTGCCCACCACCGTGGCGAAGAACACGAAGATGATGAAGTCGTAGAACTCCAGCGCGCCACCCAGGGCAGACAGCGATAAAGTCTTGTAGTCGCTGCGAGTCAGCGGACGTGCGGGTTGTTCTGGCTGCGCGATGCTCGAGGGCGCTGTGGTCATGGCAAGGGCTTCTCTTATAGTCGGATCTGCAACCTCAACAACGCTGGTTGAGGCCTGGGCAGGTCCGGCACGATAGCAAATTGTTCGAAAAAGCACATAGAGGTGCGTTTTTGACGGTCAAAATGAGAACCGGACGGTCGTCGCGGAGTCTACCGACCGATATACTCGCAGCCTTGCTCCGGTTTTTAAGGGGTTGCTGTGCGAAAACGCCTCTCAGGTTCATAGGCGATTTCGCAGAGTTTCCCTTTAGGCGCCTTATGGAAAACGTGACGAACGTAGTATGTTCGGTGCTGAATCGTTTTTCCCGAAGACGGCTACCACCAGCGATACCAACGAAGAGTCACGGGTCAGAGGCACCCCCGGCATGATAGAGCTCGAACAAGAAGATCCGATCCCGCAAGGCGACCTGGCCCTGCAAATCACCGCACTCCCTCGCGAAACCAACGGCTTTGGCGACATTTTCGGCGGCTGGCTGGTGGCGCAGATGGATTTGGCAGGCACTGCGATGGCCAGCAAGGTCGCCGGCGGACGCGTTGCCACCGTTGCAATCGACCGCATGGCATTTCTGGTTCCGGTGGCGGTGGGCGCTCAGCTTTCCTTTTATACCCAGGCCCTGGAAATCGGCCGCAGCTCGATCAAGATGATGGTCGAGGTCTGGAGCGACGATCCACTGTCCAGCGAGTGGCGTAAAGTAACCGAAGCGGTGTTTGTGTTCGTTGCCATCGACGGCAGCGGTCGTACCCGCTCGGTTCCGCCCAGGGCTCGATAAAGAGTTTCTAAACCTGGAAGCCGTTTTGCGGTCGATAGTCGTCCACGTTACTGATCGAGAGCTGTCCCATGAGCACGCCCAATGTTGAAGCCGTAAAACTGGATGAACTGAACTGCTGGCGCATCCGCCACGGTCAGGCCGAATTACTGGTGGCCCAGCAAGGTGCGCACATCCTCAGCTATCAGCTGGCCGGCCAGCCGCCGCTGATCTGGCTCAACGACGAGGCCGTCTTCAAGACCGGCAAGAGCATCCGTGCCGGCGTGCCGGTGTGCTGGCCGTGGTTCGGTGTCTTCGACCGCAACCCGCAAAGTGTCAAGGCGATGCGTGTCAGCAATGACGCGCCGTCGGCTCACGGCTTCGTGCGAGCGATGGATTGGGAACTGGGTGGCATCGAAGCCGAAGGCGAAAGCCTGAAGGTCGAATTCCTCCTGCCCTACCCCGAAGGCGGCTTTCCCGGCTGGCCGCACCAGGTGGACTTGACCCTGACCATTCGCCTCGACGAGCAATTGCACATCCAGTTGACCAGCCACAACCGGGGCACTGATACCGTCAGCATCAGCCAGGCGCTGCACAGTTACTTTGCCGTCAGCGATGTGCGCGAGGTGCACGTCGAAGGTGTGGACGGCCTCAACTATATCGAAACCCTGGACAACTGGAAAACCGTCACCCAGACCGGTGATCTGCATTTTACCGGCGAGACCGACCGCATCTACCTCGACGCCCCGCCACAGTTGAGCATCGTCGATCCAGCCTGGGAACGGCGCATCGTACTGACCAGCAGCGGATCGCGTACGGCGGTGATCTGGAACCCGTGGATCGACCGCGCCGCTGCGTTCAGCGACATGGCCGACGACGGCTGGCAGCGCATGCTGTGCATCGAGACGGCGAACGTGATGGGTGATGTGGTGAGCCTGGTGCCTGGGGCCAGTCACACCTTGGGCGTGAGCGTAGGCAGCAAATCTCTCTAACACCATAAATCACTGTGGGAGCGAGCTTGCTCGCGATGGCGGAGTAACAGGCAACCTCTAAGTTGAATGTTATGGCCTCATCGCGAGCAAGCTCGCTCCCACATTGGTTTGGTGCTGTCCTTACAAATCCGACTCTTCCACCACCCTCACCTTCTGCGCATCCAGCGCATAAGCCGCATCCGCCAGGTCATTGCTGACCTTCTCGATCTTCAGCGTGCCGGTGACCCACAGCGGCGTGTAGATATCATCCAGCTTCAAGCCCTTGGGATAACGCACCAGCACCAGTTGATTGGGTGGCGGTGGCGGCACATGAATGCAGGCACCCGGGTACGGCACGAGGAAGAACAACGTACTGCGGCCCTTGGCGTCGGACTCCAGCGGCACTGGATAACCGCCAAGGCGGATGTTTCTGTCGTTCATCGACGCAACGGTCCTGGTCGAGTACATCACCGCCGGCAAGCCTTTGGCCTGCTTCATCCCGCCTTTGTCGGTGAAGGTGCCATTGGCTTCAGGGGAGTCGTGGTCGATTTCGGGCATGGCCTCGAGGGCCTTCTGGTCCGACTTGGGCATCAGTTCGAGCCAGTCGGTCTCCGGCAGTTCGCCGGCATGGGCAAGACCCGTACCCAGTAAAACAAGAGTCAGCAAAAGACGGCGCATGAAGGTGCTCGGCAATGGGAAGAACAGGAAACGCCGAACATTCTAGCCCTCCCGACCGGCTTGGCGGAGAGGGCTTTGTCGCCTGGATCAGTTCTTTTTGATCAGTCCGTAGATCACCAGCAATACAACGGCGCCCACCAGCGCCCCGATGAAGCCTGCACCTTGGCCTGCCTGATAGATACCCAGGGCCTGACCGCCATAGGTGGCCGCCAGCGAACCGCCGATACCGAGCAGGATCGTCAAGATCCAGCCCATGCTGTCATCGCCCGGTTTCAGGAACCGGGCCAGCAGACCGACGATCAGGCCGATAAAGATGGTTCCGATAATTCCCATGGCATTCTCCTCTCAATGAAGTAGCTATCCGAAAGCCTAGTCAGACTTTCGCAACCTGCCATGAGAGAACGGCGCAACCCGAAGGTTCCGCCATTGCCAGAGAAAACTATTCGGCGATCAGTGCTTGAACCTTGAGAATCTGGGCCGCCAGCGTCTCGCGGTCTGCACAACGCAGGTTCGCGTGACCGACCTTGCGGCCGACCTTGAACGCCTTGCCATAGTGATGCAGATGGCAGTCAGCGATGGTCAGGACCTTCTCGGTCTCTGGCACTGTGCCGATGAAGTTGAGCATCGCGCTTTCGCCGACCTTGGCCGTCGAACCCAACGGCAGACCGGCAACGGCCCGCAGGTGGTTTTCGAACTGGCTGCACTCGGCGCCTTCGGTGGTCCAGTGCCCGGAGTTGTGCACGCGCGGGGCGATTTCGTTGGCCTTGAGACCACCGTCGACTTCGAAGAACTCGAACGCCATCACGCCGACGTAATCCAGCTGCTTGAGCACACGGCTGGAGTAGTCTTCGGCCAGGGCTTGCAACGGGTGATCGGTGCTGGCCACGGACAGCTTGAGGATGCCGCTTTCGTGGGTGTTGTGCACCAACGGGTAGAAGCGGGTTTCACCGTCGCGGGCACGCACGGCGATCAGCGAGACTTCACCGGTGAACGGCACGAAGCCTTCCAGCAGGCAGGCCACGCTACCCAGCTCGGCGAAGGTGCCGACTACATCTTCAGGGGTACGCAGGACTTTCTGGCCCTTGCCGTCGTAACCCAGGGTACGGGTCTTGAGCACCGCCGGCAGGCCGATGGAGGCCACGGCGGCGTCCAGGTCGGCCTGGGACTGGATGTCAGCGAACGCCGGGGTAGGAATCCCCAGGTCCTTGAACATGCTCTTCTCGAACCAGCGGTCACGGGCGATGCGCAAGGCTTCGGCGCTCGGGTAGACCGGGACGAATTGCGAGAGGAACGCGACGGTTTCCGCCGGAACGCTTTCGAACTCGAAGGTCACCAGATCGACTTCATCGGCCAGCTGGCGCAGGTGATCCTGATCGCCGTAGTCGGCTCGCAGGTGTTCGCCCAACGCGGCTGCGCAAGCATCCGGCGCCGGGTCCAGAAAAGCGAAGTTCATGCCCAGCGGAGTGCCCGCCAACGCCAACATGCGACCCAACTGGCCGCCACCGATTACACCGATCTTCATCGTCAACAACCTCAGGCGATGCGTGGGTCTGGATTTTCCAGGACGCTGTCTGTCTGCTCAGCACGGAAGGTTTTCAGCACCGCATGGAACTGCGGGTGCTTGGCGCCAAGGATACTCGCCGACAGCAGCGCTGCGTTGATCGCACCCGCCTTGCCGATGGCCAGGGTGGCAACCGGAATGCCTGCTGGCATCTGCACAATGGACAGCAGCGAATCAACGCCCGACAGCATGGCGGACTGAACGGGTACGCCCAGCACCGGCAAGTGGGTCTTGGCTGCACACATGCCTGGCAAGTGGGCCGCGCCACCGGCACCGGCGATGATCACCTCGATGCCCCGTGCTTCGGCCTCTTCGGCGTACTGGAACAGCAGGTCCGGGGTGCGGTGGGCAGAAACCACTTTCACCTCGTAAGGGATGCCGAGCTTTTCCAGCATATCGGCGGTGTGGCTAAGGGTGGACCAATCGGACTTGGAGCCCATGATCACGCCAACCAGTGCACTCATCGTCGTGCCTCTTCTCTCTGGGCGCCCGCAGGCGCATCAAAAAACAACAAGCCACGCAGGATGCGTGGCTTGATTGTACGAATTATGGCCAGTCGTAACCGGCCGAAGGCCGCGCAGTATACCTCAATGAAGCCAATAAACAGCCCCTGTTGCGACCATCTGTCATCTGCCGCAAAGCCCCGATTTTATTGACTTGAAGGTCAATGGAATACACCTCGAATTTCCTGTGGGAGCGGGCTTGCTCGCGAAAGCGGTGGATCAATCAACATCGATGTTGAATGTACCGGCCTCTTCGCGAGCAAGCCCGCTCCCACATTGGGGTTTCATGGTATTCAGGAACCCGTCGTGCCCTGTGCCGCACCGCCTTCCAACTTGCGCCACAACAACCGCACGTTGGCCTTGCGTACCAGTGCGCAGCGATACAGACGAATCTCCAACGGCACATGCCATTGCGGGCCGCCGCAGACCACCAGTTCACCGCGCGCCAGTTCCGCGCGCACGCTGAGCTGCGGCACCCAGGCAATGCCCAGGCCTTCCAGGGCCATGCTTTTCAGGCTGTCGGCCATGGCGGTTTCGTAGATCGTGGTGAAGCGCAGTGCCCGTTGGCGCAGCAGCATGTTCACCGAGCGGCCGAGAAATGCCCCGGCGCTATACGCCAGCAGCGGTACGCTGGCCTCGCCCTCCAGATCGAACAGCGGTTTGCCGTCGGCGTCCGCCGCGCAGACCGGCAGCATTTCGGTGTGGCCAAGGTGCAGGGAAGGGAAGATTTCCGGGTCCATCTGCATCGCAGCGTCCGGATCGTAGAAGGCCAGCATCAGATCGCAACCGCCTTCGCGCAAGGCATGCACCGCGTCGCCGACGTTGGTCGCCACCAGTCGCGTGGCGATGTTCAAGCCTTCGTTGCGCAACTGCGCAATCCACCGCGGAAAGAAACCGAGCGCCAGGGAGTGTGCGGCCGCTACCTGCATCACTTCGCCCTGCCCGCCTTCCAGGTGATGCAGATGGCGCAATACTTCGCCGAGCTGCTCGACCACGGTGCGTGCCGTGACCAGAAACAATTGTCCCGCCGCCGTCAGTTCGATCGGCGTGCGCGAGCGGTTGACCAGGGTCAGCCCCAGCGCCGCCTCCAGGCTGCGGATTCGCCGGCTGAACGCCGGTTGCGTCACGAAGCGCCGTTCGGCTGCCTGGGAGAAGCTGCGGGTGGCAGCCAGGGCACTAAAGTCCTCCAGCCATTTGCTTTCCAGATTCATCACGTCCTCCCGGACACGCACCAATTTAGGTCACACGCTCGCCGTCAAGCCGGCGTCACACGGGCATTATGCCGAATGTGCATAGGCTAGTGTTTAACAGCATTGGCCCAAAATTCTGCACAAGCCTAGCATTCACAGCGTTCCGGCACAGCCCGGGTCCATATTGAGATGATTTCTATCATGTCCTCCGCTGCATCATTCCGCACAGAAAATGACCTGCTTGGCGCCCTCGAAGTACCGGCTCAAGCGTATTACGGTATCCAGACCCTGCGAGCGGTGAACAACTTCCGCCTTTCGGGCGTTCCGATTTCGCACTACCCGAAACTGGTTGTCGGTCTGGCCATGGTCAAACAGGCCGCTGCTGACGCCAACCGTGAGCTGGGTCACCTGAGCGAAGCCAAGCACGCTGCCATCAGCGAAGCCTGTGCACGTCTGATCCGCGGCGACTTCCACGAAGAGTTCGTGGTGGACATGATTCAAGGCGGCGCTGGCACTTCGACCAACATGAATGCCAACGAAGTGATCGCCAACATCGCGCTGGAGGCCATGGGTCACCAGAAAGGCGAATACCAGTACCTGCACCCGAACGACGACGTGAACATGGCGCAGTCGACCAACGACGCCTACCCGACGGCGATCCGCCTGGGTCTGTTGCTCGGTCACGACGCCCTGCTCGCCAGCCTCGACAGCCTGATTCAGGCGTTCGCGGCCAAGGGTGAAGAATTCAACCACGTCCTGAAGATGGGTCGTACCCAGCTGCAAGACGCCGTGCCGATGACCCTGGGTCAAGAGTTCCGTGCGTTCGCCACCACCATGGGCGAAGACCTGGCCCGTCTGAAGACGCTGGCCCCGGAACTGCTGACTGAAGTGAACCTGGGCGGCACCGCGATCGGCACCGGCATCAACGCCGACCCGCGCTATCAGGCCTTGGCTGTACAGCGCCTGGCCCTGATCAGCGGTCAGCCGCTGGTTCCGGCAGCCGACCTGATCGAAGCGACCTCCGACATGGGCGCCTTCGTGCTGTTCTCCGGCATGCTCAAGCGTACTGCGGTCAAGCTGTCGAAGATCTGCAACGACCTGCGCCTGCTGTCCAGCGGCCCACGCACCGGCATCAACGAAATCAACCTGCCAGCGCGTCAGCCAGGCAGCTCGATCATGCCAGGCAAGGTCAACCCGGTTATTCCGGAAGCCGTTAACCAGGTGGCCTTCCAGGTCATCGGTAACGATCTGGCGCTGACCATGGCGGCCGAAGGCGGCCAGCTGCAACTGAACGTGATGGAACCGCTGATCGCTTTCAAGATCCTCGATTCGATCCGCCTGCTGCAACGCGCCATGGACATGCTGCGCGAGCACTGCATCGTCGGTATCACCGCCAACGAAGCCCGCTGCCGTGAACTGGTCGAACACTCGATCGGTCTGGTTACCGCACTGAACCCGTACATCGGCTACAAAAACGCCACCCGCATCGCCCGTATCGCCCTCGAAAGCGGCCGCGGCGTGCTGGAACTGGTGCGCGAAGAAGGTCTGCTCGACGAAGCCATGCTCGCCGACATCCTGCGCCCGGAAAACATGATTGCTCCGCGTCTGGTGCCCCTGAAGGCCTAACCCGACGCGTTACCTGTAGCACCGCTCACCAGGTCGAGGGACTAGACACCTCTCACCTTTTGAGGGCTTGGAGATCATTCTCCAGGCCCTTTTTTTTAACCGCAGCAACAGCAAAACCTGTGGGAGCGAGCTTGCTAGCGATTGCGTCCAGTCAGTCGACACATAGGCTGAATGAGCAACCGCCATCGCGAGCAAGCTCGCTCCCACAGGAAAGCATCGGTATAGTGCCGCCCCTCTTCGCGTGAGCGGTCGTCGGTAGCGAGACCACAACCCATGCGAAACCCGAACTAATAACAAACCCGCGATATGAAACCGGGACGAACTTCGAACCGCCCGTTGTGCCGTGCGCCCACCGGTGTAACTCGATGTGTCTGCCCGGCAAGCATTTGCCAACACAAAAAACAGCGAGGAATAATCCATGCTCGAAGTCATTAACGACTTCCTCTCAGGGAAAGTACTGATCGTGCTCATTGTCGGGCTCGGTAGCTACTTCACGATCCGCTCGCGTTTCGTTCAACTGCGTCACTTCTTCCACATGTTCGCGGTGTTCCGCGACAGCCTCAAAAGCAGCGCCGGGCAACTCAGTTCGTTCCAGGCCCTGATGCTCAGCCTCGCCGGCCGCGTCGGTGCGGGCAACATTGCCGGGGTCGGCATCGCCGTGACACTCGGTGGGCCTGGCGCGGTGTTCTGGATGTGGGTGACCGCACTGGTCGGCATGTCCAGCAGCTTCTTCGAATGCTCCCTCGGTCAGCTGTACAAACGCACTGACTCCGACGGCACCTTCCGGGGCGGCCCGTCCTACTACATCCAGCACGGTCTGCAGAAACGCTGGCTGGGCATGCTCATGGCGTTCCTGTTGCTGGTGACGTTCGGCTTCGCCTTCAACGGCCTGCAAGCCCACGCCGTGACGCACTCGCTGAACAACGCGTTCGGCCTCGACACCACTTACACCGGCATCGGTCTGGCCGTGCTGCTGGGCCTGGTATTCATCGGCGGGATCAAGCGCATCGCCAAGGTTGCCGACCTGTTGGTACCGGTGAAAACCCTGGTGTATATCGGCGTGACCATCTACGTGATCGTGCTGCAGTTCGACCAGGTGCCGGGCATGCTGATGACCATCGCCAAGAGCGCCTTCGGTCTGGACCAGGCCTTCGGCGGCCTGATCGGCAGCGCTATCGTCATGGGCGTGAAACGTGGCGTGTTCGCCAACGAAGCAGGCCTGGGCAGCGCGCCGAACGTGGCGGCGGTGGCGGCGGTCGAGCACCCGGTGGCGCAAGGCGTGGTTCAAGCGTTCAGCGTGTTCCTCGATACCTTCGTGATCTGCACCTGCACCGCATTGCTGATCCTGCTTTCGGGCTTCTACACCCCAGGCTTCGAAGGCGACGGCATTGCCCTGACCCAGAACTCCCTGGCCGCCGTGGTCGGTGACTGGGGGCGGATGTTCATCTCCGTGGCCCTGGCGTTGTTCGTGTTCACCTCGATCCTCTACAACTACTACCTGGGCGAGAGCAACCTGCGTTTTCTGATCGGTGAAAACCGCAAGGCGCTGATGGGCTATCGCGCGCTGGTACTGGTGCTGATCTTCTGGGGCGCCATCGAAAACCTCGGTACCGTATTTGCCTTCGCCGACATCACCATGACCATGCTCGCGTTCGTCAACCTGATCGCGCTGTTCCTGCTGTTCAAGGTCGGCATGCGCATCCTGCGTGACTACGATGACCAGCGCGCCGCCGGCATCAAGACCCCGGTGTTCGATTCCGCGAAGTTCCCGGACCTGGATCTGGATCGCCAGGCATGGCCGGCCAACCCGCCAGCCGCCGTTCAGTATCAGGCTGAGCCGCAAGGCGTGACCGCAGCGCAACGCTGATCGGTTAAAGTGCACAATCCCTTGTGGGAGCGAGCCTGCTCGCGAATGCGGACTGACATTCGAAATTGATGTCGACTGACACACCGCTTTCGCGAGCAGGCTCGCTCCCACAGGAACTCACCGTTCTCGGAGCACCTCCATGAATTCGTCGACCTACCCTGCCGCCCAGCACGTCATGGTGCTCTACACCGGTGGCACCATCGGCATGCAGGCCAGCGCCCACGGCCTGGCACCAGCGTCCGGTTTTGAAGCGCGGATGCGCGAATACCTGCACAGCCAGCCCGAACTTGTCGTGCCGCAGTGGCGTTTTCGCGAGATGTCGCCGCTGATCGACAGCGCCAACATGACCCCGACGTACTGGCAGCAGTTGCGTGAAGCGGTGGTCGATGCGGTGGATGTTCAGGGCTGCGACAGCGTGCTGATCCTGCACGGCACCGACACGCTGGCCTACAGTGCCGCCGCCATGAGCTTCCAGTTGCTCGGCCTGCAGGCCCGCGTGTGTTTTACCGGCTCCATGCTGCCGGCCGGCGTCGCCGACAGCGACGCCTGGGAGAACCTCGGCGGCGCGCTGGTTGCACTGGGTCAAGGCCTCGCGCCGGGTGTGCATCTGTACTTCCACGGCGAACTGCTGGACCCGACCCGTTGCGCCAAGGTCCGCAGTTTTGGCCGTCATCCGTTCAAGCGGCTGGAGCGTCAGGGCGGTGGTGTGAAAGCCTCTTCACTGCCAACAGCGTTGAACTACAACCAGGCAAAACAACTGGCGAAGGTTGCCGTGTTGCCGCTGTTCCCTGGCATCGCTGCCGAGATCCTCGATGGCCTGCTCGACAGCGGCATTCAAGGTCTGGTGCTGGAGTGCTACGGCAGCGGCACCGGGCCGAGCGACAACCCGGATTTCCTCGCCAGCCTCGGCCGTGCTCGGGATAACGGCGTGGTAGTGGTGGCGGTGACGCAATGCCACGAAGGCGGGGTTGAGCTGGACGTCTATGAGGCAGGCAGTCGCTTGCGCGGTGTCGGTGTGCTGTCCGGTGGCGGCATGACCCGTGAAGCGGCGTTCGGCAAGTTGCATGCACTGCTGGGCGCAGGGCTTGAAACGGACGAAGTCCGTCGGCTTGTCGAACTCGACCTTTGCGGCGAGTTGAGCTGACACCTCGTCCTCCCTGTGGGAGCGAGCCTGCTCGCGATATCGGTCTTCCATTCACATTGATGTGACTGACCCGCCGTCATCGCGAGCAGGCTCGCTCCCACAGGTCCTTCACCCGGCATGTAACTTGCTGCCTTCCAGCCATCCCCAAGGCTGGAAGTCCTTATGCTCCACTCCCACCTCACCACCCTCAATGCGGTCTCCCTGGTACTCGATGCCTTCAAGGCACAAGGCCTGTCCAGCGAAGCGCTGCTGGCCGGCAGCGGCATCAGTGCGGCGGATCTGAACCGGGCCGACACGCGCATCACCACCAATCAAGAGATGCAGGTCTGTGCCAACGCCGTTGCCCTCAAGCGCGACATCGGCCTGGAACTGGGTCGACGGATGCACGTTTCCTGCTACGGCATGCTCGGTTACGCACTGCTCACCAGTGCCACCTTCGGTGACGCATTGCGGCTGGCGATACGCTATCCGGCGCTGCTGGGAACACTTTTCGAGCTGAGCCTGGAGGACGACGGCGAGCGCATCTGGTTCGCCGCCGCCGATTACCGCGAGAGCCCGGCCATGGCGGTATTCAACGCCGAGTTCTGCCTCGTATCGCTGAAAGTCACCTGCGACGACCTGCTTGGCCATCCCCTGCCCTTGCTCGGAGCGCGCTTCGAACATGCCGCACCCGACTACGAACCGAGCTACGCCGAACATTTCAACTGCCCGCTGGATTTCGGCGCGCGCAACAATGCCTTCGCCTTCGACAAGCGCTGGCTCGACCAGCCATTGCCGCTGGCCGATGTCATCACCCATCAAGCCATGGCCGAGCGCTGCCGCAAACAGAACATCGAGTTCACCGGGCGTCAGGCATGGCTCGGACGGATCCGCCAATTGCTCAGCGCGCAATTGAATGCAGCGCCGGGGCTGGAGGGCCTGGCCGAGCAGATGAATTGCTCGGCGCGAACCTTGCGTCGGCATCTCAAGGACATGGGCTGCAGCTATCAGGAATTGCTCGACGAACTGCGCTTCGAGCAGGCCAAGCAAATGCTGTGTGAGGATCAATTGCCGATCTACCAGATTGCCGAGGCGCTGGGCTTCAGCGAGACCGCGAGTTTTCGCCATGCGTTCGTGCGCTGGAGCGGTGTGGCGCCGAGCCAGTTCCGGCCTTGATCGCAGCCTTTGTAGGAGCTGCCGAAGGCTGCGATCTTTTGATCTTCAAAGGGGCGAATTTCGGTCAAATGTTTTGGCCATATCGATCCCCTTTTGGCCTTTCCTGCCGTTCTCCTAAACTGTTTGCACCGCAAGACTGTGTTCAACCGAATCAGCCTGCGGAGAACAACAAAATGCTGACGATCTACTCGAACGATCACCACCTGCACCACGGCCGTTGTGAATTGATAGACGGGCAACTCAAGCCCTGCTTCGAAATGCCTTCACGTGCCGATCACGTGCTGGCACGGGTGCAAAATCAAAATCTCGGCCCTGTCGAAGCGCCGAAGGATTTCGGCCTCGGACCGATCGAACGCATTCACAGCCGCGACTACCTCGACTTCTTCAAAGGCGCCTGGGCACGCTGGACCGAGTTCAATACCGACGGTGACTTGCTGCCCTACACCTGGCCGGCCCGCACCCTGCGCCGGATAAAACCCGCCAGCCTGCACGGCGAACTCGGTTACTACAGCTTCGATGGCGGCGCCCCGATCACCGCCGGCACCTGGCAAGCGGCGTACAGCGCAGCGCAAGTCGCCCTCACCGCCCAAGCGGAAATCCAGCGCGGCGCCCGTTCGGCCTTCGCCCTGTGCCGTCCACCGGGACACCACGCCGCCAGCGATTTGATGGGGGGTTATTGCTACTTGAACAACGCGGCCATCGCCGCCCAGGCTTTCCTTGATCAGGGCCACAAGAAGGTCGCGATCCTCGACGTCGACTACCACCACGGCAACGGCACGCAGTCGATCTTCTACGAACGCAGCGACGTGCTGTTCACCTCGATCCATGGCCACCCGGAAGCCGAATTTCCGTTCTTCCTCGGCTATGAAGACGAATTGGGCGAAGGCCCCGGCGAGGGCTTCAACTTCAACTATCCTCTGGCCGCGGGTTCGGGCTGGGACACCTGGAGCGCGGCGCTGGAACAGGCCTGTAAAGAGATCGAAAGCTACGGCGCCGACATCGTCGTGGTCTCCCTGGGAGTCGACACGTTCAAGGACGACCCCATTTCGCAATTCAAACTCGACAGCCCGGATTACCTGGCCATGGGCAAGCGCATTGCGGCTCTCGGCAAACCGACGCTGTTCGTGATGGAAGGCGGCTACGCGGTAGAAGAAATCGGCATCAACGCCGTGAACGTTCTCGAAGGTTTCGAAAACGCCCAATGAGGATTAGAACAATGACAAGACTCAAGCGTTTGATCGTTCCAGCACTGGGCGCCCTGGTGCTCAGTGGCGTTGCCCATGCTGAAGAACGAACGTTGCGTGTCTACAACTGGTTCGACTACATCACCCCCAAGGCCCTGGAAGACTTCAAGGCCCAGAACAGCCAGACCAAGCTGGTCTACGACATTTTCGACACCAACGAAGCACTGGAAGCCAAGTTGCTGACCGGCAACTCCGGCTACGACGTGGTGGTGCCGTCCAACGTGTTCCTCGCCAAGCAGATCGAAGCCGGCGTGTTCCAGCCACTGGACCGCAGCAAGTTGCCGAACTGGAACCACCTCGATCCCAAGCTGATGAAGCTGATCGAAGCCAACGACCCGGGCAACAAATTCGCCGTGCCTTACATGTACGGGACCATCCTGATCGGCTTCAACCCGGACAAGGTCAAGGCCGTGCTCGGCGACAACGCGCCAGTGGACAGCTGGGACCTGATCTTCAAGGAAGAGAACATCAGCAAGCTCAAGCAGTGCGGCGTCGCCCTGCTCGACTCGCCCTCGGAGATCTTGCCGCTGGCCCTGCAACACCTCGGCCTCGACCCCAACAGCAAAAAGCCGGCGGACTACGACAAGGCTGAAGCGCTGCTGATGAAGATCCGCCCGTACATCACCTACTTCCACTCATCGAAGTACATGGCCGATATCGCCAACGGTGACATCTGCGTCGCGGTCGGTTATTCCGGCAGCTTCTCGCAAGCCGCCAACCGCGCCAAGGAAGCCAAGAACGGTGTGATCGTCGACATGCGCTTGCCGAAGGAAGGCGCGCCGATCTGGTTCGATATGCTCGCAATACCCAAGGGCGCGAAGAATCCGGAAGACGCCTACACCTTCATCAACTACCTGCTGCAACCCCAGGTGATTGCGCCGGTCAGTGACTTCGTCGGCTACCCGAACCCGAACAAGGACGCCACGGAACTGGTCGACCCGGCGATCCGCAACAACCCGAACCTGTACCCGACCGACACGGCAATGAGCACGCTCTACACCCTGCAACCGTTGCCGCGCGATGCCGAACGTGCGCGGACCCGGGCCTGGACCAAGATCAAGTCCGGTACCTGACAACCACGTCGTTCCCGTCATCCTCAAGACCTGCGTTTACGCAGGTCTTTTTTTGCCCGCGCTTCAGCCGGCACACCACACCGCCCGCAACCGCTCCAGCGCTGACTCAATCGCTGTTTCGGGCACGGCGGCGAAACCCAGCACCAGCCCCGCTCGCTGATCCATCGGTGTCGTGGAGTCGGGCAACCAATAGCTGCTCAAGCCGTTGATCTCGACATCGACACTTTGCGCCAACTCGATCAATTCACGTTCACGCGCCACGCTCTCGACCGGTACGGTCATGTGCAGCCCGGCGGCGACGGTGGGTAATGGTCCGACGCCGGGAATCTCCGCCGGCCAGCCATTGAGCAATGCATTACGGCGACTCAACGCCGCACGGCGCATGCGGCGGATATGCCGCTGGAAATGCCCGGCCGCCATGAACTCGGCCATCACCGCCTGGGTACTGACCTCGGAATGACGTACGTCCACGGCACGGCGTTGGGCAAAGGCCTGCACCAGCCCCGTCGGCAGCACCAGGTAACCCAGACGCAACGCCGGAAACGCCACTTTTCCGAACGTGCCGACGTAGAGCACCCGGCCTTGCCGATCCAGTGCCGCCAAAGGCGCCAGCGGCGCACCGCTGTAGCGGTACTCGCCGTCGTAGTCATCCTCGACGATCCAGCCCTGGGTGCGTTCGGCCCAGGCCAGCAGCTCCAGACGGCGAGCCAGGCTCATCACCACCCCGGTCGGGTACTGATGGGACGGGGTGACGTAGGTCAAACGGCAATCGCGCAGCTGCGCCAGTTCAGCGCAGTCGATGCCCTCGCCATCCACCGCCACCCCATGCAACTTCGCACCTGCCACGGCGAACGCATGACCGGCCGCCCGATACCCGGGATTTTCAATAGCCACCCCGTCACCGGGCTCCACCAGCAGCTGTGCACAAAGGCTGATCCCCTGCTGCGCGCCACTGGTGATCACAATTTGTTCAGCCGTGCACTGCATGCCACGGGAACTGCGCAAATACGCAGCAATCATCCCGCGCAAGCGCACATCGCCAGCCGGGTCGCCGTAGCACAGCTGCTGCAAATCCGGTTTGCGCCAGAAAGCCGCATTCAGCTTGGCCCAGACCTCGAATGGAAACAGATCGAACGCCGGAACACCGACCCGAAATGCCCGTGGCGGACCGCTCGGCGGACTGGGTAAATGGTTGTTCTTCACCCGGGCCAACGGATCGTTGTGGATAACTTTGCTGGATGGATCCACAGGTAAATCGAGCCAATTTGTGGATAAGGCTGTTGATAACCCTGTTGAAAAGCCTGTGGATACTTTTGTGGATAGTTTTTTTGCCGGCAACGCCGCCTGAGGCAGTTGCGCGACATAAGTGCCGTCCCCGACTCGCCCCTCAATGAAACCTTCGGCGTACAACTGATCGTAGGCACGCACCACGCTGTTGCGGGAAATAGCCAGCGCTGCGGCCAGGTCACGACTGGCCGGCAGACGCGTTCCACTGGCCAATCGTCCGTCGAGGACGCGCAGGCGCAAGGCCTGATAGAGCTGACGACTCAACCCCTGGCGACGGTCGAGTTCGATACCGGCCGGGTTGAACGACAGGGAAAGCGGCGCATCCGTCATGACAATGGACCCATGAAATTGGTCATTAATGGCTCTTACAACAGACCAATAGCCTGCCTAGGATGAAGACATTCGCCAAGGAAAATATCTCCATGTACACGCCACGCGCTTTTGCCATCGACGAGTTGTCCCAACTGCATGAACTGATCCTCGCCACCCGTCTCGCCATATTGGTGACCCACGGCGAAAGCGGCCTGCAAGCCAGTCATGTGCCGGTGCTGCTGCATTGCGAACAAGGCTTGAACGGCACGTTGTACGGGCATCTGGCCAAAGCCAATCCACAGTGGAAAGACCTGCGCGACGGTGCCGAAGCCCTGCTGATTTTTGCCGGTGCCGACGCCTACGTCAGCCCCGGCTTCTACCCGAGCAAGGCCGAACACGGCAAAGTCGTGCCAACCTGGAACTACGTCGCCGTACACGCCTATGGCCGAGCCGAAACCTTTAGCGATGGCGGGCGGCTGCTCGACATCGTCAGCACCCTCACCGACCGTCATGAAGCGGGCCGCGCCCAACCGTGGTCCGTGGCCGATGCCCCCGCCGATTACATCGACGGCATGCTCAAGGCCATCGTCGGTTTCGCCATTCCCATCGACCGTCTGGAAGGCAAGCGCAAGCTCAGCCAGAACCGCAGCCCCGCCGACATCGCCGGCGTACGCGAAGGCCTGGCCGCCAGCCCCGACGTCAACGACCAGACCCTCGCCCAATTGATGCGCTAAGGAAATCACCATGAGTCAAATCGACATTCGCCAAGTCACCGCCGGTGATCACGCGGCGTGGCTGCCGCTTTGGCAGGCCTACCTGCGCTTCTACAATACCGAATTGCCGGAGGCCGTCACTCACAGCACCTGGCAGCGCATGCTCGACCCGAACGAACCGACCCACGCCGCCCTCGCCTGGGCTGACAACAAAGCCGTGGGCATGGTGCATTTCATCTACCATCGTTCGAACTGGGCCATCGAAAACGCCTGCTACCTGCAAGACTTGCTGGTGGTTCCGGAAACCCGAGGCACTGGCGTCGGCCGGCAACTGATCGAGTTCGTCTACGCCACGGCCAAGGCCGATGGCTGTAACAAGGTGCACTGGCTGACCCACGAAACCAACGCCACCGCGATCCAGCTCTACGAGCGCATTGCAGAACGCCCCGGTTTCATCCAGTTTCGCAAAGCCATTTAAGGTTCAAGGAGAACAACATGTCGACTTCACTCGCCAACTGGAAAGGCGTCCCGGCCCCCACGACGCAACTGATCGAAGGACGCTTCATCCGCCTGGAAAAACTCGACCCGGCGCGCCACGGCGACGACCTGTTCAAAGCGCTGCAAGGCCCGGGCGCCGACCCGAAGCTTTGGGACTATCTGCCATACGGCCCCTTCCCGGAGCGCAGCGCCTTCAACGACTGGCTGAACAACCACGCGGCCAATAGCGACCCGTACTTCTTCAGCGTGATCGATCGCGCCAGCGGCGAGGTCCAGGGCATCCTCAGCCTGATGTCCATCGTCCCGGCCCAGGGCCGCATCGAAATCGGCCACGTCACCTTCGGCGCGCCGATGCAGCGCTCACCGAAAAGCACCGAGGCGGTATACCTGCTGGCCAAGGAATCCTTCGCCCTCGGCTACCGTCGCCTGGAATGGAAATGCAACAACGCCAACGCCCGCTCCAAATATGCGGCCGAACGCTTGGGTTTCAGTTTTGAGGGTGTGTTTCGCCAGCACATGGTGGTCAAGGGGCAGAACCGCGATACGGCGTGGTACTCGATTCTGGATTCGGAATGGCCGGCGATTGGGGCCGGGTTTGAGAAGTGGTTGAGTGATGAGAACCAGACGGGGTCGGGGCAGTTGAAAAGCCTCGTTGAGTGCCGCGGCTAAAAAAACCAAAAGCAAAAGATCGCAGCCTTCGGCAGCTCCTACAGGAGCTGCCGAAGGCTGCGATCTTTTGATCTTCAAAAGCCTCCAGCCCAACGCATCCAAGGCGCGCTGACGCCCACAAGCTCTTTGCTTTGCCATGGATAAAAAAAGGGGAGCACATGCCCCCCCGAGGTTTAAAGCGTTGTATCGAGGCTGTTAAATCAGCCTTCGATCTCGATCAGGATCTCGCCCGGGTTCACCCGGTCGCCCTTGGCCACGTGAATGGCGGTGACTTTACCGGCGATGGCTGCCTGGACTTCGGTTTCCATCTTCATCGCTTCGGTGATCAGCACGGCCTGGCCCGCCTTGACGGTGTCGCCCTCCTTGACCAGCACATCGACGATGTTGCCCGGCATGGTGGTGCTGACATGGCCCGGTGCAGTGGCTTGCTTGCGCTTGCTGCTGCCGCCGCTGACGAATTCGTTGAGCGGTTCGAACACCACTTCTTCCGGCATGCCGTCGATGGACAGGTAGAAGTGACGCTTGCCTTCAGCCTTGACGCCAACACCGGTGATGTCGACGCGGTAGGTTTCGCCGTGAACGTCGATGACGAACTCGGTCGGCACGCCTTCACCGCCCGCCGAAGCCACTGTGCCGACTTCCGGAATCGGCAACAGCACTTCAGGAGTCAGGGTTCCGGCCGCGCGCTCTTCGAGGAACTTGCGACCGATGTCCGGGAACATGGCGAAGGTCAGCACGTCTTCTTCAGACTTGGCCAGAGCACCGATATCGGCGCGCAGCTTGGCCATTTCCGGCTTGAGCAGATCGGCTGGACGCACGTCGATCACTTCTTCGCTGCCGATGGCCTGGCGACGCAGTTGTTCGTTGACGGTGCCCGGCGCCTTGCCGTAGCCGCCTTGCAGGTACAACTTCACTTCGTTGGTGATGGTCTTGTAGCGCTCGCCGGCCAGCACGTTGAAGAACGCCTGGGTGCCGACGATCTGCGAGGTCGGGGTCACCAGCGGCGGGAAGCCGAGGTCTTCGCGAACGCGCGGGATTTCGGCCAGCACTTCGCTCATGCGGTTCAGCGCGCCCTGCTCTTTCAACTGGTTGGCCAGGTTGGAAATCATCCCGCCCGGTACCTGGTTGACTTGCACACGGGTGTCGACGGCGGTGAATTCACTTTCGAACTGGTGGTACTTCTTGCGCACGGCGTAGAAGTACAGACCAATCTCTTGCAGCAGCTCCAGGTTCAGGCCGGTATCGAACTCGCTGCCTTTAAGGGCGGCGACCATCGACTCGGTGCCCGGGTGGCTGGTGCCCCAGGCGAAGCTGGAGATCGCGGTGTCGATGTGGTCCGCGCCGTTTTCGATAGCCTTCATCTGGCACATTGCGGCCAGGCCGGCGGTGTCGTGCGAGTGGATGAACACGGGCAGCGATTGCTCGGCTTTCAGTGCCTTGACCAGTTCGCCAGTGGCGTACGGGGTCAGCAAACCGGCCATGTCCTTGATCGCCACCGAGTCGCAACCCATGGCTTCCATTTGCTTGGCCTGGTTCACGAAGGCCTCGATGGTGTGCACCGGGCTGGTGGTGTAGGCGATGGTGCCCTGGGCGTGTTTGCCGGCGGCTTTCACCGCTTCGATGGCCACGCGCAGGTTACGCACGTCGTTCATGGCGTCGAAGATGCGGAACACGTCGATGCCGTTGACCGCGGCCTTGGCGACGAAGGCTTTGACCACGTCGTCGCTGTAGTGGCGGTAGCCCAGCAGGTTCTGGCCGCGCAACAGCATTTGCAGGCGGGTGTTAGGCAGCGCGGCGCGCAGTTGGCGCAGACGCTCCCACGGGTCTTCCTTCAGGAAACGTACGCAGGCGTCGAACGTCGCGCCGCCCCAGCACTCCAGCGACCAGTAGCCGACTTTGTCGAGCTTGTCGCAGATCGGCAGCATGTCTTCGGTGCGCATGCGGGTGGCGAGCAGCGATTGGTGGGCGTCGCGCAGGATCGTGTCGGTAACGTGGATTTGCTTGCTCATTGTTCTATTCCTCACAGGCCTGCGTGGGCGGCGATGGCGGCGGCGATGGCCAGGGCCAGCTCTTCGGGTTTGCGCTTGATCGAGTAGTTGGTCAGTTCAGGGTGGCTTTCAACGAAGCTGGTATTGAACTGGCCGCTACGGAATTCCGGGTTACGCAGGATTTCCTGGTAGTACGCGGCAGTGGTCTTGACCCCTTGCAGACGCATGTCATCGAGGGCGCGCAGACCACGGTCCATCGCCTCTTCCCAGGTCAGCGCCCACACCACCAGTTTCAGACACATGGAGTCGTAGAACGGCGGAATGGTGTAGCCGGTGTAGATCGCCGTGTCGGTACGCACGCCGGGGCCGCCGGGGGCGTAGTAACGGGTGATCTTGCCGAAGCTCGGCAGGAAGTTGTTCTTCGGGTCTTCGGCGTTGATCCGGAATTGCAGGGCGAAACCACGGTGCTGGATGTCTTCCTGTTTCACCGACAGCGGCAGGCCGGAGGCAATGCGAATCTGCTCGCGGACAATGTCGATGCCGGTGATTTCTTCGGTGATGGTGTGTTCCACCTGCACCCGGGTGTTCATCTCCATGAAGTACACCTCGCCCTCGGCGAGCAGGAACTCCACGGTGCCGGCGTTCTCGTAGCCCACGGCCTTGGCTGCACGCACCGACAGGTCGCCGATGTAGGCGCGCTGTTCCGGGGTCAGTTGCGGGCTCGGGGCGATCTCGATCAGCTTCTGGTTGCGACGCTGGATCGAGCAGTCACGCTCGAACAGGTGCACCACGTTGCCGAAGCTGTCGCCAAGGATCTGCGCTTCAATGTGCTTGGGATTGACGATGCATTTTTCCAGGAACACTTCCGCCGAACCAAAAGCCTTGGTGGCTTCGGAAATGACCCGCGGGAAAGCCTGTTCGAGTTCTTCACGGCTGTTGCAGCGACGAATACCGCGACCACCGCCACCGGATGTGGCCTTGAGCATCACCGGGTAGCCAATGCGATCGCCTTCGGTCAGGGCTTCTTCGATGCCCGACACGTTGCCTTCGGTGCCCGGGGTAACCGGTACGCCAGCCTTGATCATGCTGCGGCGGGCTTCGGTCTTGTCGCCCATCCGGCGAATGACTTCAGCCGATGGACCAATGAATTTGATCCCGCGCTCAGCGCAGATTTCCGCCAGTTCGGCGTTTTCCGAAAGGAAGCCATAACCGGGGTGCAGTGCATCGCAACCGGTTTCCACAGCCAGGTTCACCAGCTTGCGCGGGTTCAGGTAACCAGCCAGCGGTTCGGCACCAATGCTGTGGGCCTCATCCGCACGCTTCACATGCAAGGCATGACGGTCTGCGTCGGAATAGATCGCGACCGAGCGAATGCCCATTTCGGCACAGGCACGTACGATTCGTACGGCAATCTCACCACGGTTGGCGATCAGGATCTTTGTTATCACTTGGAGTTTCCCTTGAGGCCGGTGGTACCCACGACCTGCTAGACCCAGGTCGACGCGTGACCAAATGTTTCATTTTGGTCGCAGGCCCACACTAGCGCCCACAAGGGATTAACAAAAATGAATAAAAATTGGGTCGTGCATAAGTAAAGACTTATAGTTGATTCACCAGCCAGCGACGAGAGTGACCGGATAATGCGTAAGTCATTGATGCGTATGACTTTGCGGCAATTGCAGATCTTCAATGAGGTCTGTGATTTGCGATCTTACAGCCGCGCGGCCGACGAAATGTCGCTCACACAACCTGCCGTCAGCCTGCAGATTCGTCAGCTTGAAGAGCTGATTGGCCAGCCGTTGTTCGATTATGTCGGCAAAAAGCTCTACATGACCGAAGCCGCTGAAGCGTTACAGCGAGCCAGCCGGGACATCTTCGGGCGCCTGGAAAACCTCGATATGCAGCTGTCGGACATGCAGGGCTCGTTGCAGGGGCAACTGAAACTGGCGGTGGAATCCAGCGCCAAATATTTCGTGCCGCATCTGTTTGCCGCATTCAAACGCCAGCACCCGGAGGTGAACCTGCAACTGACGGTGGTCAATCGCGGCCAGGTCATTCGGCGGCTGTCGGACAACCGCGACGACCTGGTGATCATGTCCATGGTGCCTCAGGACATGGGCCTGGAGTTCCTACCGTTCCTGAACAACCCGATCGTTGCCGTGGCGCCACCGGATCACCCGCTGTGTCACATGGGGCCGCTGCGCCTGCAGGATCTCGAGCCTTACACACTGTTGCTGCGTGAGCCAGGCTCCGGGACGCGGCTGGCGTGCGAGGAATACTTCAAAGAGAAGCGCGTGCACTTCAACCAGACCCAGGAGGTCTCGTCTGCTGAAGCTCAGCGTGAATGTGTACTGGCAGGCCTGGGCGTTGCGCTGTTGACGCGCCACGCCCTGAACCTTGAGCTGGCAACCGGCGGGTTGATCGAGCTACCCATCGAAGAGCTGCCACTGTTTCGCAGCTGGTGCCTGGTGCAGGCCAAGGCGAAACGCCTGTCACCGGTGGCTCACGCCTTCCTGGCGTTTATCCGCAGCGAACGGATCCAGATCAGCGCGCTGGTTGAGCGTTTCGACGGGAAGTCGAGGGAGATGCCTGCCAGAAGTTGAGTTCCAACTCCGGAAAGTCGCCAATCTCGGCCAGAAGCTGACGGCGTTCGCAGCGATCTTCGATGGCGCGACGGAATTCCATGCGGCGCTGGTCTTCCTGCTGACGACGGGTTTTGACAGCGCTGTTGCGTTCTTCGTAGGGCATGGCCATTTCGAGTCTCCCAAGGCGAGTACGGGAGTTTCAAGATAGGCGCGAGGGATGACGATTTGGCGGCTCGGGTGTTACAGACTGATGAAAATTGCGGCGTATTCGAGGACGCCATCGCGAGCAGGCTCGCTCCCACCTTTGACCACGATCTCCTGTGGGAGCGAGCCTGCTCGCGATTAAGGTCGGAACGACCTTACGACGACGTCAGTCGTCCAGCGCTTTCACCGACTTGGGTGACAACCGCAAACTGCGCAAACTGCGTTTAACGCTCTTGAGGTGATTGACCAGGCTCGGGCCGCGGGCCATGGCCACGCCCATCGCCAGCACATCGATCACCACCAGGTGGGCGATACGCGAGGTCAGCGGCGTATAGATTTCAGTGTCCTCGTGCACATCGATCGCCAGGTTGACCGTCGACAACTCGGCCAATGGCGTCTGGCTTGGGCACAACGTGATCAACGAAGCGCCGCTTTCGCGCACCAGGTTGGCGGTAATCAGCAGGTCCTTGGAACGACCCGACTGGGAAATGCAGATGGCCACGTCAGTCGGCTTCAATGTCACGGCCGACATCGCCTGCATGTGCGGGTCGGAGTACGCCGCTGCGGTGAGCAGCAAGCGGAAGAATTTGTGCTGCGCATCCGCCGCGACCGCACCCGAGGCACCAAAACCATAGAACTCGACACGCTGGGCCTGGGACATCAGCGTCACGGCCCTCTGCAACTCCAGCGGATCGAGTTTCTCGCGAACCTCCATCAGGGTATGCAGGGTGGTGTCGAAGATTTTCAGGCTGTAGTCAGCGACCGAATCGTCTTCGTGGATCGCAAACTGGCCAAAACTCGCACCGGCCGCCAGGCTCTGGGCCAGCTTCAGCTTCAGGTCTTGAAAGCCGGAACAACCGATGGCACGGCAAAAACGCACGATGGTCGGTTCACTGATGCCCACGCTGTGGGCCAGGTCGGCCATGGAGCTGTGCATCACGGCCGCAGGATCAAGCAGCACGTGGTCGGCGACCTTGAGCTCCGACTTGCGTAACAGGTGGCGAGACTGGGCGATGTGTTGCAGCAGATTCAAAGGGCTGGACTCTTTGTTATTGGCAGGTGCCGGGGATGTAGCACGCTTGTAGTTATACTACATGAATCGGCTTTTTGCCTCCTCAATGCGTAACCACATCCCTCGGCATTCAGGCATGCACGCTCCATGTAGCGCTCATTCCGAGCTTTCCCGTTGCTCATCAATGCCCGCCTCTTGGCGTTGCGGCAAAAATGAGCCCCTCTTACAAACATCAACACTGGTTAACTCACCAACAACGTATAACCCACATTAACTTACAAACAAGTTAAGTATCGCCATCCACCAATCAAACACAGAGGGATATATTAAACAGGCAGGACGCAATTATCTTAATTACAGGAGTTACACACAATGACCATTACAACTAAAAATTGGACCGCTCAAATTGACCGCATGCCCGGCGCACTTTCCTTCCGTGCCTTTGGCACGGTAACCGTTGCCCACTCCGGCATTACGCCAAAGCTGGTACTGAACGATACTCAGGACAAGTCTTTTGACTTACGACTTAACCTGGAACTTGAAACTACCCACGAACCTGCACTGCAAGTCCTGACAGACAAGTTTGTCGAATATAAGAAGATGGGGCCCTCCAACGTCACAGGCGTCAGTATTTTTTTCGAAGGAAAGTTACTGCACCATATTGATGACGTACTGATCACCGATTAAAGAATTACCCGCCGCAAACTTCCCGTCAGGCCGCCACGGCTTGACGGGAAGCCATTTCGGTCAATCCACACCATTCTCTCGCAGCAGAACGGCCAGGACCTGCGCCTCGACCGGCCGACTGATCAGATAACCTTGCACCTCATCGCAGCGCTCAGCCTTGAGAAACTCAAGCTGCTCCTGGTGTTCCACCCCTTCCGCGACAACCTTCAACGACAAGCCATGGGCCATGGCAATGATCGCCCGTGTGATCGCGGCATCTCCGCTGCCCTCACCCAGTCCGCGGATAAACGCCTGATCGATCTTCACGTAGTCCACCGGAATGCGTTTGAGATAACTCAAAGACGAATACCCGGTGCCAAAATCATCGATCGCCAGTTTCACCCCGAGATCACGCAGCTGCTGGAAGGTTGCGATGATGTGTTCGACGCTGTCCAGCAACTGGCTTTCGGTGAGCTCCAGCTCCAGGTAGCGTGGCTCCAGCCCGGTTTCCTCCAGCACCTGGCGCACCAGACTGACGAGCTTGCCCTGGCGCAATTGATGCACCGACAGATTGACCGACACCCGAATCGCATCGAGCCCCTGCCGCTGCCACTCACAGGCTTGCCAGCAGGCCTGACGCAGCACGAACTCACCGATCGGGCCGATCAATCCGGTTTCTTCCGCCAGACCGATGAAATCCCCCGGCGGCACGCGGCCCATGGTCGGGTGATCCCAACGCACCAGCGCCTCGGCAGCATTCAGCTTGCCCGTGGCGAGGCACAGCTTGGGTTGGTAGAACACCTTCAACTGCTTTTCTTCGATGGCTTTGCGCAACTGGTTTTCCAGTTGCAAACGCTCCAGCGTGCTGGCTTGCAGGCTGTCGGTGTAGAACTGGAAGTTGTTGCCGCCCAAATGCTTTGCGTGCTGCATGGCCATGTTCGATTGACTGACCAACGCGGAAATTTCCCGGGCGTTATCCGGGAGCAGGCTGATGCCCATGGACGCGCTGACCACCAGTTCATGACCCTCAATGGTCACCGGCACGCGCAACTTGGTCGCCAGACGAGTCGCCACCCGGGCCAGGCTCGAAAGGTTGCCGTAGGTGTTGAACAGCACGGCAAACTCATCACCGGACAGGCGCGCGATGGTGTCTGCTTCAGGCAATGCATTCACCAGTCGCCGGGCCATTTTCTGCAACAACTGGTCGGCGACTTCATGCCCCAGGCTGTCGTTGAGTTGCTTGAACCGGTCGAGATTGATGTGCAGCAAGGCCAGGCTGCGATAACCGCCCTGTCGTACTCGTTGATGAGCCTCGCTGAGACGCTCGCGGAACATCGCGCGGTTGGCCAGACCGGTGAGTTCGTCGTAATGGGTCAGATAGCGCATACGCTCTTCGGATTCCCGGCGGGCAGAAAGATCCGCGAAGAAGCCCACGATATGGCTGACATTTCCCCGGCTATCGCGCACGGCATTCAATTGCAGCCATTGCGGATACATCTCGCCGTTCTTGCGGGTTTCCACCAATTCACCCTGCCAGCTGCCTTGCTGCTCCAACGCCTGATGGATCGCGGCGTAATGCCGACGCGCATCGCGACTGCATGGCAACTCAACGACTTTGCGTCCGATCATGTCTTCGATGGCATAGCCGGTCACCCGACTGAAGGCTTGATTGATTGCGATCAGGGCATAGTTCGGGTCGAAAATCACAATCCCTTCGCTGGCCGCCTCGAATACGGTCGCCGCCAGTTGCCGCTGCTCTTCCAGGTTTTTGCTGACGCTGATGTCGCGCCGAGTGCCGACCATGCGCAAAACCCGTCCGTTCTCGGCACGCTCCACCGCCCGCCCACGGTCCTCGATCCAGACCCAGTGGCCATCGCCATGGCGCACGCGATACTCGATTTGATAGTCCTCGGTGCGGCCCTTCAGATGCTCGACCAGCGCCCTTCTCAGCGCTGGAAGGTCCTCGGGGTGAAGGCGCGGCTTGAGGTGACGCAGGATTGCCGTGACCTGGTCCGGCTCCAGGCCGAACAATTCCTGAATCTGCGTGTGATGGACTTCGTCGGTTTGCAGATTCCAGTCCCACAACCCCAACTCGCTGGCCTTCAATGCCAGCGCCAGGCGTGCTTCGCTCTTGCTCAGCGCCTGGTTGGCGGCGTCCAGCTCCAGGCTGCGCTGAGCGACGCGGTTTTCCAGGTCGACCTGGATCTCTCGCAATTCGTTCTCGGCGCGTCGACGCTGTTCGATCTCCTTGGCCAGCTTTTGATTGAGCTGATCACTGCTGCTTTGCGCCTGCTGTAGATGTTCGATCAATGCCTGGTTCTGAAAGCGTCGCATCAAGCCCCGATCGATCAATCGATTGACCTGCCAGGCAACCACACTCAATGCACCGAGCAGAATCAGCCCGAACCAGCCCCAGCCCTGCTGCTGTTCGTCACCACCCCAAAACATATAGGCAATGGCCGGTAGCAGGCAGGGCAAGGTGAAAGACAGAAATGCCGGCAAACTGACTGCATACGCCACGCTGGCCGAGAGCGCTGCGGCACCGATGAGGCCGAAGACCCAGGCTTGCTGAATGAAGTTATCGGCGGGAACCAAAGCAATGCCGGCACCGGCCAGGGTCAGGCCGGTGAGGCCGGAACCCAGCAAAAACATCCGTCGCCAAATGGGCTGGGCTTGACGATTGGGGATGGCCGAATCGAAGGCTGCGACCTGAATCACCCGCAATGCCACCAAAGACAATAACCACACCAGCCAGACACTGACCAGGAAATAGCGCTGCGGGCTCCAGAGCAACCCGGCACAGACCAGGCCATTGATCAGCATGAACAACGTGGGCAGCAGCGAGCCCTGATACAACAGGCGCGTGCGTTCGACCGCCATTTCCATGGCGAATTGCTTTCTGATAACCCGGGGCTCCACAGTGGGGCCCGACAGGTCGAAGCTGAGGGTCATAGGCGATGTTCTTGTTCTTATAATGATGAGCATGGGCCCGAAACTGCTCGGAGCATACACAAGCAATTGCCCGGACCAAACTGCTGCTGATCAATAAATCGCCAAATTTTTCAGCCGCCGCCCCTCCCTGAAAACGCTAAAGGCACGCCCCGCCAACGCCTGCAGCCGATGACCGACCGGTCGTCCCTCGCGTAACTTTCATCGGTTAATGCGAAGCGGAGTTTGCCCGGTGTGTCGCGGCCCCCTAGAATGCCCCGATGCGCGATGATCTCTCCCTTCTGCTGAACTCCCTCAACGATGCCCAACGCCAGGCCGTAGCGGCCCCCGTGGGTCGTCAGTTGGTCCTGGCCGGTGCTGGTTCCGGTAAAACCCGAGTGCTGGTGCACCGTATCGCCTGGCTGATCCAGGTTGAAAACGCCTCGCCCCACTCCATCCTGTCGGTGACCTTCACCAACAAGGCGGCTGCCGAGATGCGCCAGCGCATCGAGCAACTGATGGGTATCAACCCGGCCGGCATGTGGGTCGGCACCTTCCACGGCCTGGCGCACCGCTTGCTGCGGGCGCACTGGCAGGAAGCAGGCTTGAGCCAGACTTTCCAGATTCTCGACAGCGATGACCAGCAACGGCTGGTCAAGCGAGTGATCCGCGAACTCGGCCTGGACGAGCAACGCTGGCCGGCCCGTCAGGCCCAATGGTTCATCAACGGGCAGAAAGACGAAGGTCTGCGCCCGCAACACATTCAAGCCAGTGGCGATCTGTTCCTGGCGACCATGCGCGGCATCTATGAGGCCTACGAGGCCGCGTGCCTGCGCGCCGGTGTCATCGACTTCTCCGAACTGTTGCTGCGCGCACTCGATCTGTGGCGCGATCACCCAGGCCTGCTCGCTCACTATCAAAAGCGCTTCCGGCACATCCTGGTGGACGAGTTCCAGGACACCAACGCCGTGCAGTACGCCTGGTTGCGCCTGCTGGCCAAGGGTGGCGACAGCCTGATGGTGGTGGGCGATGACGACCAGTCGATCTACGGCTGGCGTGGCGCGAAAATCGAGAACATCTACCAGTATTCCGAAGACTTCCCGGACGCCGAAACCATTCGCCTGGAGCAGAACTACCGCTCCACCGCCGGCATCCTGAAGGCAGCCAACGCCTTGATCGCCAACAACACCGGACGCCTGGGCAAAGAGCTGTGGACCGACGGTGGCGACGGCGAGGCAATCAATCTGTATGCCGCCTTCAACGAACACGACGAAGCACGCTACGTTGTCGAAACCATCGAAAGCGCGCTGAAAACCGGCCTGTCTCGCAGCGATATCGCGATTCTGTACCGCTCCAACGCCCAATCGCGGGTTTTGGAAGAAGCGCTGCTGCGTGAACGCATTCCGTACCGCATCTATGGCGGCCAGCGCTTCTTCGAGCGCGCCGAAATCAAGAACGCCATGGCTTACCTGCGATTGCTCGAAGGTCGGGGCAACGACGCCGCGCTGGAACGGGTGATCAACGTGCCGGCCCGCGGCATCGGCGAGAAAACCGTCGAAGCGATCCGCGACCATGCGCGCCACAGCGATGTGTCGATGTGGGAAGCGATGCGCCAACTGGTGGCCAACAAAGGCCTGACCGGTCGTGCGGCCGGCGCCCTTGGCGCGTTTATCGAGTTGATCGAGAACCTCGCCGCCAAGTGCATGGAAATGCCGCTGCACCTGATGACCCAGACCGTCATCGAGCAATCGGGGCTGATCGCCTATCACGAAGCGGAAAAAGGCGAGAAAGGCCAGGCCCGGGTGGAAAACCTTGAGGAACTGGTCAGCGCCGCACGCAACTTCGAAAACAGCGAAGAAGACGAAGACCTGACGCCATTGGCAGCGTTCCTCGGTCACGCGTCGCTGGAGGCCGGCGATACCCAGGCCGACGAGCACGAAGACAGCATTCAACTGATGACCCTGCACAGCGCCAAAGGCCTGGAATTCCCTTACGTGTTCCTGGTGGGCATGGAAGAAGGCCTGTTCCCGCACAAGATGAGCCTGGAAGAACCCGGCCGCCTTGAGGAAGAACGTCGTCTGGCCTACGTCGGCATTACCCGGGCGATGCAGAACCTGGTGATGACCTACGCTGAAACCCGACGCCTTTATGGCAGCGAGACCTACAACAAGGTGTCGCGCTTCGTACGCGAAGTACCGAAAGGCCTGATTCAGGAAGTGCGGTTGTCCAACAGCGTCAGCCGGCCGTTTGGTGGCAACCAGTCGATGAGTGGCAGCAACCTGTTCAGCGGCAGCGAAATTCCGGAAACCGGCTTCAGTCTGGGTCAGACCGTACGCCATTCGATCTTCGGTGACGGCGTGATCCTCAACTTCGAGGGCGCCGGTGCCCAGGCCCGGGTGCAGGTGAACTTCAGCGAAGGCAGCAAGTGGTTGATGTTGGGTTATGCCAAGCTGGAAGCGATCTAGCTTTTCTGTGGGAGCGAGCTTGCTCGCGATAGCGGTAGATCAGTCGACATTATTTCTGGTTGTCAGTCCGTCATCGCGAGCAAGCTCGCTCCCACAGGTTGTAGGTAGGTTCCAGGCCTATATCTGAATTTAAAGGTGCGATGGACATGGGCACTGGCTTTTTTTCATCTTGGACATTCTGGGCCCTGTTATCGGCGGCGTTCGCGGCGATGACCGCCATTTTCGCGAAAGTCGGCATCGAAAACGTCAATTCCGACTTCGCCACCCTGCTGCGGACGATCGTGGTATTGGTCAGCCTGGCCTTGATTTTGTACGCCACGGGCCAATATCAGTCTTTAGGATCGATCTCCGCAAAGAGCTACCTGTTCCTGCTGTTGTCGGGCCTGGCCACCGGTGCGTCGTGGATCTGCTATTTCCGTGCACTCAAGGTCGGCCCGGCGTCACTGGTTGCCCCGGTGGACAAACTCAGCGTGGTGCTGGTGGCCGTTCTTGGCGTCGTCCTGCTGGGTGAAAAACTCGACCTGCGCCAATGGGGCGGAATCGGTCTGATCACGGCCGGAGTCGTCATGCTGGCATTTCGTCGCTAGGCGAGCGTCCTACAAAGGTTATCCACTCATCTGACCGATCAAATTTAAAAGGCCCTATTGCACTGACTGAAGCTGAATGAAACCTGTCAGGCAAAAGCCCGAAACACTCTGCCGCTAGCCAGTAACACTTCAGCTGTGCAACATGGCGCGCGTGCCTTCCACAAATGGGAATTCCCTTTATGAAACGTTTTCTTAGCATCGCCATGGCGTTGTGCATCGGCCTGACGATGAGTCTCGACGTCAATGCCGCCAAGCGCTTCGGTGGTGGCAAAAGCGCAGGCGCTGCGCCGACGCACCAGACCAGCCAGATGGCTCCTTCTTCTCCAGGCATGGGCGGCGCTGCGGCGACCGCTGGTGCTGCCGGTGCCGCTGGCGCCGCTGCCAAGGCCGGTGGCGCTTCGCGCTGGCTCGGCCCTCTGGCCGGTATCGCGGCCGGCGGCCTGCTGGCATCCATGTTCATGGGCGACGGCTTCCAGGGCATGCAGATCTTCGACATCCTGATCATGGCTGTCATTGCATTCCTGGTCTTCCGCTTTATCGCCGCCCGTCGTCGCAAGCAGCAGGAGCAATACGCGCCGGCCGGCCACGCGCCGATGCAACGTGAAGCGTTCGAACAAAAGCCTGCCGGTGGTTCGATCTTCGGAGGTTCCGCAGCGCCTGTTGCCGCTCGTCCAGTGATCAACGCTCCAGCCTGGTTCAACGAAAGAAACTTCGTCGAAGCGGCGCGCAATCACTTCCAGTCCCTGCAACAGCACTGGGACGCCAATGAAATGGACAAGATCGCCGAGTTCGTGACCCCGCAAATGCTGGAGTTCCTCAAGCGTGAGCGTGCCGACCTGGGCGACGGTTTCCAGTCCACCTACATTGATAACCTCAATGTACAGCTGGACGGTGTGGATGATCGCGCCGACAAGACCATTGCCACCCTGACCTTCACCGGCGTGTCGAAAACCTCGCGTTTCGACCAGGGCGAAGTCTTCAGCGAAAGCTGGAACATGGAACGTGCACAGGGCGAAAACCAGCCTTGGCTGGTGGCCGGTATCCGCCAGAACGGCTGATCACGCACCGCGCTTCACTTGCTGTAAAGAAAACCCCGGCCTCGGCCGGGGTTTTCTATTTCGCGGTTGCATCTATAGCAAGCTACTGTATAAACCGCCCCATATAAACCGCGCCATACAAGCAAGAGGATCCCGGACGTGGAAGAAATCATCGAACAACTGCGTGAAGCCAACGAACCGGTACCGGTCCCCTTGGAATTGCCTGACGAAGACCTGCTGGTCGAAATCGAAGAACAACTGTTCATCGACATTCCGTTTGTCTTCAGAGAGTTTCTGCTGACCGTCAGCGACGTGGTCTACGGTAGCCTGGAACCGGTCACCGTGACTGACCCGCAATCCCACACCTACCTGCCCGACGTTGCCGCCAACGCCTGGGACGCCGGCGTCGATCGCAGCCTGATCCCGATCTGCCAGGACGGTGACGACTACTACTGCGTCGAAGAAGACGGCACCGTGGTGCTTTGGCAGGCCGAAGAAGAGCTGATCGCCGAAGAAACCTGGGAGTCGGTGTGGCACTGGGCACGGGACGTCTGGCTGGAAAGCTGATCCAGTCAACGCCGCTGGGTGGTCAATGCCCGGACGACTCCTTGTGATTGTCGAGGGTTTCCAGCAACGCCACCTGCATCCGCGTATGCACACGAATGAACCAGCGCCACAGCAGCGCCGCCACGGCGGCCGCGACCACGGCGATCAGTACCAGCAACTTGTTGGTCGGCAGAATACTGGCCGACAAGGCTGCCAACAGCAAAAAGATCACCAGCAGCGACAGGATCGGGATCACTTCGGCGATCACCCTGCGCACTCGCTGCGTGTGGCGCCCGGCCATCTCTGGCTTGACGCCCATTTCCGCCAGCAACATCGACAGGGCTTTGAGCTTGCGGTACGCCGCAATCAAAAAAGGCAGCGACAACAATAGCGCTCCACCCCAGATCAATGCCTTCTGCCAGCTCGGGTCGCTGATCCAGCCTTGCACGTAAGCCGACATGCGTTCAGCGAAGTACGCGCCCGAAAAGAAAATCGCGATCACCAATGCCAGGTTGACCCCGACCTGCAGCAAAATCCTTCTGATCATCGACGCCAGCAACGCCCCCTCACCCTGAGGCTGGATGCTGCGCAGCCATTCGCCGTACATCCCCAACACCCGCCCCAGGCGTTCCGGCATGACGCCCGCGAGCTTGATCGACAATGGATCAGCCGCGCGAATCAGATAAGGCGTCAGCAAGGTCGTGATCACCGACACCGCCACAGCCACCGGGTATAAAAAGTTACTGGTGACCTGCAACGTCATGCCCAGTGCAGCAATGATGAAAGAGAATTCGCCAATCTGTGAAAGACCCATCCCGACCCGCAGCGAGGTGCGTCCGTCATTACCGGCGATAAATGCACCAAGGCCACAGGACAGCATCTTGCCGAGCACCACGGCTACGGTGATTACGGCAATTGGCCAGGCGTATTGAAGCAGGATCGCCGGATCGAGCATCAGCCCGATGGCCACAAAGAAAATCGCGCTGAAAAGATCTCGAACCGGTTCAATCAAGCGCTCGATTTTCAGCAGTTGCCGGGATTCAGCCATGATCGCGCCGATCAGGAACGCGCCGAGGACCATGCTGTATTCAAGCCTGACCACCAGCAGGCAGAAGCCAAAACACAGGCCCAGCACGGTAATCAGCAGCATTTCGTTGCTCTCGAACCTCGCCACGTATGCCAGCAACCGCGGCACCAACAGAATGCCGATGACCAATGCGACGATCATGAACAGCGACAGTTTGCCCACTGTAGAAAACACTTCGCCCGAGCTGACCGTACCACTGACGGCGATGCTGGACAGAAGCGCGATGATGCCGATGCCCAGAATGTCTTCGACGATCAGCACACCGAATATCAACTGCGCAAACCGCTCGTTCTTCAACTTCAGATCGTTGAGTGCCTTGACGATGATGGTGGTTGAGGAAATCGCCAGAATCGCGCCGAGGAACAGTGAGTCCATGGTGTTCCAGTCAAACCAGCGACCGATCTCGTAGCCGATCCAGATCATCAGCACGATTTCCAGGAATGCCGCGATGAAGGCCGTGGCACCAACCTTGAACAACTTGCGCAGGCTGAACTCCAGGCCCAGGCAGAACATCAGGAATATCACTCCGAGTTCGGCCAGGGTCTTGATGGTTTCTTCGTCATGGATCAGGCCGAATGGCGGGGTGTGCGGGCCGATGATGAAACCGGCCACGATATAGCCCAGCACCACCGGTTGTTTCAGGCGATGAAAAACCACCGTCACCACACCTGCGATCAACATGATCACTGCCAGATCCTGAATGAAACTGATGGCATGCATGGCAAGCGGCTCCCTGATTGAAGTTGCCCCATTCACAGACCGTAGGAATCGTCTGGTCGAGCCGAGCAAAAGTCTGCTTTGCGCGTAGGAAATGCCCTTATGTCTGGGCTTTTGCAGGGTAACACCGCGACTTCTGGCAGAAAGGCGGTGCAATATATGGAAACAGATCGATCCGGCGTGACGGCGACTCTGCGCCCGGCGTCCCGATAACTGTTGGTTTGAAAAAACCGCCGAGGCACCCGCAGAGGTGCATCCCTCAAACCTGGCCTTGACCCGTGAGAATGCTATGGAACCCGGAAACGCCCAGCTGTCGATGACGGTATTGATGACCCCTGACATGGCCAACTTCTCTGGCAATGTTCACGGTGGCACCCTGCTCAAGTACCTCGACGAGGTGGCCTACGCCTGCGCCAGCCGTTATGCCGGCCGTTATGTGGTGACCCTGTCGGTGGACCAGGTCATTTTCCGTGAGCCGATCCATGTCGGCGAACTGGTGACCTTTCTCGCCTCGGTCAACTACACCGGCAACACCTCCATGGAGGTGGGCATCAAAGTGGTGACCGAGAACATTCGCGAGCGATCGGTGCGTCACACCAACAGCTGCTTCTTCACCATGGTCGCGGTGGATGACCAGCGTAAACCTGCCCAGGTACCGCCGCTGCAACCGGACAATAGCGAGAGCAAACGCCGCTTCATCCAGGCCCAGCAGCGCCGGCAGATTCGTCAGGAACTGGAAAAGCGTTATCAGGAGATCAAGGGCGACGCCTGAGTTTGTTCAGTCTGGTTGACGGTGTTCTCTAGATAGCCTTCGCGAGCAAGCCCGCTCCCACATTTGATCTTCGGTGTTGCATAGATCCAGTGTGGGAGCGGCGGTGCGGCGATCCGACTTGCTCGCGAATGGGCTCAACGCTCAATCAGAGGCTGATCGAGGTCGCCTCGAACCGCACCCGCGGATGGGCAATCCGGTCCTGAGCCCGAACCAGTTCCAATTCGTAGCTGGCACAGGCCTGGGTTTCCAGCAGCACTTCATGCACCGCCGACGCTGCGAACTCGAACGCGGCCACCAGGCTGTCACCCAACAGCACACGTGCCAGGAACAGCCCGGACGTCAGATCGCCCACGCCCACCGGCTGACGCGGGAACGCCAGCAACGGGCGCTGCAAATGCCAGCTGCATTCGGCTGTCACCAGCAGCATCTCGAAGACCTCTGCCGACTTGCCTGGGTAGTCCAGATGCTTGACCAGCACCGCTTTCGGGCCGCGCGCCAGCAATGCACGCGCCATGGCCAGGCAATCGAACAGCGATTGCGGCTTGCGCCCCGAGAAACTGTCCAGCTCCAGCTGGTTCGGGCACATGAAGTCCGCGACGGCGGCGGCCTCCTCCAGCAGAAAATCACTGACTTCCGCCGGAACACTGCAGCCCTTCTCTGGATGCCCCATGACCGGGTCACACAGGTACAGCGCCTTGGGATTCATCGACTTGATCCGCGCCACCCCCGTCAGGATCGCCCGGCCCTGGGCCGCACTGCCGAGGTAACCGGAGAGCACCGCATCGCAGTTGCCCAGCTCGCCAATCGCCGCTATACCCTCGACCAGCTCAGGTATCTGGTGCGGCGCCAGCACTTCACCGGCCCACTGACCGTACTGCGTGTGATTGGAGAACTGCACGGTGTTGAGCGGCCAGACATTCACCCCGACCCGTTGCATCGGGAAAACCGCGGCACTGTTGCCGGCGTGACCGAATACCACGTGGGACTGGATAGCGAGCAAATGCGGTGTACGTTTCATGCGGTGGATTTCCGTAAAACGATTGAAATTCTAGCCGCGCAGTATGCGACTAAACGCAGCCTGTACGACAGACCAGCGACGCAGTTAAGCTGACACTATCTTGTTGGAGCACCCTGTTGATGCTGACCCTTGGAAATATATTCGTGCTGATGCTGTTCGCCACTGCCGGCGCATGGCTATGGCACAACCACGGCTTGCGCGAGCGCGCGCTGGAGCGGGTCAAGCAGCATTGCACCAAGCTGGGGATCGAATTGCTGGACGGCAACGTGGCGTTGAAAAGAATCGCATTCATCAGGGATGCCAGTGGTCGGCGACGCCTGGCCCGTGTGTATAACTTCGAATTCACCGTGACCGGCGAAACCCGCCACAACGGCACCATCACCCAATTCGGCGCGCACAGCGCACAGATTGAACTGGCGCCCTACCCGGTCCCGTTCGACGAAACCGAACCGGTGGTCGATGTGGTAAAGCCACGCGCAGAAGTGATCGAGCTGAGCCAGTGGCGTCAGGAACATACCAAGTGGCGGCCGTGAGCCGTTAAGCCGATTCACCTCGGCACGCTGCCAGTTCGCTCTGCAACCGCTGCGCATCCTGGGGTTCACTGAAAATCAGCTCGATGCGTGAATCCTGCCGCCACTCGCTGGGCTGCCAGTCCAGCACCGAGTTATCCACCGCGTTCGCCGAGATCCATCCATCGACACTGTGGATAACCAGCTTCGCTCGCCTCCAGCCAAGGCTTTCAAGCCACCGGCCAACCAGCGCGGTATCAAATACCTGGCTTGGGTGCCAACGCCAACCGATGCTCCAGCCTCCATCCTGTTCCTGATTCAAGCAAATGGGCAATGCAGGATCGCTCCAGACCGCCGGCAGCTGCGCCAATCCCTTGGGCACGACGAAGTTATCCACACCTGCCCACGCTTTGGCGTTCAGCCCCGGCAGTTCGCTCAAGGGTAGAACCGCCTGTTGCGTCCAGCACAGGGGGGTCGGCGGCAATAGTGCGGCGACTCGCTGGCGACTATCTTCCTCAAGACCTTCGGACTTGTTCAGCAGTAACAATCCCGCATGGCTCAGGGCTTGCTGTTGCGCATCCGGCAACGGTTTGCCCGCGGCGAGCGCCTGGGCGTCCAGCACCAGCACACAAGGCTGGACAGCCAACACGCCTTGCCACGGCGCCTCGCTCAATTGCCTGAGCAACTGCGCCGGATGCCCCAAGCCCGAGGGTTCGATGAACAGCCGATCCGGTTGCGCCTTGCGCAACAAACGTCCAAGGCCAATCTGAAAGGGTGCACCGTTGACGCAACACAGGCAGCCCCCGGCCACTTCACCCAGTGCGATACCATCGGCATCCCGGGTCAGTAGCGCAGCATCGAGACCGATCTGGCCAAACTCGTTGATCAACACCGCCCACCGCTCGCCTGCCGGGCGCTGTGCCAACAGGTGCTTGATCAGGCTGGTCTTGCCGGCGCCCAACGGACCGGCAATGACATGGGTGGGGATATTCTGCAGCATGGTCGATGATTTCTGAGGAGGTGATGGATGCGGTTGATTGGCTTGTCGTTGCTCCTGGCACTCGTTTCAGGCGAGGCGCTGGCCCAGGCCTGTGTGGTGCACAGCCAGGCCGAGCGGCTTGATGTCCAGGTTTGCCAGCAGAACCGCAACATCCCGCCAAAACTCTTCGCCGATGGTTTCTGCCAGCCGAACCTGGCGGGGCAGAAAGTCGATGTGCAGTATGTCGATCAATGCCCCGGCGGCGCATTTGGCATATGCAGCAACGCCCAAGTCGCCAATATGCCCTACCGCCAGGATATTCACTATTACGGCGTTGCCTCCGACGCGGCATATTTGCAGCCGTACTGCGAGGCCCAGAGCCAGGGCACCTGGCTCAAGCCTTGAAGCGCCACCAGAGGATCAGGCCGCTTCTTCGTACCAAGGACCGAATGGATCAGGCAGCAAACGCCAGCCCTCTACGCCCAACGCCAATTCCTCATCGGTCAGCAGGCAGGCGTCCAGTTCGGCGGTGAGCTGCGTGAAGTCGATGTTCTGGCCGATGAACACCAGTTCCTGACGACAATCCCCGCTGTCGGCGGTCCAGTTCTTCATGATCCCGGTGGTACTTTCTTCGTCTTGCGGCCATTGGTTTTTCGGTACGAAACGCCACCAGCGTCCGGCAAATCCATAGCGCATCAATCCACCGGCCTGGGACCAGCTGCCGGCGTCCATATGCTTGCTCGCCAGCCAGAAAAAGCCCTTGGAACGCAACAGCTTGCCGTTGTCCCAGGGGCCGTCGATGAAGTCGAAGAAACGCTGTGGATGGAACGGCCGACGTGCCCGGTAAGCGCTGGAAGCAATGCCGTATTCTTCGGTTTCCGGCACGTGCTCCCCGCGCAGCTCCTGCAACCATCCCGGCGCCTGGGCAGCCTTTTCGAAGTCAAAACGACCGGTGTTGAGGATTTTATCCAAGGGGATTTCGCCCATCGTCATCGGGATGATTTCCGCCCGGGCGTTGAGCCGCTCGAGTATGGCGATCAATTCCTCGCGTTGGTGGCTGCTGATCAAGTCGATCTTGCTGAGCAGAATCACATCGGCGAACTCGACCTGCTCAATCAACAGATCGGTAATTGAACGTTCGTCTTCTTCGCCAAGTGTTTCTCCCCGGGAAGCCAGGCTTTCGGCAGCCTGATAATCGAGCAGGAAGTTCATGCCGTCGACCACCGTGACCATGGTGTCGAGACGTGCGATGTCGTTGAGGCTCTGGCCGTTTTCATCGCGAAAGGTGAAGGTTTCCGCCACCGGCAGCGGTTCGGAAATGCCGGTGGATTCGATCAGCAGATAGTCGAAGCGACCCTCCCTGGCGAGTTGGCTCACTTCCTCGAGCAAGTCTTCACGTAACGTACAGCAAATACACCCGCTGCTCATTTCCACCAACCGTTCTTCAGCCCGATTAAGGCTGACATCACGCTGGACTTCGGTACCATCTACGTTGATTTCGCTCATATCGTTGACGATGACCGCAACCCGCAAACCACCGCGATTACGTAGTATGTAATTAAGAAGTGTACTTTTTCCGGCACCAAGAAAGCCGGAGAGAACGGTCACGGGGAGTCGATTGGACATCTGCATATTCCTCACAGGGATGCCCGGTCGCTGTGTCGGGCTTACGTAATGTTATACTGTAACAACACAAATAAACCATCCCCTCTTGCCCGGCCGGGTAAAGGGCAGGACGCTGAATGCCGCTACCGACGTGAGAAAGCCCATGCGCAACACCCTGAAAACTGCCTTGATCATGCTTTCCCTGCTGGTGGCTGCCGACGCGATGGCCCAAGTCCCGAGCCTGGCCAGGTGCACCCGCAGCGCCAACCTGCTGGCCTGCGTGGATGCGGATGGCAACGCCTACAGCGTCAACACCGCCGGAAACACAATCTATCTGCGGGGTTTCGAAATGGCTGGAAAGCGCCATTGGGTGCAGACCAACAGCCGCTACGGTCAGCTGGTGTTTTTCACCGGCATCGCTTCCGATGGCGAGGCCTGGGTCGGCTACAACCAGCGCATCGGCTGGACCACGATCAACCGGTTTTCCAGTTCCGGTGGCAGCAGTGCGAAGTTCACCTGCAACCGGATCACGGGCTGTTAGGCCTGCCGGTTTTTCTTCGAATTTGCGTAGCCGACGCACCAATGGGCTAAGGCCGCACCGGCCAAAATCAGGTTAAGCACATGGCACCCGGGCATGATGAAGACCTGTTCATGAAAAAGGCATCGTCGATTTGATTGTTATACTATAACATGTCAAATCAACTCCCACGACGGACCTGCTCATGAATGCGCTGACTCTGCCGGATATCGCCGCGCAGGCCTCACGCCAAGCCCTGCCACTGGAGTGGGTGGGCATGTGCGGCATTGCTCTTCCTGTTTTGTTTGATGGCCAACGCTTGAATGCAACGGCCGATGCCGGCGTGAGCCTCGACGATGGCAATGCGCGCGGCATTCATATGTCACGGCTCTATCTGGCGCTTGAATTGCTGGAGCAGGAAAGCCTTTCACCGGCTTTATTGCGGCGGGTTTTACAACGTTTTCTTGAGACTCACGAGGGCCTGTCCAGCAGTGCGCACTTAACCATTCACGCCGAAGTGCTGCTGAAAAGACCGGCGCTGATCAGCCCATTGGCAGGCTGGAAAAGCTATCCGGTGAGCATCGAAGCGCGTTTGAAAAACGCGATGTTCCACGTGGAACTAAAAATCGATGTGCCTTATTCCTCAACCTGTCCGTGCTCCGCGGCCCTATCTCGACAGTTGATACAGCAGCAATTCGTCGATGATTTCGCCAACAAGTCATTGCAACACGCCGACGTTTTAGCGTGGCTCGGCTCCACAAACGGCATCGTCGCCACACCTCACAGCCAGCGCAGCAGCGCAAAGTTGCGCGTACGGCTGGCTGATTTCCTGGATGAGTTGCCGTTGATTGCCATCATCAACGACGCCGAAGCCGCACTCGGCACAGCCGTTCAAACTGCGGTAAAACGCGCCGACGAACAGGCCTTCGCCCTGGCCAATGGTCAGAACCTGATGTTCTGCGAGGACGCCGCACGCCGTTTGAATCTGGCCCTGAAACGTTCCACAGGCATCAATGCCGCCCACATTCGTGTGATCCACGCCGAAAGCCTGCACGCCCATGACGCCGTTGCCGAAAGCCGTTTCAACTGGGACAACCTCAACACCCTGTACAACGCGTTGAACAAGCCATGATCCGCAAGAATCCTTCCGGAGATTTACCGCTGATTGCCGAGTCGGCCTATGTCGACAAGACGGCAATCATTTGCGGCAAAGTGGTGATCGGCGAGAACGTATTCGTCGGGCCCTACGCCGTGATCCGCGCTGACGAAGTCGACGAGTCGGGCGACATGCAGCCGATCACCATAGGCGCCAATTCGAACATTCAGGACGGCGTGGTGATCCACTCCAAATCCGGTGCGGCGGTGACCATTGGCGAGTTCAGTTCCATCGCCCACCGCTCGATCGTGCATGGCCCCTGCACCGTGGGTAATCGGGTGTTCATCGGCTTCAACAGCGTGCTGTTCAACTGCGTGGTCGGTGACGGTTGCGTGGTACGGCACAACTCGGTGGTCGACGGGCGTGACCTGCCTGCAGCCTTCTACGTGCCCTCCACCACGCGGATCGGCCCCAACACCGACCTCTCGCAATACCCGCCGGTGAGCGTCAGCGCTTCGGAGTTTTCCGAAGACGTGGCGCGCACAAACGTCGATCTGGTGCGCGGCTACAAAGCCCTGCAAAACGAATTCTGACCATGAGCAGCGTGCTGATTCGCAATGCCCGACTGGTGAACGCGCCGATACAAATTGCCTGGCACGACAAAGGTCTTAATGACAGCGGCCAGGAATTAGCACTAGGTTTATGCGATAACGCTCGTTAGCAGCACCTGAGTACGCCGACCATGATCCAGATCACTCTGTCCGATGGTTCATTGCGTGAATACGACCAACCGCTGTCCGTGCACGAGTTGGCCGCCAGCATCGGCCCCGAACTGGCCAGCGCGGCGGTAGCGGGCCGGGTCGATGGTGTACTGGTGGACTGCGAATACATGATCGAGGCGGATGCCCGGGTCAGCATTGTCACCCCCCGCGAGCCGGACGGACTGGAGATCCTGCGCCGCTCCTGTGCCCTGATGCTGGCCATGGCGGTCAAGCAACTCCACCCGCATGCACAAATGCGCGCGGGCCGGGAGTTGGGCGATGGCTTCTTTTACGAGTTTGTCGTCGAGCGACCGCTGACTCCGGCAGACCTGCCTCTCATCGAAGCGCGCATGCAGTCACTGGCAGCGACCAATCATTCGATCCGTCGTCGTCCACCGCGCAAGGAGGTATCGATGTACCGTCTGGGGGACACCGAATACCAGAGCCATGGACCGCACGTCCCCACCACCAAAGTCTTGCAGGCGTTCGCCCTCGATCACATCAGCGGCACATTGCAACAACGGATCTACGGCACATGCTGGTCCAGCCATCAGGAACTGCAGCACTGGAGCCATCCACCCCATGTGGTCGTCGTCAGCATGGATGACCGCCAGACGACTTATGCACAAGCGGTGACCGAATCCTTGCGCCAAAGGGGGGTGCGCGCAAGGGCTGACCTGCGCAACGAAAAAGTCCACTTCAAGATTCGCCAGCACAGCCGGAGCGTGCCGTACCTGGTGGTGGTCGGCGAAAAAGAACAGGCCGGGGGGTTTGTCAGTGTGCGCAGCCGCACGGGGGAGGATTTTGGCCGGATGGCTGTCGAGGTGGCGTGTGAGTGGTTGAGTCAGCCGGGGATCTAGGGAGACTGGATGGACGCCTTCGCGAGCAAGCCCGCTCCCACACTGGATCTGTGTCGTTCACAAATCCAGTGTGGGAGCGGGCTTGCTCGCGAAGCTTTTAAGCTCTTGGTTTTACAGTGCCGCAATCCTGCCCCAACCAGACAGCGCGGGATTCGAGGCTGCCCTTCTGCTGAATGCCGGTGGCGTTGAACGTCCCGTTGACCTTGGTGGTGAATTCGCGGTCGCTGAGGAATGTCGCCACGCCGGCACCCTGGGCTCTCGGGCAGCTGAAGCGGAATTTCCACTGGTTGCCTGTGCGGTCGGTGATTTCCTGCTTGCAGCCCGACTGCGGATCGGTCAGCGGAATGTCATCGCTCTTGACCTGCTCCGGCGTCAGGCACGCCCGGATCCCTTTACCCCCCATGGTGATCCCCTGTTTTTCCAGCTGCGCACGCTGCTCAGGGGTCATCTGGCTCTGGATCTGACCGAGGATCAACTGCAGGTCCGGCATATTCTGCTCATCGACCTTCATGTTGCTCGTGGTCAGCTCCCACAAACCTGGTTGCAGCATTTGCGCGTGAGCCGCCACAGGAAGTGCCAAACCCAGTGCCATGGCCAAACCCAGCAGACGAACGTTCATCGAGTAACTCCTGATCAGTAGTGGCCGTTAGACGTCAGCCGCAGGCTTCGGTTCATGGGCCAATTAATTAGCGACATTCTGCACGGAACATGGTCTGTTAAGCACTGAATCTTCAGGAGCAAGGCAGCCCCCCATGGATTACTTCGGACCGCATATTTTCGGTTACACCATCGCCCTGCTGCACTCGCTGGGCATGATCGCGGCCATCCACGCCGTGTTGACCGTCCGTACCGCCCAAGGCTCGATCGCCTGGGCCCTGTCGCTGTTTTTCATCCCTTACCTCACGCTGATCCCGTACCTGATGTTCGGCCGCAGCACCTTTGATGGCTACATCAAGGCCCGGCGGCAGGCCAACGAGGAGATGCGCAAGGCTGTTTCCGAACTCAACTGGCGACCCTGGGTAGAAGAAGCCCTCACCGCCCGTGCTTCCTCGGCGTATGCCTCACTCAGAGCGATGCCGAAGCTGGGACACATGCCGTGCCTGGCCAATAACGAGACGCGGTTGTTGATCAACGGTCAGTCGACGTTCGAGGCCATTTTCGATGCCATCAGCCAGGCGAAAGAGGCCGTGCTGATCCAGTTTTTCATCGTCCACGACGACCGCCTCGGCCAACGCCTGCACACTTTGCTATTGAAAAAAGCCGCCGAAGGCGTGGCGATCTATCTGTTGTATGACCGAATCGGCAGCCATTCCCTACCCAACGGCTACGTGCAGGCCTTGCGTGATGGCGGGGTCGAGGTCAAGGCTTTTGGCCCCCGTAGTGGCTGGTTCAATCGCTTTCAGGTGAACTTCCGCAACCATCGCAAGATCGTGGTGGTGGACGGCATTCTCGGCTTTGTTGGCGGGCACAACGTGGGTGATGAATACATGGGCGAGAAACCGCCCCTGGCCCCTTGGCGCGATACCCACGTGCAAGTGCGCGGGCCAGTGGTGGCGTGCATGCAGGAGTCTTTCGCTGAAGACTGGTTCTGGGTGGCTCATGCCCTGCCGCCACTGATCCTGCCCGAGGTTTATCCGGAAGACGGCGTGCTGTGCCAGTTGCTTGCCAGTGGGCCGGCAGACGCCTACGAAACCTGTTCTCTGTTCTTTGTCGAAGCGATCCATGCGGCGACGGAACGGGTCTGGATCACCAGCCCGTATTTCATCCCCGATGAAGCCGTGTTCGCAGCATTGCGTCTGGCGGTCCTGCGCGGTGTGGATGTGCGTCTGCTGTTGCCGTCTCGACCCGACCATCGAATCGTCTACGCCGCCTCCAGCCTCTACGCCTTCGAAGCAGTGCGCGCGGGTGTGCGGGTATTCCGTTACGAACCCGGATTCCTGCATCAGAAAGTGGTGTTGATCGACAGCGAAATCAGCGCCATCGGCAGCGCCAACCTGGACAACCGTTCGTTCCGGCTGAATTTCGAAGTGATGTTGCTGACCGTCGACAGCGCCTTTGCCGCCGAGGTGGAACAGATGCTCAACGATGACTTCGCCAACGCCCACGAAATCGCCAAAGGAGAGGGCCGGGAGACCCACCGCCTGCAGCAGCTCGGCATGCGGGTCGCCCGGCTTATTTCGCCGGTTCTTTAAAGGTAGATATCGTCCCGGGTCCATGGCAGTTCATGACTGCCATCGGCGTGGGCCTTCACGGCGAGAATCTGGTGCAGGTTGATCCAACCGCGGGCGAACGCGTAGGCGCAACCGGCCAGGTACAGCCGCCAGATGCGCAAGGCTTGTTCCGGTACCAGTTTGGAAGCCGCTTCGAGATTGTCTTCGAGGCGTTCGCTCCAGTGATCAAGCGTGCGGGCGTAGTGCAGGCGCAAGCTTTCGACGTCGACGATTTCCAGCCCGGCCTCACTGATCTGCGCAGAGATCATCGACAGGTGCGGCAGCTCGCCGTTGGGGAACACATATTTCCCGATGAAGTCACCGGCACCGCGCCCCACCGGACGGCCATCGGTGTATTTGGCGGTGATCCCGTGGTTCATCACCAGCCCGCCCTCTTTCACCGCGCCGAACAAAGTATTGCAATACTCGGCAAGATTGGCGTGGCCGACGTGTTCGAACATGCCGACGCTGACAACCTTGTCGAAGCGGCCATCCTGCGGCAAATCACGATAGTCGAGCAGTTGCAGTTCGACCAGATCTTCCAGGCCCTCCGCTTTTACGCGCTCCCGGGCCAGAGCCAACTGCTCCTTGCTGAGGGTGATACCAAACACTTTCGCGCCAAACTCTCGCGCAGCAAAACGCGCCAATCCGCCCCAACCACACCCCACATCCAGCAGATATTCGCCGGGTTGCAGGCGCAGCTTGCGGCACAGATGACGGAACTTGGCTTGCTGGGCCTGCTCGAGGCTTTCGCTGCCGGTCTCGAAGTACGCGCAGGAATACGCCATGTCGCTGTCGAGCCACAGCTGATAGAACGCGTTGGAAAGGTCGTAGTGGTAGGAAATCGCCTTGGCATCCGTCTCTTTGTCGTGGACCGTACGGACAGGCTGATTGTCATCATCTTCGTCCAGCAACGCCTGGCTCCATTCATCACAGACGCGGATCACATCGCTGATGGAGCCTTCGAGTTCCAGTTTGCCTTCGACATAAGCAGCGCCGAGGGCATCAAGGCTTGGATGGGTAAACTGGGAAACCATTTGCGGGTCCTTGACCACAATCGTGACGCTGGGCGTCGGCCCCAGATTGAATTCATGGCCGTCCCAGAGTCTCAGGCGAAGCGGTAACTGCAGATTCTGTAAGGCCGGTGGAAGTTGCGCGAGCATGGAGAATCCCCCTTGTTTCAGACGTCTGATCAGAGGGTAGACCATCCTTGAAAAATAGCTGGCTATCGAATTAATAGCCATTTTCAATGATTCGCGACGCCGACACCTGCCGCCGCGAACGCAAAAAAATGATGTGCCCTCACTTCCAATGACTACACACCACGCCCACAGTTCTAAAAATTTGAAGACGCGTAATCACCCGGTTTAGAGCATTCGCCTTCAGACTTCGTCCTTGAGCTTGAGCAATGGCTCCTGAAATCGCAGCAATCGACCGGCATTGCCCAAGACCAGCAAGGTGCTGAGGTTATGCAACAACGCCGCAATCATCGCCCCGGCAGCGCCGAGCCAGCCGAACGCGGCGAAGGCCACAATGGCCAGGGTCCAGCCGAGCCCGATGATCACATTGACCTGCAATGTCTGGCGGCACTGACGACTCAGGCGCACGCAGGTGCCGAGGCGACGCAGGTCACTGCCGATCAGCACGATGTCAGCCGATGCCAGGGCGATGTCTGCACCGCCTGCGCCCATGGCTACACCGACCACACCCGCCTTGAGGGCCAGTGAATCATTGATGCCATCGCCGACCACCATCGGCCGGAAGCCGCTGTCGATTTCCTTGAGCACGCGGTTGAGTTTGTCTTCGGGCAGGGCTTGCGCTTCGACGTCACTGATCCCGACATCCCGGGCGAGCGTTTGCGCAACACTATGGCGGTCACCCGTGAGCAACAACTGACGACCCAGACCCAGTTCACGCAACTCACCCAAGGCAAACTGCGCCTCGGGTTTGACGCTGTCGGCCAGCAACAGCCAGGCTAGAAACGCCCCATTGAGCGCCAGCCCGGCAATCGGACCATCGTGATCGGGAACCGCCGTTGTACTGATGCCCAGCTGCGCGAACAACTCCGGCCGGCCGAGTGCCGCTTCGCCCTGCCCGGTCATCGCCACCACGCCCAGGCCCTGGCGCTCATGAATGTCGGTCAGCAGCAGAAAATCTTCCTGGGCCACCAACCCCGCGAGGGCGCGGCTGACCGGATGACTGCTAGCCGAGCCGAGGCTCGCCGCCAGCGTCAGGACATGGCTGCGATCCTCCAGCGGGCTGTCGATGGATTGCAGGCGCAAGGTGCCGAAGGTCAGCGTCCCGGTCTTGTCGACCACCAGCGAGGTCAGGTCCGCCAACTCTTCAAGGAACGCGGAACTGCGGATCAGAATCCCGTGGCGTGCCGCCACCGCCACACCCGCAATCGCCGTGGCCGGCGCCGACAACACCAGCGCACAAGGACAGGCCGCCACCAACACCGCGAGCATTGCCTGGGCGTTGTTGGTGATGAACCAGGTCACGGCCGCCAGCAGCAACACCAGCACCATGTAGCTGCCGGCGTAGCGCTCCAGCAAGCGGGTAATGGGCGGCTTCGAACGTTCGGCGTTTTGCATCAGGGCAATCACTTTGCCGAGGGTCGACTCATGGCCGGTGCGGGTCACTTCGATTCGCAACAGACCATCGAGGTTGATCGCGCCACCGAACACCGACATGCCGGCACCGGCCTCCATCGGTACCGATTCGCCGGTAATGGAGGCAGTGTCCAGACTGGCCTGGCCGGACAACACCCGGCCATCCGCCGGTACCCGGTCCCCGGCGCGCACCTCGACTCGATCACCGGCCTTGAGCGTGCCGTTGTCGACTTCGATGATGGAGCCGTCCGCCTGAATCTTTCGCGCGTGGCTGCGGGTCAGTTTGCCGAGGGCGTGAATCGCCTCCTGGGAACCGATCACGCTGCGCTCCTCCAGCACGTGACCGAAGATCATGATGATCGGCAACAGGGCCGCTGTCAGCAGATCCCCGGTGGCCCAGGCACCCAGCATGGCCAGGGCAATCAATTGATCAGTGATGCCGTGCAGGCTTGGATAACGCAGGCTGTACCAGGCCGAACGCATGACCGGTACAGCAACCAGCAACGAAGCAAACCCCAACAGCAACTGACTGACACCGGTCTGCTCCGGCGCCAGCCAACGCCAGATCAGGCCCAGTGCAAGCAGGCCCAATGCGAGCATGGCCAGGGTCAACTGGCGTGCGGCGCGGCGCTGTTCGGCCGAAGACAACAGGCTCGGTGCGGCGGCGGTTTGAGCGGTCATTGTGCAGCTCCCTGAATGATCAGGCGGGAATCGTCTTTGGGATCGACCGTGGTGACTGAAGCGGCCTGGCCGAGAATTTTCGGCATGCGCTCGCGATAAATGCGCAACAGCATCTGCGGGTCGACACCTTGCTGCCGGGCCTTGGCCAGGCTCAACACGGTAGCCGTATCGGCAGACGCTTTGGCCAGCCGCTCACTCGCTTGGGCATGGGCCACTTGCAGCGTACGGTCGGCTTGCTCGTTGGCGGTTTGCGTCAGCTTCTCGGCTTCGGTGCGTGCATTGGCGACGGCCTTGTCGGCTTGCTGGCTGGCGGTCAGAACCGCGTTGAAAGCGTTCACCGCAGGACTGGGCAAACTCGATTGCACATCGACCCGTGCCACTTCGATGCCCAAGCCTTGCCCTGTTGCAGCAAGTTCGGCCAGCCGTTCATTGATGCCCTGCACCAGATCACCGCGCAAACGCTCGCGTCGTTCCGCCGCCTGGCTATCGGCGCCGATCAGTTCCGGACGAGCGACCAGAATGGTGTCCAGATCCCGTGCGGCCGTGAGTGCCAGTGCGCTGCGGGTCACCAGCCGATCCAGAGCCGGCAACACATGTTCGCCCTGAAGCACAAACGCATAGGGCTCGGTGACCTTGTAGAAAACCCGCACATCGAGTTGCACCACGCCGGCGTCACCCGTTAACAGATAGCCGGAGCCTGCGAGGGCATCGCTGATAGGCGTGGCAAAACTGGCCACGCGATCAGCCTGCGTCGCGGCATCACTGCGCAACAGGCTTTCCACTCGACGCTCAATCACCCGATCCGCCGCCGGCAACAAAACCACCTGCTCGAAGGGTTGCGGCCAAGCCAGAAGCAGCCCGGCATTCTGAATGCGATCCAGCGCGCCGAAATGCAAAACCACGGCGCGATTTTGTGGATCGATCTGCCGCACATTGGAAAACGCCCAGGCCAATGCCGCCAACACCGTCACCGCATACAGCGCAATAAACGCCAGGCGCCCGGCCTGAATCCACGGGCTGCTCAACTCATTTGTTCCACGTGGAACCAAACTCATGGCTGCGATCCGGACTTGTTATCGAGACTCGGCGGACCGTCTACCAACACCCGGAACGGTGCCGCGTCGGTGCGCAGAATCAGCTTGGTGCCCGGGGTCACCACCGTGCCCAAGGTGTCGAGCGAGCGCAGCAGGTTGTAGAGCTGCGGCGATGCCGCATAGGCGCGACCATAAATCTGCGCCGCTTCGACCCGCGATTGCGCTTCGATATCTGCCGCTTTCACTGTGGCATCAGCCTGCACAATTCGCGCATCACGTTCGGCGGTAGAACGAATTTGTGCGGCTTCACGCTTACCGATAGCCGTGCGTTCAGTGGCGATGGTTTCACGCTCGGCGCGCATCCGGTCGACGGTCGCGGTGAGCGTTACCGAAGGCAGCGTCAGTCGTTCGATACCGACTTGCAGCACGCGCACGCCATAAGTGGTGAGCAACTGCTGATCGATTTGCTTGCGCAGTTGCGTTTCGAAATCGGCGATGCGTACCTGGCTGGCATCGGTATTGACCAGGTTCGCCAGATCAAAACTGCTGGCGGTGGTCTCCAGTGCAGAGCCGACAAAGGTACGAATCTGCCGCGCAGCCTCATCAGGCTGGTTCTGCACCGCCCGCATGAAACGTTGCACATTGTCCGGATCGCCCTGCACCTGCCACGCCACATAGGCCTGGACGATGATGCGCAAACCGTCCCGGGTGCCGACATCCTGCAAACCGCTGGACGTGGTGCGCAGCCGCAGATCCACCGGAATCGCCGCCTCGAACGGCGCCGGCCAGCGCCAGCCCAGCCCCGGCTCCAGCAAGACTCGTGAAGGGTTGCCGAAGCGCGTGATCACTGTGGCCTCCCCCGAACGCACCTGCACCAGGCTCGCGGCGGCGACTGCAAACGCCACCAGCAATGCCGCCCAGCCCATGCGGCGCCACGGGAACGGACCGGCCTCCTGCGGATCGCCGTGGTGATGATGGTGATGGCCGTGATGGTGATGCCCGCCATGGCCGTGATCGTGGCCGCCGTGGTCATCGTGATCGTGCGTCTGGGACTGGCTCAATTGGCAGCTCCTGGCTGAACGGTTTTACGCGACGGCGCGGGGTCTACCGGCAGCGTGAAAGTACGGAGGTCGATGGTCGGCGCATTGCTGCTGCCACCCAGACGATGATCGAGCACCAGCAATCTGGCGTTGGCCAAACCCTGGGACAACTGACTGAAATACTGCTCCAGCACGAAGGCCTGGCCAGCGCTGGCATAGGCTTTCTGCTCAGCGTTGAATTTCAGGTCCGCAGCCTGGGCGCCCGCATTGATTTCACGGGCGCTGGCCGTCGCCTCATCACGGGCGATGCTGGCCTGCAACTGCGCCTGGTTAGTGGCTTCGGCGGCGGCACCGCGTTCACGGGCAATCAAGGCTTGCGCCCCAATCTGCGCCGCTTGCACGCCGTGATAGGCGTTGGCGGCACCGGCCGGCGGGTGAATCGCCTCGACCACCGTGGCGAGAATTTCCACGCCGCTGTCGAGTTTTTCCAGGTCCGCCTGTACGGCGCGGCCGATTTCTTCCGCCAGCCCTACCCTGTCCTCACCCAGTAAACCGTCGAGGGTGCGCGAGGCAAAATCGTGAACCAGAATTCGGCTGGCCGTGCTGCGAATCAACATCGGCACATCGGCACTGTTATAGGTCGCGGCCAATGCCGCCTCATCGCTCAGTCCGATGCGATAGACGAAACGCACATCCATGTTGACGATCTGAAAGCTCTGCTTGTCGGCTCGGCTGCTGGCGATCACTTGGGATTTGTCGTTCACATGGCTGGCGTCCCACAGGCGATTGGCAATTGCCGGAGCCGGGCCTTCGGCAGGGTCGGCCTGATCAGGGGACGTGGTTTCGCCAACACTGGTGGCCAACTCGTGAACTACGCCATTCTCGACGCTCAACACCCGGCCCAATGGCCAAGGCAGACCTAGATGCAAACCCGGGCCAAACACCTCCACCGGCTTGCCGAATCGCTCATAAATGCCACGCCCTTGCAGCGCAATTTCATGGATGCCCGTCAGCGACCAGCCAACCAGCGTAACCACCCCCAAAACCGGCAGTAACGCCCGACGCATGTAAGTGAAAGCCCAGATCTGCCGCAGATCTATACCGAAGCGGTTGTGTAATTCGTGCTGTAACGCCAGCAATGGCTGTGGTGGCCAGCGCAGCATGTCGGCGACAAAGCTACGCGCCAGTAGCTCCGGCTCAAGGCGTTCGCGGCGCGGACTGAACAATGACAACACCGCACGCAGCAACAGCTCTGCCGCCACCAGCCCCGGCAACAGTCCGGACAACACCGCCAGGCGTACGGGCCATACCGAGGTTTCATCGGCAAACAACAGACAAAATGCAGCGAGTAACAGGCTGATGATCAGCACACGGGTCAATTGCGCCAACGCGGCGGCTTCAGGCCATTGCGCGGTGTTTTCCTGCGCCAGATGGCGCTCCATCACCAACAGGCCGAAGGCCAACAGCAATGAGCACGCCGCCCCGACAGTGGCTGCCAACCCCAGCCCTGCCGGGGGTAAAGAAAGGTCCCAGGCCTGTTCGACGCCCAATACTGCCAACAATGCCCAACCGCCAAGCCACAGCGTCGGCGCGCCAATTTGCCCGAGCAGGTTTTGCGATTGCCGACTGATCCGGTCCAGCAAACGTTCATACCAGCCCAAAGGCTCGGCGGATTCCTCCACTACAACCACCGGCGTCACGGGATTCATGGCGCGGGCACGCCATTGGGCGACCCACCAGGTCGATTGCAAACCCGCTATCAGCACCACAAACGCAGCGCTCGAATTCAACAACAACGCTGGCCACAGCGTTTTCGAGGCGAACAGCCCGGCAAAAAATGCCAGCAACGCACCCACGGTGGCGAGTACGCCCGCACCGATGGCGAATTGGCGCAATCCTCGCCCTTGAATGAACGCCTGCTGAAAGCGCGGCAACCCGGCCAGTGGCGTTTCATCAACATCGAGATCGACTTGCATACCACCCCAGAGCGTCTTCGCTTACAGGACAATTCGTTACGATATAACGAAAATAGTGAAATTTCCGTATTCAAGCGCGCTATCTAAAGATGCCCAACCTGTCGCTTGGCTGAAGCCTTGACCGAAAGGCTGCGGCGCGCACATATTACGTTCGTAATTTTATCCAGGAACTACTTTTACCCATCCCTTCCCCTTTCGATCCAGGAGTACATCCATGAGCACTTATGACGTCGTGATACTCGGCGGTGGCCCCGGCGGTTACAACGCGGCGATCCGCGCCGGACAACTGGGTCTGAAGGCGGCCTGCGTGGAAGGGCGCGCCACACTCGGTGGCACCTGCCTGAATGTCGGTTGCATGCCATCCAAGGCATTGCTGCATGCCTCCGAACTGTACGACGCGGCCATGGGCGCGGAATTCGCCAACCTGGGGATCGACGTCAAGCCCAGCCTCAACCTCGCCCAGATGATGAAGCAAAAGGATGAAAGCGTTACCGGGCTGACCAAGGGCATCGAGTTTCTTTTCCGCAAGAACAAAGTCGACTGGATCAAGGGCTGGGGCCGCATCGACGGGCCGGGCAAAGTCACGGTGACCGACAGCGCCGGCGGCAAGACCGAACTGAGCGCCAGGGACATCATCATCGCCACCGGTTCCGAACCCACACCCCTCCCCGGCGTGGACATCGATAACAAGCGCATCCTCGACTCCACCGGCGCCCTGGCGCTGACCGAGGTGCCCAAGCATCTGGTGGTGATCGGCGCTGGCGTGATCGGCCTGGAGCTGGGTTCGGTCTGGCGGCGCCTGGGGGCGCAGGTGACGGTGGTCGAGTTTCTTGACCGGATCTGCCCCGGCGTAGACATCGAAGCCGGCAAAACCCTGCAACGCTCCCTGAGCAAGCAAGGCTTGAGCTTCAAGTTGAGTTCGAAAGTGACCAGTGCCACCACCTCCGCCACCGGTGTACAACTCAGCATCGAGCCTGCCGCAGGCGGCACTGCCGAGTTGCTTGAAGCGGATTATGTGTTGGTGGCCATTGGGCGCCGACCTTATACACAGGGCCTGGGCCTGGAGAACGTCGGCCTCGCCACGGACAAGCGCGGCATGCTCGCCAACAAGGGGCATCGCACCCAAGCCGCCGGAGTCTGGGTGATTGGTGACGTGACCTCCGGCCCCATGCTCGCGCACAAGGCCGAGGACGAAGCCATGGCCTGTGTCGAACAGATCGTCGGCAAGGCTGGCGAGGTCAACTACAACCTGATTCCCAGCGTGGTCTACACCCGGCCGGAGCTGGCCAGCGTCGGCAAGACCGAGGAGCAGCTCAAGGCCGAAGGCCGGGCGTATAAGGTGGGCAAATTTCCGTTCACTGCCAACAGCCGGGCGAAGATCAACCATGAAACCGAAGGCTTCGCCAAAGTGCTGGCCGATGAGCGCACGGACGAAATCCTCGGCGTGCATCTGGTTGGCCCGAGTGTCAGTGAAATGATCGGCGAGTATTGCGTGGCCATGGAATTCAGCGCCTCGGCCGAAGACATCGCCCTGACCTGCCACCCACACCCGACCCGCTCCGAGGCGTTGCGCCAGGCGGCGATGAATGTGGAGGGGATGGCGACGCAGATGTAGAGCTTTAAGCGTTGCAGTGACTGTTCTATCGCCTTCGCGAGCAAGCCCGCTCCCACATTGGTTTTGTGGCGCACACAAATCAAATGTGGGAGCGGGCTTGCTCGCGAAGGCAGACGACTCGGTCTAAAGCGGCAAATGTTCCAGCGGCAACGCCCCCGGCGCCTTCACCGTATGAATCGCAAAATTGCTGCGGATGTCGCTCACACCCGGCAGCTTCAACAAACGCCCGGTGAGAAACCGGTCATAGGCACGCAGGTCCGGCACCACCACCTGCAGCAGAAAGTCCGACTCCCCTGATACCAGAAACGCCGAAATCACCTCGGGCAATGCTGTCACCGCCAGGCGAAAGGCTTCGGCCTGTTCGTCGTTATGGCGCTCGACCTTGACCCCGACAAACACCGTCAGCCCCAACCCCACTTCGTCGCGATCCAGATTGGCCTGATAGCCGCGAATCACCCCCGCTTCTTCAAGCATCCGTACCCGGCGCAAGCACGGCGATGCCGACAGGCCGATCTCGTCTGCCAGTTGCACATTGCTCAGGCGGCCGTCCCGTTGCAGTGCGGCGAGAATCTTGCGGTCATAGGCGTCGAGTTTCATGGCTTGGCAGATTCCGATGGTGCATGTGAAAGACAGTGGCAGATTATGCCAATACAGCCCCCGATAGTAGCTGACAACGCAAGCACCTGCCCTGCCCTCCGGCCCTAGACTGGCACGACCGAATCGACAACGAATGGGGGTGAACGTGGACGGACTCTGGATGTTTTTCATGGCGCTGGCGGTGGTCTATCTGTTGCCGGGGCCTGACATGATCCTGCTGTTGCAGACGGGTGCTCGCCAGGGCAAAGGCGCCGCGCTGGCCACCGCCGTGGGTTTGGGCATCGCCCGGGGTTGTCATGTGGGACTGGCGGCGCTGGGGCTGGCAGCGCTGTTCAAGGCGGCGCCCTGGACCTTCGATGTGGTGCGCCTGGCTGGCGCCGCGTACCTGCTGTGGATCGGTATTCAGTGCCTGCGAACGACGATGCTGCCGAACCTCGGAAGCGCCGACACAACCGGCGAAAAACCGCGCTGGAGCATAGCCATCCGGCGCGGATTGCTGACCAACCTGCTCAACCCCAAGGCACTGTTGTTCTGCTCGGTGCTGCTGCCGCAATTCATCAACCCACAGGCAGGGCCGGTGCTCGGACAATTTGCGACCCTGGGCGTGGTGCTGGTCGGTGTCGGTCTGCTGTTCGACAGCGCTTACGCCCTGATCGGCGCGGCACTCGGCCGTTGGCTGCAACGCAGCCCTTCAGCCCAGCGCCTGCAACAATGGTTGTTCGGCAGCCTGTTGATCGGTTTCGCCGTGCGGCTGACCTTTGTGCAACAGGCTTGAACCTCATGGCGCCTTGCGGCGGCGACGCTTGAACAGCAACAGCGCGACTGCCGCGAACGCCAGTACGCTACCGACCTGCAACGGCGTCTTGTACGGGCGCAAGGTCGAACGCGCCGCGTCGGTGACTTGAGTCACGTAGCGCTTGTCGGCGTTCTCGAAGTCGGGGTACGGGCACTGGTGGCCGAAGTCGGCGGCCCATTCCACGTAAGGCCCTTCTTTGACATAACGCTGATAAATCGCACTTTGCTCCTCAAGGCTGCTGTTCCACCCCGAGGCCTCGCACAGCACCGCCGCAAACGCCTGACTGGTGTGAGGCAAGTTATCCGCCGCCCTGCTCGCCAGCGCCGTGGCCACGAAGCGATAGTGATAACGCTGATCGGGCTGGGCGGCGCTGGCCTGCTGACGCTTCACTTCGTCCTCGGCCATCAATGGGCCGACCTTGAGTTCGGCGTTTTCGAGGATGTAATTGCCGCCGAACGTGGCGTAATCCGGCGCCATTTCGTAGCCCAGGATATCCATGCCCCACTCGCGCGCCGTCCAGGCGGCATTGAACAGTGCAGCGGCGCGATGGGTCGGCCACCAGGCTGAATCTGCCGCCTGGCGTTGCTCGCCGTACAACCTGGCCTTGTGCCGCAAGCCGTCATTATCGAAGTACGCCAGCGCTTGCTCGTAATGGCCTTCGCGCAACAAACGCCGCCCCAGCAAATTGCGCAGGCTCGCTGCCACTGGCAAGGGCACGTAGTTGTCACGTTCCTGCTGGGTGAGCGGTGGCGGGGCCGGCACTTGCGTGTCGACGTAGTGCTTGAGTTCTTCGAGGGTCAACACGCGCTCGGCAACAGTGGCGGCGTCGAACCAGTAAATGCTTTGGCTGCGATACAGCTGATCGAAGGCTTGCAGGTAATCCCCGCGTTGCAGGGCGAGGATCGCACTTTCACCCTCGACCCGGCATTTGGGCTGAAGCGTTTCGTAGTCGTAGTCCGGAGTGCGTCGCTCGCCCCAGGATTCATTCTTCGGGAAGGCCTGGGCCGCTTTGGCATAGGCTGCGGCGGCCGCGGTTTTGTCGCCGTCGCGCACCGCCAGTTTTGCCCGTAGCCACCAGGCCAACCCGCCATCGCCGGCATGCTCGAGGAACGCCTTGGCGCTGGCGTAATCGCCCTGTTGATAATTCATCGCCGCCAGGCGGTCGGCGTTTTCGAGACTTCCGCGCGTGCTGTTTTGCAACAGCTTGATCATTTTCTGTTCGTTCGGTGGTTGCTCGCCAAACGACCAGCCCAAGCGGCTGATCAGGGACGCTGTCACCAACTGCTGCACGGGCTGGCCCTTGAGCAACTCGGCCACTTGATCATCCGGCAGCGTCATCAGGTCCGCCATCAACAGCTTCAACGAGGAATAGCCCACCGCGGAGCCGTGCAGATTCTGCGTGGCGTACAGCTCGATGGCTCGGTTCCAGTCACCGGCAGTGCGCACGACCCGGGCTTCTTCGCCGAGGCTGGCGACACCCAGTTCCAGCAGATCGCTGAAGCCGTCGATGCTCAGTTGCCGGGTTTGCTCGAAGGCCTTTGCCGATTGTTCGAGCAGATCCGGCGCCGCATTGGCTTCGGCACTCATGGCGAACAACGCGCGCCCCAGCGAGTAAGCCGCCCAGGTGCTGCGCGAAGCCCGTTGCTCGGCGGGCAAGGCCAGGACTTTCTTGAAATACCCGGCGGCCAAGGCATTATCACCCGCGCCAAATGCCACAGCGCCCGCCAGGTACCACCTGAGTTCGGGCGGCAGTTGCGCGCCTTCGGTTTCAACCTGACGGGCATCCGTCAGGCCGCGCAGGTGTTTAACCAACACTTGTTGCTCTGCGGAAAGTCCCGCCTGTTCGGCCTGATCCCGTAGCGCTACCGCGTCAGGTTGATCGCTATAGTCGGCGCCAGCGGTGACGTTCTTCAAGCCGTTGATGGCGTGGCCGAGGCGGCTGATTTCAAAGCTGAAGTTGCCTTCGGGCAGTTCCGCCAGCGACTGGCCACGGTTATCCAGCAGGCGCATGGGGAAGTCCGGGCCGCAGGCCAGCGCCGAACCCAGCGGCATGCTGAGGCTCAGGCAAAGCAAATGACGCGGCCAGTTACGGGTGAACATTCGAACCTCCTTGATCAATGTGTGCGCAGCGAGCCCAACCGATGGCACGCTGTCCGCCGGCCGGAATTCGGCCATCGCGCAGGCGGGTGAAGGTAAGCAGATCCGGTCGCTGTTGCAACGCGTAACCGGCCAAGGCATCGGCCCCGTCACAGCCGCTGACCGCGAGTGTCAGGCGTTCGGGCCAGGCGCTGTCGAGGTTGCCCTGATTGCTGATGCCGATGTCATAGAGCCCATTGTCGGCCGAGAGTTGCAGCGTCAACTGACTGTCGAGGACATCAGCACGCGCCACGGCGCGCAAGGTGGTCAAGCTCCAGGCCCGGCGGTCGTTGGCCAATGGCAGGCGAAACCAGATCAAGCCCGCCAGATGCTCGGGTGGATCATCACGCAGTTCGGTGCCAAGGGTGCGCAGTGACTGCGGATCGGCGAGTAATTCCCGGCGCAGGCCTTCGCGCTCCAGCGTCACTTCGCTCTCCACAACCGGTGCGCCGTCCGCCGACGGCAGCAACGCCACGCCGTAGGCTGGCAGCGCCAGATAGAACGGTTTGGTCGTGACGCGGCTCCAGGCCTTCGCCCATTGCCGGGCCTGATCGGCATCAAACAAGCCACGACGCGGATCGCTCACCGCGTGCACCTGCAACACGCTGCTGTCGACTGTGGATAACAACGCCGGCAGTTCATGACTGTCGAGCCAGGACGGCAGCGCCGTGATGCTCAGCGGCAGCGAAGTCGGCAATGCTTCACGCAGATGCGCGAGAAATTCGCGGTACGAAGGTAGCCGGGTATTACCGGCATCGTGGTCGATTTCTACGCCAGCGAGGTTCAACCCTTGCCCCTGCCAGTCGCTGATCACCTGATGGATCTGTGCGGTGACCTCTTGCTGATTGAGTGCCTTGAGCTGCCCGTCCAGGCGCACCACCGCAATCACCGGCCGACCATCGCGCCTGAGCAATACCGGATCAATGCGGGCACGGCTCCAGCCGGCCTCGGGGAAGGCCTGCAAGGCCAGCACCCGCAACGTTGAAAAGTCGGCACGGCTGTCTCTGAGGGCGGCGTCGTGGGCCGGCGTCCACTGTCGCTGCCAGACGTAGAGTTGCTGATCCAGCGGCGGCGCGTCGTGCCTTTCGCATCCGGCGGTCAACACCAGCGCCAGCAGCAAGGCGATCGAGCGAGTGAAAAAAACCATTGAAACGCCTGTTCCTGAAATGCAGAAAGGGCCGCAAACCTTGTGGGAGCGGGCTTGCTCGCGAAGGCAGTGGGTCAGCAACGTTGATGTTGACTGACACGACGCCTTCGCGAGCAAGCCCGCTCCCACAATGTCAGGGGCCTGACCGAATGGTCTTAGCCTCTGCGGCCCTTTTTCGTTCTGCCCCTACCCTACCCAGCCAGCGACCGGCGGGCAATGTTCAGCGGTAATCTTCCTTCAGATATCGAGCACCAACGGTTGCGCCCCCTGCGCCGGAATCGCACAGCAAATCAGCACCTGCCCGTCATCCGGCACCTCCGCCGGCGGCAGTGGGTAATGCACCTGACCGCTGACCAGGCGCGTCTTGCAGGTGCCGCAGGAGCCGCCGCGACAGCTGAATTCCGGGCGCAGGCCACGGCTTTCCGCCAACTCCAGCAAACTGCCGCCCTCCGGCTGCCACCGCGCTTCCTTGGCCGAGCGCTGGAACACCACGGGCACCGACGTGGTGGCAGCAGGTGGTTGCTCGATGACCACCGCATCGGGGTCCGGACGCCGGCGCAAGGTGGACGGGCCGAAGGTTTCGGCGTGAATCCGCGAGTCGCGAATGTCCAGCTCGCGCAAGCCGTCGTACAGCGCCTGGGTAAAACTTCCGGGGCCACAGACAACAAAGTCCGGCTGATCGTAGTCTTCGACTGTCAGCAGCTCCTTGAGCAGCGCGACGTCGATCCGCCCACTGAGGTCGAAGTCCGCGCCTTGCACCGCCTCGGCTTCCGGTTGGCTGAGCACTCGCACCACCCGCACCGCGTCACCGGCGTCTTCGAGCAAGCGATCCAGTTCACGGCGGAACGGCTGGTCGGCCAGCGTACGCGAACCCTGGATAAACCACGTCGGGCGGATACGCCGGGTGCGCAACCCCTGGTAAACCACCTCGCGCAGCATCGACAACAGCGGCGTGATGCCCACCCCGGCCGCCAGCAACACCAGTGGCCGACGCTCATGGGGCGCCACGGTGAAATGCCCTTGCGGCGCCCGCGCCTCCAACAGGTCGCCGACCCGAATCCGCTCATGCAAATGGGTAGAGACCCGCCCGTCGCGCTTCACGCTGATGCGGAAAAAGTCATCGGACGGGGCGCTCGATAAACTGTACGTGCGGATGTGCACTTCACCGTCAATGTTGAAGCGCAGGGGCAAATGCTGCCCGGCCTGGAAAAGCGGTAATCCGACTCCGTCGGCGGGCTCCAGGTAAATCGAGCGAATGCTGTGGCTTTGCGCTTCAATGCGCGTCACCCGCAACGGCCGCCATTGATCCCCCAGGGCTTTGGCCTGCAAACGCGCCGCGGCCTGCTCCCAGGTACCGGTGAGCAAACTGGTGGGTGATACGCCGTCGAAGCGCCAGCGTAACGCCAGGGCGGCGGGGCGACGTACGACGTGTTCGACATCGATTGTCCACAGACGCTCGGCGCCCTGGAACGCCTCGACCTGCGGGCCCTCGAGGATGATTTCGGTGCGCCCGCTGAGCTGCAGCAAGTCACCGGTATTGAAATCGATGAACAACACCCCGGCCCGGGGATTGAGCAGCAGGTTACCCAAGGTGTTGAAATGCAGGTTGCCGGCGAAGTCCGGAATGGTCAGGCGATTGCCTTCCACGTGTACGAAACCAGTCTGACCACCACGGTGCGATACATCCACCGAGCGCTCGCCATCAACCTCCACATAGCTGGCAACGAAGAACGTGTCCGCCTCGGCGATCATGGCCTTGGCCGCGTCATCCAGTGCGTTGAAGTGTTGCGCGACTCGCGTCGCAGGGTCGGCCAGCGGCACCGAACGAAACTGGCGCAACTGAATGTACTGTGGGCAATTGCCGAAGGACTGATCCACCGTCACCGCGAAACCGCCAGTCGTCATGGCACGGACATGTCCATTGATGCGGTTGCGCCGGCGGGTATGCAACTCGATACCCAACAGGCCGATGGCCGCGCCGTCACTCAACTGCGCGGGATCATCAAAGGCAGGCAGGCTGCTGAACTGCAACAAGCCAGGTGCTGGCGAGTGTGCGAATCCGGGCTGGCCTTCAAGGATGCTGGCCCAGGGATGACCGTCGGCATCCACCGCTCCGTACAGCATGAACGGCAATTGCTGATAGAAGGTGCGGTGCTGGTCCGGCATCTCGCTGCGAATCACCTTACGACCGAAAATCTCCATTCGTTCGGCAACGCCTACATGCGCCTGCAATTGCTTCTCGCCGGCATGCCAGGGTGAACGGTCCATACGGCTTCTCCCTTGCGCCAATGGCGCAGATCGGGGCGGCCCGGCAACACCGGGCCGCGAGCATCAGGCAGTTTTTTGCAGGCCGGCGACGGTGCGCGGCATGCCGACAAAACCTGGCAAGGCTTCGACACGGGCCAACCACGCGCGAATATTGGGGTACTCGTCCAGCGACACATTGCCCTCCGGCGCATGGGCGATGTAGCTGTAGGCGGCGACGTCGGCAATCGTCGGTTCAGTGCCGACCAGATACGCTGTATCGGCCAGTTCGTGATCGATCACCTGGAGCACGGTATGGGCGTAGGCAATCACTTCTTCAGCGTTGTAAGGTGCACCAAATACAGTGATCAATCGGGCCCGGGCCGGACCGAAGGCAATCGGGCCGGCGGCCACCGACAACCAGCGCTGGACGTTGGCCGCCCCCACCGGATCAGCCGGCAGCCAACGGCCGTTGCCGTACTTTTGCGCCAGATACACCAGAATCGCGTTGGAGTCGGCCAATACCACACCCTCGTCATCAATCACCGGCACCTGACCGAATGCATTGAGCGCCAGGAACGCCGGTTGCTTGTGCTCGCCCTTGGCGAGGTCAACGAAGATCAATTCGGTCGGCAATTTCAGCAGGGACAGCATCAACTCGACACGATGCGCATGGCCGGAACGTGGGAAGTTGTAGAGTTTGATCGCTTGCATGGTCGACACCTCGGGTCAGTGGTGCTGTTCAGGAAGGCCAGCGCCGGTGGGTCGTATCTTCCACTCACAAGCAAAACAACAGAATCACCAGCAAACGCAATCCATTATTTCACTGAGTGAAATAACTCAACGCTCGAGCGCCGGATGCTCGCGCAGGGTCTTGACCGCGAAATCCACAAAACTGCGCACCCGGGCCGGGGCTTTGCGCCCGCCCTGATAGAGCACGTGGATGGGCAATGGCGGCAGTTCGAAGTCAGCCAGAACAATCTCCAGCTCACCGGCGGCCACCTTGCTCGCCACTTGATAAGACAGCACCCGCGTGAATCCCAACCCCAGACTGGCTGCCGTGATGGCTGCCTGATTCGCTGTCACCACCAGTCGCGGCTCAGCCCGCACACTCAGGGTTTCGCCGTCTTCAATGAAAGGCCAACTCCTGAGTTGGCCAATGGCCGATGTCGCAATGATCGGCGCCTGAGCCAGTTCCTGTGGATGCCTGGGCCGACCATGGCTGGCCAGAAACTGTGGTGAGGCGCAGATCACCCGCCGCACCTCTCCCACGCGGATTGCATGCTGATTGCTGTCGGGTAGCTCGCCGATGCGGATGGCCACATCGACGCCCTCCTCGACCACGCTTACCACCCGGTCCACCAGTAGTGCGTTGATGCAGACCTCGGGAAACTGCGTCAGGTAGCTCACCATCAGTGGCGTGACAAACAGCTCACCAAACAAGACCGGTGCGGTGATGGTCAGTTGCCCACGTGGATGGATATGGCTGCCCGCCGCCGAGTCCTCGGCTTCCTGCACCTCGGCGAGAATTCTCCGACAGTCCTCCAGATATCGCTGACCGGCCTCACTCAAATACACGCTGCGCGTCGTACGCGTGAGCAATTGCGTGCCAATACGCTGCTCCAGCGCCGCCACCGCTCGGGTGACGCTGGCCGCCGACAGACCCAAACGCCGCGCCGCCGCCGAAAAACCCTGTTCCTGGGCGACGGCAGCGAAGACCTGCATTTCCTGGAAGCGGTCCATGGGCATGTCCTCATTTCAAATAGATAAATCGCAACCGAAGACCGGGATGTTAAGCGCGAACGCCCAACAACATAGTTGGGCACCCGACCATCAACTAAATCAACGGGCTACTGCACTCTAGCGCCTCCACCGTAAAAACGAAGCGTGGCACACACCTCAAAGAGCGGACCCGGGATTATTGATAATTAATGAGGGTTATTTTCTTGCGACGGATGCGACTGTCCGCAATGATCCGGCCCCGCCCGCTGAAGCGGCTAATGCCAGACCGGGAACAAGCGCCTTCGGCCCCACTCCCCACTCGCTTCCGGCATGGGTTCGTCAGCGGACACTATCCACAGCGGCAGAATTCCAGCCTGCGTCATCAGGCGGAATATTCGACTGCTCCTATACTACAAGCCACCCTGTTACCTATTGAGTTTTAGTAGGTACCTCGTTGAATTTTCCCTACCTGAAAGAAGGCGTTAGTTGTAAACGCCTGGACGACGGACCATCGATCCTGCGTTCAAGATTCACGGGTAGGGAAGAGTGAACTTCAACTGGCTGGCTAACCTGGTGACACCGCAAGGAGTTCGAAAATGTTGCGCACTAACATTTCCGCTAGAGCACTGTCCGGTGGTTTGCTCGATGTACTGATACGCGCCGGGCTGATTACGGTGCTGGTACTGTTCTGCTTCCAGATCTTCCACCCCTTCCTCAACCTCATGCTCTGGGCACTGATTCTGGCAATCACCCTGTATCCCCTGCATGCGCTGATCAAGCGCAAGGTGGTCAACAAGGACGGTCGTGCCGCCACCCTGATCGTGGTGGTCGCCCTGGCCTTGCTGATGGTGCCGATCTACCTGCTGGGCACCTCGATCAGTGAATCGGTCCAGGGCACCCTGGCGATCCTCAAGTCCGATTCGCTGCAGATTCCGCTACCCAGCGAAAAAATCGCGTCCCTGCCGCTTATTGGCCAGCCGCTCTACGACTACTGGATGCAGGCCGCCACCAACATGAGCAGCGTGCTCATGAAGCTGATGCCCTATATCAAGTCCATCGGCCTGACCTTGCTGGGCAAAATGGCCGACGTCGGTGTGGGTTTTCTGTTGTTCATCGGCGCCCTGATTATTGCCGGCGTGTTCATGGCCTATGGTGAAAACGGCGAAAGAAGCGCGTTGGCCATCACCTCGCGCCTTTCCGGCCCGGAGCGTGGCCCACGTATCACCGAGCTCTGCACCGCAACCATCCGCGCGGTGGCCCAGGGCGTGGTCGGCATCGCGTTCATTCAGATGTTGCTGGTTGGTGTGGGTTTCGTGCTCATGGGTGTCCCCGGTGCCGGGCTGCTGGCGATGGTTGCGCTGCTGATGGGGATCATGCAATTGCCGGTGCTGCTGGTGACCCTTCCGGTGATCGCTTATGTCTTCGCCACCGAAGGGACGAGCCTGGCCACTGTTGTGTTTGGCATCTATAGCCTTATCGCCGGGATGGCCGACAACGTCCTCAAACCCTTGATGCTTGGCCGCGGCGTCGATGTCCCCATGCCGGTGATTCTGATTGGCGCCCTGGGCGGCATGGTCAGTGGCGGTTTCATTGGTTTGTTCATCGGCCCGGTTGCGCTGGCGGTGGGCTACCAACTGTTCTGGCAATGGGTCCAGGACCAACCGTCTGCCGAGCTACTGAGCGAAACACCAGAGATCGAGGCGTTGAACGAGACACCGCACATCGAGGCCATGAACGATCAGCGTCCCCTCTGAGGAGTTTGCGCTTGATGCCATGTCCTGCTCGCATCAGCCGGCTGCTGCTCTGCGGGACTGCCTTTCTGGGTGGCTGCGTGCAACTGGGCCCGGATTTCCAGTCGCCAGCCCAGCCCTGGGTCGATCACTGGAACAGCCCGGCCCTGGAGCTCGCCGGCCAACAACACGCGCAACCTGACAGCCGCCAATGGTGGCGCGTGTTTAACGACCCGGTGCTGGACCACTTGATGGCCGAAGCCGATGCCCACAACCCCGACCTGCACGTCGCTGGCCTGCGGGTCATGGAGTCGAGAGCGCAATTGGGCATCGCCCTGAGTGGACGCTACCCGCAATTGCAGCAGGCCAGCGCCGACAGCCTGTACCTGAACCGTCGACAATCGGGCGGCGCCAACCCACAGGACACGCATTTCTGGCAGCACAGTGTCGGCTTCGATATCGGCTGGGAGCTGGATTTCTGGGGGCGTTTCAGCCGAGCCATCGAGTCAGCCGACGCGTCCTGGTTTGCCGCTCAAGCCAACTATGAAAATGCCCTGGTGCTGTTGCACGCGCAGCTTGCGCAAAACTACTACGCCTTGCGCACCGCCGAGGCACGCCTGGCCATCGCCCGCAGTAACGCCGCCTTGCAAAAACGCAGCTACGAGATCACCGAGCGCCTGTTCAAAAGCGGGGCCGAGGCTGAACTCGACCTGCAACAGGCCAAGACCCAGTACCTGGGCACCCTGAGTACCATTCCGGATTTCGAGAGCCAGGTGGCGAGCTTGCGAAATGCATTGTCCACCCTGATCGGCCAGCCACCCGGCTCCATCCCTGACCTGGATCGCTACACCGGGGTGGTGCCATTGCTCGATACGGCTGTGCTGCAGGATGTACCGGCGAATCTGCTGGTGCGGCGTCCCGATGTTCGTGCTGCCGAACTGCAAGTGGCGGCGCAGTCGGCGTTGATCGGTGTGGCCGAGACTGACTTGTACCCCTCCATCAGCCTGCTGGGCAGCATCGTCTGGTCTGCCAGCTCGCTCAACGGTGCATCCAATACCCTCGACATGGTGGCCGGCCCCAGCCTGCGCTGGGACATCTTCGACCATGGCCGGATCACCAACAACGTCCGCGTGCAGGATGCGCGCTTGCAGCAGTTGATCGTTATCTACCAGGACAGCGTACGCCAGGCTGCACGCGAGGCAGACGATGCCGCGACCGGTTTGATCAAGGCGCTGGAGCGCGACCGGATCCTCAGCGATGCATCGGTGGCCGCCGAACGTTCGGTGACCCTGGCCAATGCCCAGTACCGCGAAGGCTATTCGGATTTCCAGCGCGTGCTGGATGCCCAGCGCGCCCTGTTTGCCCAGCAGGATATCTACCTGGTCAACCGTGGCACCGCCGTCAACAGCCTGATCGCCCTGTACAAGGCGCTGGGCGGTGGCTGGTACAGCGACCAGCCGATGATCGACCCGGCCACCCGCCAACAGATGCAACAACGGACCGATTGGGGCGACCTGCTCGACGAACCGAAGGAAAATGCCCATGAATGACAGCCCACAACCGGCCGCCGAGAACACCCCGGCACCCGCCGCCGACCCGGCCAGAAAAGCCATCAACTGGGTAGTACTGCTGATCATCCTGAGCCTGGTCTGGTACCTGATGGCCGACCGTTACACGCCCTACACGCAACAGGCACGGGTACAGGCCTTCATTGTGCCGGTGGCGGCCGAGGTATCCGGCCGGGTGACCAAGGTGCACGTACGCAACAACCAGGACGTCAAGGCTGGCGAATTGCTGTTTGAAGTCAATCCGGAGCAGTACCAGATTGCCGTCGATCGCGCCCGCGCCGACCTTGAGTCGACCCGTCGCCAGGTGGGCGCCAACACCGCTGGCGTCGATTCCAAGCTAGCGTCCCTGCGCGCGTCCCAGGCCAATGAGCTCAAGGCTCGCCAGGATAGCCAGCGGCTTGAGCGGCTGTATCGCGAAGACCCGGGCACCATCTCGCTGCGTCGCCTCGAGATCTCCCGCGCCACCCTGGAAGAGTCCATCAGCCAGGTCGCCGCGGCCAAGGCCGAAGTGCAACGGGCGCGGGAACAACAGGGCGGTAACGAAGACGAAAACGCCCAGTTGCTCAGCGCCGCCAGTAACCTCGAAAAAGCCGAGCTGGACTTGAGCAATACCAAAGTCCACGCGCGCTCGGCCGGCCTGATCACCGATCTGCGCACCGATGTCGGCCAGTTTGCCGCCGCCGGTGCGCCGGTGATGACCCTGATCGCCATCCACGACGTGTGGATCAGCGCCGACATGACCGAAAACAACCTCGGCAGTGTCCAGCCCGGGACGCCGGTGTCCATCGTCCTCGACGCCCTGCCAGGGAAAATCTACAAAGGCCATGTGCGCAGCGTCGGCTATGGCGTCGATATCGGCCAGACCACCCAGCCGGGCAGCCTGCCGAAAGTGGAGAACAGCCGCGACTGGCTCCGCCCGGCCCAGCGCTTTCCGGTCATCATCGAGTTCGAACCTGGTGAGTTGACCGGTCCACAAGGCATCCGCTCCGGCGGACAGGCCGAAGTCATGGCCTTTCCGAGCGAAGGCAACCCGTTGAATGTTCTTGGGCGCGTGTTTCTGCGCCTGATGAGCTGGATGTCCTATGCGTATTGAGCGCCCGGCCCGGGTCCAGCGCGCGCTGCGCCTGGGCTTCGGTACGGCGCTGTGCCTGGCGGCGAGCTTCGGCCTGGCCCTGCCCATCCCGTTCCTCGCGCCGATGCTGGCGCTGATGATGCTGGCAGCGATGAACCGGCCGTTGCCGTTCAAGGCCAGCCTGGGCCTGATCCTGATCCTGATGTTGACCACCGGGACCGGCCTGCTGCTGATCCCCCTGCTGCGTTACTACCCGTTCAGCGGTGTGCTGCTGGTCGGACTGTGCCTGTTCCTGGCTTTCGGTTACGGCCTGCGCGGTGGCAACCCGCTGGTGGCGACGTTCCTGGTGGTGGGCCTGACCTTGATCAGTGCCGCCGGAACCGCTGAATTCGCCCTGGCGCTCGAGGTGATCGTGGCCCTGGTCAAGGGACTGTTCCTGGCCGTCACGACACTGACCATCAGCCATTGGCTGTTTCCCGACCCCGCCAGCGCCCCACCGGCCAAGCCCGGCCCGAACCTTACGCCCACCGAAAGCAGCTGGCTGGCGCTACGGGCCACGTTGGTGGTGCTGCCGACGTTCCTGCTGGCCATGATCGACCCGGCCAGCTATCTGCCGATCATCATGAAAGCCGTCAGTCTCGGCCAACAGAGCTGCGCAACCAGCGCCCGCAACGCCGGCCAGGAATTGCTCGGCTCGACCCTGCTCGGCGGCCTGATGGCGATCCTCTTCTGGTGCGCGCTGAGCCTGTTCGTGAATCTGTGGATGTTCTTTCTGTGGATGCTGTTGTTCGGTTTGCTGGTGGCCAGAAAACTCTACGGCCTGGCCAAAACCCGACAACCACCGAGTTTCTGGCTCAACAGCATGGCAACCCTGATCATTCTGCTCGGCCAATCGGTACAGGACAGCGCAGCGGGCAAGGACGTCTACACCGCCTTCGCCATCCGCATGGGGCTGTTCATTCTGGTGACTTTGTATGCCTGTTTGATGGTGTATTTGCTGGACACGCGGCGGCAACGGCGAATTACGCTCTCCTAGAAACAGAAAAACCCCCTGAAGAGGGGGTTTTTCGCTGTGGATAACTTATTCCACAGTCACCGACTTCGCCAGGTTGCGCGGCTGGTCAACGTCGGTGCCTTTGAGTACGGCAACGTAGTACGACAGCAGCTGCAGCGGGATGGTGTAGAGGATCGGCGACAGGATGTCGTGGATGTGCGGCATGTGCACCACGTGGGTGCCTTCACCGTTGGTCATGCCGGCCTTCTCGTCAGCGAAGACGATCAACTGGCCACCGCGGGCGCGGACTTCCTGGAGGTTGGACTTCAACTTCTCCAGCAGCTCGTTGTTCGGCGCCACGGTCACTACGGGCATGTCGTTATCCACAAGCGCCAACGGGCCGTGTTTCAGCTCGCCGGCCGGGTAGGCTTCGGCGTGGATGTAGGAGATTTCCTTGAGCTTGAGTGCGCCTTCCATCGCTACCGGGAACTGCGCGCCGCGACCGAGGAACAGCGTGTGGTTTTTCTCGGCGAACAGCTCGGAGATTTTTTCCACAGTGCTGTCCATGGCCAGCGCCTCGCCCAGGCGGGTTGGCAAACGACGCAGTTCTTCGACCAGGGTCGCTTCTACGTCTTTGGCCAAGGTGCCACGAACCTGACCCAGGGAAAGCGTCAGCAACAACAGGCCGACCAATTGCGTGGTGAAGGCTTTGGTCGAGGCCACACCGATTTCGCGGCCGGCCTGGGTCAACAGGGTCAGGTCGGACTCACGCACCAGCGAGCTGATGCCGACGTTGCAGATCGCCAGGCTGGCGAGGAAGCCCAGTTCCTTGGCATTGCGCAGAGCGGCCAGGGTGTCGGCGGTTTCGCCGGACTGGGAAATGGTCACGAACAAGGTGTCCGGCTGCACCACCACCTTGCGGTAGCGGAATTCGCTGGCGACTTCGACCTGGCAAGGAATGCCGGCCAGCTCTTCGAGCCAGTAACGCGCAACCATGCCGGCGTGGTAACTGGTGCCACACGCGACGATCTGTACGTTACGCACTTTGGCGAACAGCTCGGCCGCCTGTGGGCCGAATGCCTGTACCAGTACCTGGTTCTGGCTCAGGCGACCTTCCAGGGTGCGCTGCACCACGGACGGTTGCTCGTGGATTTCCTTGAGCATGAAGTGGCGGAACTCGCCCTTTTCAGCGGCTTCGGCACCGTCGCGATACTGCACGGCTTCGCGCTCGACAGCCTGGCCGTCTACGTCCCAGATCTGCACGCTGTCGCGGCGGATTTCGGCGATATCGCCTTCTTCCAGGTACATGAAGCGGTCAGTGACCTGACGCAGGGCCAACTGGTCGGACGCCAGGAAGTTTTCCCCCAGGCCCAGGCCGATCACCAGCGGGCTGCCGCTGCGGGCTGCGACCAGGCGATCAGGTTGCTTGGCGCTGATCACTGCCAGGCCGTAAGCACCGTGCAGCTCTTTGACAGTTGCCTTGAGGGCCACGGTCAGGTCGCTCAGATCCTTGAGTTTGTGGTTCAGCAGGTGGGCGATGACTTCGGTGTCGGTGTCCGAGGTGAACACATAACCCAGGGCCTTGAGTTGTTCGCGCAGGGCTTCGTGGTTTTCGATGATGCCGTTGTGCACCACCGCCAGGTCACCGGAGAAATGCGGGTGGGCATTACGCTCGCACGGTGCGCCGTGGGTAGCCCAGCGGGTGTGGGCGATGCCCAGGCGACCCACCAGCGGCTCGGTGGTCAATGCCTGCTCCAGCTCACTGACCTTGCCCGGACGACGCAGGCGCTCGAGTTTTTCTTCATTGGTGTAGACCGCCACGCCAGCGCTGTCATACCCACGGTATTCGAGGCGTTTCAGGCCTTCGACGAGGATGGCGGTGATATTACGTTCTGCGACTGCGCCGACAATTCCACACATGCTATTTCTCCTGACTGACAGCCGCGCATATCAAATTGATGCCGCGGGCCTGAATCTGATCGCGAGCCTCAAGCGGCAGGCGTTCATCGGTAATAAGGGTATGGACGCTGCTCCAGGGCAGCTCCAGGTTGGGAATCTTGCGGCCGATCTTGTCGGCCTCCACCATCACGACGACTTCACGGGCGACTTCGGCCATGACCCGGCTCAGTCCGAGCAGTTCGTTGAAGGTGGTTGTACCGCGAACCAGATCGATGCCATCGGCGCCGATAAACAGCTGGTCGAAATCGTAGGAGCGTAGTACCTGCTCGGCAACCTGCCCCTGGAAAGACTCGGAGTGCGGGTCCCAGGTGCCACCGGTCATCAGCAGCACCGGTTCGTGCTCGAGTTCGCTCAAGGCATTGGCAACATGCAGCGAGTTGGTCATCACCACCAGGCCGGGTTGCTGGCCGAGTTCCGGGATCATGGAGGCGGTGGTACTGCCACTGTCGATAATGATGCGCGCATGCTCGCGAATCCGCGCGACGGCGGCGCGAGCGATGGCTTGTTTGTACTTGGAAACCGGTTGACCAAGGTCGGCCACCAGTTCCTGAGGCATGGTGATCGCCCCGCCGTAACGACGTAGCAACAGACCATTGCTTTCAAGTGCCGCCAAATCCTTGCGAATCGTAACTTCCGACGTTTCGAAGCGCTTGGCCAACTCATCCACACTGACTTCGCCCTGCTCGGTGAGCAAGGCGAGAATGTTGTGACGGCGTTGAGGTGTGTTGCGCTTCGACATGACTTGGTAAGTTTCGATTCGAAAGATAACGGAAGCAATAAAAACCTATCGGCGAAACTTCGTCAAGCGCGGAGTGATGAAAAGATCTGTGGATAAATGAAAAAAGATCGCAGCCTGCGGCAGCTCCTACAGGGAAAACATAAACCCCATGTAGGAGCTGCCGAAGGCTGCGATCTTTTGATTTCCACGATCTGTGGATAACTCAGCCCTTCTTGACCTTTTCCGGTCGCTTCCAGCCATCGATGTTCTTCTGGCGAGCACGTCCGATGGCCAACTGGGATTTATCCACAGTCGACGTAATGGTCGAACCAGCCGCTGTGGTCGCGCCATCGAGGATATCCACAGGCGCCACCAACGAGTTGTTGGAGCCAATGAACACATCTTCACCCAACACGGTTTTCCACTTGTTCACACCATCGTAGTTGCAGGTGATGGTGCCGGCACCAATATTGGTGCGCGCGCCGATCTCGGCATCGCCCAGATAAGTCAGGTGACCGGCCTTGGCGCCTTCGCCCAGGTGCGCGTTTTTCAACTCGACGAAGTTACCCACATGCGCGCGGGCTTCCAGCACAGTACCTGGACGCAGACGAGCGAACGGACCGGCATCGCTGCCTTCACCCAGGATGGCACCTTCGATATGGCTGTTGGCCTTGATGACCACGCCTTTGCGCAGGGTGCTGTCCTTGATCACGCAGTTCGGGCCGATCACCACGTTGTCTTCAATGACGACCTTGCCTTCGAGGATCACGTTGATGTCGATCAGCACGTCGCGGCCAACCGTGACTTCACCGCGAATGTCAAAACGAGCCGGATCGCGCAGCGTCACGCCTTGAGCCATCAAACGACGACCGGCGCGCAATTGATAATGCCGTTCCAGTTCGGACAGCTGCTTGCGATCGTTGGCGCCCTGCACTTCCATGGCGTCGTGGGGTTGCTCGGTGGCCACCACCAGACCATCGCTCACGGCCATGGCAATGATGTCGGTCAGGTAGTACTCGCCCTGGGCGTTGTTATTGGAGAGGCGGCTCATCCAGTCGCCGAGACGGGCAAAAGGCAGCGCCAGAATGCCGGTATTGCCTTCGGTGATTTTGCGCTCGGCTTCATTGGCATCTTTCTGCTCGACAATGGCCGTGACCTTGCCCTGCACATCACGAACAATGCGGCCGTAACCGGTCGGGTCATCCAGCTCGACAGTCAGCAAGCCCAATTGCTCTGGCCCCACCTGCTTGAGCAGACGTTGCAGGGTATCGACTTCGATCAACGGCACATCGCCATAAAGCACCAGCACGGTGTCGGACTGAATGAACGGCACGGCTTGAGCAACGGCGTGACCGGTACCCAGCTGTTTATCCTGCAGGACGAAGTTCAGATCATCCGCCGCCAGGCGTTCGCGCACGGCATCGGCGCCATGGCCGATCACCACGTGAATGCGCTGTGGATCAAGTTGCCGGGCGCTGTGGATAACATGGCCGAGCATGGAGTTGCCGGCAATCGGGTGCAAAACTTTCGGCAAAGCGGAACGCATGCGCGTGCCTTGGCCAGCAGCGAGAATAACGATTTCAAGAGACATGACTGGCTACCAATCCTGGGTGGTCAGCGGCTGCGACCAGGTTGTAAAAATCGGAAAAGAAAAAAGGGTAGCCGAGGCTACCCTTTTTAATCAATCGCACAACAAGCGCAACCTTAGTGGCCGAACTTCTTGCGGATCTGCTGGACGGTGCGCAGCTGAGCTGCAGCCTCGGCCAGACGTGCGGCAGCAGAACCGTAATCGAATTCAGCGCCACGTTCATGCAAGGCCTTCTCGGCAGCCTTCACGGCTTCCTGAGCGGAGGCTTCATCCAGATCGGCAGCACGTTGCACGGTGTCGGCAAGTACCTTGACCATGTTCGGCTGAACCTCGAGGAAACCACCGGAGATGTAATACACCTCCTCTTCCCCGCCCTGCTTGACCAGGCGGATCGGACCTGGCTTCAGATTAGTGATCAGCGGCGCGTGACCCAGGGCGATACCAAGATCACCCAGTGCACCGTGCGCAATCACCATCTCGACCAGACCGGAAAAGATTTCCCCTTCCGCGCTGACGATATCGCAATGGACTGTCATAGCCATCTGATTGCCTCAACCTAAATTAGCGCCCGTTGCCGGGCGCCGGGATTACAGTTTCTTGGCTTTCTCGATCGCTTCTTCGATGCCGCCAACCATGTAGAACGCTTGTTCTGGCAGGTGGTCGTAGTCACCGTTGAGGATGCCTTTGAAGCCAGCAATGGTGTCTTTCAGGGAAACGTATTTACCCGATGCACCGGTGAAGACTTCAGCCACGAAGAACGGCTGCGACAAGAAGCGCTGGATCTTACGAGCACGGTTTACCAACTGCTTGTCGGCTTCCGACAGCTCGTCCATACCCAGGATCGCAATGATGTCCTTCAGTTCTTTGTAACGCTGCAGCACGTACTGAACGCCGCGAGCGGTGTCGTAGTGGTCCTGGCCGATTACGTTCGGGTCCAGCTGGCGCGAAGTCGAGTCGAGTGGATCGACCGCTGGGTAGATACCCAGGGAAGCGATGTCACGGGACAGAACGACGGTAGCGTCCAAGTGGGCGAAGGTGGTCGCTGGCGACGGGTCGGTCAAGTCATCCGCAGGTACGTATACCGCTTGGATCGAAGTGATCGAACCTTCCTTGGTCGAAGTGATACGTTCTTGCAGAACGCCCATCTCTTCAGCCAGGGTCGGCTGGTAACCTACTGCCGAAGGCATACGGCCCAGCAGTGCGGATACTTCAGTACCGGCCAGGGTGTAACGATAGATGTTGTCGACGAACAGCAGAACGTCGTTACCTTCGTCACGGAACTTCTCGGCCATGGTCAGGCCGGTCAGAGCTACGCGCAGACGGTTTCCCGGCGGCTCGTTCATCTGACCGTAAACCAGTGCCACTTTGTCCAGAACGTTGGAGTCCTTCATCTCGTGGTAGAAGTCGTTACCCTCACGAGTACGCTCACCCACACCGGCGAACACGGAATAACCGCTGTGCTCGATGGCGATGTTACGGATCAGTTCCATCATGTTTACGGTCTTGCCTACACCGGCACCACCGAACAGACCGACTTTACCGCCTTTGGCGAACGGGCAAACCAGGTCGATAACCTTGATGCCGGTTTCCAGCAGGTCGTTGCCGCCTGCCTGTTCAGCGAACGAAGGCGCTGGACGGTGAATGCCCCAACGCTCTTCGGTGGCGATAGGACCAGCTTCGTCGATCGGGTTGCCCAGAACGTCCATGATCCGGCCCAGAGTCGCTTTACCGACCGGTACGGAGATGGCTGCGCCAGAGTCGACAACGTCCAGACCGCGCTTCAAGCCTTCGGTGGAACCCATCGCAATGGTACGAACCACGCCGTCGCCCAGCTGCTGCTGAACTTCCAGGGTGGTCCCGGCCGCGCTTTGTACAGTCAGCGCGTTGTAGATGCTCGGTACGCTGTCGCGTGGAAATTCCACGTCGATAACGGCGCCGATGATTTGAACGATACGTCCGCTACTCATAGCTGGATCCTCTGAATATTTGAACCGTTAAACCGCGGCAGCGCCGCCGACGATTTCCGAGATCTCTTGGGTGATCGCAGCCTGACGCGCCTTGTTGTAGACCAGCTGCAAATCGCTGATCAAATCACCGGCGTTGTCGGTAGCGTTCTTCATCGCGATCATCCGCGCAGCTTGTTCAGCCGCGTTGTTCTCGACCACCGCCTGGTAGACCTGCGACTCCACGTAACGGACCATCAAGCCGTCCAGCAGCTCCTTGGCATCCGGTTCGTAGAGATAGTCCCAGTGGTGCTTGAGGTCTTGATCCGGGGTTGCCACCAGTGGAATCAACTGCTCCACGGTAGGCTGTTGCGTCATGGTGTTGATGAACTTGTTGGACACCACGGACAGGCGGTCAATACGGCCGTCCAGGTAGGCATCCAGCATCACCTTGACGCTGCCGATCAGATCATTGATCGACGGCTCTTCACCCAGGTGGCTGATAGCTGCAACGACGTTACCGCCGAAGTTGCGGAAAAAGGCCGCACCCTTGCTACCAACTACACACAGATCGATCTCGACGCCGTTTTCGCGGTTTACCGCCATGTCCTTGACCAGGGCCTTGAACAGGTTGGTGTTCAAGCCGCCGCACAGACCACGGTCACTGCTCACTACGACATAACCGACACGCTTGATTTCGCGGTCGATCATGAACGGGTGGCGGTATTCCGGGTTGGCGTTGGCCAGATGCCCAATTACCTGGCGGATACGCTCCGCATAAGGACGGCTAGCAGCCATGCGCATTTGTGCCTTGCGCATTTTGCTGACCGCCACTTTTTCCATGGCGCTGGTAATCTTTTGCGTGCTTTTGATGCTCGCAATCTTACTGCGAATCTCTTTTGCGCCTGCCATGTAACACCTATCAGGTTAGCAAGCGGGAGCCTTGCGGCTCCCGCTGCGGCTTACCAGGTTTGGGTGGCCTTGAACTTCTCGATACCGGCTTTCATGCCAGCGTCGATTTCGTCATTGAAGTCACCTTTCACGTTGATCTTCGCCATCAAATCGGCGTGATCGCGGTTGAAGAAAGCAATCAGCGCTTGCTCGAAGCTGCCGATCTTGGCGATTTCAACGTCAGTCAGGAACCCACGCTCAGCGGCATACAGCGACAGCGCCATGTCAGCGATCGACATCGGTGCGTATTGCTTCTGCTTCATCAGCTCGGTAACGCGCTGACCATGCTCAAGTTGCTTACGGGTCGCTTCGTCCAGGTCAGAAGCGAACTGGGCGAATGCCGCCAGTTCACGGTACTGAGCCAGAGCGGTACGGATACCACCGGACAGCTTCTTGATGATCTTGGTCTGAGCGGCACCACCCACACGGGATACCGAAACACCGGCGTTCACTGCAGGGCGGATGCCCGAGTTGAACATGGCCGATTCCAGGAAGATCTGACCGTCGGTGATGGAAATCACGTTGGTCGGAACGAACGCGGAAACGTCGCCAGCCTGGGTTTCGATGATCGGCAGTGCGGTCAGGGAACCGGTTTTGCCGGTCACTGCGCCGTTGGTGAACTTCTCTACGTATTCTTCCGAAACGCGGGATGCGCGCTCCAGCAGACGGGAGTGGAGATAGAACACGTCGCCTGGGTAAGCTTCACGGCCTGGTGGACGGCGCAGCAGCAGGGAAATCTGGCGATAAGCCACTGCTTGCTTGGACAGATCGTCATAAACGATCAGCGCGTCTTCACCGCGGTCGCGGAAGAATTCACCCATGGTGCAACCGGAGTACGGTGCCAGGAATTGCAGCGCAGGAGATTCCGAAGCACTGGCAGCCACGATGATCGTGTTGGCCAGGGCGCCGTTTTCTTCCAGCTTGCGAACCACGTTGGCGATGGTCGATTGCTTCTGACCGATCGCTACGTAGACGCAGTAGATGCCGCTGTTCTTCTGGTTGATGATCGCGTCGATCGCCAGAGCGGTTTTACCGATCTGACGGTCACCGATGATCAGCTCACGCTGGCCACGGCCGACAGGAATCATGGCATCGACAGCCTTGTAGCCAGTCTGTACAGGCTGGTCTACCGACTTACGCCAGATCACGCCTGGAGCAACTTTCTCGACCGCGTCGGTCTCGGTGTTGCCCAGTGGACCTTTGCCGTCAACAGGGTTACCCAGTGCGTCGACTACGCGACCCAGCAGTTCCTTACCAACCGGAACTTCCAGGATACGGCCGGTGCACTTGGCGCTCATGCCTTCAGCCAGAGACTGGTATGCGCCCAATACAACGGCACCTACGGAGTCTTGCTCCAGGTTGAGTGCCATACCGAAGACGCCGCCCGGAAACTCGATCATCTCGCCGTACATTACGTCGGCCAGACCGTGAATCCGCACGATACCGTCAGATACGCTGACGACAGTGCCTTCGTTACGGGCTTGGGAGGTCACATCGAGCTTGTCGATGCGGCCCTTGATAATTTCACTTATTTCGGAAGGATTGAGTTGCTGCATTGCTCTGCTGCCCCTTCAAACTCAAGATTTCAATGCTTCGGCAAGTTTCGCGATTTTGCCGCGAATCGAGCCATCGATAACCAGGTCGCCGGCGCGGATGACGACACCACCAATAAGGGCAGCGTCCTCCGCAACTTGCAGGCGCACTTCCCGGTTGAGTCGTGCACTGAGAACCTTGGCGAGTTTGTCTTGCTGTTCTTGGTTCAATGCGAAAGCACTGGTCACTTCAACGTCTACCGACTTCTCTTGTTCGGCCTTGTACAGGTCGAACAGAGCGGCGATCTCCGGCAACAGCGGGAGACGGTCGTTTTCGGCAACGACGTGGATGAAGTTCTGTGCCTTGGCATCAAACTTGTCGCCGCACACGTCAATGAACGTGGCGGCCTTTTCTGCGCTCGTCAGTCGCGGGGCCTTGAGCACGCGCTGCATGGTGTCGTCTTCCGACACCGCTGCAGCCAGGCCGAGCATGGCTGACCAATTGGCCAGTTGCTGGTGGGCCTGAGCGTGCTCGAAGGCCGCCTTAGCGTAAGGTCGGGCCAACGTGGTCAGTTCTGCCATGATCGCCCTCGCTTAGATTTCAGCAGCCAGTTGGTTAACCAGCTCTGCGTGCGCGTTTTGATCGATTGTGGCACCCAGGATCTTCTCGGCGCCGCCGACTGCCAGCAAGCCCACTTGGGCACGCAGCGCGTCTTTGACACTGTTCAGTTCCTGTTCGATCTCGGCCTGAGCCTGAACCTTCACACGGTCAGCGTCGATACGGGCTTTTTCAACAGCCTCTTCAACAATCTGGTTACCGCGTTTCTTGGCTTGCTCGATGATTTCAGCTGCCTGAGCTTTCGCTTCGCGCAGTTGGTGACCCGCTTTTTCTTGGGCCAACTCCAGGTCGCGAGCTGCACGGCTGGCAGCGTCCAGACCATCAGCGATCTTCTTTTGACGTTCGTGCAGAGCCGCAATGACCGGAGGCCATACGAACTTCATGCAGAACAGTACAAAAATTAGGAACGCAACGGACTGGCCAATCAGGGTCGCATTAATGTTCACGCCAACACCTCGCAGTTACGTTGTCCATCACACCAAATTACCCGGAAGATCCGAGTAATTAGCCAGCGATCTGACCAACGAACGGGTTCGCAAAGGTGAAGAACAGAGCGATACCAACACCGATCATGGTTACGGCGTCGAGCAGACCGGCAACGATGAACATTTTAACTTGCAGCATTGGAACCATTTCTGGCTGACGCGCTGCGCCTTCCAGGAACTTGCCGCCCAGCAGGCCGAAACCAATTGCGGTACCCAGTGCGCCCAGGCCGATCAACAGTGCAACAGCGATAGCGGTTAGACCAACTACAGTTTCCATCTTTCCTCCCGACTTTTACGTCGTATGGTTTAGGTTTTTTTAATTTAAAGCGGTAAAACAAATCGTTTCAGAGGCCCCGTGAAGAGCCCCTTCCCGTTTGACCGGGAAGGACATCAGACTAGTCGAGACTGGTCTTAATGGTTTTCTTCGTGCGCCATCGACAGGTAGACGATGGTCAACATCATGAAGATGAACGCCTGCAGGGTGATGATCAGGATGTGGAACACAGCCCACGCCCACTGCAGAACGACGCCCAGGCCGCTGAGCCAGAGCAGACCGCTGCCGAACATCACAGCAATCAGAATGAAGACCAGTTCGCCGGCATACATGTTGCCGAACAGACGCAGAGCCAGGGAGATCGGCTTGGCGATCAGGGTCACGAATTCCAGCAGGAAGTTCACCGGGATCAGCAGGGCTTGAACGAAGATGTTCTTGCTGCCGAACGGGTGCAGGGTCAGCTCGCCGATGAAGCCGCCGAGGCCCTTGACCTTGATGCTGTAGAAAATGATCAGTGCGAAAACCGAGAACGCCATGCCCAGGGTCGCGTTCGGGTCAGTGGTCGACACGGCACGGAACGGGATGTGAGCGTCGCCGGAGATCAGGATGGCCAGTTGAGGAATCCAGTCGACCGGTACCAAGTCGACGGCGTTCATCAGGAACACCCAGACGAAGATGGTCAGTGCCAGCGGTGCAATCACCGGGCTACGGCCATGGAAGCTGTCTTTCACGCTGCCATCGACGAATTCGACCAATACTTCAACGAAGTTCTGCAAAGCACCTGGCTGACCGGAAGTCGCCTTCTTTGCCGCCATGCGGAAAAGAAGAACGAAGATCAGACCCAATGCGACCGACCAGCCGAGGGTATCGACGTGGAAAGCCCAGAAGCCCATTTCCTTGGCTTCTGCTGCGGTGTGGGCAAAGCCCCAGCCGCCGGTTGGGTGCTGACCGAAGGTCAGGTTCTGCAAGTGGTGCTGGATATAGCCCGAAGCGGTTGTTTCTGCCATGGTTGCCTCAAACGCCCTAAGGTCTCGAAAGTCTTGTTCTCATCAGCAGGGGAGCGAACCAGCTGACTGACTGAGTCAGCACGAAGACACCGAATACTGCAATCGGCGCCAATGGCTTCACACCTGCAAACACCAGTGCAAACAGCACTGCCGTCAAAATCAGTTTGCCTGCCTCGCCGGCATAAAAAGACCGGACGATGGACTGGGCTGCTCGGGCGCCGGAAAACCGAAATGCCCTGTGAGCGAAATAAACATTGGGCAGCAAGGCTATCAGGCCTCCGCAAAGTCCCGAGTACCCGGCAACGACTCCCCGCCATTGCCAGAGCGCCAAAGCAGCGATGAGCAAAACGACAAATTGAGCCATTAACACCGGAAAAACTGCCAGGCGATGGAAGGGCAAGCGGTTTGGCGTGCGGGTTTCCATCACTTTTGCTCTCCAATGGTCGGCTGCCAGAATTCAATAACTTGGCATAATTTGTGCCGACAAAATGCGCGCAGAGTATAGGGGCGGTTCTGCCCCTATTCAACTGTCAGGTAGTGATTTCCGACTGCGCGCTACATGAGGAAATGTTTCAGCGAATATGTGCAAGCACACCTTGGAGTTCATCCAGGGAGTTGTAGCCGATCACCAATTGCCCTTTACCCTTCTTGCCGTGGCGGATCTGCACCGCAGAGCCTAGGCGCTCGGCCAGGCGCTGTTCGAGGCGGGCGATATCCGGGTCCGGTTTTGCAGGTTCCACAGGCTCCGGTTTGCCACTCAACCACTGGCGAACCAGTGCCTCAGTCTGGCGCACGGTCAGCCCGCGTGCGACAACATGTCGCGCCCCTTCAACCTGTTGATTTTCAGGCAAACCGAGCAAAGCACGGGCATGACCCATTTCCAGGTCGCCGTGGGACAGCATGGTCTTGATGACTTCCGGCAAGGAAATCAGGCGCAACAAGTTGGCCACGGTCACCCGGGACTTGCCCACGGCTTCGGCCACCTGTTGCTGGGTCAGCTGGAACTCCTGCTGCAAACGCTGCAGGGCCACCGCCTCTTCAATCGGGTTCAGGTCTTCGCGCTGGATGTTCTCGATCAGGGCGATGGCGATCGCGGTTTCATCGGGTACATCGCGAACCATCGCCGGGATGGTTTCCTGCCCGGCCTGCTGGCTGGCGCGCCAGCGACGTTCGCCCGCAATGATTTCAAAACGACCGCTGCCGATCGGGCGAACCACGATGGGCTGCATGACGCCCTGGGCCCTGATCGACTGTGCCAATTCTTCCAGCGCCTGCGGGTCCATATCACGACGCGGCTGGTATTTGCCGCGCTGGAGCAGATCCAGGGGAAGGTGCTGCAGCTCACGCTGGTCGGCTTGCGCCGCTTGTTCTTCCAGCGAGCTGACAGTCGGACCACTCAACAGAGCATCCAGTCCACGTCCGAGACCTCGTTTCTTGACGGCCATGGGGATTCCTTAAGTTGCCTGAGCGGCGGCGATGCGTGAGTTTTTGCGTTGACGACGAACCATTTCGCCCGCCAATGCCAGATAGGCAACGGCGCCTCGCGACGATTTGTCGTACGCCAGCGCCGGCATGCCGTAGCTTGGCGCTTCGGCCAGACGGATGTTGCGTGGAATGACGGTGTCGTAGAGCTGTTCGCCGAAGTGTTCCTTGAGCTGCGCGGAGACATCGTTCATCAGGCTCAGGCGCGGGTCGTACATCGTCCGCAGCAGGCCTTCGACCTTGAGGTTCGGATTGAGCAGTTCAGCGATGCGCTTGATGTTATCCACAAGGTCGCTCAAGCCTTCGAGTGCGAAGTACTCGCACTGCATGGGGATAATGACCCCATCGGCGGCAACCAGTGCGTTCAAGGTCAGCATCGACAGCGACGGCGGGCAGTCGATCAGGATGTAATCGTAGTTTTCCCGGATCGGCGCCAGCGCACTGCGCAGACGGCTTTCCTTCATCTGCATTTCCAGCAGCACCACTTCGGCCGCGGTCAGGTCGCGGTTGGCCGGCAACAGCTGGTAACCACCGTGTTCGGAGAAGTGCATGGCCTGGGCCAGGTCGCACTCACCGATCAACAGGTCGTAGACCGAGTTTTCCAGGCCATGTTTATCCACACCGCTACCCATGGTGGCGTTGCCCTGTGGATCGAGATCGATCAACAGCACCCGGCGCTTGGTCGCGACCAGGGATGCTGCGAGGTTGATGCAGGTGGTGGTTTTGCCCACGCCACCTTTTTGGTTCGCTATCGCGAATACCTTAGCCATTCTTGCTTGTGTTCCCAATCATGCCGTGCGGCGCAGTATCAGCAGATGGCGTTGGCCTTGGCAACCAGGTACGGCCAGGGCGTGTTCGCTATCGAGGTGGAAGTCTGCCGGCAATGCTACCAGCTCATCGGCCGGATGAACGCCCTTCATTGCCAGCCAGCGTGTTTCGCTATCGCCGAGGTGGCGAGTCCAGTTGCTGAAGTTTTCCATGCTGCTGAACGCCCGGGAAATGATCCCGTTGAAGGGTTGGGCAGGCTGGAACGCTTCGACGCGACTGTGGATAACTTGCAGGTTATCCAGTTTGAGTTCGAGTTTGACCTGGGTCAGGAAGCGGGTTTTCTTGCCGTTGCTGTCCAGGCAAGTCACCTGGGACTCGGGAAACAGGATAGCCAGCGGAATGCCGGGCATGCCGCCGCCACTGCCGACGTCGAGCCAGCGTCCGTTTTCGATGAATGACATCACGCTCAGACTGTCGAGCAGGTGACGGGAGACCATTTCGTCCGGATCACGCACGGCGGTGAGGTTGTAAGCCTTGTTCCATTTGATCAACAGGGCCAGATAACCCAGCAGTTGCGCGTGCTGGGTTTCTGTCAGCGTGACGCCAAGCTGGCGGGCACCTGTGGATAACTCTTCTGCATGTTGCGAAGTGACCAACGAACTCAAGCGCTTTGCTCCAACTGACGGCCCGCGCCGCGTTTTTTCAAATGAATCATCAACAGCGAAATGGCTGCCGGCGTTACGCCCGGGATACGCGAGGCCTGGCCCAAGGTTTCAGGGCGGGTCGCACCGAGCTTGCTCTGGATCTCTTTGGAGAGACCGGAAATATTCGTGTAATCGATATCCACAGGCAGTTTGGTGTCTTCGCTGGCGCGCAGGCGGGCGATTTCATCCTGTTGACGATCGATGTAGCCAGCGTACTTGGTCTTGATTTCGACCTGTTCGGCGACTTGTGGATCTTCTGCACCGCCTCCGGTCACGGCGATCAGACCAGCGTAGTCGATTTCCGGACGGCTCAAGAGATTCAGCAGGTTGTATTCGTGGGTCAGCGGCGTGCCGAATTTTTCGGCAATCGCATCGCCCTGTTCAGTGCCCGGGCGAACCCAGGTGCTTTTCAGGCGCTGCTCTTCCAGTTCGATGCTTTCGCGTTTCTTGCAGAAAGCCGCCCAACGCGCGTCGTCCACCAGGCCCAGTTCGCGACCTTTTTCGGTCAGGCGCAGGTCAGCGTTGTCTTCGCGCAGGATCAAACGGTATTCGGCGCGGGAGGTGAACATCCGGTACGGCTCTTGGGTGCCGAGGGTAATCAGGTCGTCGACCAACACACCGATATAGGCCTCGTCGCGACGCGGGCACCAGGCGTCTTTGCCTTGCGCGCGCAGTGCGGCGTTGGTTCCGGCGAGCAAACCCTGGGCGCCGGCTTCTTCGTAACCGGTCGTGCCGTTGATTTGCCCGGCGAAGAACAGGCCGCCGATCACTTTGGTTTCCAGGCTGTACTTCAGGTCGCGCGGATCGAAGTAGTCGTACTCGATGGCGTAGCCCGGGCGCACGATGTGTGCGCTTTCCATGCCGCGGATCGATTGCACGATCTGCAATTGCACATCGAACGGCAAGGATGTGGATATCCCGTTCGGGTACAGCTCGTTCGTGGTCAAACCTTCCGGTTCGATGAAGACCTGGTGGCTTTCCTTGTCGGCAAAGCGATGAATCTTGTCTTCGATCGACGGGCAGTAACGCGGGCCGATGCCTTCGATCTCGCCTGCATCGGAATACATCGGCGAACGGTCGAGGTTGGCCGCGATGATTTCGTGGGTACGGGCGTTGGTGTGGGTAATCCAGCAACTGATCTGACGTGGATGCTGCTCTTTGGAACCCATGAACGACATCACCGGGATCGGCGTATCGCCGGCCTGCTCGGTCATCACCGAGAAATCCACGGAACGGGCGTCGATACGCGGCGGCGTACCGGTCTTCAGGCGACCGACCCGCAAAGGCAATTCACGTAGACGGTGAGCCAAAGCAATCGACGGTGGATCACCGGCACGGCCGCCGGAGAAATTCTGCAATCCAATGTGGATAAGTCCACCGAGGAAGGTGCCAGTGGTCAAAACCACCGAGTCGGCGAGGAAACGCAGGCCCATCTGGGTCACTACGCCGCGCACTTGTTCCTGCTCGACGATCAGGTCATCAGCGGCCTGTTGAAATATCCACAGGTTCGGCTGGTTTTCCAGGATTTCGCGGACAGCGGCCTTGTACAGAATCCGGTCGGCCTGTGCACGGGTTGCACGCACGGCCGGGCCTTTGCGGCTGTTCAACACGCGAAACTGGATGCCGCCTTTATCGGTGGCCATGGCCATCGCGCCGCCGAGGGCGTCGATTTCCTTGACCAGGTGGCTTTTGCCGATCCCGCCAATGGCCGGGTTGCAACTCATGGCACCGAGGGTTTCCACGTTATGCGTCAGCAACAGGGTTTTCACCCCCATACGTGCTGAGGCCAGTGCTGCCTCGGTACCGGCATGACCGCCGCCGATGACGATCACTTCAAAACGGGAAGGGAAATCCACCACGCACCTCGTGCCTGCTTAAGTAGGTAATTCAGGAATAGTTTGAGCTCAGGTTTTCGGACCTGGTCGACAAGTATAGGGACTTCGCCCTTCCTAAAGAACCCTTTGCACAAAATTTAACCAGCTGTGGAAAAGTCGGAGTTATAGAAATTAAAAAGAGAGAAATTTATTAAATCTTTGTTTTTATGTTTATTTCTATGCACCTGCCTTTCTGTGGATAGATCTCTACAGCCCTTAATTTTCAATATGTACAGCGATTCAAAACCCTGTGTTCATGTGCCAATGAGGCCCTTGGATAACCGGTGTAAGCCTGTGGATGAAAGGGGTGGTTATCCACAGAGGCGGTTATGTTCAGTTTTCGGGCCCTGTTATCAACTGACCTTAGCGGCGGTTATTCACAGGGCTTAATCCACAGAAAATCGTTGTTTGCCCGAAATTCAGGCACGAGAATTTCGCTCAAGCAGACAAAGTCCGCTCGGCACTGGAGGGTTTATTCAGGAAAAGAGAGAGCAGACAGGCACGAACGGCCTGTCTGTGAATAACAGGAGGGCTACTTGCCGATACAGAAGCTGGAGAAAATTCGCCCCAACAGGTCGTCAGAGCTGAAGGCGCCGGTGATTTCTCCCAGCGACTGCTGAGCCTGGCGCAGATCCTCGGCCAACAACTCGCCAGCGCCAGCCAGGGTCAATTGGGCACGACCATGCTCGAGGGCAGTACTGGCATGACGTAGCGCCTCCAAGTGGCGCCGGCGAGCACTGAAGCTGCTTTCGGACGTTTGCTCGTAGCCCATGCAGGCCTTGAGGTGATCACGCAGCAGCTCCAGACCGACACCTCCGGACCTGGCGCTCAGGCTGATGGTGACGTGGCCGTCGTCGCTGATCTCCAGGGCAATGGCTTCGCCCGTAAGGTCGGCCTTGTTGCGGATCAGGGTTACTTTCGCGGGATCGGGACGGGTTTCGAGAAATTCCGGCCATAGTGCGAACGGATCGAGGGCTTCCGGTGCCGTGGCATCGACCACCAGCAGTACCCGATCCGCTTCACCGATGGCTTTCAGGGCACGTTCGACGCCGATTTTTTCCACATGGTCATCGGTATCGCGCAGACCGGCGGTATCCACCACATGCAGCGGCATGCCATCAATGTGGATATGTTCACGCAGTACGTCACGGGTAGTGCCGGCAATTTCGGTCACGATCGCCGCTTCGCGCCCGGCCAGTGCATTGAGCAGGCTGGATTTACCGGCATTCGGACGACCGGCAATGACCACGGTCATGCCGTCACGCAGCAAGGCACCCTTCCCGGCTTCGCGCATGACAGTGGATAACTCGTCGCGGACTTTGTCGAGCATGCTCAGGACATGGCCATCGGCGAGGAAGTCGATTTCCTCTTCCGGGAAATCGATGGCCGCCTCGACATAGATGCGCAGGCCGATCAGTTGCTCGGTGAGATTATGCACACGTGACGAGAAAGCACCCTGCAGGGAGCGCAACGCGTTTCGCGCAGCCTGGGCAGAACTGGCTTCAATCAGGTCGGCAATGGCCTCGGCCTGGGCCAGGTCAAGCTTGTCGTTGAGAAACGCGCGCTCGCTGAATTCCCCCGGCCGGGCGAGCCGGCAACCCAGTTCCAGGCAGCGCTTGAGCAACATATCCAGAACGATCGGGCCACCATGCCCCTGGAGTTCCAGCACATCCTCGCCGGTAAACGAGTTTGGCCCCGGAAAATACAGCGCGATGCCCTGGTCCAGCACCTCGTCGTGTTCACCAAAAAACGGACCGTAGTGGGCAAATCGCGGCTTGAGCTCGCGACCACTGAAAGCCTTGGCCGCAACACTGGCCAACGGCCCGGAAATACGCACGATGCCTACACCGCCACGACCTTGAGCGGTGGCGACGGCGGCGATGGTTTCACGAGGAACGCTCATAAACCGGAATCCAGACAAAAGTGACAGATAGCAAAACGCCCCACTAGGGGGCGTCTTGAGTGGTTATCCACAGTGTAAATCAGGCAGCTGCTTTGGCGGCCGCTTCGATCTTACGTGTGATGTACCACTGTTGGGCGATCGACAGGCAGTTGTTCACTACCCAGTACAGCACCAGACCCGCCGGGAACCACAGGAAGAAGAAGGTGAAGATGATTGGCATCAGCTTCATCACCTTGGCCTGCATCGGATCCGGAGGCGTCGGGTTCAGCTGCTGCTGGATGAACATGGTTGCACCCATGATGATCGGCAGAATGAAGAACGGATCCTTGATTGACAGGTCAGTAATCCACAGCATGAACGGTGCCTGGCGCATTTCAACGCTTTCCAGCAGAACCCAGTACAGCGAGAGGAAAACCGGCATCTGCACGAGGATTGGCAAGCAACCACCCAGCGGATTGATCTTCTCTTTCTTGTACAGCTCCATCATGGCTTGCGACATTTTCTGCCGGTCATCGCCATGTTGCTCTTTCAGCGCGGCCAGTTTCGGTGCCACTGCACGCATGCGCGCCATGGATTTGTAGCTGGCAGCCGACAGCGGGAAGAAGATCCCTTTGATCAGCATGGTCAGGAATATGATCGACCAGCCCCAGTTACCCACAATGGCGTGGATGTGTTGCAGCAACCAGAAGATCGGTTGGGCGATGAACCACAGAATGCCGTAGTCGACGGTCAGTTCCAGGCCTGGGGACAACTCTTTCAGCACGGCCTGGCTTTTCGGGCCGGCGTACAGCACAGCGCTGGTCTCGGCCTTGGCGCCCGGGGCAACACTCATCGATGGGCCGGTGTAGCCGATGATGTAGTTGCCTTTGCTGTCTTTACGGGTCTGGACGACGTTGTTTTCGCCCTTGGCCGGAATCCACGCGGTCACGAAGTAGTGTTGCAACCAGGCAACCCAACCGCCAGTGACGGTTTCTTTCACCGGAGCCTTGTCCATATCTTTCATGGACACTTTCTTGTACGGCTCCGAACTTGTCCACAGGGCGGCGCCCAGGTAAGTCGCGGTGCCGGTGGCCGTGGTCGACGAAGGATCGGCGCTGGCGTCACGCTTCAACTGGGCGAACATCGCGCCGGTCCAGGGCTGGGCGCTCTGGTTGTCGATCAGGTAGGAAACGGTTACGTCATACTGGCCGCGTTTCAGGGTGAAACGCTTGATGTAGTTGACGCCGTCCTTGCTGAACTTCAGGTCCACGACCAATTGGTCCTGACCGTCAGCCAGTTGATAAACCTTCTTCTCCGAGGAATAAACCGGACGACCGGCCGGATTTGCATCCGGACCGTTGGTGCCGATCAGACCGCTTTGGGCCAGATAAGTACGTTCGCCGCCGTTATCGAACAGCTGGAACGGAATTTCCGGGTGATCCTGACGACGCGGATACAGCGGCAGGGTCAGCTGGGCAACATCACCACCTTGTGGGTCGATAGCCAGGTCCAGTACATCCGTTTTGATCTGGATGAGGTCCTTGCTCACAGCCACCGGTGTTTCGGCAGGTGCGCTGGTGTCGCTAGCAGCACGTGGAATGTCGTCACTGGCGGAAGCGTTGGAGCCAGATGCCGTATCCGGCAGGCCCGATGCAGTCGTATTGGTGGCAACATTCTGAGTCGGCAGGGCAGCCTGGCCATAGTCCTGGTTCCATTTAAGAACCATAACGTAGGACACGATTGCCAGGGCGACGATCAGGATCGTGCGTTTGATATCCATGATTACTCGGCCATCGAAGAAGAACGGGAGGTAGGGATAGGTGGAACCGGGTCATAACCACCGGGATTCCACGGATGACAGCGACCTAAACGACGAAAGGTCAGCCAGCCACCGCGAAGAAGGCCATGATTTTCGATGGCTTCTAACGCGTAGCAGGAACAACTGGGGTAGAAACGACAGTGACTGGCCATCAGGGGACTAATGGCATAGCGATAAAACTGGATCGGAACGAGTGCCAGTTTACGCATCTGGACTGTCTACCCCTACAGTTTCGGTTTTGACTGCTGGTACCGGCGAACTGCGAGCCAGGCGTTTCCAGAGTTTGCCGAAATGCTGAATCAATTCGGGGTTTTCTACGTCACCCAAACCTTTGCGCGCGACGATAACAATGTCCCAACCGACCAGTGAATCCTGGTTCAGGCGAAACGATTCGCGCATCAGACGTTTGAGGCGATTGCGCTCGACGGAGAGCTTTACGCTCTTTTTCCCGATAACCAACCCGAGACGGGGGTGATCAAGATCGTTGTTGCGCGCAAGGAGCAGGAGATTTTTCCCCGGAACCTTGCCGGTAGGGGAGTCAAAGACTGCCTTGAAATGCCGGGGAGTAAGCAGACGCTTTTCCCGACTGAAGTCCTGACTCACCTCCAGTGCCGGCTTATCAAACTGCCAGACGCGCACGACCTTTGGCGCGACGACGCGACAGTACGGCACGACCGTTCTTGGTAGCCATGCGAGCACGGAAACCGTGGGTACGAGCGCGTTTGATAGTGCTTGGTTGGAAAGTACGTTTCATTGTCGTGTTACCTGGTTCGTCCACAACGGGCCGGAATGGCCCCCGTTTTAAGAGACCGGGGATTCTAGAGAAAGCAAGCCTTCAGGTCAATTTCCAACCAGCGTTTCCTTATAAATAGATCTCCAGGCGTTTTGCGCTGAACGAACCGCCGGTAAATATAAAAATAAGAAAGGAAAGTATTTAAAGCTTTTCTGTAAAGCTTATAAAAGCTAGGCTCGCATCCTTCTGTGGATAAGTACCTTTAGCCCTTGTTTTACCTGCTGTACAGAGAATGACAACTACGGTGGAAAACCGTGTTCAGCCTGTGCTGCGCTGTCGGATAACCTGTGCGTGGAATGCCGGTTTATCCACAGGCCGGTTATCCACCGAGTTTCGCTCCCACTTGTGCAATGACCTTAACCCTGGTTATCCACAGAGCTTATGCACAGACCACTGGTCGTCTTTTTTGCGTATGAAACGGCGATTCTTCTTGGTTGATGAACCACCTTCGTGTGGATAAGTCGGCGTCTGGTCGCTACAATGGCCGCTTGTTTTTGCCTCACCGGCTTTCAACTTAGGGGATATCCGTGTCAGTGGAACTTTGGCAGCAGTGCGTGGAGCTTCTGCGCGATGAGCTGCCTGCCCAACAATTCAACACTTGGATCCGTCCACTACAGGTCGAAGCCGAAGGCGACGAGTTGCGTGTCTATGCACCCAATCGTTTTGTTCTGGACTGGGTCAACGAAAAGTACCTGGGGCGTGTTCTCGAATTGCTCGATGAGCACGGCAATGGCATGGCGCCTGCGCTTTCCTTATTAATAGGCAGCAAACGCAGTTCGGCACCGCGTGCCGCGCCAAATGCTCCCCTGGCAGCCGCTGCTTCCCAGGCCCAGGCTGCTCAAACACCCGCCAGTCCGCCGCCGCCAGCACCTGCTGCGGCTTCGACCAAGCGCGCCACGCAAAAAATGGCCGAGGTCACCGAGGAAGAACCTTCCCGCGACAGCTTCGACCCGATGGCCGGCGCCAGTTCGCAACAGGCCCCGGTTCGCGCCGAACAACGTACCGTGCAGGTCGAAGGTGCGCTCAAGCACACCAGTTACCTGAACCGTACCTTTACCTTCGAGAATTTCGTTGAAGGTAAATCCAACCAGTTGGCGCGCGCCGCCGCCTGGCAGGTGGCTGACAACCCCAAGCACGGTTACAACCCGCTCTTCCTTTATGGTGGCGTCGGCCTGGGTAAAACCCACTTGATGCACGCTGTGGGTAACCATCTATTAAAGAAGAACCCGAATGCCAAGGTGGTGTACCTGCATTCCGAGCGATTCGTGGCGGACATGGTCAAGGCCCTGCAACTGAACGCGATCAACGAGTTCAAACGTTTCTACCGTTCGGTGGATGCGTTGCTGATCGATGACATTCAGTTCTTCGCCCGTAAAGAGCGTTCCCAGGAAGAGTTTTTCCACACCTTCAACGCCCTCCTCGAAGGTGGCCAGCAGGTCATTCTCACCAGTGACCGCTACCCGAAAGAAATCGAAGGCCTTGAAGAACGCCTCAAATCCCGCTTTGGCTGGGGCCTGACCGTAGCGGTCGAGCCACCGGAGCTGGAAACCCGCGTGGCGATTCTGATGAAAAAGGCCGATCAGGCCAAAGTCGAGCTGCCGCATGACGCCGCGTTCTTCATTGCCCAGCGTATTCGCTCCAACGTCCGTGAGCTGGAAGGCGCGCTCAAACGCGTGATCGCCCACTCGCACTTCATGGGTCGCGATATCACCATCGAGCTGATTCGCGAATCCCTGAAGGACTTGTTGGCGTTGCAGGATAAACTGGTCTCTGTGGATAACATTCAGCGCACCGTCGCCGAGTACTACAAGATCAAGATCTCCGATTTGCTGTCCAAGCGTCGTTCTCGCTCGGTCGCACGTCCGCGTCAGGTTGCAATGGCCTTGTCCAAAGAGTTGACTAACCACAGCCTGCCGGAAATCGGCGACGTGTTTGGCGGCCGCGACCATACGACTGTTTTGCACGCCTGCCGCAAGATCAACGAACTTAAGGAATCCGACGCGGACATCCGCGAGGACTACAAGAACCTGCTGCGTACACTGACCACTTGATGAACACCAGCGCAGCTAATTAAGGCAAGGGACTAGACCATGCATTTCACCATTCAACGCGAAGCCCTGTTGAAACCCCTGCAACTGGTCGCAGGCGTCGTCGAACGCCGCCAGACCTTGCCGGTGCTCTCCAACGTGCTGCTGGTTGTCGAAGGCCAGCAATTGTCGCTGACCGGTACCGACCTGGAAGTCGAGCTGGTCGGTCGTGTCCAACTCGAAGAGCCGGCGGATCCGGGTTCCATCACCGTACCTGCGCGCAAGCTGATGGACATCTGCAAGAGCCTGCCAAACGATGCGCTGATCGACATCAAGGTCGATGAGCAGAAGCTTGTGGTCAAGGCTGGCCGTAGCCGCTTCACCCTGTCGACGCTGCCGGCCAACGACTTCCCTACCGTGGAAGAAGGCCCGGGCTCGCTGACCTGCAGCCTGGAGCAAAGCAAACTGCGCCGTCTGATTGAGCGCACCAGCTTCGCCATGGCCCAGCAGGACGTGCGTTACTACCTCAACGGCATGCTGCTGGAAGTTTCCGCGGGTGTGATCCGCGCCGTGGCCACCGACGGTCACCGCTTGGCCATGTGCTCGATGCAGGCTGATATCGGCCAACCGGATCGTCACCAGGTCATCGTCCCGCGCAAAGGTATCCTTGAACTGGCACGCCTGCTCACCGAGCCGGATGGCAATGTCAGCATCGTTCTGGGTCAGCACCACATCCGCGCCACCACCGGTGAATTCACCTTCACCTCGAAATTGGTCGACGGCAAATTCCCGGACTACGAACGCGTTCTGCCAAAAGGCGGCGACAAGCTGGTACTGGGCGATCGCCAGGCGCTGCGCGAAGCGTTCAGCCGTACCGCGATCCTCTCCAACGAGAAGTACCGTGGTATCCGTCTGCAACTGGCCAGCGGTCAGCTGAAGATCCAGGCGAACAACCCGGAGCAGGAAGAAGCGGAAGAGGAAGTGGGCGTTGAATACAACGGTGGCTCCCTGGAAATCGGCTTCAACGTGAGCTACCTGCTCGACGTGCTGGGCGTGATGACCACCGAGCAGGTTCGCCTGATCCTGTCCGACTCCAACAGCAGTGCGCTGGTGCAGGAATCGGATAACGACGACTCGGCCTACGTTGTCATGCCGATGCGTCTGTAATCATGCCCAGCAGAAGCTAGATGTCCTTAAGTCGCGTCTCGGTCACCGCGGTGCGCAATCTGCACCCGGTGACCTTCTCCCCCTCCCCCCGAATCAATATCCTTTACGGCGCCAACGGCAGCGGCAAAACCAGTGTTCTGGAAGCCATCCATCTGCTGGGGCTTGCCCGTTCGTTTCGCAGCACCCGACTGTTGCCGGTCATTCAGTACGAGCAACTGGCGTGCACGGTCTTTGGCCAGGTTGAACTGGCAGAGGGTGGGCACAGCGCCTTGGGCATTTCGCGGGATCGCCAAGGCGAATTCCAGATCCGTATCGATGGGCAGAACGCCCGTAGCGCCGCGCAACTGGCCGAGATCCTGCCACTGCAACTGATCAATCCTGACAGCTTTCGATTGCTGGAAGGTGCGCCGAAGATTCGCCGGCAGTTTCTCGACTGGGGCGTGTTCCACGTGGAACCGCGCTTCATGTCAACCTGGCAGCGCTTGCAGAAGGCCCTGCGCCAGAGAAACTCTTGGCTGCGGCATGGTACACTTGACGCCGTTTCGCAAGCGGTTTGGGACAGGGAACTGTGCCAGGCCAGCGCTGAAATTGATGAATACCGCCGCGCTTATATCAAAGCCTTGAAACCAGTCTTTGAACAAACCTTGAGCGAACTGGTTGAGCTTGAAGGCTTGACGCTCAGCTATTACCGCGGCTGGGACAAGGACCGTGAACTGAGTGCTGTGCTCGCCGGGTCTCTGCAGCGGGACCAGCAAATGGGGCATACCCAGGCCGGACCACAACGTGCTGATTTGCGTCTCAGACTGGGCGCACACAACGCCGCGGACATCTTGTCCCGTGGCCAGCAGAAGTTGGTGGTTTGCGCATTGCGGATTGCCCAAGGGCACCTGGTCAGCCAGGCTCGACGCGGTCAGTGTATTTATCTGGTGGATGACTTGCCGTCCGAGCTGGACGAGCACCACCGTCGCGCGCTTTGCCGCTTGTTGGAAGACTTACGCTGCCAGGTCTTTATCACCTGTGTAGATCACGAATTATTGAGGGAAGGCTGGCAGACGGAAACGCCAGTCGCTCTGTTCCACGTGGAACAGGGCCGTATCACCCAGACCCACGACCATCGGGAGTGAAGGCATTGAGCGAAGAAAATACGTACGACTCAACGAGCATTAAAGTGCTGAAAGGCCTGGATGCCGTACGCAAACGTCCCGGTATGTACATTGGTGATACCGACGATGGCAGCGGTCTGCACCACATGGTGTTCGAGGTGGTCGATAACTCGATCGACGAAGCGCTCGCCGGCTACTGCGACGACATCAGCATCATCATCCACCCGGATGAGTCCATCACCGTTCGCGACAACGGCCGTGGCATCCCGGTAGACGTACACAAAGAAGAAGGCGTTTCGGCAGCCGAGGTCATCATGACCGTGCTGCACGCCGGCGGTAAATTCGACGACAACTCCTATAAGGTTTCCGGCGGTCTTCACGGTGTGGGTGTGTCGGTCGTTAACGCCCTGTCGGAAGAGCTGGTCCTGACCGTTCGCCGTAGTGGCAAGATCTGGGAACAGACTTACGTCCACGGTGTTCCGCAAGAGCCGATGAAAATCGTTGGCGACTCCGAAACCACCGGTACGCAGATCCACTTCAAGGCTTCCAGCGAAACCTTCAAGAACATCCACTTCAGCTGGGACATCCTGGCCAAGCGGATTCGTGAACTGTCCTTCCTCAACTCCGGTGTCGGCATCGTCCTCAAGGACGAGCGCAGCGGCAAGGAAGAGCTGTTCAAGTATGAAGGCGGCCTGCGTGCGTTCGTTGAATACCTGAACACCAACAAGACTCCGGTCAACCAGGTGTTCCACTTCAACATCCAGCGTGAAGACGGCATCGGCGTGGAAATCGCCCTGCAGTGGAACGACAGCTTCAACGAGAACCTGTTGTGCTTCACCAACAATATTCCACAGCGCGACGGCGGTACTCACCTGGTGGGTTTCCGTTCCGCACTGACGCGGAACCTGAACACCTACATCGAAGCAGAAGGCCTGGCGAAGAAGCACAAGGTCGCCACTACCGGTGACGATGCCCGTGAAGGCCTGACCGCGATCATTTCGGTGAAAGTGCCGGATCCGAAGTTCAGCTCCCAGACCAAAGACAAGCTGGTGTCTTCGGAAGTGAAGACCGCGGTCGAACAGGAAATGGGCAAGTACTTCTCGGACTTCCTGCTGGAAAACCCGAACGAAGCCAAGCTGGTCGTCGGCAAGATGATCGACGCCGCTCGTGCCCGTGAAGCGGCGCGCAAGGCCCGCGAGATGACCCGTCGCAAAGGCGCGCTGGACATCGCCGGCTTGCCGGGCAAACTGGCGGACTGCCAGGAAAAGGACCCTGCCCTGTCCGAACTGTACCTCGTGGAAGGTGACTCCGCGGGCGGCTCTGCCAAGCAGGGACGTAACCGCAGGACCCAGGCGATTCTGCCCCTCAAGGGTAAGATCCTGAACGTCGAGAAGGCTCGCTTCGACAAGATGATCTCTTCCCAGGAAGTAGGCACCTTGATCACCGCGCTCGGCTGTGGCATCGGTCGCGAAGAGTACAACATCGACAAGCTGCGCTATCACAACATCATCATCATGACCGATGCTGACGTCGACGGTTCGCACATCCGTACCTTGCTGCTGACCTTCTTCTTCCGTCAGTTGCCGGAGCTGATCGAGCGTGGCTACATCTACATCGCCCAGCCGCCGCTGTACAAAGTGAAGAAAGGCAAGCAAGAGCAATACATCAAAGACGACGACGCCATGGAAGAGTACATGACGCAGTCGGCCCTGGAAGATGCGAGCCTGCACCTGAACGAGGAAGCACCGGGTATTTCCGGCGAAGCCCTTGAGCGTCTGGTGAACGACTTCCGTCTGGTAATGAAGACCCTCAAGCGTCTGTCGCGCCTGTACCCACAGGAACTGACCGAGCACTTCATCTACCTGCCGGCGGTCAGCATGGATCAACTGTCCGATCACACAGCGATGCAGGATTGGCTGGCCCAGTACGAAGTGCGTCTGCGTACCGTCGAGAAGTCGGGTCTGGTCTACAAGGCCAGCCTGCGTGAAGACCGTGAGCGTAACGTCTGGCTGCCCGAGGTCGAACTGATCTCCCACGGCCTGTCGAACTACGTCACCTTCAACCGCGACTTCTTCGGCAGCAACGACTACAAGACCGTGGTTTCCCTGGGCGCTCAACTGAGCACCTTGCTGGACGACGGCGCGTACATCCAGCGTGGCGAGCGCAAGAAGCAGGTCACCGAGTTCAAGGAAGCCCTTGAGTGGTTGATGGCCGAAAGCACCAAGCGCCATACCATCCAGCGATACAAAGGACTGGGCGAGATGAACCCGGATCAGCTGTGGGAAACCACCATGGACCCGGGCTCGCGCCGCATGCTCAAAGTGACCATCGAAGACGCCATTGGCGCGGACCAGATCTTCAACACCCTGATGGGTGATGCGGTCGAACCTCGTCGTGACTTCATCGAGAGCAACGCCCTGGCGGTGTCCAACCTGGACTTCTGATTCCGGTTGATGCCAACGAAAAGGCCAATGCAACTGCATTGGCCTTTTTTTTTGGGTTCAACGCACCGCGAGGCGAGCTAACGCTCGACCTCGTTGTTTGGTGGTGCACGCGTTCCCCCTGTAGGAGCTGCCGAAGGCTGCGATCTTTTGATCTTGCTTTTGCGATCTGGAGATGTCTGAAGATCAAAAGATCGTCCGAACGCGGCCCGAGCCTTCGGCAGCTCCTACACAGATATTTCGTAATCTGTGTTCCCCCGGTGAACCATTTTTATTGCCTGCGACTCTCGCTCGCCGGTGCCACACTCTCCAACCGATACCCGTACCCATAAATCGTCAGCAACTGCCAACCGCGATCCGCTGTCAGGCCAAGCTTGTTGCGCAGGCGGTAGATGTGGGTGTCCAGCGGCCGGGACGAGGACATTTCTTCGTGGGGCCAGAATCGTTCGTACAGGTAATCCCGCGACAGCGGTCGACCGAGGTTGCTGAACAGGCAATGCGCCAGGCGGTATTCGCGTTCGGTCATGACGATCGGTTTGCCGTCGCGAGTGATGGTCAGTTCGGCGTCGTCGAACACCAGGTCATTGAAGCTCAACCCTTCGGCGGCCATGCGCTGCTGGCCATGGCGGCGCAGGACCGCGCCAACACGGGCTTTCAGTTCATTGGGGCGGAACGGTTTGCTGACGTAGTCGTCGGCGCCAGCATTCAGGGCCTGAACGATATCGCTTTCGCCGTCGCGGCTGGTGAGCATGATGGCCGCCGGTGGCGCTTCCAGGTGTTCGCGGGTCCATTGCAGTAATGACAAACCCGAGAGGTCGGGCAGTTGCCAGTCGAGGATCAGCAGGTCGAAGGTTTCCCGCCGCAGTTGGCGCAACAGGTCTTCGGCCCGTTCGAAGCTGTGCAGTGACCACGGCTGCTCTCCGGCCTCGGCCATCTGTTGCAGGGTTTGTTCGACCCGGCGCAGTTCGGCGGGCTCATCGTCCAGAATCGCAACGCGCATACAGGGTGATTCCTTGTTGCTTGGCAGCTCTTTATCGACGATAGCGGCTCATCCGACACAGTGAAAGCAAGCCGCCCGCCGTTGGTCGCGGCGTCCGCTATGATTCTTTGAGTCGACGCCTCAGACGCAGGAACCATGAAACCATTTACCCCGCCCTGCCCCGTTGGCCATGATTGACCAACGCCGCGGTGAAAGCCGAGAGCCAAGCCAGGTACAACGATTATTTCGGCAATTGGTGCGCGAATGGTTGTGGATAAGTCTTGTACTGTTACCGCTGACGACACTGCTGTCCTATCGCGTGCAAATCAACCTGAACGATGCCTCCCCCGGCTTGAGCGCATTGTTTTCCCTTGGTCTGGTGACGGGTGTACTCGGGCTGTTGTTATGGCGTCCGCGGCTGGCGCTCTGGTTGACGCTCACGGGGATGGCGTGTGCGTTGATGACCAGTGCCGGCCTTGCGGAATTCAAGCGCTGGTGGTGGTCGCCGACGCCTGCCTTGTTGGGGATGCTGTTTGGTTATCTGATCTGGAACTGGCGGCGTCTCAGTGTGGTGCTGACCTATTTCGGTTGGGAATTGGCGCGGCTGGACAGCGAGCCGAAAGTGTTTCCGGAGCGCCGTCGTGCCCGGTATCCCGGTGACGACCGTTTGCAGAAACAAATCATCGCGCTGGAACAAGCCGTGAGCCTGACCCGCGATACCCACCGATTCATCGCCGATGGTCTGGAATACTTGCCGGTGGCGACGTTGATCAGTGATCCCCAGGGGAAGATTCTGCTCGGCAATCGCAAGGCCCGTGATCTGTTTGGTGGGGATCTGGTCGGCGCAGATGTGCTGGAGCGACTTGAACAGCTCGGTTATCCGGACATGGGCCGCAAGCCGGATTCGTCCTTATCGACGCTGCCGCTGCTGGAGTTTCGCGACTTCAAGGAGCGCAGCCTGCGTCTGGAGCGCGCCGGGCTATTGCCGGTGGACGGTGAGGCTCCGGTCGGTTGGCTATGGAACCTGACTGATTTGAGCGTCGAGCGCGATGCGGAGCAACAGCGTGCGGTGCTGTTGCGGTTCCTGTCTCACGACCTGCGGGCGCCTCACTCGGCCATCCTTGCGTTGCTCGATGTCCATCGTCATCAAGTAGGCGGTGATTCACCACTCTTTGATCAAATCGAGCTACAGGTTCGTCGGGCGCTGGAGTTGACCGACGGCTTCGTTCAACTGGCGAGGGCCGAGTCCGAGGCTTATCAGTTTCAGCCGAGCCTGTTTGCGATGCTGGTGCTGGATGTGTTCGATCAGGCGCTGCCCATCGCGCAGTTGAAACAGATCGAACTGGTTCATCAAGTGGAAGAGCAGGCACAGGAAAGCTTGGTTCTGGCGGACCAGGCGCTGCTGACCCGGGCGTTGTTCAATCTGTTGGAAAATGCCATCAAGTACAGTGTTTCAGGTACGCGTATCCGTTTGCATGTCAGTCAACGCGACGGCTGGCTGACTTGTGAGCTCATCGATCAAGGCAAAGGGATTGCCGCTGAGGAGCTGCCCGAGCTGTTCAGCCAATACCGGCGCTTTTCTTCCGCCCAGGGTATCGATGGCGTGGGGTTGGGATTGTCGATGGTCAAAGCCGTTGTGGACCGGCACGGCGGGCGAATCGAGTGTCAGAGCGAGGTGGGCCTGGGGACGACATTCAGGCTGCAATTTCCGCTGTTTACGGAATGAAAGCGAACGATCCAGGTTGCTCCGTCGTGTCGACTGCCGGCGATTATTCCGGGCATAAAAAAACCGGCTATATCAGCCGGTTTTTTTACGTCCAAAAAAAACTTATGCACGTTTTTATGGGATTTATCATTCTAAGAAATATGTAAAAAAATCATAAAGTTACGTACAAATAACAACGGTTTTAAAGGAAACGGTACACAGGTTATCCACAGAATCTCAGACAGTCACCTGATCGCTTGAAACCGGCGCTTGCGGAGCCGGTGGCAGTGAGCCCATTTCCCGTTGCATCTGCTCGTTCCAGGCCTGGACCCGGTCGTTCAATTCAGCAATGGCTCGTGGTCCGGTGCCTTCGGCATACATCGGTGTGCCAATGATCACGGTGATGACGCCCTGCTTCTTCGCCCAACCGGTTTTCGGCCAGAACTTGCCGGCGTTGTGCGCAATCGGCAGCACGGGCAATTCGGCGTTGACCGCCAATGCACTGCCACCGCGCGAGAACTTTCCGATGGTGCCGTAAGGAACGCGCGTGCCTTCGGGGAAGATCAGTACCCAGACATTGTCCTTGAGCAACTCATCGCCTTTCTGCGCCACATGCTTGAGTGCGGCTTTCGGGTTGTCGCGATCGATGGCGATCGGTCGCAGCATGGCCATGGCCCAACCGAAGAACGGCACATAGAGCAATTCGCGTTTGAGCACCTGGCTCAGCGGCGAGAAGTAGGCAGAGAGAAAGAACGTCTCCCAGGTGCTCTGGTGGTTCGACTGAATGACGCAAGGCCGTTCAGGTACGTTCTCGGCACCCTTCACTTCGTAGCGGATACCCAGAAACACCTTGCTCAGCCACAAGGCGCAGCGGCACCAGTACACGTTGATGAAGCGATAGCGCGCCTTGAACGGCAGAAACGGCGCGATAAAAAAACTCAGGCTGCACCACAGCAAGGAGCTGGTGCCCAGCAGCAGGTAAAAGAGGAAGGTTCTGATGGCCTGCAGTATCGACATGGCGACGTTTACCAATGCGGGCAATGCCCGCCCTATATAAAGCGCACTCCCGATCAATCCTTTGTCAGGAACAATCGAAGCACTCTAATTGTGGATAAGTTCTGCGGCAATCGCCGCCAGATCGTCAAAAATCAAGGTGCCTGCCGGTAAGGTCTTGCCCAAGGTTTTTTCGCCTTTTCCGGTCTTAACCAAAACTGGCTGTGAATCGACGGCTTTAGCGGCTTCCAGGTCACCAAGGCTATCGCCGACGAACCATAGATCAGTCAGCGATACGTTGTAATGTGCGGCGATGTTTTTCAACATCCCGGGTTTCGGCTTGCGGCAATCGCAGCCCTCGTCCGGCCCGTGGGGGCAGTAGACGATCAGGCCGACTTCACCACCCTGCTCCGCCACCAGCGCGCGCAAGCGCTCGTGCATGGCATCCAGGGTAGCGAGGTCGTAGTAGCCGCGAGCGATGCCCGACTGGTTGGTAGCGACGGCTACCGTCCAGCCGGCCTTGCTCAACTGCGCGATGGCTTCGATCGAACCGGGGAGTGGAATCCACTCCTCCACCGACTTGATGTAAGCGTCGGAGTCGTAATTGATCACTCCGTCCCGATCGAGAATCAGCAGTTTCAAACAGTCTTACCCCAGCAACGAAATATCGGCGACGCCGAGGAACAACCCACGCAGACGCGCCAGCAATGCATAACGGTTGGCGCGGACTTTTGCGTCCTCCGCGTTGACCATCACGGCTTCGAAGAACGCATCCACCGGCTCGCGCAATGCAGCCAGGCGTGCCAGGGATTCGCTGTACTGACGCGAGGCGGCCATTGGCTGTACAGCCTGGTCAGCCTGCTGGATCGCCGAGTACAGGGAGAACTCGTTGGCATTGTCGAAGTACTTGGCTTCCACGACCGTAGGCACCGAACCTTCGACCTTGCTCAGCAGGTTCGACACGCGCTTGTTCACCGCGGCCAGGGCAGCGGCTTCCGGCAATTTGCGGAAGGCCTCTACCGCCTGCACGCGCTGGTCGAAGTCCAGGGCCGAGCCTGGCTTCAGGGCACGCACCGACAGGTAGGTGGCAACATCGACGCCTTCGTCTTCGTAACGGGCACGCAGACGGTCGAAGATGAATTCCAGCACCGAGTCGTTGAGGCCGGCAGCCTTGACCTTGGTACCGAAGGCATCCACGGCGAAGGCCACGGCCTCGGTCAGGTCCAGGTCCAGTTGTTTCTCGATCAGGATGCGCAACACACCCAGTGCCGCACGGCGCAGGGCATACGGGTCCTTGCTACCGGTCGGCAGCATGCCGATGCCGAAAATACCGACCAGCGTATCGAGCTTGTCGGCGATGGCCACGGCCGCACCGGTCAGGGTGGACGGCAGTTCGGCGCCGGCACCGCGCGGCATGTACTGCTCGTTCAGGGCCAGGGCGACATCTTCCGGCTCGCCATCGTTGAGGGCGTAGTAGTAACCGGCGACACCTTGCATCTCCGGGAACTCACCGACCATTTCGGTCGACAGGTCGCACTTCGACAGCAGGCCCGCACGAGCGGCCCATGCGGCGTTGCCGCCGATGCGTTGAGCGATGAACGCGGCCAGTTTGGAAACACGCTCGGCCTTGTCGTAGACGCTGCCGAGTTTTTCCTGGAACACCACGTTCTGCAGGCGCAGGTTGAAGTCTTCGAGCTTCTGCTTCTTGTCCTGCTTGAAGAAGAACTCGGCGTCGGTCAGGCGTGGGCGAACCACTTTCTCGTTACCGGCGATGATTTGCTGCGGGTCTTTGCTTTCGATGTTGGCCACGGTGATGAAACGTGGCAGCAACTTGCCGTCGGCATCCAGCAGGCAGAAGTACTTCTGGTTGTCCTGCATGGTGGTGATCAGGGCTTCCTGCGGCACATCGAGGAAACGCTCCTCGAACGAGCACACCAGCGGCACCGGCCATTCGACCAGCGCGGTCACTTCATCGAGCAGGGCCGGTGGAACGATTGCCGTGCCTTCCTGGCGGGTGGCCAGCTCTTCGGTGCGCTTGCTGATGATTTCGCGACGCTCGTTGGCATCGGCCAGCACGTAGGCGGCACGCAGGTCGGCCAGGTAGCTGGACGGCGAACCGATACGCACGCTTTCCGGGTGATGGAAGCGGTGACCACGGGAATCGCGACCGGCTTTCTGGGCGAGGATGGTGCAGTCGATGACCTGGTCACCGAGCAGCATCACCAGCCATTGGGTCGGACGCACGAACTCTTCCTTGCGCGCACCCCAACGCATGCGTTTCGGGATCGGCAGGTCGTTCAGCGAATCTTCGACGATGGTCGGCAGCAGGCTCGCGGTCGGCTTGCCGGCGATGCTCTGGCTGTAGCGCAGTTTCGGGCCGCTCTGATCGATATCGCTCAGCTCGACGCCGCACTTCTTGGCAAAACCCAGTGCTGCCTGGGTCGGGTTGCCTTCGGCATCGAATGCAGCCTGACGTGGCGGGCCATCGAGGTTGATGCTGCGATCCGGCTGCTGGGTGGCCAGTGCAGTGATCAGCACGGCCAGGCGGCGCGGGGCGGCATAAACGGTTTTGGTCTCGTAGTTCAGGCCGGCAGCTTGCAGGCCCTTGTCGATACCGGCAAGAAACGCCTCGGCCAGGGTGTTCAGGGCTTTGGGTGGCAGTTCTTCAGTGCCCAGTTCAACCAGAAAATCCAGAGCACTCATTGTGCAGCCTCCAGCTTGGCCAGTACTTCGTCACGCAGGTCCGGGGTCGCCATCGGGAAGCCCAGCTTGGCGCGAGCCAGCAGGTAGGCTTGCGCAACGGAACGCGCCAGGGTGCGCACACGCAGGATGTATTGCTGACGCGCGGTCACCGAGATTGCCCGGCGCGCATCCAGCAGGTTGAAGGTATGGGAAGCCTTCAACACCATTTCGTAGCTCGGCAACGGCAGCGGCTGGTCGAGCTCGATCAGGCGCTTGGCTTCGCTTTCGTAGAAATCGAACAGTTCGAACAGCTTGTCGACGTTGGCGTGTTCGAAGTTGTAGGTCGATTGCTCCACTTCGTTCTGGTGGAACACATCGCCGTAGGTCACTTTGCCGAACGGACCGTCAGCCCAGACCAGGTCGTAGACCGAGTCCACGCCTTGCAGGTACATGGCCAGGCGCTCGAGGCCGTAGGTGATCTCGCCGGTCACCGGGTAGCACTCGATGCCGCCCGCTTGCTGGAAGTAAGTGAACTGGGTCACTTCCATGCCGTTGAGCCAGACTTCCCAGCCCAGACCCCAGGCGCCGAGGGTCGGCGATTCCCAGTTGTCTTCGACGAAGCGGATGTCGTGGACCAGTGGGTCCAGGCCGACATGCTTGAGGGAGCCCAGGTACAGTTCCTGGAAGTTGTCCGGGTTCGGCTTCAGGACCACCTGGAACTGGTAGTAGTGCTGCAGACGGTTCGGGTTTTCGCCATAGCGGCCGTCAGTCGGACGACGGCTTGGCTGCACGTAGGCGGCGTTCCAGGTTTCCGGGCCAATGGCGCGCAGGAATGTAGCAGTGTGGAAAGTGCCGGCGCCTACTTCCATATCGTAGGGCTGAAGTACCACACAACCTTGCTCGGCCCAGTATTGCTGGAGGGCGAGGATCAAGTCTTGGAAGGTACGCACGGCTGGCGTAGGCTGGCTCACGAAATTCACCTGTTTCTTGGGCTGCGATTTAAAGAGCGGGAGTATACCCGATTCATTGCTGCGCACGCCCCCTGGAGCCTTATGCCACGCTGCTTTTGGTGTTCCGAAGATCCGCTGTACATGGCTTATCACGATCAGGAGTGGGGCACGCCGCTACGCGATGCGCAGGGATTGTTCGAGTTGCTTTTGCTCGAAGGGTTCCAGGCCGGGCTTTCCTGGATCACCGTGCTGCGCAAACGCGAGCATTATCGTCAGGTGATGTTTGGTTTTGATGTCCAGCGCGTGGCGCAGATGAGCGATGCCGAAATCGACGAATTGATGCTCGATCCGGGGATCATCCGCAACCGCCTCAAGCTCAATGCGGCCCGGCGCAATGCCCAGGCCTGGCTGGCGCTGGAGGACCCGGTGGCGTTTCTCTGGTCGTTCGTCGGTGGTACACCTGTGATCAATCATTTCAAGGACCGCAGCGAAGTCCCCGCCGTGACGCCGACCGCCGTGGAAATGAGCAAAGGCCTGAAAAAAGCCGGTTTCACCTTCGTCGGGCCGACCATTTGCTACGCCCTGATGCAGGCCTCGGGCATGGTCATGGATCACACTCGGGACTGCGACCGCTACGCGCAGTTGGCGAACGGCGGTTAGAATGGCCGCCTCGCGCACAGCACAAGATCAGGAGTGACCTGTGGATAAGTTGAAAGGCGCCTTGCTGGTAGGCGCTCTGCGGCTGTTTGCCCTGCTTCCGTGGCGGGCCGTGCAGGCCGTGGGCTCGGCGATTGGCTGGGTCATGTGGAAAACCCCGAACCGTTCCCGCGACGTGGTACGGATCAACCTGTCCAAGTGCTTTCCGGACATGGACCCCGCCGAGCGCGAACGTTTAGTCGGACAGAGCCTTAAGGACATCGGCAAGTCCCTGACCGAAAGCGCCTGCGCGTGGATCTGGCCGGCCCAGCGCTCCATCGACCTGGTGCGCGAGGTCGAAGGCCTCGACATTTTGAAGGACGCCCTCGCCTCCGGCAAAGGCGTGGTTGGCATCACCAGCCATCTGGGCAATTGGGAAGTGCTCAATCACTTCTATTGCAGCCAGTGCAAACCGATCATTTTCTACCGCCCGCCAAAATTGAAGGCGGTGGACGAATTGCTGCAAAAGCAACGGGTACAACTGGGTAACAAGGTCGCTGCTTCCACCAAGGAAGGCATCCTCAGCGTCATCAAGGAAGTGCGCAAAGGTGGTGCAGTGGGCATTCCCGCTGACCCGGAACCGGCCGAATCCGCCGGGATCTTCGTGCCGTTCTTCGCCACCCAGGCACTGACCAGCAAATTCGTGCCGAACATGCTCGCCGGCGGCAAAGCGGTCGGCGTGTTCCTGCATGCGCTGCGCCTGCCCGACGGTTCCGGCTACAAAGTGATCCTCGAAGCCGCGCCAGAGGCCATGTACAGCACCGATACGGCGGAATCCTGTGCGGCCATGAGTAAAGTGGTCGAGCGTTATGTCGGGGCTTACCCGAGCCAGTACATGTGGAGCATGAAGCGCTTCAAGAAGCGGCCACCGGGTGAAGAGCGCTGGTATTGATTCAATTGGCATGATCTGTGGATAACCCTGGATTCGGGGTTATCCACAACCGTTCATCAAAGGGCGCAGAAGATGTCCGAACACCGCAAGTCATTCCGCATCAAGATCAGTCACGAAAACATCGGCGAATGCCTGGGCCAGACGCGCAACCTGTCGACCACCGGGGTTTACGTCAAGCATCCGAAACTGTCGGCGTTGCCCCGGGGGGCGGTGGTCTACGGGCAGGTGCAAGACTTACCCACAGGCGCACCGCGGGTACGCATGGAAGTGGTGTTGGTGGATGCCGAAGGGATTGGCTTGCGCTATCTCTGAATGTTGCGATCCAGCTTTTTCAGAAACACCGCCATTTCCTTTTCTGCCTGCTTGTCGCCATGGTTGCGAGCGGCTTCCAGGCCTTGTTCCCAGGCTTGGCGCGCGGCCGCAAAGTCCGCCAGCGCCAGATGGGCCTTGCCCAGCAGTTTCCACGCCGCCGAATACTTCGGATCGAATTCGACGCAGCGCTGAAAATGCTCCGCCGCCTTGGCGTTCTCCCCCAGATCCAGATAACCCTTGCCCAGGCCGAAGCGCAGCAATGAGTTATCCACACCCTTGGCGAGCATTTTTTCCAGGGATTCGATCATCGGTGGATTCCTTTTTGAGGTAGGTCGGTTAGAGGTCAGGTGCCAGTCCGACCGCTATCGCGAGCAAGCTCGCTCCCACAGGGGCTTTGTGATCGACATATAACCAATATGGGAGCGAGCTTGCTCGCGATGAGGCCAGTCTGATCACCGAAAAATCCGGATCAGAAGAAACTCAGCCCCACATGGAACAACTTCTCCACATCGCGAATATGTTTTTTATCCACAAGGAACAGAATCACATGGTCGCCCGCTTCGATCACGGTGTCATCGTGGGCGATGATCACTTCTTCGTCGCGGATAATCGCACCGATGGTGGTGCCCGGCGGCAGGCCGATGTTCTCGATGGCCTTGCCGATCACCTTGCTTGATTTCGCATCGCCATGGGCAATCGCCTCGATGGCCTCTGCCGCGCCACGGCGCAGCGAGTGCACGCTGACGATGTCGCCACGGCGTACGTGGGCCAGCAAGGTGCCAATGGTCGCCAGTTGAGGGCTGATGGCGATGTCGATGTCGCCGCCCTGGATCAGATCGACATAGGCCGGGTTGTTGATGATGGTCATCACCTTCTTCGCACCGAGGCGCTTGGCCAGCAGCGACGACATGATATTGGCTTCGTCGTCGTTGGTCAGGGCGAGGAACAGGTCCGCGTCGGCGATGTTCTCCTCCAGCAGCAGGTCGCGGTCCGAGGCGCTGCCTTGCAACACCACGGTGCTGTCGAGGTGGTCCGAGAGGTGACGGCAGCGTGCCGGGTTCATCTCGATGATCTTTACCTGATAACGGCTTTCGATGGCCTCGGCCAGACGCTCGCCAATCTGCCCGCCACCGGCGATGACAATGCGTTTATAGGTTTCGTCGAGACGGCGCATTTCGCTCATGACCGCGCGAATGTTCGCTTTGGCGGCGATGAAAAACACCTCGTCGTCGGCCTCGATCACGGTATCGCCCTGGGGCAGGATCGGCCGGTCGCGGCGGAAAATGGCGGCCACGCGGGTTTCGACGTTCGGCATGTGTTCGCGCAACTGTCGCAGTTGCTGGCCCACTAGCGGCCCGCCGTAATAGGCGCGAACCGCGACCAGTTGCGCCTTGCCTTCGGCGAAGTCGATCACCTGCAAGGCGCCCGGATGCTGGATCAGACGCTTGATGTAGTTGGTGACCACTTGTTCCGGGCTGATCAGCACGTCCACCGGAATCGCTTCATTCTGGAATAACTGCTCTTCGCGGGTCAGGTACGCGGCCTCGCGAACCCGGGCGATCTTGGTCGGGGTGTGGAACAGGGTATGGGCGACCTGGCAGGCGACCATGTTGGTTTCGTCGCTGTTGGTCACGGCGACCAGCATGTCGGCGTCGTCGGCGCCGGCCTGGCGCAGCACGGTCGGAAACGAACCGCGGCCCTGCACCGTGCGGATGTCCAGGCGGTCGCCAAGGTCGCGCAGGCGTTCGCCATCGGTGTCGACCACGGTGATGTCGTTGGCTTCACTGGCCAGGTGTTCCGCCAGCGAACCGCCGACCTGCCCTGCACCGAGGATGATGATTTTCATCCAGTCACTCCATTGAATCCGTTTAACCGCGTGCGGCGGCGATCTTGATCAGCTTGGCGTAGTAGAACCCGTCGTGGCCGCCTTCCTGGGCCAGCAACTGGCGACCATGGGGCTGCTTGATGCCGGCCGTCGTGGCGAGGTCCAGTTCACGGGCGCCCGGCGTGCGGGCGAGGAACGCTTCGATGACTTCGGTGTTCTCGGTCGGCAGCGTCGAGCAGGTGGCGTATAGCAGAATGCCGCCGACTTCCAGGGTGTTCCACATGGCATCGAGCAGCTCGCCTTGCAGCAGCGCCAGCGCGGCGATGTCGTCGGGCTGGCGGGTCAGCTTGATGTCCGGATGACGACGGATCACGCCCGTCGCCGAGCATGGCGCGTCCAGCAGAATGCGCTGGAACGGCTTGCCGTCCCACCACGCCTGAGTGTCGCGGCCGTCGGCGGCAATCAGTTCGGCGCTCAGTTTCAGGCGCTCGAGGTTTTCCCGCACTCGCACCAGACGCTTGGCTTCCAGGTCTACCGCCACCACCCCGGCCAGTTTTGGCTCGGCTTCGAGAATATGGCAGGTCTTGCCGCCGGGTGCGCAGCAGGCGTCCAGTACCCGTTGGCCCGGTGCCAGATCGAGCAGATCAGCGGCCAGTTGCGCCGCTTCGTCCTGCACGCTGATCCAGCCCTCGGCGAAACCTGGCAGGCTGCGCACGTCGGCGGCGGCTTCGAGCACGATACCGTCACGGCTGTAGACACAGGGTGTGGCGGCGATACCGGCGTCGGTCAGCAAACCGAGGTAGGCATCCCGGCTGTGATGGCGACGGTTGACCCGCAGGATCATTGGCGGATGCGCGTTGTTGGCGGCGCAGATGGCTTCCCATTGTTCCGGCCAGAACGCCTTCAGGGATTTCTGCAGCCAACGCGGGTGGGCCGTGCGCACCACCGGATCGCGTTCCAGTTCGGCGAAAATCGTTTCGCTTTCGCGCTGAGCGTTACGCAGCACCGCATTGAGCAAGGCCTTGGCCCATGGCTTTTTCAACTTGTCAGCGCAACCGACCGTCTCGCCAATCGCGGCATGGGCCGGGACGCGGGTGTAGAGCAACTGATAGAGGCCGACCAACAGCAGCGCCTCGACATCGGCATCGGCAGCCTTGAACGGCTTTTGCAGCAACTTGGCCGCCAGCGCCGACAAACGTGGCTGCCAGCGTGCGGTGCCGAACGCCAGGTCCTGGGTGAAGCCGCGATCACGGTCCTCGACCTTGTCCAACTGCGTTGGCAGCGAACTGTTGAGCGAGGCTTTTCCGTTCAGGACAGCGGCAAGTGCCTTGGCGGCGGCCAGACGCGGATTCATTGAGCGTCCGCCGCTTGACCGAGGACGGTGCCGGTGGCGAATTTCTCACGGCGGCTGTTGAACAGGTCGCTGAAGTTCAGCGCCTTGCCGCCGGGCAATTGCAGACGGGTCAGGCACAACGCCTGCTCGCCGCACGCGACGATCAGGCCATCCTTGCTGGCGCTGAGGATTTCACCGGGTGCACCTTTGCCTTCGGCCAGGTTTGCGGCCAGCACTTTCAGGGCTTCGCCATTCAAGGTGCTGTGGGTGATCGGCCACGGATTGAAGGCACGCACCAGACGCTCCAGTTCAAGCGCCGGACGAGTCCAGTCGATGCGAGCTTCGTCCTTGTTCAATTTGTGCGCGTAGGTGGCCAGGCTGTCGTCCTGCACTTCGCCTTCCAGCGTACCCGCGGCGAGGCCGGCAATCGCCTGAACCACGGCCGGTGGACCCATTTCGGCCAGACGGTCGTGAAGGCTGCCGCCAGTGTCTTCGGCGCTGATCGGCGTAGTGACTTTAAGCAGCATCGGCCCGGTGTCGAGGCCGGCTTCCATGCGCATCACGGTCACGCCGCTTTCGGCATCACCTGCTTGCACGGCACGCTGGATCGGCGCCGCACCGCGCCAGCGCGGCAGCAGCGAGGCGTGGCTGTTGATGCAACCCAGGCGCGGAATATCCAGCACCACTTGCGGCAGGATCAGGCCATAGGCGACCACCACCATCAAGTCCGGTTTCAGCGCGGCCAGTTCGGCTTGCGCGTCTTCGTTGCGCAGGGTTGGCGGCTGCAACACCGGGATGTTGTTCTCCAGAGCAAGCTGCTTGACCGGGCTCGGCATCAGTTTTTGCCCGCGACCGGCCGGACGATCCGGTTGGGTGTAGACCGCGACGATCTCGTAAGGGCTGCTCAGCAGGGCCTTGAGGTGTTCGGCGGCGAATTCCGGGGTGCCGGCAAAGACAATGCGCAGTGGCTCAGTCATGGGTGACGTCTCTTGAAAAGAAAAAGGCTTGCCGCAGCAAGCCTTTGAAGATGGGCATCAGGCGTTCTGGCGATGAAGCTTTTCCAGTTTCTTCTTGATGCGGTCGCGTTTGAGCGTGGACAGGTAATCGACGAACAATTTGCCATTGAGGTGGTCGCATTCGTGCTGGATGCACACCGCGAGCAAATCTTCGGCGATCAGTTCGTATGGCTTGCCGTCGCGGTCCAGCGCCTTGACCTTGACCCGTTGCGGGCGATCGACGTTTTCGTAGAAACCCGGCACCGACAGGCAGCCTTCCTGGTACTGGCCCATGTCGTCGGTCAGCGGTTCGAGCTCGGGGTTGATGAACACTCGAGGCTCGGTGCGGTCTTCGGAGAGGTCCATCACGACGATACGTTTGTGCACGTTGACCTGGGTAGCGGCGAGGCCGATGCCAGGCGCTTCATACATTGTTTCAAACATGTCGTCGACCAACTGACGCACTTCGTCGTCCACTACGGCCACTGGCTTGGCGATAGTGCGCAGACGCGGATCAGGGAATTCGAGGATGTTTAAAATGGCCATAAGCTTGATCAGTGCACGTGTGAAGTAAGGTCGGGTCGATGGCCTGGCGGGTCCGAAGAAATGCAGGCTACCGTTGTAAAACGTAGCTCCCTTCTGTTGACAAGCAAGTTTTGACAAGCAAGCCGGGAGCGAGCCACTGACGGCTCTGGCGTTTCACGCGAATGCACATAATAAAGGGATTCACCGCATGAGGAAATCACTACTCGCCCTGCTGCTCCTGGCTTCGGCAGGTTGGGCGTACGGGCAGGTGCAACTTCGGGAAGATATTCCCACCATAAAGCTATCGCCTCAGGTTCGCAGCAGCCCGGTGACCGAGGTTATCCCCGGCATTGCGCTGAAATCGATCAACAGCTTTCTGCTGAGCAACCGCATCGTCGACAAGGCCGAGGATTTCACCAAGGCGCCTTACATCGTCGCTGGTGATTCCGAACGGGTGCTGAGCGGCGCGGGTGACCGCATCTTTGCCCGTGGCCAATTCGATCCGGCGCAACCGGCGTACGGCATCTTCCGCCAAGGCAAGGTCTACACCGATCCGCAGAGCAAGGAAATCCTGGGGATCAACGCCGACGACATCGGTGGCGGCGATGTCGTGGCCATCGAAGGTGACGTCGCCACCCTGGAGTTGCAACGCACGACCCAGGAGGTCCGCCTCGGCGATCGCTTGTTCAGCGGTGAAGAGCAGGCGATCAACTCGACCTTCACGCCCAGGGCGCCGAGCCACGAAATCAACGGTCTGATCATCGATGTTCCGCGCGGGGTCACGCAGATCGGCGAGTTGGACGTGGTTACGCTGAACAAGGGGCAGCGCGACGGTCTGGTCGAAGGCAATCTGCTGGCAGTGATGAAAACCGGCGAAACAGTGCGGGACCGGATCACCGGCCAGCCATTGAAAATTCCCGATGAGCGCGCTGGTCTGCTGATGGTTTTCCGTACCTACGACAAACTCAGTTATGGGCTGGTGCTCAGCGCTTCGCGCTCGCTGTCGGTGATGGACAAGGTACGAAATCCGTAAGAGTGCTTCACAAGTTACCAACAGAGTTATCCACAGCTTATTCCCGTTTGTACGGGTGCTCATAACGATCAAGGATGATCCATGTCGCTGTCTGCCGTTACACCGGTTTCCCCCGCGGAACTGGAAGCTCGTTTACGTCTGCACCGTTTGCCGGAACTCGGCCCGGCGCGTTTCAAGAAATTGCTCGAAGCCTTCGGTTCGGCATCGAAAGCCCTCAGTGCACCCGCCAGTGCCTGGCGCGCGCTGGGTTTGCCACTGGCCTGTTCCGAGGCCAGGCGTAGTGCTGAAATCCGAGACGGCGCCAGTCATGCATTGGCCTGGCTGGAGCATCCGGCCCAGCATTTACTGATGTGGGACCAACCGGACTACCCGGCGCTGCTGGCACAAATCAGCGATGCACCACCGCTGTTATTTGTCGCCGGCGATCCCGGCATTCTGGAAAAACCACAACTGGCGATGGTCGGCAGCCGTCGCGCGTCCCGGCCGGGGATGGACACCGCTGCCGCGTTTTCCCGCAGCCTGGCGGGTGCCGGTTTTGTCATTACCAGCGGCCTGGCCCTGGGCATTGACGCCGCCGCACATCAGGCCGCGCTGGACGTTGGCGGGCAAACGGTGGGTGTGCTCGGCACGGGGCTCGAGAAGTTTTATCCACAGCGCAATAGACGCCTGGCGGACGCCATGATCGCCTCGGGCAGCGCGGTACTGTCGGAGTTTCCGCTGGATGCAGGCCCCAGCGCTGGCAACTTCCCCCGGCGCAACCGGATCATCAGCGGTTTGTCCCTCGGGGTGTTGGTGGTCGAAGCCAGTGTCGCCAGTGGATCACTGATTACCGCGAGGCTGGCAGCGGAACAGGGGCGCGAGGTGTTTGCGATGCCCGGGTCGATCCATCATCCCGGTGCCCGCGGCTGCCATCAGTTGATCCGTGACGGTGCGGTGCTGGTGGAAACCATCGAGCATATCCTCGAAGCCTTGCGCGGCTGGCAACGACTGCCGTTATCCACAGAATCCTTTACCCCTGAAACGACTCACCCCTTGTTGAAGTTGCTGCATGCCGCACCTCTGACCAGTGAAGCGTTGGCCGACGCAAGCGGCTGGGCCTTGCCGAAAGTGCTGGCGGCGTTGACGGAACTGGAAATGGACGGTCGCGCTATTTGCGAAAGCGGGCGTTGGTTTGCACGGGTGAGCTAGGTTTTATAAACAAGATCGGTAAACTGCGCAGAGCCTTATTCTGGAGAGTTTTTCATGGTCAACAGTTGGCGTGTGCAACAAGCCGCGCAAGCAATTCGCGCCGGGGCGGTGATTGCCTACCCAACCGAAGCAGTCTGGGGCCTGGGTTGCGACCCGTGGGACGAGGAAGCGGTGGAGCGTCTGCTGCTGATCAAGGGTCGGTCTGAGGATAAAGGGCTGATCCTGGTCGCGGACAACATCCGTCAGTTTGATTTCCTCTTCGAAGACTTCCCCGAATTGTGGATGGACCGCATGGCCAGTACCTGGCCGGGACCGAACACCTGGCTGGTGCCGCACCAGAACCTGCTGCCGCAGTGGATTACCGGCGTGCATGAAACCGTGGCGCTGCGGGTCAGCGATCACCCACTGGTGCGGGACTTGTGCGCGCTGGTCGGGCCGCTGGTATCGACGTCGGCCAATCCGCAGGGACGCCCGGCGGCACGCACGCGGCTTCGCGTCGAGCAGTACTTCCGTGGGCAGGTGGATCTGGTGCTGGGTGGCAATCTGGGCGGGCGCAAGAACCCGAGCGTGATTCGCGATCTGGCGACCGGCAAGGTTGTGCGCCCGGATTGAGACCGGGTTGACCTCATTCGCGAGCAAGCCCGCTCCCACACTGGATCTGTGAACGACACAGGTTCAGTGTGGGAGCGGGCTTGCTCGCGAAGGGGCCCTACCGGTCAACTACCCATTCAGGGCAACAGAACCACCGACCCCGTCGTACGCCGTGCCGACAACTCGGTCTGCGCCTTCGCCGCGTCAGCCAGTGGAAAACGCTGACTGATGTCCACGGTCAGCTTGCCGCTGATGATCATCTCGAACAACTCGTCGGCCATGTGTTGCAGGTTCTCGGCGTTGTTCGCATAAGTGCCCAGGGTTGGCCGGGTCACGTACAGCGAGCCTTTCCCCGCCAGGATCCCCAGGTTCACGCCGTCGACCGCGCCGGACGCATTGCCGAAACTCACCACCAGGCCACGCGGTGCGGCGCTGTCGAGTGACGTCAGCCAGGTGTCCTTGCCAACGCCGTCGTACACCACCGGGACTTTTTTGCCGTCGGTCAATTCCAGCACGCGCTGGGCGACGTTTTCATGGCTGTAGTCGATGGTCGCCCAAGCACCGTTGGCCTTGGCCAGTGCGGCTTTCTCGGCCGAACTGACCGTACCGATCAGCTTCACGCCCAAGGCCCTGGCCCATTGGCAAGCCAGGGAACCGACACCACCGGCTGCGGCGTGGAACAGGATGGTTTCGCCACCCTTGAGTTCATAAGTCTGACGCAGCAGGTACTGCACGGTCAGGCCCTTGAGCATCACGCCTGCGGCCTGTTCGAAGCTGATGGCGTCCGGCAGTTTCACCAGATTGGCCTCGGGCAGCACATGAACTTCGCTATAGGCGCCCAGAGGGCCGCTGCCATAGGCCACGCGATCGCCGATCTTGAAGCGGGTCACGTCGCTGCCGACCGCCTCGACCACGCCCGCACCCTCCGAGCCGAGGCCCGATGGCAGGGATGGCGGCGGGTACAGGCCGCTACGGTAATAGGTGTCGATGAAGTTCAGGCCGATGGCCTTGTTGGTCACGCGCACTTCCTTCGGACCTGGCTCGGCGGGTTGGTAATCCACATACTCGAGCACTTCGGGGCCGCCATGGGCGCGGAACTGGATACGCTTTGCCATCGGAACTCTCCATAGGTCGTTTTGCCAAGCGCCCTATCGGACTCCTAAGCTTGATTTTCGTCAACTGCGAAGGGGTAACTTGCGATGTTATGCTACGCGCCCATTTGCGCAGGCTGAGCTCCAATGGAGCGCCGCGTTGTTTTGCCCGATTCAAGGTGATGACATGACGACCCGCACCGAGGCCGTAAAAGCCTACCTGCTCGACCTGCAAGACCGTATCTGCGCCGCCCTGGAAGCCGAAGACGGTGGCACGCAATTCGTCGAAGACGCCTGGACCAGGCCGGCCGGCGGTGGCGGTCGCACCCGCGTGATTGAAAACGGCACGGTCATTGAAAAGGGTGGCGTGAACTTTTCCCACGTCTTCGGCAGCGGTCTCCCACCCTCCGCCAGCGCCCACCGGCCGGAACTGGCGGGCCGTGGCTTTGAAGCCTTGGGCGTGTCGCTGGTGATTCACCCGCACAACCCCCATGTGCCGACTTCCCACGCCAACGTGCGCTTTTTCATCGCTGAAAAAGAAGGTGAAGAACCGGTCTGGTGGTTTGGCGGCGGCTTCGACCTGACCCCGTATTACGGTAACGAAGAAGACTGCATCCACTGGCATCGCATCGCCGAGCAGGCCTGTGCGCCGTTCGGCCCGGACGTCTACCCGCGTTACAAGGCCTGGTGCGACAGCTACTTCCACATCAAGCATCGTCACGAACCGCGTGGCATTGGCGGGCTGTTCTTCGACGACCTGAACGAGTGGGATTTCGACACCAGTTTCGCCTTCATGCGTGCCATCGGTGACGCCTACATCGATGCTTACCTGCCGATCGTGCAGCGCCGCAAGAACGACGCGTTCACGGCCAAGCAACGCGAGTTCCAGGAGTTCCGCCGTGGCCGCTACGTTGAATTCAACCTGGTCTACGACCGCGGCACGTTGTTCGGCCTGCAATCGGGCGGGCGTACCGAGTCGATCTTGATGTCGCTGCCACCGCAAGTGCGCTGGGGCTACGACTGGAAGGCCGAGCCTGGTAGCGAAGAAGCGCGCCTGACCGAGTACTTCCTGCAGGACCGCGATTGGTTGGCCGAAGCTTGAACGAGGAATCCTGATGGACCGTTATGTCGTGTTCGGTAACCCGATTGGCCACAGCAAATCGCCGTTGATCCACCGTCTGTTCGCCGAGCAGACCGGGCAAAAGCTGGACTACAACACGCTGCTGGCGCCACTCGACGACTTTTCCACCTGTGCCCGGACGTTTTTCCTCGAAGGACGCGGCGCCAATGTGACGGTGCCGTTCAAGGAAGAGGCCTACCGGCTGGCGAACAGCCTGACGGCGCGGGCGCAGCGCGCCGGTGCGGTCAATACCTTGAGCAAACTGGCCGATGGCAGTCTGTTGGGCGACAACACCGACGGTGCCGGGCTGGTGCGGGACCTGACGGTCAACGCCGGATTCAGCCTCAAGGGCAAACGCATCTTGCTGCTCGGCGCTGGCGGCGCGGTGCGTGGTGCCCTGGAGCCGCTGCTGGCCGAGCAGCCGGCTTCGGTGATCATCGCCAACCGCACGGTGGACAAGGCCGAGCTGCTGGCGGAGCTGTTCTGCGATCTGGGGCCGGTCTCGGCCAGTGGCTATGACTGGTTGCGAGAGTCGGTGGACCTGATCATCAACGCGACTTCCGCGAGCCTCACGGGCGATGTGCCGCCGATTGCGCCCAGCCTGATCGAACCGGGCAAAACGGTGTGCTACGACATGATGTACGGCAAGGAGCCGACCTCGTTCTGCCGCTGGGCCAGCGAACACGGGGCGGCGGTGGCGATGGATGGCTTGGGGATGCTGGCCGAGCAGGCTGCGGAGGCGTTTTTCCTGTGGCGCGGTGTGCGACCGGATACAGCGCCAGTGTTGGCTGAGTTGCGTCGGCAGTTGGCCCTTTAAAAGCTTCGCGAGCAGGCTCGCTCCCACAGGGGGTCACCAAGAACCTGTGGGAGCGAGCCTGCTCGCGAATGGCGCGACACCGATTTCGGCTCAGTCCTCAAACTGAATCGGGCACTTTTCCGCGCCCTCAAGCTTCCTAAGCTCTTCCACCACCTGCGGCCGGGCCCGGCGCAAGGTCAGGCTGCGGTCCTGGCGCAGCAATCGTCGCGCCTCCTGGTGCAGCATTTCCACCCCTGAGTAATCGATGAAGTTGATCTGCTGCGCCTCGATCACCACGCGCGCGCCGTGCAAGCGTTGCAGGCGTACTTGCAGGTAGTGGCTGGCACCGAAAAAGATCGAACCGCCGACCCGCAGAATGTCCTCCTCGCCATCACGTACGTGCTGCACCCGTGGCTGGGATGTGCGTTTGAGATAGAAAAAAAGCGAGGCCAGTACGCCGGCGTAGATCGCCGTCTGCAATTCCAGCAGCAGCGTGGCGACGCAGGTCAGCGCCATGACCACGAACTCGGCGCGGCTGACCCGCAACAATGCGCGAATGCCGCGATGGTCCACCAGTCCCCAGGCGATCAACAGAATGCTGCCGGCCATGGCCGGAATCGGGATGTGCGCGATCAGGCTCGCGCCGAAGATCGCAAACAGCGCAACCCACAAGGCCGAAAAAATCCCGGCCAGTGGCGAACAGGCGCCCGCTTCATAGCTCAGGCCTGAGCGAGTGAAGGAGCCGGCCGATAGCGATCCGGAAAAAAACGCGCCGACAATGTTCGACAAGCCCTGGGCGCGAACTTCCTGGTTGGCGTCGAGAAGTTGCTGCGAACGTGCAGAGATCGAGCGGGCAATCGACAGGCTGGTGACCAGCCCGAGCATGCCAACCGCCACGGCGCTGGGCAGCAAACGCAGGATCAGGTCGAGATCCAGCGGCAACGGACTGAAAGGCGGCAGCCTGCCGGTAAAGGCGCTGACCAGTTGCACATGGCCGAACATCGACGGCCAGAGCCAGACCAGCAATCCGCCAAGGATCAGGGTGATCAACAGCGTCGGCCAGCGTGGCAGCAGCAGTTTTAGGATCACGCCCACCACCACGGTCGCCAGTCCCAGCGCCAGCGAAGGTTTGTCCATTTCGCCGATATGGCGTAACAACGTGATGAAACTGTCCAGCGCGGTGGCTTGGCTGGGCAAGTCCAGTCCCAGCAGGTTAGGCAATTGACCGATGGCAATCACCACGGCAGCCCCCAGGGTGAAGCCGAGCACCACCGAGTGCGAGACGAAATTCACCAGCGCGCCAAACCGCAACAAACCCAGCAGCCATTGAAAGATGCCGGCAAGAAACGTCAGCAACAGGATCAACATGACGTAGTCCTGCGTCGCCGGAACGGCCAGAGGACTGACGCTGGCGAACAGGACAATCGAGATGGCCGCTGTAGGACCGCAGATCAAATGCCACGACGAGCCCCAGAGGCAGGCGATCAGTACCGGGATGATTGCGGCGTACAGGCCGTATTCCGGTGGGAGACCGGCGATGAGCGCGTAGGCAATGGATTGCGGCAACGCCAGAATCGCGCCGCTGAGGCCGACGACCAGGTCGCGTCCGATACTGGCGCGGGTTTGCTTGGGCAACCAACTGAGGAATGGAAAGAGTGAATGGCGGCTTGGCAGGGCCATGGGGCCTCTCGGTTGGGGGGGTACGAAAGAGTATCAGGACCAGGCAATCATTGTGGCGAGGGGGCTTGCCCCCGATCGATTGCGAAGCAATCGTAAACCATTGCATGCGGTTTACCTGATAAACCACAGTTGCTGGTTTTGGGACGGCTGCGCCGTCCAACGGGGGCAAGCCCCCTCGCCACACAAATCCATTTCGACTCTGGTTTAGAGTTTGGCTTTGACCGCCGGCAACGCATCCTTCCCATCCACGGTCTTCACTCCATCAAGCCACTTGTCCAACACCGCGGGGTTGGCCTTGATCCACGCCTTGGCGGCGTCGGCGTTACTGACCTTGTTGTTCACCACCTCGGCCATGATGCTGTTTTCCATGTCCTGGGTGAAGCTCAGGTTGGTCAGCAGCTTGCCGACGTTCGGGCAGGCCTGTGCATAACCTTTGCGGGTCAATGTGTGCACGCTGCCGGTGTCACCGAAGTACTTCTCGCCGCCCTTGAGGTAATGCATTTTCAGCTGCACGTTCATCGGGTGCGGGGTCCAGCCGAGGAAGGTCACGAATTTCTGCTTTTTCACCGCGCGGGACACTTCTGCCAGCATGGCCTGCTCGCTGGACTCGACCAGTTTCCACTGGCCCATGTCGAAATCGTTTTTCTTGATGATCTCTTGCAGCGAGATGTTGGCCGGTGCACCGGAACCGATGCCGTAGATCTTGCGGTCGAACTTGTCGGCGTATTTGTTCAGGTCGGCAAAGTTATGCACACCTGCGTTCCATACGTAATCCGGAACGGCGAGGGTGAATTCGGTGCCGTCGAGGTTCTTCGCCAGTTGCGTGACATCGCCGTTGGCGACGAATTTGTCATAGAAACCCTGCTGGGCCGGCATCCAGTTACCCAGGAACACATCGACCTGGCCATCCTTGAGCCCGCCAAAAGTGATCGGCACCGCGAGGGTGTCGACCTTGGCCTTGTAGCCCATGCCGTCCAGCAGGAACCCGGTGATGGCATTGGTCGCGGCGATGTCGCTCCAACCCGGATCGGCCATCTTCACGGTCTCGCAACTCTGATCGGCAAACGCCGATGCACTGCCCAGAGCCAGGAGCCCGACCGTCAGTACTGTGGATAACCTTTGCATGGACTTCCCCTTAACATTATTGGTTTTGGCAGGGTTGTGGATAACGTGCTTTACGTTCCAGATCGTCGAGGTCGATGTGGTTGCGCATGTACTGCTGACTGGCGTCTACCAGCGGCTGGTGATCCCAGCTCTTCAGCTTGCCGAGGGTCAGCGCCTCGGCCACGAAACGCCGGCGCCGCTGGCTGGCGAGCACCTGCTGGTGGATGGCCGGAATATTCCATTTCGCCCGCGCCTCAACGAGAAAATCGGCGAACAGCTGGCGATGTTGCGGCGAATGGCTGAGTTCTTCCAGTTCTTGAGGGTCATTGTGTACGTCGAAGAGCAGACAAGGGTCGTCTTCGCTGTAGATGAATTTATAGGCACCGCGGCGGATCATCATCAGCGGGCTGATAGTGCCTTCGGCCATGTATTCGCCGAACACTTCATCGTGGCCGCCTTGCCCTTGCAGGTGCGGCACCAGCGAACGGCCATCCAGCGGCAAGCCCGGTTCCAGCGAGCCGCCGGCCAGTTCGACGAATGTCGGCAACAGGTCCGCCGTGGAAACACTGGCGCTGACCCGGCCAGCGCCAAACTGCCCCGGTGCGCTGATCAGCAGCGGCACCCGTGCGGCCATTTCATACCAGTGCATTTTGTACCAGAGGCCGCGTTCGCCGAGCATGTCACCGTGGTCACCGGAAAACACGATGATGGTGTCATCGATCAGCCCTGTATCCTCGAGGGTTTGCAGGAGTTTGCCGACGTTGCTGTCGATATAGCTGCACGCGCCGAAATAGGCACGGCGGGCATCGCGAATCTTATCCACAGGCAGTGGCTTGTCCCACAGGTCATAGACCTTGAGCAAACGCTGCGAGTGCGGGTCGAGGTCATGCGGGTCCGGGGTTGTAGGCAGCGGGATATCGGCATCGTCGTACAAATCCCAGAAAGCCTTGGGAATCGTGTACGGATCGTGTGGGTGAGTCATCGACACGGTCAGGCAAAACGGCTGATCGCCATCCTCACGGATGTGATCAAACAGGTACTGCTGGGCCTTGAATACCACCTCTTCGTCGAAATCCAGCTGGTTGGTGCGCACGCACGGTCCGGCTTGCAGAACCGATGACATGTTGTGGTACCAGGTCGGCCGCACGTCCGGTTCATCCCAGTTCACTGCCCAGCCGTAGTCGGCCGGGTAGATGTCACTGGTCAGGCGCTCTTCGTAGCCGTGCAACTGGTCCGGCCCGCAGAAATGCATCTTGCCCGACAGGGCGGTGCGATAGCCGAGGCGGCGTAAGTAATGGGCATAGGTCGGTACGTCGGCGGGGAAATCGGCAGCGTTGTCGTAGGCGCCGATCTTGCTCGGCAACTGACCGCTGACCAGGGTGAAACGCGACGGTGCACACAGTGGGCTGTTGCAATAAGCCGAGTCGAACACCACGCCTTGTGCGGCGAGGCGGCTGAGATTGGGCAGCTTGATGGGCGATGGACCGTAGAACGGCAACATTGGCGCGGCCATTTGATCGGCCATGATGAAAAGAATGTTCTTGCGCTTCATGTGATCGCGGCATTCCATAGTGGATGTTTATGCGAGAGTGCTGGCTTCGAGAATGGAACCCAAGCTCTTCGCGGTAAAGCCCATGCACGGCAATGACTAGGATAAGCACAGCTTATGTATGACGCCCTTGGTGACCTGTCACTGGATCTGCTTCGAGCCTTCGAAGCGGCAGCCCGTCAGCGCAGCTTCACCGCGGCGGCGGTTGAACTCGGCACCACGCAGCCGGCCATCAGTCAGCAGATCAAGCGCCTTGAAGAACAACTGGCGACCCGATTGTTCGACCGCATTTATCGCGGTATCGAGTTGACTGAGGCCGGGCTGATACTTTTTCAGCAGGTTCAGCTCGGATTGCAGAATATCGACGCAGGATTGAGCGCAATCAGTGCGCAGCAACAGCATGAGGTGCTGCAGGTGGCCACGGATTTTGCCTTCGCCGCCTATTGGTTGATGCCGCGTCTGCACCGCTTTCACGCGGCCAATCCGCAGGTGGATGTCAGCCTGGTCACCAGTGAACGCAGCCATAACATGCTACGTACCGATATCGACGTGGCGGTACTGTTCGGCGATGGCCGCTTCAAGCAGGGTGAAAGCCATTGGCTGTTCAGTGAGGAAGTGTTTCCGGTGTGCAGCCCGCAGTTGCTCAGTGAGCGTTCCCTGCCTTTGCCCCCCCAGGCCTTGCTCGAGTTTCCGTTGCTGCATCTGCGCGGGGAAAACAGCAGTAACTGGTTCGACTGGAGCGGCGTATTCCGCGAATTGGGCATCACCTCGCCCCCGGCGCCCGGGCAACTGCGTTTCGACAATTACACCTTGCTGATTCAGGCGGCGATTGGTGGTCAGGGCGTGGCCATCGGCTGGCGCCACCTTGTGGATAACTTGCTGGCGCAAGGGTTGTTGTGTCGACCGATCGGCGAAACAGTGATGTCCCGGCTGGGCTATTACGTGGTTTTGCCCCAGCGTAAACGGCGTGGGGTGTTGATCCAGCAGTTCGTGGATTGGTTAATGGCTGAACAGGCGGGCAGCGCGGAGTCGTTAACGGGGTTGGCGTTTCCTTCCATTGCGGTTTGAGCGTTAAAAGATCGCAGCCTGCGGCAGCTCCAGGAGCAGCCAATTCAAGGTTCCGAGGTCGCGATGAAACTGACGTGCTCGCCGATGTGCAGTTTCAGGTGCAATTCATCGGCAATGCCCACGGCGGTGCGGGCCAATCGCCCAAGCGGTTCGGCCAGCCCCGGCTCGAGGTTGCCACCGGGTTTGGCGAAATGTTCGATGGTCAGCCCCGGTACCCCGCGCGGCTCGTTGACCAGCGTCCACTGCAAAGGACTGCTTTGCAGTGCCTCGCGGATTTCCTCTGCGGCGTGACGTTGCAGGCTGTCCTCGAGTTCCGGCTCGTCCAGCACCGCGAAATCTCCCACCAGAAACAGCCGGGCAACGCCTGCTCCTTGCAGGCCTTCAATCAAGGCGTCGACTGCCAGCACTTGCTCGACCGGACCCGGTACGATGGTTTTTTCCACGTGTTCGCTGTTGAACGGTAAGCCTGGAGCGTCCAGCAAGCAGATGACCACGGAGCTGCCGGCCACACTCTGCTTGACCCGTTGCGCGTCGAACAGGTCGCCAGTCTTGGTGCGCAGCCCCGGACGGGGTGCCAGCGCATTGAGGTCATCGAGAATCGCGATCACCTCATGCTGGCGCCGTAGCATTTCAGCCATCAGCGCACTGCCCAGGCTACTCATGGCACCATAAAGCACCACTTTCACAACGGGGGTTTCGGCATTTTTCATGGCTGAACCCTTTTCCCAGCGTCTATATGACGTGTGACCCGCAGGAAAGGGTGAGGGTTCGAACAGCTTTCAGAGGGATTGCAATGCAGCAGATCACGGGCTATCACGCCCATGTTTACTTCGATGCCGACTCGATCGGGCAGGCGCGGGCCCTGTGTGAGCAGGCGGCGCAATTGTTTCCAGTGAAAATGGGCCGTGTCCACGAGCGCCCGGTCGGCCCGCACCCGGACTGGAGCTGCCAGTTGGCGTTCGCGCCGCAGGTGCTGGGCGACGTGCTGCCGTGGCTGGCGCTCAATCGCAAGGGCCTGGTGGTGTTTCTACACCCGGACACCGGCGACGATCTGCGCGACCACACCGAGCATGCGATCTGGATGGGCGCGATTCGACCGCTGGACCTGTCTATTTTTTGATCAGAGTGTTTCTTCGGCTTCGCCGGGCAAGTGTTCGTCCAGATGCAGCCATGGCAAGCGGCTGTCGGTCCAGATGTGCCGCTGCGCCGGTGCCTGCTCGGGGTGGTCGAGGGTGGCGATGGTCAGGTCGATGCTGTCCGGGCTCAGGTGCGTTACCACCGCCAGCTGCGCCCCGCAGTGACCGCAGAAATAACGCGCGCAGGTGGATGAAGAGTCGTACCGCGACGGCGTCCCGGCCAGCCATTGAAAGGCGGATACCGGCACGGTGATCCAGGTGGTCACGATGCCGCCGCTGACCCGTCGGCAAATCGAACAATGACAGTGGACGATGTCGTGCAGTGGCCCGCTGAATTGATAGCGCAGCTGCCCGCAGTGGCAACCGCCGGTGTGAACATTGTTCATGACATTCCTCCTGCTGCGTTATGACTGTCGCCTTCGCGAGCAAGCCCGCTCCCACATTGGCTTTGTGTACGACACAGATCCAGTGTGGGAGCGGGCTTGCTCGCGAAGGCCGTAACCCGGTTCACCTCCCTGCCCCCGTCCGACGACCGGTCGTGCATCCGGTCAAAGCTTTCAACTGCGAAAGCTGGCTGAAAGCTTCCCCGATTAGGATCGCCGCCACTACCGGCAAAAGACCGGTGGCCAATGCGAGTGTTCGATTGCTCGAAAGGCCCATTTAACAACAACAATGGTGATTCTGATGTCCTCTTCTACCCGCCACTTCGCTGTGCCTCCCTCCGTACATCTCGTGCTTCCCGTTCTGCGCTGATCCCGCCCGATCCGCCCATTCCCTAGCCGCGCTACGCCTGGAGTACTCCCATGCTGACTTTCCTTGGCTTCGCCATGGTCATCACGTTCATGTTCCTGATCATGACCAAGCGCCTGTCTGCGCTGATCGCCCTGATCCTCATTCCAATCATCTTCGCCCTGTTCGGCGGCTTCGGCCCCAAAATCGGCCCGATGATGCTCGAAGGCATCACCAAGCTCGCGCCGACCGGCGTGATGCTGATGTTCGCTATTTTGTATTTCGCCCTGATGATCGACTCCGGCCTGTTCGATCCGGCCGTGCGCAAGATCCTCAAAATGGTCAAGGGCGACCCGCTGAAAGTTTCGGTCGGCACCGCTGTACTGGCGCTGGTCGTTTCCCTCGATGGTGACGGCGCGACCACCTACATGATCTGCGTGGCCGCCATGCTGCCGCTCTACAGCCGCATCGGCATGAGCCCGCGGATCATGGCCGGCCTGATCATCCTCGCCGGTGGCGTGATGAACATGACCCCATGGGGCGGCCCGACCGCCCGTGCCGCCAGCGCACTGCACGTGGACCCGTCGGCTATTTTCGTCCCGATGATCCCGGCGATGCTGGCCGGTGTGGTGGCGATCCTGGCCATCGCTTACTTCTACGGCAAGCGTGAACGTGCGCGCCTGGGTGAGCTGCACCTGGTGGGCGATGAAGTCGACCACAGCGAAATCAGTGTTTCGCAGTTCCCGGATGCCCGTCGTCCGAAACTGATCTGGTTCAACGGCGCCCTGACACTGGGCCTGATGTGCACCCTGATCGCCGGCCTGCTGCCGTTGCCGGTATTGTTCATGGTGGCGTTCAGTATCGCCATGATCGTCAACTATCCTTGCCTGCAACAGCAGAAGGATCGCGTCGCGGCTCACGCCGGTAGCGTACTGGCCGTGGTCGGGCTGATCTTTGCGGCCGGCATCTTCACCGGTATCCTGTCGGGCACCGGCATGGTCGATGCCATGTCGAAAAGCCTGTTGTCGGTGATTCCGGATTTCCTCGGCCCGTACCTGGCGGTGATCACGGCGCTGGTAAGCATGCCGTTCACCTTCTTCATGTCGAACGATGCATTTTATTACGGCGTGTTACCGGTACTTGCCGAAGCCGCCAGTCACTACGGTATAACCGCGGTGGAAATGGCACGTGCCTCGATCGTCGGTCAGCCCGTCCACCTGTTGAGCCCGCTGGTTCCATCGACCTATCTGTTGGTGGCCCTGGCCGGTATCGATTTCGGTGACCACCAGCGCTTCACCCTGAAGTGGGCAGTGCTGGTTTGTATCTGCATACTGATTGCTGCACTGCTGTTGGGGACTTTCCCGATGTTCAGCACTCTATAAGCCCAAGACTCACCACTTCGGGTCCAGGCTTCGCTGTTTGAAGCCCGGACCCTTTGTGGTTTAACAATCGCTCAAAGGAATACACATGGAATGGCTGACCAACCCTGAAATCTGGGTTGCCTTCTTTACCCTGACCGCCCTGGAAATCGTCCTGGGCATCGATAACATCATCATGATTTCGATCCTGGTCAGCCGCATGCCCAAACACATGCAGGCGCGCACCCGGATTTTCGGTCTGGCGCTGGCCATGATCACGCGAATCCTGCTCCTGCTGTCGATCACCTGGGTCATGCGCCTCACCGCCGACCTGTTTGTCGTGTTCGGCCAGGGCATCTCCGGACGTGACCTGATCCTGTTCTTCGGTGGTCTGTTCCTGCTGTGGAAGAGCTCGCAAGAGATGTACCACGCCCTGGAAGGTGAAGACGAAACCAACGAAGCGCCTTCGGGCAAGGGCGGCAACTTCCTCTACACCATCATCCAGATCGCGATCATCGACATCGTGTTCTCCCTCGACTCGGTCATCACCGCAGTCGGCATGGTCTCCCACGTACCGGTCATGGTCGCGGCGATCATCGTGGCTGTGCTGGTGATGATGTGGGCTTCCGGCACCATCAGCGAGTTCATCGACAAGCACCCGTCGCTGAAGATGCTGGCGCTGTCGTTCCTGTTGATCGTCGGTACCGTGCTGATTGCCGAATCCCTGGATATGCATATTCCTAAAGGCTACGTCTACTTCGCCATGGCGTTCTCGCTGGCGGTGGAAGCGATCAACATCAAGATGCGCACGGCCATCGCGAAAAAGAAGAAACAGCAGGATCCGGTAAAACTGCGCAAGGACATTCCGGGCCAGTAACCCGGTAGCGCTAAATACGCAAAACCTGTGGGAGCGAGCTTGCTCGCGATGGCGGTCCGTCAGTCAACATCGATGTTGGATCTGATGGCCTCATCGCTAGCAAGCTCGCTCCCACAGTGCTTTGTGTGGCTGGAAGATCGCCGTTTTCATGACAGTTTTGTTTCAATCCCTTCTTTGGCTGTGCGATGCTGGCGCGCAGACCGTTAGCCAACTACAGCTTAAGTACAGAACGTAGAACGTCGCGCGGCACCGTTAACTTGCTCCTTTGGGGCGCTACACCACAGGGGGTCATTATGCTCACCCTGCTCAATTTGCTTTCCGCGGTGGCCCTGCTGATTTGGGGCACGCACATCGTCCGAACCGGCATTCTGCGGGTCTACGGCACCAATTTGCGCCATGTCATCAGCCATAACATGGCCAACCGCTGGCTGGCTTTCGCGTCCGGGATCGCCGTGACGGCGATGGTCCAGAGCAGCAACGCCACTGCCATGCTCGTCACCTCCTTTGTCGGCCAGGGCCTGATGGCGCTGACCCCGGCGCTGGCCACCATGCTGGGTGCGGACGTCGGTACGGCGCTGATGGCACGGGTGCTGACGTTCGATCTGTCGTGGCTGTCGCCATTGCTGATTTTTGTCGGGGTGATTTTCTTTCTGTCGCGCAAACAGACCCGGCTCGGGCAGTTGGGCCGTGTCGCCATTGGCTTGGGGTTGATCATTCTGGCGCTGCAGCTGATTGTCGAGGCGGCGCATCCGATTACCCATGCCAAAGGGGTGAAGGTGATTTTCGCCTCGCTCACCGGCGACATCCTGCTCGATGCCCTGGTCGGGGCACTGTTCGCGATGATTTCCTATTCCAGCCTGGCCGCCGTGCTGCTGACCGCGACCCTGGCGGGTGCCAACGTGATCAGCCTGCCGGTGGCCATCGGGCTGGTGATCGGCGCCAATATCGGCAGCGGCATACTCGCCTTCCTCAGCACCAGCATGCAGAACGCCGCCGGACGCCAAGTGGCTTTGGGCAGCCTGCTGTACAAACTGATTGGTCTTTTATTGATCATTCCGGTGCTCGACCCGCTGGTGCACTGGCTCGATGGCCTGGATTTCAGCCCTCAGGAAATGGTCATTGGCTTTCACCTGCTCTACAACACCGTGCGCTGCCTGATCCTGCTGCCCAGCCTCAAACCGATGGCCAGGTTTTGCGCCTGGGTGCTGCCGGAGCGCCCGCTGGCCAACGGCACGGCCAAGCCCCGGCATCTTGACCCCACGGCATTGGTCACACCTGGTCTGGCGCTGGCCAACGCGGCTCGGGAAACCTTGCGCATGGGCGACCTGATCGACAACATGCTCGAAGCCATGCTTGACGTGTTGCGTGGCAAGCAAACCGCCGTCACCCAGGAAGTCCGCCGCCTGTGCGACGATGTCGAAGCGCTCTACAGCGCGATCAAGTTGTACCTGGCGCAAATGCCCCGGGAAGACCTCAGCGATCAGGACAGCCGGCGCTGGGCGGAAATCATTGAGCTGGCAATCAACCTGAAGCTCTCCAGCGACTTGATCGAACGCATGCTGCGCAAGATTCAGCAGCAGAAAACCTCGCAGCGCCGGTCGTTTTCCGAAGTCGGGCTGGACGAACTGACCGGACTGCACACCCAGTTGATTTCCAGCCTGCGGCTCGGGATGTCGGTGTTTCTCAGTGGTGACCCGGAAAGTGCGCGCCAACTGGTGCGTGAAAAACGTCGTTTCCGCGCACAGGAACGGCGCCTGGCCCACGCTCATGTCAGCCGTTTGCACCGTAAAATCGTGCAAAGTATCGAAACCAGCTCGTTGCACCTGGAGCTGATCGCCGACATGAAGCGTCTGAATTCGCTGTTTTGCAGCAGTGCCTACGTGGTGCTGGAAACATCGGACACCGGCGCATTGGTTGTTGATGATTTGAGCGACATCACCCATTCACCCTGAACGTCCACAGTTGCCTGAAGTCTGTTGAACTTACGCTGGTCGTATGGAAGCTTGTTATGCGTTGTCTGTTGTTCGCCTGCCTGTTGCTTGGTTCACTCCCGTCATTCGCCCTGGATCGCTTCCAGGTCGAGGGCTACACGCTGCGCAATGGCTTGCAGTTGCTGCTCAAACCCGGCACTGATCGCGGGCATGTGGCAATCCGGTTGGTGGTCGGCGTTGGCCTGGATGATTTCGGCTGTGAAGAAAAGGAACTGCCGCATCTGCTGGAACACCTGCTCTTCAGCGGCATCGACGCCAGTGGCGAAGGTGGCCTGGAGGAGCGCATGCAGGCCTTGGGCGGTGAGTGGAATGCCTTCACCAGCAATGCCGATACGACTTTCGTCATCGAGGCCCCGGCGAAAAACCAGCGCAAGGTACTCGACCTGTTGCTGGCGTTGCTGACCCAGACCCGCTTCGACGACAGCGCCATCAACGCGGCCAAGCAGGTGGTCGAGCGTGAAGACGGTGGTCACTACTCGCATCTGCAACGCTGGCTCGATCGTCAGGACCTCGGCCACACGGCCAGCAACCAACTGGCCGTCGAGTTGGGCCTCAAATGCCCGGAGCGTGCGCAAGTCGATGACCTGACCCGTGAACAACTGGAGCAGGTGCGCAAGGACTGGTATGCGCCGAACAACATGACCCTGATCGTGGTCGGCGACCTCGACAAGTTGCTGCCAGCCTATCTGGAGCGGGCGTATGGCACGCTGGAAGCGATCACCCCAGGCGAGCATCCGCCGCTGCCGCAAATCCAGGCCAGCGCCGCCCATGAGCGCACCTTGACCCAAGGTCTGGTCGGTAACGGCGCCAAGTTGCACTGGTCGGTGCCGGAGCCGGTGCTGGAAGATGGGCACGACCAAACCTTCGATTTACTCAAGGACTATCTGGATTGGGCGCTCTATCGCCAGCTGCGCCTGGCTCATGGTTTGTCCTACGGCCCGTGGGCGGAACGCGAAGTGTTCGGCGGCGTGGGTTTCATGAGCCTCAATGCCGACCTTGAACGCGACGACGTGCCCGAGGCCGAACAAGTGCTCGATGACTTGAAGGCCGGACTGCTCAGGGACGGCCTCAATGCTGAAACCTTCAACCGCCTGAAGCAGGCCGCGATCGCCCGCCAGGCCTGGGCCGTACAAGGCAACAGTGCGTTGGCCGACTACTACTGGAGTGCCATCGGCGACTACGAGGACGGCCGTTTCACCAATCCGGCCAGGGAACTGCAAGGGGTGACGCTGGAAGAGGCGAACAAGGCGGTGCGTGAACTGCTGTTGCAGCCGGGGTATTTGCGGATCGAGAAGCCGTTGTTCAGCTATGACCAGTTGATGTGGTTGGTGGTTGGTGGGGCGGGCTTGATCGTGTTGATGCTGGTGGGCCGGCGTTTGCATCGCAGGAAGTAACCACTCTGTTTGGCAAGAAAACTCCCTGTGGGAAACACAATCCCCCTGTGGGAGCGAGCTTGCTCGCGGTGAGGCCATGTCATTCAACATCAAAGTTGACTGATGCGCCGCCATCGCGAGCAAGCTCGCTCCCACAGGTGGCGTGGTGTCACTGACCGTGAACCCTCGCCACAGCGCCACACCAGCGGTACTCTGTCGAGGTTTTTTCCTACAACAACTGTGAACCCGCCGAATGCAGAACCTGACCCGTTTCGTACAGCGCATCCTCGAATTGATGAAGCGCTACCCCGGGGTCATTGCGCTTGCCGGTTTCATCTCCGGGGTAGGCAGTTTCATCCTGGTCGATCGCCAGCAAGGCCTGGCGAGCTGGATCACCACCATCATGCTGATCAGTTGGATCTGGCTGATGCTGGAGAACAGCCTGACCAAGTTGTTCACGCGCATTTTCAAGCGCGAAATCCCGGAACCCTTGCTGCGTTACGCAACGCAGATGATCCATCAGGAAAGCCTGTTCTTTGTCCTGCCGTTCTTCTTCATCACCACGACGTGGAACAGCGGCCAGTTGTTTTTCACCGGGCTGCTGGGCGTCGCGGCACTGATTTCGATCATCGACCCGCTGTACTACAAGTGGCTGGCGCCACGGCGCTGGGCGTTTCTGGCCCTGCACACCCTGACCCTGTTCGCCGCGCTGCTCACCGCGTTGCCGGTGATCATGCACCTGACCACCGCACAAAGTTTCAAATGGGCGCTGGGGATCTCGGTGCTGCTGTCGTTCCCGAGCCTGGCGTCGATCTTCCCGATTCGTACCCTGCGCAGTGCGCTGGCGATTTTGAGTATCACTCTGGGCATTGGCGCCGTCGGGTGGGAGCTGCGCTCGTGGGTGCCACCGGCGACGCTGTGGATGACCGACGTGGCCATCAGTACGCAAATGCAGGACCGCACGCCTGGCGCCAGCCTCGACGAAGTCAGCGCCGAGCAGATCCGCAATGGCGGGCTTTACGCGTACACCGCGATCAATGCCCCGCGTGGCCTGGACGAGCGGATTTATCACGTCTGGCAGTTCAACGGCAAAGAGGTCGACCGCATCCCTCTGGATATTCGTGGCGGGCGCAAGGAAGGTTACCGGGCCTGGACCCACAAGCAGAATTTCCCCGGCAACCCGGCCGGCAAATGGCAGGTCCGGGTGCTGACCGAAGATGGCCAGGTCATCGGCGTGCTGCGTTTCAAGGTCACGGACAGCACAGCGATCAAAGAAAAGTAGTGCGGTTCGTGCTATTACGTAGAGCTGCCTAATCACTGAACAAGCACGGAGCTTATGATCAGCAGCACGATGGCCGGCAATGCCCGATTGGACACGTCGCTCACCCCAGCACGGTTGCGGGTGACGGGCGACTGGACGCTCGCCCATTACGCTGACCTCAAGCTGTTGAGCGAAAAACTCCACGGCCAGTACGACGCCAACACCCCCATCGACCTCAATGGCCTCGGCGCCCTCGACACCGCCGGCGCCTCGCTGTTGGTCGAGCTGCTCGGCTCCGAGCGCCTCGGTCGCTCCGCCGAACATCCTGATTGCACACTCTCCGCCGCCGATCGGGCGTTGCTGCAAACCGTCTACTGTTCGTTGACCGATTTCTGCGTACCGATCAAGGAACCGGAAGTCAGCGTTTCCATTCAGTTGCTCACCCGCATTGGTCGGGCGGTGGACGCCGTCTGGCAGGACACCCTCCAACTGTTGGGTTTCGTGGGCCTGATCATCGAAACCATCGTCCGCGGCCTGTTCCGTCCCAAGCGCTGGCGCGTCACGCCGATGATTGCCCACATCGAACAGACCGGTCTCGACGCCGCGCCCATCGTTGCGTTGCTGACTTTTCTGGTGGGCGCCGTGGTGGCGTTCCTCGGGTCGACGGTGCTGGCCACCTTCGGCGCCACCGTCTTCACCGTGGACCTGGTGGGATTTGCCTTCCTGCGTGAATTCGGTGTGTTGCTGACGGCAATCCTGATGGCCGGGCGCACCGCCAGTGCGTTCACGGCGCAAATCGGTTCGATGAAGGCCAACGAAGAAATCGACGCCATCCGCACCCTGGGCCTCGACCCCGTGGAGTTGCTGGTGGTGCCACGGGTCCTGGCGTTGCTGATCGCCCTGCCGATGCTGACGTTTCTGGCGATGCTCTCGGGGATTATCGGCGGCGCGGTGGTCTGCGCGGTGAAGCTGGATATCTCGCCGGCGATGTTCCTGTCGCTGCTGCAAACGGACATCGGCGTACAGCACTTTCTGGTGGGGATCGTCAAAGCGCCCGTGTTCGCCTTCCTCATCGCCGCCATCGGTTGCCTCGAAGGTTTCAAGGTCAGTGGCAGCGCCGAGTCTGTGGGCGCGCACACCACGTCGAGTGTGGTGCAGTCGATTTTCGTGGTGATCGTGATGGATGCGATCGCCGCGATGTTTTTCATGGAGATGGGTTGGTGAGTCGTTTACCCCGAGCGCCCTCCGAGGCGGTGATTGAAGTGCGTGGGCTGTGCAATCGCTTTGGCTCCCAGAGCGTGCACGAGAACCTCGACCTGGATTTGTACAAGGGTGAAATCCTCGCCGTGGTCGGCGGCTCCGGCAGCGGCAAGTCGGTGCTGCTGCGCAGCATTGTCGGGCTGCGCCAGCCCAGTGACGGGGTGGTGAAAGTCTTCGGCAAGAACCTGCCAACCTTGCCGGAGCACGAGCGCTCGCTGGTGGAGCGGCGATTCGGTGTGCTGTTCCAGAAAGGCGCGCTGTTCTCTTCGCTGACCGTGACCGAGAACGTTGCCCTGCCGCTGATCGAGCACGCCGGCTTGAGCCGCAACGACGCCGAGCATCTGGCGGCGGTGAAAATGGCCTTGGCCGGGTTGCCGTTGTCGGCGGCGGAGAAGTACCCCGCGTCGCTGTCCGGCGGCATGATCAAGCGTGCCGCACTGGCCCGGGCATTGGCGCTGGACCCGGACATCCTGTTTCTCGACGAGCCCACCGCCGGTCTCGACCCGATCGGTGCTGCCGCGTTCGACCAATTGATCCTGACCCTGCGCGATGCCCTGGGCCTGAGTGTCTTTCTGGTGACCCACGACCTCGACACGCTCTACACCATCACCGACCGTGTGGCGGTGCTGGCGCAAAAAAAGGTGTTGGTGGCGGACGCCATCGACAAGGTCTCGGAAACCAACGATCCGTGGATTCACGAATACTTCCATGGCCCTCGCGGCCGCGCGGCGTTGACAGCCGCCCAACAGCTCAACGAGGTCTGACATGGAAACCCGAGCCCATCATGTATTGATCGGCCTGTTCACCGTGATTGTGGTGACGGCCGCCCTGTTGTTCGGCCTGTGGCTGGCCAAGTCCAGTGTCGACACCGAGTTCAAGGACTACGAGGTCGTATTCAACGAGGCGGTCAGCGGTTTGTCCAAGGGCAGTTCGGTGCAATACAGCGGGATCAAGGTCGGCGATGTGATCTCGCTGCGCCTGGACCCGAAAGACCCGCGCCGGGTGTTGGCGCGAATCCGCCTGGCCGGCGATACCCCGGTCAAGGAAGACACCCAGGCTAAACTGGCCCTGACCGGCGTCACCGGGACCTCGATCATCCAGCTCAGCGGCGGCACGCCACAGAGCCCGACGCTCAAGGGCAAGGACGGCAACCTGCCGACCATTGTCGCCTCGCCCTCGCCCATCGCCCGCCTGCTCAATGACAGCGAAGACCTGATGGCCGGGGTGAACACGCTGATGCATAACGCCAACCTGATGTTCTCCACGGAAAACATCGCGCGCATCAGCAACACCCTGGAGCATCTGGAGCAAACCACCGGAACCATTGCCGATCAGCGCGGCGATATCCGCCAGGCCATGCAGCAACTGGCTTCGGTGGGCAAGCAGGCCAACAACATGCTGGAGCAGACCACAACGCTGATGCGTAACGCCAACGGGCTGCTCAACGAGCATGGCAAGGAAGCGCTGGGCAGCGCCGAGCAGGCGATGAAGTCGCTGCAGGAAAGCAGTGCGACCCTCAACAAACTGATCAGCGCCAATCAGGATTCGCTCAACAGCGGCATGCAAGGCCTCAATGGCCTGGGCCCGGCCGTGCGTGAGATGCGCGAAACCCTGTCCTCGTTGCGCGTCATTACCAAACGTCTGGAGGCCGACCCCAGCGGTTACCTGCTGGGCAGTGACAAGACCAAGGAATTCACGCCATGAAGCTGATTCGGATCGCCCTCCTCGCTGGCTTCACGCTGATCGGCTCGTGCTCGATCCTGCCCAAGCCAGAGCTTTTCGAGGTCTATCGATTGCCCTCAGCCCAGAGCAGCACGCCGGCCAGCCATGGCACGCCGCAGCACTGGTCGCTACGCCTGACCAAGTTCCAGTCTAGTGAAGCGTTGAACAGTCCGAACATTGCAGTCATTCCTCAGGGCGACGTGATCAGCCACTACAAGGGTTCGCGCTGGAGCGACCCGGCGCCGGTGCTGGTGCGCAATCGCCTACTGCAAGGTTTCCAGCATGACGGACGGGTGATACTGCTGAGCACCGATGACAGCATTTTCCAGACCGATCTTGAATTGGGCGGCAGCCTGCAGGCGTTCCAGACGGAATACCAGGGTACGAATGCCAGCGTGGTCGTGCGTCTGGATGCATTGCTGGTGCGCAGCTACGACCAGCGCATCCTCGCCAGTCGCCGCTTCGAAGTGCGCCAGCCGTTGAGCAATGTGCAGGTCCCGGCGGTGGTGACCGGGTTCGGTCAGGCGAGTGATCAGTTGACCACGCAGGTGGTGAGCTGGGCGGCGGAGCAGGGACAGAAACTGGCGCCACCACCACGGCCATGAAGGCCTGCGCAATTCCTTTGTAGGAGCGAGCCTGCTCGCGAAAAACCTGAGAGCGCCGCGGGGCGTCAGGCTTCCAGCGTTATCGTTCACGACCATCGCGAGCAGGCTCGCTCCTACAGGGAGACGTCGTATCAGCGTAAAAACGCCTGATGCAACTCAGCCAGCGTTTCAAAGTGATACGCCGGCGCTTCGGCGCTCAGCTCTTCGTGGCTGCCGAACCCGTAACCCACCGCCGCTGCATCCAGGCCGTTGCTGCGCGCGCCGATGAGGTCGTGCTTGCGGTCGCCGATCATCAGGGTGTTGGCCGGGTCCAGCTTTTCTTCGGCCATCAGGTGAGCGATCAGATCGACCTTGTTGGTCCGGGTGCCGTCCAGTTCGCTGCCGTAAATCACCTTGAAGTGCCTGGCAAAATCGAAATGCCGGGCGATTTCACGGGCGAACACCCAGGGTTTCGAGGTCGCGATGTACAGCTGCCGGCCTTGTCCGCTCAGGGTTTCCAGTAGCGGCGTGACGCCGTCGAACACACGGTTCTCGTAGAGTCCGGTGACCTTGAAGCGCTCGCGGTAGAAATTCACCGCCTCCCACGCCCTGGCCTCATCGAAGTCGTAGAACTGCATGAAGGCCTGCAACAGTGGCGGGCCGATGAAGTGTTCGAGTTTGCCCAGATCCGGCTCATCGATACCCAGTTTGCCCAGGGCGAACTGGATCGAACGGGTGATGCCCTCGCGCGGGTCGGTCAGGGTGCCATCGAGGTCGAACAAAACGGTTTGGTAATGCATGTAGAGTCCTGAATGAGGGGGCCGAGTCAAAGCTGGTCATAGCCTTCGGCCAGATGCAGGTCCTTGAGCTTCACGTAGTTCGCCGCGCTGTAGGTGAAAAAGGCGCGTTCCTTGTCCGTCAGCGGGCGGATCTGCTTCGCCGGGCTGCCCACATACAGGAAGCCGCTTTGCAGGTGCTTGCCCGGTGGCACCAGGCTGCCAGCGCCGATGATCACGTCATCGTCGACCACGGCGCCGTCCATGACGATGCTGCCCATGCCGATCAACACCCGGCTGCCCACCGAACAGCCATGCAGCATGACCTTGTGGGCAATGGTCACGTCATCGCCGATCAGCAACGGAAAGCCATCGGGGTTGAACGGACCGGCGTGGGTGATGTGCAACACACAACCATCCTGAACGCTGGTGCGCGCGCCGATGCGGATGCGGTGCATGTCCCCTCGGATCACCGTCAGCGGCCAGACCGAGCTGTCTTCGCCGATTTCGACGTCGCCGATCACCACCGCCGAGCCATCGACAAAAGCGCCTTTGCCCAACAGCGGCGTGTGGTTCTGATACTTGCGAAGGTTCACGATAGGGTTTCTCTCTGTTGCTGATAGCTGCGGTGAACGTCGATTGTAATTAAGATGGCTACATGTTTCTCCAGCCAAGGTATCAACCGTGAGCGTGAACAACCCTCTTTTGCAGTCCTATGACCTGCCGCCGTTCTCCGCCATCCGCGCCGAACACGTACAACCGGCCATTGAACAGATCCTGGCTGACAACCGCGCCGCCATCGTCGAGATCCTCAAGACCCAGGCCAAGCAGCCAACGTGGGCCGGCCTGGTGCTGGCGATGGACGAACTCAACGACCGCCTGGGTGCCGCCTGGAGCCCGGTCAGCCACCTCAATGCCGTGTGCAACAGCGCCGAACTGCGTGAAGCCTACGAGTCCTGCCTGCCTGCCTTGAGCGCCTACTCCACCGAAATGGGCCAGAACCGCGAGTTGTTCCAGGCCTTCGAAGCCCTGGCCGGCAGTCCTGAAGCCGCCGGTTTCGACGTGGCGCAGAAAACTATCCTGGAACACTCCCTGCGTGACTTCCGTCTGTCGGGTATCGACCTGCCGGAAGCCGAACAGAAACGTTACGCCGAAGTGCAGAGCAAGCTGTCGGAACTGGGCAGCCGTTTCTCCAACCAGTTGCTCGATGCCACTCAGGCGTGGACCAAGCACGTCACAGATGAGGCCGCCCTCGCCGGCCTGACCGATTCGGCCAAGGCGCAAATGGCTGCCGCGGCACAGGCCAAGGACCTGGACGGCTGGCTGATCACCCTGGAATTCCCGAGCTATTACGCGGTGATGACCTACGCCCAGGACCGCGCACTGCGCGAAGAAGTCTACGCGGCTTACTGCACCCGTGCGTCGGACCAGGGGCCGAATGCCGGCCAGAACGACAACGGCCCGGTCATGGAAGAAATCCTCGACCTGCGCCAGGAGTTGGCAAAGTTGTTGGGTTTCAGCAGTTTCTCCGAGCTGAGCCTGGCCACCAAAATGGCCGAATCCAGCGATCAGGTCCTGAGCTTCCTGCGCGACCTGGCCAAGCGCAGCAAACCGTTCGCCGCCCAGGATCTGGAACAGCTCAAGGCCTATGCGGCCGAGCAAGGTTGCCCGGACCTGCAAAGCTGGGACAGCGGTTTCTACGGTGAAAAGCTCCGCGAACAACGTTACAGCGTTGCTCAGGAAGCCCTGCGTGCCTACTTCCCGATCGACAAGGTGCTCAGCGGCCTGTTCGCCATCGTCCAGCGCCTGTACGGCATCGAGATTGCCGAGCTCAAAGGCTTCGACACCTGGCACCCGGATGTGCGCCTGTTCGAAATCAAGGAAAACGGCCAGCACGTCGGCCGCTTCTTCTTCGACCTCTACGCTCGCGCCAACAAGCGCGGTGGTGCCTGGATGGATGGCGCCCGCGACCGTCGCCGCACGGCTGGCGGCGTGCTGCAAAGCCCGGTGGCGAACCTGGTGTGCAACTTCACCCCGGCTGACAGCGGTAAACCTGCGCTGCTGACCCACGATGAAGTCACCACCCTGTTCCATGAGTTCGGTCACGGCCTGCATCACCTGCTGACCCGCGTCGAGCATGCTGGCGTATCCGGCATCAACGGTGTGGCCTGGGATGCCGTCGAACTGCCAAGTCAGTTCATGGAAAACTGGTGCTGGGAGCCGGAAGGCCTGGCGCTGATTTCCGGTCATTACGAAACCGGCGAGCCACTGCCCCAGGACTTGCTCGGAAAAATGCTCGCGGCGAAAAACTTCCAGTCCGGCTTGATGATGGTCCGCCAACTGGAGTTCTCGCTGTTCGACTTCGAACTGCACGCGACCCATGGCGACGGCCGCAGCGTGCTGCAAGTGCTCGAAGGCGTGCGCGACGAGGTCTCGGTGATGCGTCCGCCGGCCTACAACCGCTTCCCCAACAGCTTTGCGCACATCTTCGCCGGCGGTTATGCCGCGGGTTACTACAGCTACAAATGGGCTGAAGTGCTCTCGGCCGATGCGTTCTCGAAGTTCGAAGAAGAAGGCGTGCTCAATGCCGACACCGGTCGTGCCTTCCGCGAAGCGATCCTGGCCCGTGGCGGTTCCCAGGAGCCGATGGTGCTGTTCGTCGACTTCCGTGGCCGTGAGCCATCGATTGACGCACTCTTGCGCCACAGCGGCCTGAGTGAGGACGCGGCAGCATGAGTGAGGGACCTGTGATTACGAAAAAACGCTTTATCGCCGGGGCGGTCTGCCCGGCATGCAGCGAGCCGGACAAATTGATGATGTGGACCGAAGACCAGGTCCCGCACCGAGAATGCGTGGCCTGCGGTTACTCCGACACACTCAATGAGCAAGGGCTGTCGGTGCCCAAGGAGCTTGGCACGCGGGTCAACACCACCGTACCCAAAGCCCCGGACACCAAGGTTCAGGCGGTTCAGTTCTTCCCGAATCCGAAGCTGAAGAAAAAGCCCGACGAACAGCACTGAGTGAAAAAAAGCCCCCGTTGCTCCATGCCACGGGGGTTTTTTTAGGTTCTTCACGAAACAGATTACGAAATGTCTTCTGTAGGAGCTGCCGAAGGCTGCGATCTTTTGATCTTGCTTTTGCTATCTGGAGATTTCTGAAGATCAAGATCAAAAGATCGTCCGAACGCGGCCCGAGCCTTCGGCAGCTCCTACAGTTTCCCGGGATTGCGTGAAGAACTTTTTTATTCGATATGCGCGGACTTGAACCAGCTCTTCATTGAGCACGCGGCAAACGGGCTGGTGCTGCAATCGCCATTGGCCAGGGCTGTGCGCAGTTTGTCGACGTCGACCTGCATCATGTAGCGGATGCCGTCCTTGAAGTGGGTACTGTCACCAAAGCCGCCCTCGGTCATTTCGTTCAGGGCCTCTTCCTTGCTCCAGCCCTGGATGACAACCCGATACATGGCCGCCATCAGGCCGGTACGGTCAGAGCCGTGTTTGCAGTGCATCAGCACCGGGTCTTTGGCTTCGGCAGACTGGATGGCGCGCAGGGCCTTGAGCACATCGGCGTCATCCACATGGTTGGTGCGATAAGGCAGCTGTACTTGCGTGATGCCTGGCGTGGACAGCCAACTGGAGTCCGTTTCAGGCAGGAAGTTGATCACCGTGCCGACTTTGAGTTTCTCCAGCAGCGGCACCGCATCCTTGTCCGGCAAGGCGCTGCGGTAGAGGGTTGGCGACATTTGAAAGAGGTTGTATTGCTTTTCGACGGGTTGAGCCCAGTCCGCCGGACGCTGAATCTGACTGTCGTCAGCAAGTGCCGGTGTCTGGTTAACGAGTGCAACGAGCGACAGGCAGATTGCAAATATGAATCGTGGTAAGGGCATGTTTGAGCGACCGTTCTGAAAGGGACGGGAAGATGCTGGCAAGGATCAACTACGCCCGGTCAAAGGCCTGTGAGAGGGCTGTCAAAGAATCGTGAAGCTGACGGGATGATGAATGTTTCATCAAGGATCAAGCTTCGCTCATTGAAAGAGCATTGTTATGGGCGACAAAAAAATCAAACCCGCTCGATGATTAACTTCGACCGGACCTGATTAATAACAATATATCTGCCTGGACCTTTGGTTCAAGGTTTCGCAATACCGGCGTACGCTTTGGCCAGAGCCAGCAGTTTTTCCTTATCATCGGAATTGATGGTCCCGTTACCATCAATATCTTTGTCGATACTGCCGATACTAAAAGACTGGCCGCCGTCGTATGAGGACGCAATCAGCGTGGTGGAGTCCAGCAAAGAGGTGGTCACGACCGAGTTTTCTTCATCCCAACCTTCTTCCTTGAGTGCGAACTGCATCGATACCAGTACTTCATCTGGGGCGACTACAGTCGGTCCAAGTTTTTGCAAAAAGATACCGCGGCGATCAAAAAACGACATAAATAAATCCTTTTATAGAATATCGGTGTTTATGTTTTGCAGCGAAAAAATGGTACATGCAGTTTTGTCACAACAGCCAGGCTTTATATGTTTCTCCCGGTTGCTTCACGCAAGCATGCATGACAAATAATCAGAAAGTGCCGAACGGCGCTGGTCGAGCGGTTTTGATCGATGTACTGTATGCGCATACAGTCATTGGGTGTTTTTCATGCACACGCCATTTCCTCCCCGTGGCCGCGGCACTGCGACCAACCCGCACAACCGTTTCGCCCCCAGTCATTCGGTGGTCGAAGACGACGGCTGGTACCAGGAAGTGCCGCTGACCCAAGGCACCGAGGTGCGCATTGAAACGGCGAAAACCATCATCACCCGCAACACGTCGCCGGACTTGCCCTTCGATCGCTCGATCAACCCTTATCGCGGCTGCGAGCACGGTTGCATTTATTGTTATGCGCGCCCCAGTCATGCCTATTGGGACATGTCGCCCGGGCTGGATTTCGAGACAAAACTGATCGCCAAGACCAACGCCGTGGATGTGCTGGAAGAGCAGTTGTCCAAACGTGGTTATCAATGTGCGCCGATCAACCTCGGCTCCAACACCGACCCTTACCAGCCGATCGAGCGCGAATACCAGATCACCCGCAAGACCCTTGAGGTGCTGCTGCGCTATCGGCACCCGGTGACCATCGTGACCAAGGGCTCGCTGATTCTTCGTGACCTGGACCTGCTGACCGAGCTCGCCAGCCAAAGACTGGTGGCGGTAATGATCAGCCTGACCACACTGGACGATGAGCTCAAGCGCATCCTCGAACCCCGCGCCGCAGCGCCCAAGGCCCGGTTGCGGGCGATCAGGGTCATGCGCGAGGCGGGCATTCCGGTGGGTGTGCTGTGTTCGCCGATGATCCCGATGATCAACGACAGCGAACTCGAGAGTCTGCTCACTGAGGCCCATGCAGCCGGGGCGCAGAGTGCTGCCTACATGATGCTGCGCTTGCCGCTTGAAGTGGCGCCTCTGTTCGAGGAATGGTTGGCGACCCACTACCCTCAACGGGCGGCGCATGTGCTGAGCCTGATTCGCCAGAGCCGTGGCGGTGAACTCTACGACAGCCGCTTTGGCGCTCGAATGCGCGGCGAAGGCCCCTTCGCCGACCTGCTGGCACAGCGCTTTGCCAAAACCATCAAGCGCCTGGGGCTCAATCACCGGGAAGGCTTTGACCTGGACTGCAATGCCTTTTGTCCGCCCGGTCGCCAAATGTCGTTGATTTGAGGACAATTGGCCTATGGTTGAGTACTGAAGATTGCGCTCGCGCCTTAGGCTGGTCACGTTTTTTGTGACCTGGAACACGCATTCTAGAGCGTTTTATTCAGTTTCAATTAAGATTCGGCCGCTACCTTGTTCATCGAGTGACTGATGGGTCGAGATGTTTGGCCTGGATGTTTTTTAACCAGCCACTGGCTTCACACCGGACCACACGGGATGACTCCCTGAGCCCGCCAATGAGGATGAATTGATGAGTGACAAGGATAAACAGCCGTTGGCTGCGTCGGCTTCAGCCCAACCCGAGGCCGAAACCGCCGATGCAGCGTTGAAGCATATCGTTGACGGCTTTTTGCATTTTCATCATGAGATCTTTCCTCAGCAGGAAGAGCTCTTCAAGAAACTCGCCACGGCCCAGCGGCCACGAGCGATGTTCATCGCCTGCGCCGATTCGCGCATCGTTCCTGAGTTAATCACACAAAGCTCCCCGGGCGACCTGTTCGTGACCCGTAACGTCGGCAACGTTGTGCCGCCTTACGGGCAAATGAACGGTGGTGTTTCCACGGCCATCGAGTACGCCGTGCTGGCTCTGGGGGTGCATCACATCATCATCTGCGGACATTCCGACTGCGGCGCCATGCGCGCGGTACTCAACCCGGACAGTCTGGAGAAAATGCCCACGGTCAAAGCCTGGCTGCGTCATGCCGAAGTGGCCAAGACCATGGTGCAGGAGAACTGCAACTGCTCTAACGAAAGCGAAAGCATGCACATCCTCACCGAGGAGAATGTGATCGCCCAATTGCAGCACCTGCGTACCCATCCGTCGGTTGCCTCGCGCATGGCCAACGGTCAGCTGTTTATCCACGGCTGGGTCTACAACATCGAAACCAGCGAAATCAAAGCGTACGACGCCGATCAAGGCTGTTTCCTGCCGCTCAATGGCAGCCTGCCAATTCCCGTGGCGACGCCCAAAGCGCGCTTCTAAATCCTCCTAAATCGTTGTGTGGTTTAGCCGAGGCTGCCGTTCAGGCAGCCTGGCTTTGCCATGCCTGAAGAAAACTTCGGGAGACTCACCATGCGTGCTGCTCGACTCAAAGCTGTTCTGCCACGGGAGCTGTTGGCTTCGGTGGTCGTGTTTCTGGTCGCCCTGCCCCTGTGCATGGGCATCGCCATTGCCTCGGGGTTGCCACCCGCCAAAGGCCTGATCACCGGCATCATCGGCGGTCTGGTGGTCGGCTGGTTGGCCGGCTCGCCGCTGCAAGTCAGTGGCCCGGCGGCGGGTCTGGCCGTTCTGGTCTTCGAATTGGTCCGCCAACACGGTATCGCCATGCTTGGGCCCATCCTGTTACTGGCGGGTTTGCTGCAACTGGTGGCGGGCCGATTGAAGCTGGGATGCTGGTTTCGGGTGACGGCGCCTGCGGTGGTGTACGGCATGCTGGCCGGGATTGGTGTGCTGATCGTCCTGTCCCAAGTGCATGTCATGCTGGATGCCGTGCCCAAACCCTCGGGCCTCGATAACCTCGCAGCCTTCCCGGCGGCGCTGGCTCAGGCATTGCCCACGTTTGGCTGGCAAGCCGGTTTGCTCGGTCTGTCGACGATTGCTGTCATGTGGCTGTGGGAAAAATTCCGTCCGCAATCCTTGCGCTTCATTCCCGGGGCGCTACTGGGTGTCGGTCTGGCCACGCTGGCCAGCCTGGTGCTGGCGTTGCAGGTCAAACGGGTTGAGGTACCGGCCAACCTGACGGAGGCTATCGACTGGCTGAAGCCGGCGGACCTGCTCAACCTGGCCGATCCGACATTGCTGATCGCGGCGTTTGCCGTGGCCTTTATCGCCAGCGCCGAAACCTTGCTCTCAGCCGCGGCGGTTGATCGCATGCACAGCGGCCAGCGCTCGGACTTCGACCGGGAATTGTCGGCGCAAGGTATCGGCAACATGTTGTGTGGCCTGCTTGGGGCATTGCCGATGACCGGCGTTATCGTGCGCAGTTCGGCGAATGTTCAGGCCGGAGCAACCACGCGGTTTTCGACCATATTCCACGGCCTGTGGCTGCTGGCGTTCGTGCTGTTGCTGTCCAGCGTGCTGCAGAGCATTCCGGTGGCAAGCCTGGCGGGCGTGCTGGTGTACACCGGTTTCAAACTGGTGGATCTCAAGGTCTTTCGGGGGTTGGGCCGGTACGGTCGGGCGCCGATGTTCACTTACGCGGCAACCGCGTTGGCCATCGTTTTTACCGACCTGCTGACGGGCGTGTTGATTGGCTTTGGCCTGACCCTGGTGAAACTGGCGCTGAAAGCCTCGCGCTTGAAGATCAGCCTGATCGACCTGCCCCGGGAAGGGGAAATGGAGTTGCGCCTGGTGGGCGCGGCGACCTTCCTCAAAGTACCGGCGCTGACCCAGGTGCTGGGCAGCATTCCGGTGGGTACGACGGTGCATGTGCCGCTCAATAACCTGAGCTACATCGATCACTCGTGTCTGGAGTTACTGGAGGAATGGGGGCGAGCCAATGCGGGCAAGGGTTCGAAGCTGTTGATTGAATCGCGGGGATTGAAGCGTCGGCTTGAGGGGCGGGTGCGGACGAATACCGGCGTCGGCGCGGTTGGCTGAGGTACCTGTGTGGGAGCGGGCTTGCATGCGAAAGCGGCGTGTCAGTCGATATCAACGTTGAATGATTGACCGCATTCGCGAGCAAGCCCGCTCCCACAGGTTTCAGGAATCAAGCCGCCGGCTGATCCAGTTCCAGGCCTACACCCAGGCGGCGGGACATGCACGGCCAGCGTTTCCATGCGGCACCGGTGTCCGGGCTGCTGAGCTTGTCGCGGTAGGTTTCCACCGACTCCAGGGCAAAACTCTCTTCGTTGAGCATCTCGTCGATGGCGTGATGCACCGCCTCATCCAGTTGGTTGGCGAACTCCTCACCGATCAATTGGTGAGCAATCAGGTTGGCGACAGTCATGTCCAAGGGGATCAGTGGCTGGCCGAAATGCTTGATGTACAGGTCGTTGACCTCTTCGACAAACCGGTGCGCCAGATAGGCTTCATCCAGCAGGCCGTCGAGCCCGACATGGCCGGCCATGATGGCAGGCGGCTGGAGGAAGTACTGCTCGGCGATTTTCAGCACCGGTTTGATCTGTGACTCAATGCCCGCTTCCCTGGCGACTTCATTGGCTGCATCCAGCAGATCGGGCACTTCTTCGACGTAGGCGGCGACAAATCGCGTCAGCACGCCATTGGCGTCCGCTTCCGGCAATTGGATCGCCGGGTGCAGGTGAGGCAGCTTACTTTCCAGCTGACGCGTCAGCAGGCCGGTCTCGGCTTCGTGTTGTTGGGCTTTTTGGATCTGCTCGCGCAATGCGGCGGTGTTCATGAAAACTCCAGGAAACAAGGCAATGAAATAGGGAAGACATAACTTAGCTGGCTTACGAAAAATGCTAAGACGCATTTGTCATAATTATTTCATCCTTGAGACGGCCCCGTTATATCGGTTTGCCACCACTCGTCTGCATCCTTCTCCATTCGTGCCCTGCAAAGCAAGTTAATGCTGTTTCAGATGATTTACGCCTTCGCATTGCGAGGTCAGAGGTGCTGTCTATACTCGGGGTGGAATGGAGTTAGCTGATGACGCCCGACTGCATATGCAGCAAGGCCCGGTGCTCAAGTTCGTAGTCTGATGCAGCCGCTCCCTTGCCGCAGGTGAAAGCCGGCGGGATAACAAGAACGATAAGGGGAACCCGCAATGATGCGACATCCACATGTCTGGATGGGCCTCCTGTTGTGGTCGATTTTCAGTCAGGCGCAAGCGGCCTGGACTGTGAATATGGCGCCTGGAGCGACTGAAATCAGTCACGCAGTATTCGACCTGCACATGACCATTTTCTGGATCTGTGTGGTGATCGGCATCATCGTTTTTGGTGCCATGTTCTGGTCGATGATTCTCCACCGCCGCTCGACCGGGCAGGTGGCCGCCAAATTTCATGAAAGCACCACCGTCGAAATCCTCTGGACCATCGTGCCCTTCCTGATCCTGGTGGCCATGGCGGTTCCCGCTACCGCGACCCTGATCAAGATGTACGACGCCAGCGAGCCGGAGATCGATATCCAGGTCACTGGCTACCAGTGGAAGTGGCACTACAAATACCTGGGCCAGGACGTCGAGTTCTTCAGCAACCTGACCACCCCCCAGGATCAAATCCACAACAAGGAAGCCAAGAGTGAGCACTACCTGCTCGAGGTCGACAAGCCATTGGTGCTGCCGGTCGGCACCAAAGTGCGCTTCCTGGTGACCTCCGCTGACGTGATCCACTCCTGGTGGGTGCCGGCATTCGCGGTCAAGCGCGATGCGATACCCGGGTTCGTCAATGAAGCCTGGACCCGCATCGACAAGCCCGGCATCTACCGTGGCCAGTGCGCCGAGTTGTGCGGCAAGGATCACGGCTTCATGCCGACCGTGGTCGAGGTCAAGGAAAAGGCCGATTACGAAAAATGGCTGGCCGATCGCAAGGTCGAGGCCGCGCAGCTCAAAGAGCTGACCAGCAAGGAATGGACCCTCGACGAGCTCAAGGAGCGCGGCGACAAGGTCTATCACACCACTTGCGTGGCCTGTCACCAGGCCGAAGGCCAGGGCCTGCCGCCGATGTTCCCGGCACTCAAGGGCTCGAAAATCGCCACCGGACCGAAAGCAGATCACCTGAGCATTGTCTTCCACGGCAAGCCTGGCACTTCCATGGCCGCGTTCGGCAAACAGCTCTCGGAAGTCGATATCGCAGCGGTCGTGACCTATGAACGTAACGCCTGGGGCAACAACAAGGGCGACATGGTCACGCCAAAAGAAGTGCTGGAGCTGAAACAGGCGGAAAGCAAATGACCCGGTCTATTGCGCACGTAAGGAACCGGTCGGGGCTACGCACCCCGGCCTGCCCAGCCCATCTGTTTGCAGGAGACAGGACATGACTGCTGTAATCGATGAACATGTTCATACCGCCACCGACCACGCCCACGGCCCCGCCAAAGGCCTGATGCGATGGGTGCTGACCACCAACCACAAGGACATCGGCACCTTGTACCTGTGGTTTGCGTTTTCCATGTTCCTGCTCGGCGGTTCGTTCGCGATGGTGATTCGCGCCGAGCTGTTCCAGCCGGGGCTGCAGATCGTCCAGCCGGAATTCTTCAACCAGATGACCACCATGCACGGTCTGGTGATGGTCTTCGGCGCGGTGATGCCGGCCTTCGTCGGCCTCGCCAACTGGATGATCCCGCTGATGATCGGCGCGCCGGACATGGCCCTGCCGCGAATGAACAACTTCAGCTTCTGGCTGTTGCCGGCGGCGTTCCTGATGCTGGTGTCGACCCTGTTCACCGCCGGTGGCGGGCCGAACTTCGGCTGGACGTTCTACGCGCCGCTGTCGACGACCTACGCACCGGAAAGCGTGACCTTCTTCATCTTCGCCATTCACTTGATGGGGATCAGCTCGATCATGGGGGCGATCAACGTGATCGCCACCATCCTAAATCTGCGCGCCCCCGGCATGACGCTGATGAAAATGCCGTTGTTCGTCTGGACCTGGCTGATCACGGCGTTCCTGCTGATCGCGGTGATGCCGGTGCTGGCGGGCTGCGTGACCATGATGCTGATGGACATCCACTTCGGCACCAGCTTCTTCAGCGCAGCCGGTGGCGGTGACCCGGTGCTGTTCCAGCACGTGTTCTGGTTCTTCGGCCACCCCGAGGTGTACATCATGATCCTGCCGGCCTTCGGTGCCGTCAGCTCGATCATTCCGGCCTTCTCGCGCAAGCCGCTGTTCGGCTACACCTCGATGGTCTATGCCACGGCGAGTATCGCGTTCCTGTCGTTCATCGTCTGGGCGCACCACATGTTCGTGGTCGGCATTCCGCTGGTGGGCGAGCTGTTCTTCATGTACGCCACCCTGTTGATTGCGGTGCCAACGGGCGTGAAGGTGTTCAACTGGGCCAGCACCATGTGGCAGGGCTCGCTGACGTTCGAGACACCGATGCTGTTTGCCGTGGCGTTCGTGATCCTGTTCTCCATCGGCGGTTTCTCCGGATTGATGCTGGCCATCGCCCCAGCGGACTTCCAGTACCAGGACACCTACTTCGTGGTCGCGCACTTCCATTACGTGCTGGTACCGGGGGCGATCTTCGGGATCTTCGCCTCGGCCTATTACTGGTTGCCGAAATGGACTGGCCACATGTACGACGAAACCCTCGGCAAGCTGCATTTCTGGCTGTCGTTCATCGGCATGAACCTGGCCTTCTTCCCTATGCACTTTGTGGGGCTGGCGGGCATGCCGCGACGGATTCCGGACTACAACCTGCAGTTCGCCGACTTCAACATGGTGTCGTCGATCGGCGCATTCATGTTCGGGGCCACGCAGATCTTCTTCCTGTTCATCGTGATCAAGACCATTCGCGGCGGCCCGCCGGCACCGGCCAAACCGTGGGATGGAGCTGAAGGCCTGGAGTGGAGCATCCCGTCGCCAGCGCCGTATCACACCTTCACCACGCCGCCGGAAGTGAAATGAACGCCTGCCCCTTTGTAGGAGCGAGCTCGCTCGCGATGGTCGTCAACGATAACGCTGGCAACCTGACACCCCGCGGCGCTCTCCAGTTTTTCGCGAGCAGGCTCGCTCCTACAGGGGTTGGCGTAGAGGTTCAAAACCATGGCTGACTCGATTTCAATGAAGAAACTGGTCACGCGCCTGTTGACGGTGGTGGTGGCAATGTTTGTGTTCGGGTTTGCGCTGGTGCCGATCTACGACGTGATGTGCAGGGCCTTCGGCATCAATGGCAAGACCGCCGGGCAGTACGAGGGGGAGCAGACGGTCGACACCTCGCGGCAGGTGCGTGTGCAGTTCTTGTCGACCAATACCGCCGATATGCCATGGGATTTTTACCCCAAGCATGACGAGCTGACCGCTAACCCGGGGGCGGTGAACGAGATGATCTTCATCGCCCACAACCCTACCGATAAGCCGATGAGTGCCCAGGCCGTGCCGAGCATCGCGCCAAGCTCCGCGGCGGCGTACTTCCACAAGACCGAATGTTTCTGCTTTACCCAGCAAGTGCTGCAGCCCGGTCAACGGATCGAGATGCCGGTACGTTTCATCGTTGACCGTGACATGCCCAAGGATGTGAAGCACCTGACGCTGTCTTACACGCTGTTCGATATCACCGCCCGACATCCACCGGTAGCTGTAAACACTGGCGGCTGAGCGTGCCCGATAAGGAGAACAATAAATGGCAACTCATGAGCATTATTACGTACCGGCCCAGAGCAAATGGCCAATCATCGCCACGGTCGGCATGTTCGTCACGGTGTTTGGCCTGGCCACCTGGTTCAACGATCTGAAAGCGGCGCGCCCGGAATCCCATGGGCCACTGATCTTTTTCGTCGGCGGGTTACTGCTGGCCTACATGCTGTTCGGTTGGTTCGGCACGGTGATCAAGGAAAGTCGCGGCGGCTTGTACAGCGCGCAAATGGATCGCTCGTTCCGCTGGGGCATGAGCTGGTTCATTTTCTCGGAAGTAATGTTCTTCATCGCCTTTTTCGGCGCACTGTTTTATGTGCGTCACATCTCCGGGCCGGCGCTTGGCGGTGAAGGCGCCAAAGGCGTCGCGCACATGCTGTGGCCGAACTTCCAGTTCACTTGGCCGCTGCTGGACAACCCCGACTCGAAACTGTTTCCGCCACCCAAGGAGGTCATCAGCCCCTGGGGCCTGCCGCTGCTCAACACTGTGTTGCTGGTGAGCTCCAGCGTGACTGTGACCATCGCCCACCACGCCTTGAAAAAGGGCCATCGCGGCGCACTGAAACTCTGGCTGGCGCTCACCGTAGTGTTGGGCTGTGCATTCCTCATCTTCCAGGCCGAAGAGTACATGCACGCCTACCGCGAACTGGGTCTGACCCTGGGTTCGGGCATCTACGGCGCGACCTTCTTCATGCTCACCGGGTTCCACGGCGCCCACGTGACCATCGGCACCATCATCCTGTTCGTGATGCTGATGCGGGTCATGCGCGGGCACTTCGACAGCGAGCACCAGTTCGGCTTCGAAGCGGCGAGCTGGTACTGGCACTTCGTGGATGTGGTGTGGATCGGGTTGTTCGTTTTCGTCTATGTGCTTTGAAGCAGCTTGAAGCTAAAAGCTTGAAGCTTTGAGCTACCACGGCACGTGGGACACCAGCTGGCCGCTGAAAAACCCCCAGGTGATCAGACCGAGGGTAATGGCGGCCAGCGTGACACGCACACTCAAGGCAATGACGAGGCGGTTTGAGCTGCTGTCGTCCTTGACCAGAAAAAACAGGCCGCTGAACAGGCTGACAACCGTGGCAATCAGCATCAGGACGATGGCTGCTTTGAGCATGGTGAGACTCCGGGGGACAAGCGATGCACTTGAGTATAGCTATCGCGATGACCGACTTTCTGGCAATGCCATGAAGCGCTTTCGGCCGGGTATCGTGCCAACGCTGGTGGTCGCGCTGTTGCTGCCGCTACTGGTGTCCCTGGGGTTCTGGCAATTGAGCCGGGGCGCGGAGAAAAGCGCGCTGCTGCAAACCTACGCCGAGCGCCGGGCCGCCGAGCCGATGGCCAGCACCGAACTGCAATACACCGCTGATTCGGCTTTCCGCCGGGTTCGCCTGCACGGCCGCTTCGATGCCGAACACAGCCTGCTGCTCGACAACAGTCAACGTAACGGCAGGGTCGGCGTCGAGCTGTTGCAACCCTTTCATGATCAGGCCAGCGGACTCTGGCTGCTGGTCAATCGCGGCTGGCTGCCTTGGCCGGAACGCCGCACTCCCGTGCAATTCAAGACACCTGTCGAGGCAGTCAGCCTCGACGCGTGGGTCTACGTCTCCCCCGGCGCGCCGTTTCAGTTGCATGCAGACCCGGCGACAGCGACGTGGCCGAAGCTGATTACGGCCGTTGAACCGGCCAGTCTCTGGAAGACGCTGAACCGCGAAGGCTTTGCCTTTGAGCTACGCGCCGAAACCGCTCCGGCCACCTATCAGGCCGACTGGCCGGTGGTCGCCACGGGCCCGGAAAAACATATCGCTTATGCCGTGCAGTGGTTCGCCATGGGGATCGCCCTGTTCGGTCTTTATCTCTATCTCGGCTGGCACAACGCAAAGGAGAAACACCATGGGAGCGGCCATGAATCCACCCAGCATGTCTGAGGCGAAACCTTCGGTGAACCGGCGCAAGGGCCGTATGCAACTGCTGCTGATCCTGCTCGGGGTGATCGGTCCAATGATCCTTGCCACCGGTATGTACAAGCTGAATTTCTGGGTGCCCGAGGGCCGCAGTTATCACGGCGAACTGATCGGCAACGGTCAGACCCGCGCGGACATCGGCGTGCAGGCCCCGGAGGAGCGTTGGCAGATCCTGGTGACCGCGCCCAAGGATTGCGCGGTGGACTGCCAGCAACTGGTGTATCTGGCGCGGCAGATCCAGATCGGCCTCGGCCGCGATGCGTCTCGCGCCAGCCATGCATTGGCCGCCGCGCAGACGCTGAACAGCGATTACGAGACTAAACTTCAACGCGAGTACCCGCAGTTGCAACGCTATCCACTGGACTTGCCTGCCTACACAAAAGGCGCTCAGAGCAATGACGCCCCGCACCTGTGGATCATCGACCCCCACGGCAATCTGGTGCTGCGCTACGACCCGTCGGTGAAGGGCAAGGACCTGCTGAACGATCTGCGCCACCTGCTGAAACTGTCGAATATCGGATAAGGGCATCGTCATGGCCAAGCCTGGATTTCGCCTCGCGTTGTTTGCCACCTTGCTGGCACTGATTGTGGTGTTGCTCGGCGCCTACACCCGCCTGACCCACGCCGGCCTCGGTTGTCCGGACTGGCCTGGCTGCTACGGTTTCATCAGCGTGCCGAAAAGCGAAGCCCAGCTGGCCCATGCCGAATTGCATTTCCCGGACGCTCCGGTCGAGGCCCACAAGGGCTGGAACGAGATGATCCACCGCTACTTCGCTGGCACGCTGGGCGTGTTGATCGCGGTGTTGGCCGGTCGTGCGTGGTTGCATCGCCGTCATCCGGGGCAACCGGTGAAGTTGCCACTGTTTCTGTTGGCGGTGGTCTTCGGCCAGGCCGCGTTCGGCATGTGGACGGTAACGCTCAAGCTCTGGCCGCAGGTGGTCACCGGGCATTTGCTTGGCGGCTTCGCGACCTTGAGCCTGTTGTTTCTGCTGACCTTGCGCCTGTCCGGCGTACTGCCGGCGCTGACCGTGCCACGACGTTTACAGCACTGGGCGACGGCGGGGCTGTTGCTGGTGATCGGGCAAATCGCCCTCGGTGGCTGGGTCAGTTCCAACTACGCCGCCGTGGCCTGCATCGACTTTCCAACCTGTCACGGCCAATGGCTGCCGCCTGCCGATTTTGCCAATGGCTTTCATCTGACCCAACACATCGGCCCGAATTACCTCGGCGGGCAACTGGACAGCGACGCCCGTACGGCCATCCACCTGACCCATCGCATCGGTGCCTTGCTGGTCACCCTGGTATTGCTCGGCCTGGCCTGGCAATTGAAGGCGGTCGGCATGACGCGCCTGGCAGGCCTGGTGCTGATTGCCCTCGGCGCACAAATCACTCTGGGCATCAGCAACGTGCTGTTCCATCTGCCGCTGCCGGTGGCCGTCGCGCATAACGCGGGCGGCGCCGCGCTGTTGCTGACCATGGTGCTGGTCAACTACCACGCCCGAACCAGTCTGGTCCGGGTCAAGCAGCCAACGCGCTGGCGCTTCAGCCTGCGTAAACACTCAGCCGGGCCCATAACAATAAAAGGAGAGATGCCATGGCGATTCTGATCGGCGAACGTCCCAGTCAGGCGATCTGGCGTGACTACCTGGAGCTGACCAAACCCAAGGTCGTGGTGTTGATGCTCATCACTTCACTGGTGGGGATGTTCCTCGCGACCCGTGCCGGGGTGCCGTGGACGGTGCTGGTGTTCGGCAACCTGGGCATCGCCCTGTGTGCCGGTGGCGCCGCGGCGGTCAATCATGTGGTGGACCGGCGCATCGACGCGGTGATGGCGCGCACCCACAAACGGCCGCTCGCCGAAGGCCGGATATCTCCGACCGCCGCGCTGACGTTCGCGCTGGTATTGGCGGCCCTCGGGCAAGCCATGCTGCTGGCGTTTACCAACCCGCTGACCGCGTGGCTGACCCTCGCCTCGCTGCTTGGCTATGCGGTGATCTACACCGGATTCCTCAAGCGTGCGACCCCGCAGAACATTGTCATCGGCGGTCTGGCCGGTGCCGCGCCGCCCTTGCTCGGCTGGACCGCCGCCACCGGTCACGTCAGCGCCGAACCGCTGCTGCTGGTACTGATCATCTTCGCCTGGACCCCGCCGCACTTCTGGGCGCTGGCGATCCATCGCAAGGAGGAATACGCCAAGGCCGACATCCCGATGCTGCCGGTCACCCATGGCGAGCACTACACCAAGATTCATATCCTGCTGTATACCTTTGCGCTGCTCGCCGTCAGCCTGATGCCCTACGTGATCCACATGAGCGGTATGCTCTACCTGGTCTGCGCGCTCGGGTTGGGGGCGCGGTTTCTGCAATGGGCCGTGGTGCTGTACCGTGGCACTCGGCCGCACGCGGCGATCAACACGTTCAAGTACTCTATTTACTACTTGTTCCTGCTGTTTATCGCCCTGCTCGTAGACCACTACTTACTGTTGAACCTATGACTCGAACCCAGAAAACCGTCTTCATCCTCGTCGCCCTGGTCGCACTGATCCTGGGCCTGACCGTCAACAAGGTACTGTCCGGGAAAAACCAGGGCGACCCGACGGCGCTGATCGACGCCGGTATCATTTTGCTGCCGCAGAGCCGCAATCTGCCGGACGTGACGATGACCAATCAGGACGGCCAGCCGGTCATGATCAATGAATTGAAGGGTAAGTGGAGCCTGCTGTTCTTCGGCTACACCTTCTGCCCGGACGTCTGTCCGACCACCCTCGCCCAGCTGCGACAGATCAAGAGCGAGTTGCCGCCCGAGGCGGTGGACAAGCTGCAGATCGTGCTGGTCAGCGTCGACCCCCATCGCGACACGCCCCAGCAGCTCAAGCAGTACCTGAGCTACTTTGACCCGCAGTTTGTCGGCTTGGCGCCAAAGTCGATCGATGAGCTGCAAAAGATCTCCAACGCGGTGAGCATTCCGTTCATTCCGGCGGACACCAACAAGCCAAACTACACGGTCGACCACAGTGGCAACCTCGCGGTGATCGGGCCGGACGGCACGCAGCGCGGCTTCATCCGGGCGCCGTTGAACAACGCGAAGCTGGTGGCGCAGTTGCCGGTGATGCTCAAGCGCAACTAAAGACACCGCTAAACCTGTGGGAGCGAGCTTGCTCGCGATGAGGCCGTAATAGTCAACATCTACATTGACTGATACACCGCCATCGCGAGCAAGCTCGCTCCCACAGGGGGGCGGTGTTTCTGGCACAAAAAAGGGCGCATTCGATGCGCCCTTTTTTGTTGCTTTCAGTCGGTCAGAACGCCGGCACTACCGCGCCTTTGTACTTCTCGAGGATGAAGGCCTTCACTTCCGGGCTGTGCAAAGCTGCAACCAGCTTCTTCATCGCGTCGCTGTCCTTGTCATCCGGGCGAGCTACCAGGATGTTCACGTACGGCGAGTCGTTGCCTTCGATGACCAGCGCGTCCTTGGCTGGATCGAGCTTGGCTTCCAGCGCGTAGTTGGTGTTGATCAGCGCCAGGTCGACCTGGGTCAGCACGCGCGGGATGGTCGCGGCTTCCAGCTCGCGGATTTTCAGGTCCTTGGTGTTCTCGGTGATGTCTTTCACGGTCGACAGGATGTTGTTCGAATCCTTCAACTTGATCAGCCCGGCCTTGGCCATCAGCAACAGTGCACGGCCGCCGTTGGTGGCGTCGTTCGGGATCACCACGTTGGCGCCGCCAGGCAATTCAGCGAGGGTCTTGTACTTGCTCGAGTAAGCGCCCAGGGGTTCCAGGTGCACACCGGCGACAGATACCAGGTTTGTACCCTTGGCCTTGTTGAACTCATCCAGGTACGGCTGGTGCTGGAAGAAGTTGGCGTCCAGGCGCTTTTCCGCGACTTGCACGTTCGGCTGGATGTAGTCGGTGAAGACCTTGACCTTTAGGTCCACGCCTTCTTTGGCCAGGGTCGGCTTCACGAATTCGAGGATCTCGGCGTGGGGCACTGGGGTGGCCGCGACGGTCAGGGTGTCAGCCGCGTGGGCCGAGAATGCGGCAACGGCAGCGAAGGCGACGAGTAGTTTTTTCATTCAGCTAACTCCTTGTGAGGCGCCCGTTTGGCGCCTGCCAGCGAATGGCCGGCTCATGTCTTACTTACGGGAAAAGTGGACGACCAACTTGTCGCCAACGGTTTGTAGTACCTGGACCAAGACCAGCAGCAACACCACCGTCACGACCATCACATCGGTCTGGAAGCGCTGGTAACCGAAGCGGATCGCCAGGTCACCCAGGCCACCGGCGCCGACGACACCCGCCATCGCGGTGTAGGACACCAGTGTAATGGCGGTCACCGTAATCGCCGCGAAGATGCCCGGACGCGCCTCCGGCAGCAAGGCATTGGTGATGATCTGCCGTGTGGTTGCACCCATGGCCTGGGTCGCTTCGATGATGCCGCGATCCACTTCACGCAGGGCGGTTTCCACCAGGCGCGCGAAGAACGGCGTGGCACCCACCACCAGCGGCGGGATCGCCCCTGCGACACCGAGGGATGTGCCGGTGATCAACACGGTGAACGGAATCATCACGATCAACAGGATGATGAACGGCAGCGAACGCAGAATGTTCACCACCAGCGACAACATCGCGTAGACGCCTTTGGCTTCCAGCAACTGGCGTGGGCTGCAGAGGAACAGCAGCACGCCCAGCGGCAAGCCGAGCAGTACGGTGAACAACAGCGAACCGCCGAGCATCAGCAGGGTGTCGCCAGTGGCCAGCCAGATTTCGAGCCAGTCGATATTGGCGAAAAAACTTGTCAGGGCTTCCATTAGCGCAGCACCTCCATGTGGACGTCGGCTGCGATGAAGCGGGCGAACGCCGCTTCCATGTCACCGCCGGTCACGGCCAGGGTCAGTTGCCCGTAAGGGATGTCTTTGATGCGGTCGATACGGCCGGCCAGGATGCTGTAGTCCACCCCGGTTTCCCGGGCGACGGTGCCCAGCAACGGCGCGTAGGTCGCTTCGCCCTGGAAGGTCAGACGCACGATGCGACCCGGTACGTGAGCGAAGTCGTCACGCTGTTCGCTTTCGTCGATCTGCTCGTCTTCCTGCACAAAACGTTTGGTGGTCGGGTGCTTCGGATGCAAGAACACCTCGGCCACCGAGCCTTGCTCGACGATCACACCGGCGTCCATCACGGCCACCTGGTCGCAGACCCGGCGGATTACGTCCATTTCGTGGGTGATCAACACGATGGTCAGTTTCAGCTCGCGATTGATCTCGGCCAGCAATTGCAGGACCGATGCAGTGGTTTGCGGGTCGAGGGCGCTGGTGGCTTCATCGCACAGCAGGATTTTTGGCTTGGTCGCCAGGGCGCGGGCAATGCCCACACGCTGCTTTTGCCCGCCGGACAATTGCGCCGGGTATTTTTTCGCGTGGTCGGACAAACCGACCCGCGCCAGCAACTCGGCCACGCGCGAATCGATTTCGCTGCGCGACAGTTCGCCGGCCAGGGTCAGTGGCAGTGCGACGTTGTCGGCGACGGTCTTGGAGGCCAGCAGGTTGAAGTGCTGGAAAATCATCCCGACCTGCTGACGGAAGCGGCGCAGGCCGTTGGCGTCGAGCGCGGTGACTTCTTCACCGTCGACGGTGATCTTGCCGCCGCTGGCGTTTTCCAGGCGATTGATCAGACGCAGCAGGGTACTTTTTCCTGCGCCGGAATGACCAATCAAGCCGAAAACCTGTCCGTTCTCAATCGTCAGACTGGTCGGATGCAGCGCGGGGATTTCCTTACCGGCGACGCGGTAGGTTTTATGGACGTTTTGAAACTCGATCACGTAGCGAACCTTGTGGGGCGCGTTAGAAAAGGGTCAGCGGTTAGCCGGGCGCGCATTTTAGCCTGTCCGTATAGAGGTTCTTAGCATTTATTTCGCATTTGTCCTGTCATTTGGCAATAACGCGATCAAAGGTCAGAAAAAAGGAACGGCTGAATAAGCTCGTCAGTCACTACTTAGGCCACTGGAATATGCCTGAGGAGTTCACGCCTGATGAGTACCAAGAAGCCTGCCGCCACCAAGAGCGTCCTGGCCGGGACCGATACCCCGGATCGCCACAACACCAACGCCAAGCTCGACAGCCTGGAAACATTTCGCTCCGATGCCACTGAGCAGGCCTTGCGCACCAACCAGGGCGTGAAGGTGGCGGACAACCAGAACACCCTGAAGGCCGGGGCCCGCGGGCCGTCGCTGCTGGAAGATTTCATCATGCGTGAAAAGATCACGCATTTTGATCACGAGCGCATTCCCGAGCGCATCGTTCACGCTCGCGGCACCGGCGCCCATGGTCATTTCCAGAGCTATGAAAACCACTCGGTGCTGACCAAGGCCGGTTTCCTGCAGGACCCCGCGAAGAAAACCCCGGTGTTCGTGCGCTTTTCCACGGTACAGGGGCCGCGAGGGTCAGGCGACACCGTGCGTGATGTGCGGGGTTTTGCCGTGAAGTTCTTCACCGACGAAGGCAACTTCGACCTGGTGGGCAATAACATGCCGGTGTTCTTCATACAGGATGCGATCAAGTTTCCCGACTTCGTGCACGCGGTCAAACCCGAGCCGCATAACGAGATCCCTACCGGCGGCTCGGCCCACGACACCTTCTGGGACTTTGTTTCGCTGGTGCCGGAGTCGGCGCACATGGTGATGTGGGCGATGTCCGACCGGGCGATCCCGAAAAGCCTGCGCAGCATGCAGGGCTTCGGCGTGCACACCTTTCGCCTGATCAATGCCGAGGGCAAGTCGCGCTTCGTCAAATTCCACTGGCGCCCTACGGCCGGCACTTGCTCCCTGGTGTGGGACGAAGCGCAGAAGCTTGCGGGAAAGGACGCCGACTACCATCGGCGTGATCTGTGGGAGTCGATTGAGATCGGCGACTACCCGGAATGGGAGTTGGGGGTGCAGGTCATCGAAGAAGAAAATGAACACGCCTTCGATTTCGACATCCTCGACCCGACCAAGCTGATCCCCGAAGAACTCGTGCCCATCACGCCGCTGGGCAAGATGGTGCTGAATCGCAACCCGGACAACTTCTTCGCCGAAACCGAGCAGGTTGCCTTCTGCCCCGGGCATATCGTTGCGGGGATCGATTTCTCCAACGACCCTCTGCTGCAAGGCCGATTGTTTTCCTACACCGACACGCAAATCAGCCGACTCGGCGGGCCGAACTTTCACGAGATTCCGATCAACCGTCCGGTGTCGCCGTTCCACAACGGTCAGCGGGATGCCCAGCACCGCACCACCATCGACAAGGGACGTGCGTCTTATGAGCCGAACTCCATCGATGGCGGCTGGCCAAAGGAAACGCCGGCCTCTGCTCGGGACGGTGGTTTCGAGAGCTATCCGGAGCGGATTGATGCCAACAAGATTCGCCAGCGCAGCGAATCGTTTGCTGACCACTTCTCCCAGGCTCGCTTGTTTTTCCACAGCATGAGTGAGCACGAACAGGAGCACATCATCTCGGCCTACAGCTTTGAGTTGGGCAAGGTTGAGCGTGAGGCGATCCGCGTCCGGGAAGTGAACGAAATTCTCGCCAATATCGATCTGGAGTTGGCCAAGCGCGTGGCGCTGAACCTTGGATTGCCTGCGCCGGCTCGAGGAACCGTCGAGGTGCGCAAAACCGCACCGGATCGCTCTCCGGCATTGAGCCAGGCCAATCTGTTGCCGGAGAACATCAAGACGCGAAAAGTCGCGATTCTGGCGGCCAATGGCGTTGATAGCGCTGCGATTGATGCGATGAAGAAAGCGCTTGCAGCAGAGGGGGCTCACGCGAAATTACTGGGGCCGACCTCTGCACCCGTGAAAACCGCCGATGGCAAAACTCTGCCTGTCGATGCTTCGATGGAGGGTTCACCGTCGGTGGCATTTGACGCGGTGTTCGTGCCGGGCGGAGCCGCGTCGATCAAGGCGCTGAGTACGGATGGCGTGGCGTTGCATTACCTGTTGGAGGCATACAAACATCTCAAGGCTATCGCCTTGCAGGGTGAAGCGAAGCAGTTGCTGGATGTATTGAAGCTGGAGGCTGATGCGGGATTGATCCTGGGGGCGGATGCGAAGTTGATCAAAGCGTTTTTCGCCGCGATCGGGCAGCATCGGGTTTGGGGCAGGGAGGCGAAGGCCAGGGCGATTCCGGCCTGAAAATGTTTATTGCCAGAAAGGCCGCCTTCGCGAGCAAGCCCGCTCCCACATTGGATCTATGCCCGCCGCAGAACTCGTGTGGGAGCGGGCTTGCTCGCGAAGCTTTTTAAGGTTTACGCGGACTCAGAACCATCTGCGCCGGAACACTGCGCAAAATCTGCCGCTCCAGCTTCAGGTCAAACTCAGGGTCGAGCTTGTTCACCCGTTTTGTCAGCAGTGTCGCCAGCCAAGGGTAATCATTGGTGCGTGGAGCCTGGATGCTCACGTCGCACTGAAAATTCACCACATCGGCGGCGATGGCATCCAGTTGGCGACGCAGTTTGCCCATATCGTTGATATTCAGCGAGACCGTAGTGCTTTCAGCCGTGAGATCGATGACCTTGGCTTTTGGCTTGGCTTCGGCAGCCTTCAGGGCCGCTTCGGCTTTTTCCAGCTCGGCCTTGCGCGCCTGGGCAATCGAGCCGTTGACTCCGCCGGTCAGTGCCGGAGCCTTGGGCATCAACGAGCGGGCACGGCTCAGGGCGGTCGCAGCGGCATCCACATCACCCTTTTGCAGCACGATCTGGCTGCGGCGCAGATAGGCTTCGGCCAGCTGCCGTTGGTACTGCTCAAGGGAAGCATCGTTGGGCGATTCGGCCTGCAAGGCCGCCAATTGGTCTTCGGCGGTGGCCAGTTCATCGCTGGCGATGTTTTGTTCCAGCTGTACGATGGCCGTGGCTCGCGCATTGGCGGCCTCGGTGGCCGCCGGTGGCGTGCTTTGGCAGGCGCCCAGCAGCAAAGAAAATGCGACAAGGAGCAGATAACGGGAGGCGAACGACTTCATTCCTGCGACTCTCTATTTGCGCAAAAAACGAGCAAGTCTACACCCCTCGACGGGGCAGAACAAAACTCAGCAGAAACAGCGCGGCGGCTGCCACCACAATCGACGGGCCGGCCGGGGTGTCCTTGAACCAGGACAACGCCAATCCGCCACACACGGCGAGTATGCCCAGCAGGCTCGCGCCCAGTGCCATCTGTTCCGGCGAGCGGGCGTGACGTTGTGCCGCCGCCGCCGGGATGATCAGCAACGAAGTGATCAGTAACACGCCAACGATTTTCATCGCCACGGCAATCACCACGGCGATCAGCAACATCAGCGCCAGGCGCAATCCGGCTACCGGAAGGCCTTCGACCCTGGCCAGTTCTTCATGCACCGTGATCGCCAGCAATGGCCGCCACAATGCAACCAGCAAGGCCAGCACGGCCGCACTGCCGCCAAGAATCCAGGCCAGATCGGTTGGACTGATTGCCAGCAGGTCGCCGAACAGATAAGCCATCAGGTCGATCCGCACTTCGTGCATGAAGCTTAGTACCACCAGGCCCAGTGAGAGCGTGCTGGGTGCGAGAATTCCCAAAAGCGTGTCGGATGCCAATGGCTGGCGTTGTTGCAAGGTCACCAGCAACACCGCCAACAGCAAGCAGCCGACGGTCACGGCAACCGTCGGGCTGACGTCCAGCAGGAAGCCCAGGGCTACGCCGAGCAATGCCGCGTGGGACAGGGTGTCGCCAAAATAAGCCATGCGCCGCCAGACCACGAAAGACCCCAAAGGGCCTGCGACAACGGCCAGGGCCAGGCCTGCAAGCAGGGCGTAGAGCAGAAAATCAGCCATGCTTGCAGCCATCTCCGTGAACATGGGGTTGGCCCGATGCGGGCGCCTTGACCACCGAGCCATGCAAGTCGTGGGCGTGGTCGTGATGGTGGTGATAAATCGCCAGGCTTTGTGCGTTTTTTCCGAACAGCTCAACGAACGCCGGATCGCCGCTGACCTGCTCGGGATGGCCGGAGCAGCAGACGTGACGATTGAGGCAAACCACTTGATCCGTGGTGCTCATCACCAGATGCAAATCGTGGGAGACCATCAGCACACCGCAACCGTGACGGTCGCGCAGGCGGGTGATCAGGCTGTACAACTCAGCCTGGCCGGCCACGTCGACACCCTGCACCGGTTCGTCGAGTACCAGCAGTTCCGGTTCGCGCAACAAGGCCCGGGCCAGCAGCACGCGTTGCATTTCGCCACCGGAAACGCTTTGCACCGGGCTGTCGATGACCTGTTCGGCGCCGACTTCCTTGAGTGCCGCCAAGGCCATCGCACGGTCTACGCCTGGCACCAGGCGCAGGAAGCGCAATACCGACAGCGGCAGGGTCGGGTCGACATGGAGTTTTTGCGGCATGTAGCCGACTCGCAGTTTCGGCTTGCGCCAGACGTTGCCGCTGTCCGGTTTCAACAGCCCGAGCACGGCACGCACCAGTGTGGTTTTGCCGGCACCGTTGGGGCCGATCAGGGTCACGATCTGCCCCGGCTCGACACTCAGCTCAATGTTGTCCAGCACCGGTTGCCCGGCGAACGTGACGGCAACCTGCTCTAGACGGATCAGCGCGTTGCTCATCAAGCCCCCTGGCAACCCGAGCACAGACCGACCACTTCGACGGTCTGGCCTTCGACGATAAACCCGACATCCCTGGCGCTGGCGATGATCGCGTCGCTGATGGACTTTTGCTCGAGCTCGATGGCGGCGTGGCACACACGGCAGATCAGGAACTGGCCCTGGTGTGCATGTTCCGGGTGATTGCAGCCGATAAAGGCGTTGAGCGAGGAAATGCGATGGACCAGGCCGTTTTCCAGCAGGAAGTCCAGCGCGCGGTACACCGTCGGCGGCGCGGCGCGGCGACCGTCCTGCTCGCTGAGGACCGCGAGAATGTCGTAGGCACCCAGCGGCTTGTGGCTTTGCCACACCAGTTCCAGCACCCGCCGGCGCAATGCGGTCAGGCGCAGGCCTTGACGAGCGCACAGGGCATCGGCCTCGGACAAAGCGCTGTGAACGCAATGCGAGTGGTCGTGGGGGCGGCTGGCAATCGGTGTTTTTAGCATGAGCGGCGACGAGTTTTGTGAGAGACGTTATTATGTTACCCGTTCTCGCCTCTTCGAGTGGTCATCGTGTCCCGTCTTTTTTCTATCTTTGTCGCATTTTTCGCAAGTTTTCTGCTGATCGGTCCGGCGCAGGCCGAGGTCAAGGTCCTTACCAGCATCAAGCCACTGCAGTTGATTGCCGCTGCGGTGCAGGACGGCGTGGCGATCCCTGAGGTCTTGCTGCCACCGGGTGCCTCGCCGCACAACTATGCGCTGCGCCCCTCCGACGTACGCAAGGTGCAATCGGTGGACCTGCTGTACTGGATCGGCCCGGACATGGAAGGTTTCCTGCCTCGCGTGCTCAATGGTCGTACGCTGCCCAGCGTCGCCGTGCAGGATTTGCCAGGCATGAAACTGCGCCGTTTTGCCGAAGATAGCCACTCCCACGCCGAAGAAGCCGACGACCACGACCACGATCATCGCCCAGGCAGCCTGGATGCGCATTTGTGGCTGTCGCCGGTCAACGCCCGGGTCATCGCCACGAAAATGGCGGCAGACCTGAGTGCCGTCGATCCTGACAACGCCGTGCGCTATCAGAGCAACCTTAAAGCCTTCGACGAGCGTCTCGATGCGTTGGATGTGCGCCTGAAGAAACGCCTGGCCGATGTTCAGGGCAAGCCTTACTTCGTGTTCCACGAAGCGTTCGATTACTTCGAAGACGCCTACGGCCTCAAGCACGTGGGTGTGTTCAGCGTCGCGGCCGAAGTGCAACCCGGTGCCCAGCATGTCGCGGCGATGCGCGCGCGCTTGCAGGAAGTCGGCAAGACCTGCGTGTTCAGCGAACCACCGCTGCGTCCGCGCCTGGCGGAAACCCTGGTGGCGGGTTTGCCGGTGAAGCTGGCGGAACTGGATGCGTTGGGCGGGTACACGCCGGCGACGGCCCAGGGCTATGAGCAGGTGCTGGAGAAATTGGGGAATGATCTGGCGGGGTGTCTGGAGTCGTTGTAACCGCTGAAACAAAAGATCGCAGCCTTCGGCAGCTCCTACAGAGATCGGTGTAGGAGCTGCCGAAGGCTGCGATCTTTTGCTTTTTAAAGGGCGAAAGGCAACGGCGTATTGACCGTCTGCCGCTGCGCCAGGCGCAACTGGAACTCCATCGGATCGTGAATCAACACATCCTGCCCGGCAAACGACTCCGCCGCGATCAGGCGTGACAACCAGAAGCGTACGCAAGCCACCCGCAGCATGGTCGGCCACAACTCGGCTTCGGCAGCGGTGAACGGTCGCAGGGCCGCATAAGCGCCCAGCAAGGCCCGTGCTCGCGGTCCATCGATCACGCCCTCGTCGTCCGAGCACCAGTCGTTCAAGGCAATCGCCACGTCGTAGAGCATCGGCCCGGAGCAGGCGTTGTAGAAGTCGATCAGTCCGGTCAGGTGGGTGCCTTCGAACATCGCGTTGTCGCGGAACAGGTCGGCGTGAATGTTCGCCCGCGGCAGAGCGAGGATTTTTTCTTTCTGTCGGGTGATTTCTTCCAGCGCCCGTTGCAGCAGGTCCTTCTGTTCGGCACCGAGGTGCGACAGGAACTGCGTGCCCTCTTCCAGCATCCAGTCCAGGCCGCGATCGGTTTTGCGCTTGATCATGTTGGCCTGGGTCGCCAGGTGCAGATGGCCGAGCAACTCACCGACCTGTGCGCAATGTTGCGCATTGGCTTGCTTGATGTGCTTGCCGGCCAGGCGCGGTTGCAGCAACGCAGGTTTGCCCGCCAGTTCGCGCAAGGCCACGCCGTCGGTGGTGCGCAGGGCGTAAGGCACCGGCAGGTCGGCGCCGTGCAGTACGTCGAGCAGTTCGATGAAGAACGGCATTTCCTGAACCGGGCCGCGCTCTACCAGGGTCAGGACAAATTCGCCCTGCTCCAGGCTGATAAAGAAATTGGTGTTTTCGCTACCGGCGGCAATCCCCTGGAAATCAAGCAGGCGGCCGAGGCCATAAGGGGCGAGAAAAGCTTCCAGCTCGGGCCGAGCCAGGGGGGTGAACACAGACATGTTTAAACTGCCAGTACGGGCGCCGCTGTTGAGCCAGCGCCGATTAAAGTTAAGGACGACTTACCACTTAAAAATTTCCCACGCCGGAATCAGCATATCCGGGTAATCAGAGCGGATGAAGTTACCTTCTGATCCGTCGGCGCGTACCAGGAAATACGGCTTGCCGCCTTTGGGCGTGACTTTGATCGCATACAGAAAACCGTTTTGGCGGTATTCCTGGATGACCTTGTCCCCTTCCGTGCGGATCGTGACATCTGGCTCCGGTGTCGGCGCATCGTCCGCTGCCATGACGGCCAGGGGTGTGATTGCAAACAAGCCAGCCAGCAACAGGCGATTTAGTGTGCGCATGATAACCTTGTCCCTTTGTCGTCAACGGTCCCGCTATTCTAGCGCCGGACCCGCCGAAAAGGTTGATCCTGCACATGAGCCAAGCCCCCCTCGTCCTGGTGGACGGTTCTTCTTACCTGTACCGCGCCTTTCACGCGCTGCCACCGCTGACCACGTCCAAAGGCCTGCCGACCGGTGCGGTCAAGGGCGTGTTGAACATGCTCAAGAGCCTGCGCAAGCAATATCCGAACAGTCCGTTCGCCGTGGTGTTCGACGCCAAGGGTGGGACTTTTCGCGATGACATGTACGCCGAGTACAAGGCCAACCGTCCGAGTATGCCTGACGACATGCGCGTGCAGATCGAGCCGCTGCACCAGAGCGTGATTGCCCTGGGCTTCCCGCTGCTGTGCGTCGAAGGCGTCGAGGCCGATGACGTGATCGGCACCCTGGCCCGCAGCAGCGCGGCGGCGGATCGTCCGGTGATCATCTCCACGGGCGACAAGGATATGGCGCAACTGGTCGATGGTCACATTACCTTGGTCAACACCATGACCGGTAGCAGCATGGACGTGGAGGGCGTGAAGGAGAAATTCGGCGTCGCTCCGGAGCAGATCATCGATTATCTGGCGCTCATGGGCGATTCTTCCGACAACATTCCGGGTGTTCCGGGGATTGGCCCGAAGACCGCTTCCGGCCTGCTGGTCGGTGTGAACGGCGGCCTTACCGAGCTCTATGCACAGCTCGACATCGTGCCGACCCTGCCGATTCGCGGTGCCAAGACCCTGCCGGCCAAGCTCGAAGAGCACAAGGAAATGGCCTTCCTGTCCTATCAGTTGGCGACCATCAAGGTCGATGTGCCGCTGGACATTGGCCTCGACGACTTGCAAATGGGTGCGGAAGATCCGGCGAAACTCTACGAGTTGTACAGCCTGCTGGAGTTCAAGAGCTGGCTGAACGACCTTGATCGTGACGCCAAACGCCTGGAACTGAGCGCAGCCGCCGAGCCTGCACCGGCCGCCGATCTGTTCAGCGAACCAGAGGCCGAAGCACCGGCCGCCGCTGCTGAAGCCGCTTATGAAACCATCCTCGATCAGGCGCGTTTCGATGCCTGGCTGGAAAAGCTGAACAACGCCAAGCTGTTCGCCTTCGACACCGAAACCACTGGCATCGACGCGCAGCAGGCGCAACTGGTGGGGCTGTCGTTCGCGGTTCAGGCTAACGAAGCGGCCTACATCCCGTTGACCCACTCCTACATCGGCGTGCCGCAGCAACTGGACCGCGATACGGTCCTGCGCGCGCTCAAGCCGATTCTGGAAGACCCGAACAAGCTCAAGGTTGGCCAGCACGCCAAGTTCGACATGAACATCCTGGCCAACTGCGCCATCGGTGGCGTACAGGACAACGGCATCACCGTTCGCGGCATCGCCTTCGATACCATGCTCGAGTCCTACGTGCTCAACTCCACGGCCACGCGCCATGACATGGACAGCCTGGCGCAGAAGTATCTGGACCACACCACGGTGAGTTTCCAGGACATCGCCGGCAAAGGCGTGAAACAGCTGACGTTCGATCAGATCGCCCTTGAGCAGGCCGGGCCTTATGCCGCCGAAGATGCGGACATCACCCTGCGTTTGCACCAGGCCTTGTTCGAAAAACTCTCGGCGATTCCGAGCCTGGCCAGTGTGCTGACTGACATTGAAATCCCGTTGGTGCCGGTGCTGGCGCGTATCGAGCGCCAGGGCGCATTCGTCGACGCCGCCTTGCTGGGTGTGCAAAGCATCGAGCTGGGCGACAAGATGGTTGCACTTGAGCGCGAAGCGTTCGAGATCGCCGGCGAGGAATTCAACCTCGGTTCGCCCAAGCAGCTCGGCGTGATCCTGTACGAGAAGCTCGGCCTGCCGGTGCTGAAAAAGACTGCCAAGGGCCAGCCGTCCACGGCCGAAGAGGTGTTGGCCAAACTGGCGGAAGACGACTATCGATTGCCCAAAGTGCTCATGGAATATCGCTCCATGAGCAAGCTGAAAAGCACCTACACGGATCGTTTGCCGGAACAGATCAACCCGCGCACCGGGCGGATCCATACGTCGTACCACCAGGCTGTCGCCTCCACCGGACGCCTGTCCTCCAGCGATCCGAACCTGCAGAACATCCCGGTGCGGACCGCCGAAGGGCGTCGTATCCGCCAGGCCTTCGTGGCCCCGACCGGTTACAAGCTGCTGGCGGCGGACTACTCGCAGATCGAATTGCGGATCATGGCGCACCTGTCACGGGATGAAGGGCTGATGAACGCCTTCCGCCACAATCTGGACGTGCACACCGCGACCGCCGCCGAAGTGTTCAAGGTCGAACTGGCCGAGGTCACCTCCGACCAGCGCCGCAGCGCCAAGGCGATCAACTTCGGCCTGATCTACGGCATGGGGGCGCAGAAGCTCGGCAAGGATATTGGCGTCGACACCAAGACCGCCAAGGCCTACATCGATACCTACTTCGCCCGATACCCCGGCGTACGCCAGTACATGGACCGCACGCGGGCCCAGGCCGCCGAGCAAGGTTATGTCGAGACGTTCTTCGGTCGTCGCCTGTACCTGCCGGACATCAACTCCAACAAACCGCAAGAGCGCGCCGCCGCCGAACGCACGGCGATCAACGCACCGATGCAAGGCACCGCTGCGGACATCATCAAGAAAGCCATGGTCGCTGTGGATAACTGGCTGACCGCGTCCGGCCTCGACGCCAAAGTCATTTTGCAGGTGCACGATGAACTGGTGCTGGAGGTACGTGAGGACCTGGTCGACCAGGTTCGCGATGAAATTCGCGTACACATGAGCGAAGCCGCGAAACTGGATGTGCCGTTGCTGGTCGAAGTGGGTGTTGGAAATAACTGGGATGAGGCTCACTGAGCCTTCCTGTAGGAGCAAGCTCGCTCCTACAGAAAAGAGTCGTGTTCTGCTGCGGCATGGTGCCGCGGCAGAAGGGCGCAAACAGCTTAGTCCGCAAGGCTATCGAAGTTATTTCAAAGCTATTTGAAAAAAATCTGAACTAATCTTGCGAAGCACCACTCAGAGGTACTGAATGGCTGGTGAAGCCCTTCGATGCTCCTATGTTGTGTTAAGTGTTGGCAGATATCTGGACCCCGCCCTAGCGGTCTAGAGCTTGAACCCCGGAACTTCTCCCTCCCCATATGAAGTCCGGGGTTTTTTTTGCCTGCAGAAAGCTGTCCGGGGTGCCCCAGACAGCTTTCGCAGCCCTATTGGGCTTCTACCTCGACACCCTTGTCCGCCAGCTCCATCCAGCCTGCCAGTACGGTATAGGCTTCTTCCAGGCCCATGCGTTTCGGGGCCGAGAACAGCTGAATCGTCACCAGATCGCCCCAGCCCTTGCGGATTTCCGCCTGGACCTTGAGCAGCGTGTTCTTGGCCGCGCCATAGGTCAGCTTGTCCGCTTTGGTCAGCAGAATGTGCATCGGCATGCCAGCAGCGACGGCCCAATCGAGCATCAGCAGGTCGAAATCGGTCATCGGATGGCGGATGTCCATCATCAGGATCAGGCCTTTCAAACTCTCGCGACCACCCAGGTAGGCTTCCAGGTGACGCTGCCAGTGTTGCTTGAGCGGGATCGGTACTTTTGCATAACCGTAGCCCGGCAGGTCGACCAGACGGCGTTCATCGTCTAGCTTGAAGAAATTCAACAGTTGCGTGCGCCCCGGGGTTTTCGAGGTGCGCGCCAGGCTGGCGTGGGTCAGGGTGTTCAATGCACTCGACTTGCCGGCGTTGGAACGCCCGGCGAAGGCGACTTCGAAGCCCTCGTCATCCGGACATTGGTCGACTTTGGCGGCGCTGAGCATGAAGGTGGACTGTTGGCACAGACCGAGGATGGGATTCTTGAGTTGCATGGGATTTCCGATGTGGGCGGCGCCAGGAATGGGTGCGGCAAGCAGTGTCGCTTCCGTTTCAGTGACGCCAGTATATAATGCCGCAGATTTTGTGTGCGCTTTGTCCCAGCGTAGGATGAAGTTCACGAGAGCGACAGACCTTGATTGCGCACTAGAACGCAGCACGCTCTCAACCCTGAAAAGGTCGTTTTATGACGAAATGGCTGCTAGCTGCCGGTGTCTTGATACCGCTTTACAGCGCTCAGGCTACACAGGATCCGGAAGCTGTGTACAACCGTGTTTGTGGTGCCTGTCATTCCGGCCAATTACCCATGGCGCCGAAAAAAGGCGATCAGGATGCTTGGACGCCGAGGTTGGCGAAAGGTATGGAGACGCTGGTGCAACACGTGACCCAGGGTTTCAAGGCGATGCCGCCGCGTGGTTTGTGCATGGACTGCAGTGCCGAGGATTACCAAGCCATCATCCTTTGGATGAGCGAGTAAGCCCGGTCCATAACTCTTAACCCTTAGCCGTAGTTGGATTAGCTGATGAAGAAATTGATCGTGAGTCTGCTGTTGACCGTGGGCATCTCCGGCATGGCCCATGCTGCAGGTGAGGCAGTACAACCGGGTGATGCAAAAGCCGGTCAGGCCAAAGCCGCCGTCTGTGGCGCCTGCCACGGCCCGGATGGCAACAGCATGGCACCAAACTTTCCAAAACTGGCCGGTCAGGGTGAACGCTACCTGACCAAGCAATTGCACGACATCAAGTCGGGCAAGCGCACGGTTCTGGAAATGACCGGCCTGCTGACCAACCTGAGCGATCAGGACCTGGCGGACATCGCCGCCTACTTCGCCAGCCAGAAAGGCAGCGTCGGTGCCGCCGATCCTAAAGTCGTCGCTCGCGGTGAAGCCCTGTTCCGCGGTGGTGACCTGGCCAAGGGCCTGCCATCCTGCACCGGCTGCCACTCGCCAAATGGCGCAGGTAACGCCCCGGCGGGCTTCCCGCACCTGGGTGGCCAGCACGCTCAATACATCGCCAAGCAACTGACCGATTTCCGCAAGGAAGACGGCGGCCGTACCAACGACGGCGATACCAAACCCATGCAGAGTATTGCCAAGAAGCTGAGCGACGAAGACATCGCCGCGGTGTCCAGCTACATCCAGGGCCTGCATTAAGGCCGGCGGATCGGGCGTTGAACCGGGTACATATCGCTTACAACGTTAACGCTCGATTAATCCGTTGCAACGAGTATAAAAAGGGTGGCCTTGGCCGCCCTTTTTTGTGGCCGCTGCCGTTACACTACAGAACTCAAGCCCGCCAGGACCTGTCTGAAAACACGTCGCGCGAGGCGAAAAATTTGTCCAGGAGTAAAGCATGCGTAATCTGATCATCAGCGCCGTTTTTGCCGCTGCCAGCCTGTTCGGCATGACTGCCCAGGCTGCTGAAGCCCCCGCCGCACCTTATGTCGAACTGAGCAATCCGGTTCCGGTCGCCGTGCCTGGCAAGATCGAAGTGGTGGAGCTGTTCTGGTATGGCTGCCCGCACTGCTATCACTTTGAGCCGACAATCAATCCCTGGGCCGAAAAACTGCCATCGGATGTGAACTTCAAGCGTATTCCAGCGATGTTCGGCGGTCCTTGGGACGCTCATGGCCAAATGTTCCTGACTCTTGAATCCATGGGGGTTGAGCATAAGGTTCATGCTGCGGTGTTCGACGCGATCCAGAACAAAAAAATGAAGCTGACCGATAAGAATGATATGGCCGACTTCCTGGCTACCCAGGGCGTAGACAAGGAAAAGTTCCTGGCCACTTTCGACTCCTTTGCAATCAAGGGACAGGTCGTTCAAGCCCGTGAACTGGCCAAGAAATATGAGATCTCTGGCGTTCCAACCCTGATTGTGAATGGCAAATATCGCTTCGACGTGGGCTCCGCCGGCGGTGCCGAACAGGCCCTGCAACTGGCCGACAAACTGATCGACAAAGAGCGAGCGGCTAACAAGGCTGCCGCCAACTAAGGGCAGTCACTGCCATGCGCCGATGGGGTACTGAACGCATCGTTGGCCTGCATGATCCGCGGGTCAACGAGCATCATCTGGAGTCCACGGGCCTGCCCGCAGACAGTCGTCTGCGCTTGCTCAGTTTCAATATCCAGGTCGGCATCAGCACCGAGCGCTACCGGCATTACCTGACCCGGGGCTGGCAGCATCTGCTGCCGCACACCGGGCGTGCCGACAATCTGCAGAAAATCGGCAATCTGCTGGGCGACTTCGATCTGGTCGCCTTGCAGGAGGCCGACGGTGGCAGCCTGCGTTCAGGCTACGTCAATCAGGTTGAGCATCTGGCCCATCTCGGCGCCTTCCCCTACTGGTATCAACAACTCAATCGCAATCTCGGTCGCCTGGCCCAGCACAGCAATGGCGTGCTCAGCCGATTGCGTCCGTGGGCCATTGAAGATCATCCGTTGCCGGGCCCAAAGGGGCGCGGAGCCATCCTGGTACGGTTCGGCGAAGGCCCGGAAGCACTGGTGGTCGTCATGATGCACCTGGCACTGGGCGCCCGGGCGCGCAGCCTGCAACTGGCCTACATCCGCGATCTGATTGGCGACTACAAACACCAGGTACTGATGGGCGACATGAACACCCATGCCAGTGACCTGCTGCAAAATTCCGCGTTGCGCGATCTCGGCCTGCTCGCGCCGCAACTGGAAGCAACGTTCCCCAGCTGGCGCCCCCAGCGCTGCCTGGACCATATCCTGCTGAGCCCGAGCCTGACCCTGGAAAAGGTCGAGGTGCTGGCACAGCCCATTTCCGATCACCTGCCGGTCGCGGTAGAGATTCGTCTGCCGGGTTCGCTCACGGCCGATGCATTGCCCGCGTTGAGTCCTGCCCCACGCGGAACCCATGAATGAGCGACGAAACACAGCGCTGGAAAGAGAAATACCTCCAAAGCATCGAACAACAGGAAAAGCTCGAACGTCGCTGGGACGCGCGGCTCGACTTGCTGCGTCGCGGGCTGGTGCGCAGCACCCTGGCGGCGGAAGGTACTGACCGCGCGGTTGACCAATGCATGAAGGAAATGCGCGAGGTCGTGCGCACCGACGACATGGACGCCGGCCTGGCCGCGCTGATTCCACGCCTGGAAAAAGCCGTGCTCGACTCCGAACAGCGTCGGGAAACCCGGATCAACCAGACCAGTGCCGCCCTGACTGCACTGGTCACTCAACTGCAAACATTGCCGCTGCCACGGGATGTGAGCCGGCCACTCAAGAGTTTCGCCAAGCAACTGGATGCGCGGGTCAGTCAGGCGCGTGAGATACCCTTGTTGCTCAGCGAGCTGAGTGGCTTGCAAGGCAAGGCCCTGAGCCAACTGGAAACCCCGACGGAGCCTGGTCGGCCGGGCTTGCTGCAGCGATTGTTCGGCGGTCGTGAGACAGAAGAGACGGTGGCATCAACGCCTGCTTCTCCTGCGCCGGCGACCCCCGTAGCCGGGAGCCCTGCGGCGGTTATTGAGTCGGCCCCGGACGCGATTGAGACGGCAAACTGCGAAGTACCCACGGCTGAGCGAGTGGAAGAGGAGTCCGCGCCGACCGAGCCAGTCGAGGCTTCCCCTGCTCCGGCAGTCGTGGACTTGGCACCTTCGGCTGCCCAGCCTCAACCCGCCATGGCAGGCGCGGCAGAAACCAGGTCGGCCGAGAAGCCGACGCCGGAAACACCTCTTGAGTCGCAAGTGAACCCCGACGAGCTGACCGTGCCAGCATCGCCGGATAGCCAGGCCTTGCTTGCGACTCCGACAGAGGAGGTGGTCGCCGTAGATCAGCTTCTATCCGGGCACGACACTTTCTACGCACTCCCGGATTCCCCCGAGCCCTCCTACAGCTCGGTGGCCAGCCACATCGAACACACGCTACTGGGGCTGCTCGAAGACCTGACATTGCCCGAGCGCCATCGCCCGCAAGCCGAATCCATGCGCGATCGTCTGAAAAACGGTCTGAACTGGTACGAATTACTACCGATTCTCGACGATTTCGCCACATTGATGCTGGCTATTACCGACAGCGGCCAGCATGAGTTCGAAGCCTACCTGCAACGACTGAACGAGCGCCTCGAATCGTTCCAGAGCAACTTGCAGGCCGCCACCGCTGGGCACGCCGACAACCGTTCGGCTGCGCGGCAGATGGACACGCAGATCCGCGAACAGGTTGATGGCTTGCAAAGCAGCATGCAGGAAGCCGCGGACCTGGAAGATCTCAAGCACGTTCTGGAAAACCATCTCGAAGGCTTGCTGGGCACCATGGACCAGCACCAGAAACAACGTGATGAGCGCGAGCAAGAGGTCGCTGCGCGCCTGCACAGCCTGGCCGAGCGCGTCGCCCATATGGAACAGGAGGCCCAGGGTTACCGCGAGCATCTTGAAGAGCAACGGCAGAAGGCGTTGGTCGACCCGTTGACCGGCCTGCCCAACCGCGCGGCCTGGAGCGAGCGCCTGGATCATGAAGTCAAACAATGGCAGCAACATGGCAATACGCTGTTGCTGGCCATGCTCGACCTCGATCATTTCAAGCGTATCAACGATAACTACGGGCACCTGGCCGGTGACAAAGTGCTGAAGATCATTGCCAGCGTGTTGCGCAAGCGTCTTCGCGGTACGGACTTCATTGCCCGGTTCGGCGGCGAAGAGTTTGTGCTGTTAATGCCATCTACGGTGCCGGCGGCAGGGCTGAAGTTGCTGGAAAGCCTGCGTGCCGCCATCGAGGCTTGTCCGTTCCACTTCAAGGGAGAGCCGGTGACCATTACCGTGTCTGTCGGAATGTCGGCGTTCAGGCCGGGTGAGCACAGCGATCAAGTGCTTAAAAGAGCCGATCAGGCGTTGTACCGTGCAAAAAATGCCGGACGCAACCGCGTGGAGCCGGGCTGAGCATTATTTGTTCCATTTTGTTTAATTCGCGGCGATTGCCGTCAGCCCGCAAGGCATTACGTTACACTGTTGCATTATTGTCTTGTGTGTACTGCCTTTCGCCATGAAATATCTTGCTCTGATCGTCTCACTTGCTCTGCTGGCCGGCTGCGCCAGCGGTCCCCGTTTTGACACCAGTCACCCTTCAGCCAATTACGACAGCCGTGTGCAGTTCGTGGTGGTGCATTACACCAACGCCTCGCTGGAGCGTTCGCTGCAACTGCTGACCCACGGCGAAGTCAGCAGTCATTACCTGATCGGTGACGACAAGGGCGCCACCATCTACAAGCTGATGGATGAAAATGTTCGCGCCTGGCACGCCGGGGAGAGCGAGTGGGATGGCCGGACCTGGCTGAATTCCAGTTCCATTGGTATCGAAATCGTCAACCCGGGATTCAAGGACACTCCAACCGGGCGCGTGTGGTATCCCTACAGCGAAGATCAGGTTCAGTCCTTGATCGTATTGCTCAAGGACATCAGCAAGCGTCATGGCATCAAGCCTCGCGACATCATCGGCCATAGCGATATTGCGCCGTTGCGCAAACTGGACCCGGGGCCGCTGTTCCCCTGGAAGCGTCTGGCTGCCGAAGGTCTGGGTATCTGGCCGAACGAACAGGCGGTCGCGCGCGAGCAAATGCTGTTCGCCGATCAGTTGCCGAGCATCAGTTGGTTTCAGGCGCAATTGGCCCACCTGGGTTATGCCGTGCCACAAACCGGCGAGCTCGATGTTGCGACACGACATGTGATCGCGGCCTTCCAGATGCACTTCCGCCCGGCGCGCTTCGATGGCACGCCGGATGCGCAAACAGCCGCGCTGCTTTTGGTGTTGAATCAGACAAAATAATGGCGCCCGCCCGGCGGTCAGGGCTTTTTCCCAATCAGCAGCTATAACTCATTGGTAATCCATCGGATATTACGCAATGACTGCTGCTCGAGAGACCTTCCGTAGTTGGTTCCATCGCCCCTGGTTCCTGGGGCTGATGTCGGCTGTCTTGAGCGCAACGTTATTGATGGCCGGCAGCCTGTTCGTCGCCATTCATCAGGTCGAGCAAAACGAAAGCGAAGAAATGAATGCTCAGGGTGAGCGCTTTCTCGCCCGCCTGGAACAGCTCTTCGGGCAACTGCGTGAAAGCCTGGACGACCTTGAAGCGCAACCGTTGCGCGGTTGTGATGCTGAAATGATCGCGACCTTGCAACAGGTTACGTTCAATTATCGCTTCGTCTACGAAGCCGCCTACATGGACTCCTCGCGAATCTGTTCCAATCGCCCCCGCCAGGAAGGGCTGTCGCTGATTCGATCGCCAGACATCAAGGGCCCGACCTACAGCTATTGGCTCAACACCACCACCGAACCCGATGAAAACCGCGCCGCCCTGATGCTGGGGCGCGGGAATTTCCGCGTCGCGACCTCCCGCGGGCATTTGACCGATATGGTCGACCTGTCGCCGGGCAGCAGCCTGCTGGTCGTCCTGGACCATGGCACGCGCGCGATTCCGGTATTGGGCTCTTCCCAGATCTGGCCGCCGGTCGAGGCCTGGCCGCCAAAAAACCGTGATGCGCTGCAGATCACCCAGTCACGCCTGATATACCGCATGCCCACCGACAACCCGGAGTATCAATTGGTGTTGATCAGCCTGCGTACGGGCATGCATATCCCGTCGGTCTGGTGGTGGCTGCTACCGGCCAGCCTGGCGCTGGGCATATGCGTCGGGTTCCTGGTGTTCCTGCTGGTGCAACAGCGGCAGTCGCTGGATGCCGAGCTGGCCGGGGCGATTCGCCGGGGCGAGTTGCAGGTGCTGTATCAACCGATCTTCGACCTCGATAGCCGCAACTGTGTCGGGGCTGAAGCGCTGCTGCGCTGGCGCAGGCCGGACGGTACCCTGACCAGTCCCGACCTGTTCATTCCGATGGCGGAGGACACCGGGCAGATTCGCCAGATGACGGATTTCGTCTTGCAACGCTTGCTCGAGCAACTCGGCCAGTTGCTGCGCGCCAACCCGCAACTGTACATCTCAGTCAATCTCGCGGCGTGCGATGTGATGGTTCCGCGAATCGGCCAGGTGATGGCGAGGCTGCTGACCCTGCACCGCGTTGCTGCGCGGCAAATTGCCTTCGAGGTCACGGAGCGCGGGCTGGTCGATGTGGTGGTGGCCCGGGAAAACCTGCAATCGCTGCGGGATGTCGGGCACCAGGTGTTGATCGATGATTTTGGCACCGGCTACTGCAGCCTCGCCTATTTGCAAACCCTGCCGGTGGACTGCCTGAAAATCGACAAGGCGTTCATAGATGCGTTGGGCCATGACGCCGCCAGCAGCGGTGTGGCCCCGCACATCATTCACATGGCCCAGTCGCTGCATCTGAAGGTGATTGCCGAGGGCATCGAACATGAGGCCCAGGCCGAGTTCTTGAGCAGTGAAGGCGTGAAGTTCGGCCAGGGCTGGCTGTTCGCCCATGCGCTGAGCGCGGTTCAGTTCATTGAATTGATAACCCGAGGGCGACGTCGGGCGGGCGGCCGGCGCCTGGATGACGAAGCGTGACCGCGATCTATACCGTCAGCGCCATGTAGAACTGAGTGCCCTGCCCCGGCCGTGAATAGACGCCCATCCGCCCGCCATGCAATTGCACGATTTCCTTGCACAATGCCAGGCCGAGACCGGCTCCGCCTTTCTTGCGTCCGACCTGCACGAACGGCTCGAAGATCCGCCCCTGCTGACCGTAGGCAATGCCTTCGCCGTTGTCCTCGACACTGATGATGACCCGGTCGCCGTGGCGCCGGGCGTGCAGGCGTATCCGCCCGCCGGAACCGGTGTGGCGCAAGGCGTTGTCGAGCAAATTATCGAGTACCCGCTCCAGTTGTGGCTGATCGGCCTGCAAACGCGGCAAAGGCCCCTGCACTTCCACCAGCAGACTGATGTCCTTCTCGGCGGCCGATGCGGCAAAGCGTGACTCAGCCTGTTCCAGCAGCGCCTCGATGGAACACGGCGCCAGGGTGAGTTTCTGCAAACCGTTCTGGTAACGGGAGAAATTCAGCAGGTCATTGATCAGCTGCATCAACCGCTGCATCTCTTCATTCACGGTATCGAGCAGGTCGGCTTCCCGGGAGTCCGGGGCAAAGTGCGCGCGCTCGCGGAATAATCCGAAGGCCATGTGCATGCCGGTGACCGGTGTGCGCAATTCATGGGAGGCGCGCAATACAAACTCGCTGCGTACCCGTTCGAAGGCACGCTGCTCCGTAACGTCATGCAGCACCATCACGGCCCCGAGAATATGGCCCTGGGTGTGGCTGACCGGGGTCAGGCTATAGGTCAGCAGTCGCGACTCGCCATCGACTTCGACACTCAAGTCCTCCGGCGCCCGCTCCAGAGTGCCGCCGCGCAGCACCAGTTGCAGCTGCTCATCGAGTTCAGGGCGCTCCAGTGCCGTGCCCAATCCCTGCCCCAGGCGATCGGACTCCCAGCCCAACTGACGCTGGGCCACAGGGTTAAGGTGTTCCAGATGGCCCTGACGGTCGATCATCAGCAGCCCGTCGTCGATGCTATCGAGCACGGCCTGCAAACGCTGCTGGCCGGCCAGCAACTCGTCGACATTGGTGGCCTGATGTTCACGCAACGCCTGGGCCATGATCCCGAAACGTCGGGTCAGCTGGTTGAGCTCCACTGCCGAGGAGATCGGCAGGGTGACATCGAAATTGCCCTGGCCGATATTGTCCGCTGCCTTGGCCAAGGCTTCGATGGGCGCCCCGAAACGCCGGGCAATGGCCTGCGCGGTCACGAAGCCGATGATCAGCACCGCCAACCCCACCAGGGCGAGCAGCCCGGCGATCAGCAGTGCCCGCTCCCGAGCCTGGCGCTCGGTATCGTTGATGTTATCCAGCGCGCGCTTGTGCTCGGCGATCAGACCATTGCGCAGTGCGTTGAATTTTTCTGTCAGGTTGTCATGACTGCTGAGCACAGTCGAAGGGTCCGGGGACGCCTCATAAGCTTCGATAAAGCGCTCGTAGTCAGCCTTGGCTTTCCTGAAGCCGTACTCGCTTGCGTTCTGCTCGGGTTCCTGGGCGATGCCTTCCTCCAGCAACTGGTAATAACGCTGCTTCGAGGCGGCGAAAGCGGCGGAGTCAGGCTTCTCGCTGAGCATAATGATCAGTTGGTCACCCAGGGTCTGGCGCATCTTGAGTCCCAGGTCCAGGGTGATGAAGTTACTGCGGGTCAGTGCTTCCTGGCTGCCGGCCATCTGCATCACGCTGACCAGCCCGAGCAGGAGCCCGAGCAAGGCGACGGTGATCAGTGCGGAGATGCTCAGGAAAAGCCGGGTCCGCAATTTCATCGCCAGTTTCATCGCCTATTGCTCACAAGTTGTACTGCTTGCGTTTGCGGTACAGCGTCGAAGCATCGATGCCCAGGGTTTTTGCCGCTTGGTCCAGCGTGTCGGCGGTGGCGAGGACCGCGCCGATGTGGGCCTTTTCCAGCTCATCCAGGCTCAGCGCTGCGCCGATGCGCGGTGCGTTGTTGACCGGGGTTTCGGCCATGCCCAGATGACTGATCTCGACCCGCTCCTGCGGACAGATGATGCTCGCGCGCTCGATCACGTTGCGCAGCTCACGGATGTTGCCCGGCCAGCGATAGCCCAGCAGGGCTTCCCGGGCCTCGTCGCTCAACGCGCGCGCGGGGCGGGCATACTCCTTGACGAAGCGCGCCAGGAAACGATCGGCCAGGTTGAGAATATCCTCACGGCGTTCGCGTAGCGGTGGCAGGTGCAGGGTAATGACATTCAGGCGATAGAGCAGGTCTTCACGGAAACGACCATCGCGGACCATGTCCTCGAGGTTGAGGTTGGTGGCTGCAAGGATGCGCACATCGGCACGGCGGGTCACCGGGTCACCGACGCGCTCATATTCTTTGTCCTGTATGAAACGCAGCAATTTCGGCTGCAATGTCAGCGGAAAGTCGCCGATTTCGTCGAGAAACAGCGTCCCGCCGTCCGCCTGGTTGACTCGGCCCAGGGTGCTTTCGCTCGCGCCGGTGAAGGCGCCACGACTGTGGCCGAAGAGCTCGCTTTCCATAAGCTCGGCGGTCAGCGACGGGCAGTTGATCGTGACGCAGGATTTCTTCGCGCGTTTGCTCCAGCCGTGAATGGCTTGGGACAGCTCGCCCTTGCCGGTGCCGGACTCACCGAGAATCAGGATATTGGCATCGGTCGTGGCCACCTGGCGCGCGGTTTCGAGTACCACTTTCATGGCCGGGCTGTGGGAGTCCAGACCATCCTTGGGCTTGCGCACTTCACCTTCCAGGGCTTCCAGCCGCGCCGACAGCTGCCGCACTTCCAGTTGCTTGGCGGTTGCCAAGCGCAATTGATCGGGGCTGCACGGCTTGACCAGATAGTCGGCGGCACCGGCCTGAATGGCATCCACCGCCGTGTCGACGGCTGAGTGCGCAGTGACGATCACCACCCGCATCCAGGGCGCCTGGATACGCATCTGGGCCAACACATCGAGACCGTTGTCTTCACCCAGACGCAAATCGAGGAAACACAGGTCGAAGACCTGGCGCTGCAACAGGGCTTCGGCCTGCGCGGCGCTGGTGGCGGTGGCCACGCTGTAGCCTTCGTCTTCGAGGCAGTAACGAAAAGTACGCAGGATGGCAGACTCATCATCCACCAGCAGAATGCGGCCTTGGTGCTCAGTGGCGGATTCCATTTTCCTACGCTCCTTAATGAATGATCTTGATTTAGTCCCGGAGAAATCGGGCAAGTTGCATGATTGATTCTGAGCCATTCCTGTCATGGCTGGGTAGCTTTCATCCGATGTATCGGTCAGTCAGCTGATGTAGGGGGTCTTTTAATAGATGCCCGGATTCCGACAGCGGCCAGCGTGTATTTCTGACATCTGCGTCCTCCTCTCAATTCAAAAAATTTACGCCTTCCTTCAAATGAATCGTGCAATACGCACGACTGCACAAGTGGCATCGTGCAGGATGCGTACGATGTGATTTCTTTGATGGTCGTAAGATATTGATATTAAAGACAATTAATTCGGTTCAATGCTGGCATGCGGGCTGCAATTGTCTGGTTAACCAGGGCATTCAAAAACAAGCGCCCGCTATCGAATACCGACCCGAGTGGTAGGAGCTCCAGGATGAACCGTCAACGTGCCGCCCACCTGCACCTCTCGCCTGTGCATATTCAGCAAGGACTGTTTGCTGTACTGGCGCTGTTGCTCACCCTTATCGGCGGCCAACAGTTTGTGCGCTGGGAGCAGAGTCAGCAGCCGCAGGCGCCACAACTGTCGATTCAGCATCCGACCCAAACCCATTTCAGTGCTGTTGGCAGCCTTCAGGCCGATAGCACCCCGATGCGCATGATGGACGTCGACCAGGCTGGGCCTGCAGGCGAGGTACGTCATCAGGAGCGTTGGGTGTTCTAGGTAAACAATTTCCGCCGCAGCGATGTGCCGGGAAACGCAACACCTCTAAATAGAAGCGTAAGGAGAATCACCATGTTGAGCTGGGCAATCACATTCCTGATCATTGCCATCATCGCCGCAGTACTGGGCTTCGGTGGTATCGCGGGCACCGCCACGGGTATCGCCAAGATTCTGTTTGTCGTGTTCCTGGTGATGTTCATTGCTTCCTTCTTCTTCAGCCGTCGCGGTCGAGGCTGACATGAATGGTGTGTTCAAGACGCTGGCAGCCGCCCTGCTATCAGGGCGGTAGTGCCATGGCATGCGGGCTGAGGTTTCTCTCCGGCATGCCTGAGGCCCTCATGCAGGGTTTGTCGATAGAACAGAATTTGTACACGAAGGAGGTCACAGCGCCTCTTTCTATCTGCGTCACCTGAGGAAGGCTGGCGCATGACCAAGGGGTCGGGACGTTCTGCCTGTTTCATGGGTGGAGTGACCTACGGGTACAGGGAGTACCTGCGTAAGGGCCGGGTCAGGAAAAGCTGCTGCGCAAGTTCGCCGGACCACCATGGCTCGACGAGCTTGCGTAGGGCTGGATCACGCAACACATTGAAATAGAGCACTCGTCTCGATTTCATCACTGTTATCGCGTCCTTGTCCCTGTTACGTCGGAAATTACTTTTCCCGGTGTTTCACAGGCGACCGTATATCGAGAAAAAGCCCTTTTTTTTGGCCGCGATTTTTCGCTTTGTCCTGCGGGATTCTGCTGGAAAATCAACGCTCGGCCACTGCTCAAAAAACATTCAATCTGCTCTGTGATGACCGGTTCACGGCACTTATGCCTGCTGAAATGTCGCATTCGAACCGATTGCGACGTCGCATTCAGTGGAAAAACCTCATGCCGATTCGGCATAGGGTAGGCGTTTACGGCATTAGACGGCGCTTCCTTGCATCGGAATAGTTGCGCCTTTTTTCGCCTGCCAGAGAGCCGCAAACACGCGTTCCGGGGCACCTTATACGGGGGGTAGATGCACTAGACTTTTTCGCCACGAGCGTTCCAGTTCGCGCATCTCCCTGAGTCAAACGCAAGTAAGGGTAAAGATATGAAGAAGGCAAAGCTTAGCCTCGCCTGGCAGATCCTCATCGGTCTGGTATTGGGGATAGCAATCGGTGCACTGCTCAACCATTTCAGTGCCGAAAAAGCCTGGTGGATCAGCAACGTCCTGCAACCGGCAGGCGATATCTTTATCCGTCTGATCAAGATGATCGTGATCCCGATCGTCATCTCCTCTTTGATCGTCGGCATTGCCGGCGTCGGTGACGCCAAGAAGCTGGGGCGCATCGGCTTCAAGACCATCATCTACTTTGAAATCGTCACGACCATCGCCATCGTGGTCGGTCTGCTGCTGGCCAACCTGTTCCATCCGGGTGCCGGCATCGACATGAGCACCCTGGGCACTGTGGACATTTCCAAGTACCAGGCGACTGCCGCCGAGGTCCAGCATGAACACGCGTTCATCGAAACCATCCTCAACCTGATCCCGTCGAACATCTTCGCGGCCATGGTTCGCGGCGAAATGCTGCCGATCATCTTCTTCTCCGTATTGTTCGGTCTCGGGCTGTCGAGCCTGCAGGCGGACCTGCGCGAACCGCTGGTGAAGATGTTCCAGGGCGTGTCGGAAAGCATGTTCAAGGTCACTCACATGATCATGAACTACGCCCCGATCGGCGTGTTCGCACTGATCGCGGTGACCGTGGCCAACTTCGGCTTCGCGTCGTTGATACCGCTGGCCAAACTGGTGATCCTGGTTTACGTCGCCATCGCCTTCTTCGCGTTCGTGATCCTGGGCCTGATCGCTCGCCTGTTCGGCTTCTCGGTGATCAAGCTGATGCGCATCTTCAAGGATGAGCTGGTACTGGCCTACTCCACCGCGAGCTCCGAAACCGTGCTGCCGCGCGTGATCGAGAAGATGGAAGCCTACGGCGCGCCGAAAGCCATTTGCAGCTTCGTGGTACCGACCGGTTACTCGTTCAACCTCGACGGTTCGACCCTGTACCAAAGCATTGCGGCGATCTTCATTGCCCAGTTGTACGGCATCGATCTGTCGATCAGTCAGCAACTGCTGCTGGTCCTGACGTTGATGGTCACCTCCAAAGGCATCGCCGGCGTACCGGGCGTGTCTTTCGTGGTCCTGCTGGCCACCCTCGGCAGCGTCGGTATTCCACTGGAAGGCCTGGCGTTCATCGCCGGTGTCGACCGCGTCATGGACATGGCCCGTACCGCACTGAACGTGATCGGCAACGCCCTGGCTGTTCTGGTAATCGCTCGTTGGGAAGGTATGTACGACGACGCCAAGGGCCAGCGTTACTGGAACTCCCTGCCGCACTGGCGTAGCAAGGAAAAGCTGCCAGCGGGTGAAACCTCCAGCAACTGATACAAAACCTGTGGGAGCGAGCTTGCTCGCGATGACCGACTAAAGCCGATATTGATGTCGACTGATACACCGCTATCGCGAGCAATCGAGCGTCAACCGGCTGCTCCCACAGTGATCTACGAAAGCCGCACCAGACAAACCCCGGAGAAATCCGGGGTTTGTCGTTTCTGGTCACCCCGCTATCATTCGCGGATCTTTTGGGGGATTTGACTGATGCTTAATGGCCTGTGGCTTGGCTTCTTCATCGTGGCAGCCGTTTCGGCGCTGGCGCAGTGGCTGATTGGTGGCAACGCCGGGATATTCGCGGCGATGGTGGAGAGCATTTTTGCCATGGCCAAGCTGTCGGTCGAGGTCATGGTGCTGCTGTTCGGCACCCTCACCCTCTGGCTGGGTTTTCTGCGCATTGCCGAGAAGGCCGGCATCGTCGAATGGTTGGCCAGGGCCTTGGGGCCGTTGTTTTTGCGCCTGATGCCTGAAGTCCCGCCTGGTCATCCGGCCATCGGCCTGATCACCTTGAACTTCGCCGCCAACGGCCTCGGTCTGGACAACGCCGCCACGCCTATCGGCCTCAAGGCCATGAAAGCGCTGCAAGAACTCAACCCCAGCGCTACCGTCGCCAGCAACGCACAAATCCTGTTCCTGGTGCTCAACGCCTCTTCGCTGACCCTGCTGCCGGTGACCATCTTCATGTATCGCGCTCAGCAAGGCGCGCCTGACCCGACGCTGGTGTTCCTGCCGATCCTGCTGGCGACCAGTTGCTCGACCATTGTCGGTTTCCTGTCGGTGGCATTCATGCAGCGCCTGCGCGTCTGGGACCCGGTGGTGCTGGCCTACCTGATCCCCGGCGCCCTCGCCCTCGGTGGTTTCATGGCGTTGCTGGCGACCCTTTCGGCGACCGCGCTGGCCGGCTTGTCATCGATCCTCGGCAACCTGACGCTGTTTGGCCTGATCATGCTGTTTTTACTGATCGGGGCGCTGCGCCAAGTGAAGGTCTACGAGGCCTTCGTTGAAGGTGCCAAGGAGGGTTTTGACGTCGCCAAGAACCTGCTGCCTTATCTGGTGGCGATGCTCTGCGCGGTGGGTGTCCTGCGGGCCTCCGGGGCGCTGGACTTCGGCCTGGACGGGATTCGTCATCTGGTGGCGTGGGCCGGTTGGGACACGCGCTTTGTCGATGCGCTGCCGACGGCGATGGTCAAACCCTTCTCCGGCAGTGCCGCCCGGGCAATGCTGATTGAAACCATGAAGACCTCGGGCGTCGACAGCTTCCCGGCGCTGGTGGCGGCGACAATCCAGGGCAGTACCGAGACCACGTTCTATGTGCTGGCGGTGTACTTCGGTGCCGTGGGCATCCAGCGTGCGCGCCATGCCGTTGGCTGCGCATTGCTGGCGGAACTTGCCGGGGTGCTGGGTGCAATCGGCGTTTGCTACTGGTTCTTTGGCTGATCGGCGCCGTCAGCCAACTTCTTAAGCGCGGCCTTGCGCTCATCCGTCGGCAAGCCACCGAGCTTTTCCACGGCGGCATAGAACCTGGGCCAATCGCCATCCGCCTGATGGAACAGTGCGTCAAATGCCAGTACCCACTGGTCGTACAAGCCAAACGGTAATAGCCGGGCATTGTTCATGGGGGCATGGATCCAGGTGTCGTAGCGTTTGTCTCCAGCCCACTGACTGTCGCGCAGTTGCCGGTATTCGCTGCGCAAGCGCTCGAACTCGGCCGCCTTGCGCTGGCGCATCTGTGCGGTTGGCAAGGGCAAGGCGTAGAGCTTTTCCAGCCGGGCGCGGGTTTCCAGCACCAACTCCGTGAACTGGTCGCGCTGACGCGCCTGCGCATTGTTGTCCGGTGGCAGGTGGCGATAGGCACGCCATTGGCGAGTACCTTCCTGCTCGACGAAGGTGGCAAAGGATTCGTTGAACTCGGTGTCGTCCTTCACATAGACGCGCTGATGGGCCAGCTCGTGAAAGATCAGCGTGGCCAGTCGCTCATCCCCCCAGCCCATCATCGAACTGATGATCGGGTCATTGAACCAGCCGAGAGTCGAATAGGCCTCGACGCCGCCAATCGACACGTCCATGCCCTGCAAACGTTGCAAGGCTGCTTCGCCGCGCGCTGCGCTCTGACTGTAGTACCCGCGGTAGGCCACACAGCCGGCGATGGGAAAGCAGTGGTTTACAGGCTTGAGGGAAAATTCCGGCGTGACGAAGACATTCCAGACGACGAAGGGACGGCCAATGTCCGCGTACAAGCGGTAACTTTGGTTATCCGGCAGGTGCAATTGCCGGCTGGCGAACGTTCGGGCCTTTTGTGATTGCTCCAGGTGTATACGCAGTTTTTGGTCGCGCGCCGGGTCGGCAATCACGCTGGAAACCGGCTCCCTGGCCCGCAACAACTGCAGTTGGCCACTGGCCAGTTGGCTGTAATAGCTGATGCTGGTGCAACCGTTGAGTAACAAAAACAACACGCCCGGAAACAAAACGCGAAAAACGCGATCAAGTAACCCAAGGCTAGGAAGCGGCCTGATCACAATAATTCTTCCTTGGAGAGTCTTCCCGCAAGACTATCCCGCCTCACTGGAGCTCCGCTATGCGCACGATGATACTGACAGGAAGTCTGCTGTTGCTGGCCGGCTGTGCCGGATTCGGAATACCCCGCCATGATCCTGCGCAAGCCTGGATCGACCTGGACTCGAAGCAAGAAGATACGGCGTTGCAGGCATTGGAGGTCGATGCCAAGGCCACCGACGATAAACGCTACTTCGAGGTTCAGCCCGGTAGCCATGAATTGACAGTCCGTTACCAGTTTCCGGTGCAGCCCACCAACATCGGCCCCGACGCCGAGCCGTTGTGGCGCGATTGTCAGTTGAACGTGAAATTCAAGGATTTCAACGCCGGCGAACGTTATCAACTGCAAGCGGGGAACATCGGTTTTCGGCCGTGGGCCAAGCTCTACGATCAACAGCGAAAAGTGATCGGCCATGGCACTCCTGCGGGCTGCCAACGAACCTGATCGGCGTTATGCTGGATGCCTATCCCCCGGGACATCCATCATGCGCAGGTTGATGCTGTTACTCGCCGTCGGAGTCGTCGCGGGCTGTCAAAGCCCGATGCCGACACCTGATCCAAAAATGGCCTGGGTTGATTTTTCGACGCCCTTCCCTAACGACAAGTTGTTGATGGCTGAACGCCTGGACAAACAACGATTGCGCGATGGGCGTTATTTCGAAGTGACGCCCGGCAGCCACGAACTGATCGTGCGTTTCGACTTTGAAGTGCCCGGCGGCGGTGGCTTGAGTACGATGAGCGGGCCCTCTGAGCGGCTGTGCTACCTGACCATCCGTTACGATCATTTCGAAGCCGGTCAGCGTTATGTACTCGAAGGCCGCTCCATAGCGTTTACCCCCGGCGCCCGCCTGTACAACGCCAAGCGCGAGATCGTCGCTGAAGACCGGGAAGCCAACTGCCTGATGTGAGATGTCAGCGGTCGTTCTTCTGGTAGATGATTTTTTTGGTGCCGTTTTCGCACGAGCCAACGACCATGTTCTGGTCGTGCACTTCGTCGTTGGTGACGATTTCAAGCGTGTAGGAAGTGACGCCACTGGCCTGGATCTTGGCTTCGATCTCGGCCTTGAGCTCTTCGCAGGGCTTCGGTGCTGCGAGGGCCGACGTGGCCAGCGCGCAACAGATAACCGCCAGGGTAAAACGTTTCATGGTTGAAGCTCCTTTGAGGCAGCACGCCTGTTCACAGGTTTTCGCTGCTGTCATTTATTCGACCATATTATTAGCGGGCAAATCTGTCACCACACAAAAAAGATCGCAGCCTTGGACACCTCTTGCCGAATGATCCCGGCAAGTTGCGCAAGGCTGCGATCTTTTCTTTGCAAAAATGAAGATCTAGCTGACCAATGTTGCCTCCAGGCTGATCTTGGCATTCAGCACTTTGGACACCGGGCAGCCTTCTTTGGCCTTGTTGCTGAGTTCTTCGAACTGCGCCTGGGTTGCCCCGGGGATTTTCGCTTGCAGAATCAATTTCACTGCGGTGATCGCAAAACCGCCGTCCACTTGATCCAGAGTGACTTCTGCCTGGGTATCGATGCTATCGGCCTTCAGGCCGGCGTCACCGAGAATCATGGAGAACGCCATGGAGAAACAGCCGGCGTGGGCAGCGCCGATCAACTCTTCCGGGTTGGTGCCCCGGCCGCCTTCGAAGCGCGCCTTGAAGCCGTAGGGGGCTTCCCGAAGCACGCCGGTTTCTGTGGAAATCGAGCCGATGCCGGTTTTCAGATCACCTTCCCAATGTGCCGATGCTTTCTTGACGATAGCCATGCCTGCCTCCTGAAGGTCGGCGCGAAAGGTCGCGCCTGTGGGATTTTCGGTTGCCAGGGTTGTGAGGATAGACGAAGGGGCAAAGTTCACTTCGTCCGATCAATCTGCTTTTTTCGCGGGATTTTTTACCGGGCTATTGAAACTCGGGTATATGCCCACATTGCATGAACAGGCTTTTGGATTCGGCAGGTTTGCGTTCGCAAGAACAAACCTGCGCCCTCAATTGGAGAAGCAGGTTTATGAAACGACTGTCCGATATCAAGTTCTCAACCCTCGATCTGGTGCCGGTGCGCGAGAACGGCAGCGCGGCCCAGTCGCTGCGCAATTCGCTGGACCTGGCGCAGCATGTCGAGAAGTTCGGTTACAACCGCTTCTGGGTGGCTGAGCACCACAACATGGACGGCATCGCCAGCTCCGCGACTTCGGTTCTGCTCGGTTATCTGGCCGGTGGCACGTCGACCATTCGTGTCGGTTCGGGCGGTGTGATGTTGCCCAACCACGCACCCTTGGTGATTGCCGAGCAGTTCGGCACCCTGGAAAGCCTGTATCCGGGCCGGATTGATCTGGGCCTGGGGCGCGCACCCGGTTCCGACCAGATGACCGCACGTGCCTTGCGCCGCGAGCGCTCCGGCAGCGCCGACGACTTCCCGGAAGATGTGGCGGAACTGGTGCGCTACCTCGGGCCACGTACCCCGGATCAACGGATCATCGCCATGCCGGGAACCGGGACCCATGTGCCGGTCTGGTTATTGGGGTCGAGCCTGTTCAGTGCACAACTGGCCGGTGAACGCGGTTTGCCTTACGCCTTCGCTTCGCATTTCGCGCCGCGCTACATGCATGAAGCGATTCGGGTCTACCGCAATCACTTCAAGCCCTCAGCCGTTTTGGATAAACCCTACGTGATGCTCGGCGTGCCTTTGGTGGCGGCCGATACCGATGAGCAGGCCGATTACCTGGCGACTTCGGTGTTCCAGCGGATTCTCGCCCTGATGCGCGGCCAAAGCCTGGTACAGCGTCCACCGGTGAAGACCATGGACGGCCTGTGGCTGCCCCATGAGAAAGAGGCTGTGCACGATTTTCTTGGTCTGGCCATGATTGGCAGCCCACAGAAAATCCGCGCCAAACTCGAGGTCCTGATCGAACAGACCCAGGCTGACGAGCTGATTTTCACCTGTGACCTGTACGAACATTCGGATCGCGTGCATTCCTACGAGCTGCTGGCGCAGGTCATGCGAGGCTGATACTCAAACGGCAGGCATGAAAAAGCCGGCGCCAGGGCGTCGGCTTTTTCAATCGGGCGAGGACCGGCCTACTTTTTGTAGACGATCACTTTGGCGCCCTTTTCGCATTTACCAACAACTTTTCCGCCAGCGGCGCTACCTTTATCGACAATCTCCAGCGAATAACCGGAAACGCCCTTGGCATCAAGTTTCGCTGCGATTTCGGCTTTCAGCTCTTCGCATGGCTTGCCACCATCTGCCAATACGGTCCCCGCAAGGCTCAATAAACCTACCGCCAACATAAACTTCTTCATCGGTTGCATTCCCTGGTCGGATCATAGGGGTAACCAGCCGTCAGCCGGACGCACTCATGCAGCGCTGTGCCATTCCCTATGGCATTCGGCCGGCGTGCAAGTTCAGAAGACTAGCCCAAAGTCAGCTGCTGGCAATCCGGAATCCGACTTTCAGGGTCACCTGAAAGTGCGCGGCCTTGCCGTCCCTGATGTGCCCACGGGTCTCGGTGACTTCAAACCATTCCATGTACTTGATGCTTTTGCTGGCTTCGGTCAGGGCGTTGTTGATTGCATCCTCGATACTGCTGGTGGACGAGCCAACCAGCTCGACTTTCTTGTAGGTGTGATGGTCAGACATGGCGTTCTCCTTGGCGTGTGAATTACAGCCTAGCAGTGATTTTTCCTATTTCTTCTGTTGGTCGTACTGAGAGTGAAGTTCAGATTTTCTGCACTTTCTCGAACCCCTGAAGTCCCAACCAACACACGCCACTCATCACCAATGCAGGAGAGCCACCATGGCCAACACCTCGTTACGCAAAGCCTCATTGCAAAGCATGGAAGCCGAGATCGAGAGTCTGCTCAAGTCTTTGGAAAACCTGAAGGACGACGCCTCGGACGAGTCGCGTAAAACCCTCAAGACCCTGAAAGGCAACGCCGAGAATGCCTTGAAGCACTCGCGCCATCTGCTTGCCGACGCCTATGAAGAGGTCAAGGTCAAAACCCGCGAAACAGGGATTGCCACCCGGGACTACGCCCAGGAGCACCCCTGGACTACAGCCGGTGTCGCCGTGGGCGCATTGGGCCTGCTGGCCGCTTATCTATTGTGCAAGCGCGATTAATCTACCCGGCGCAGCTCGTTTTTCAGCCACTGCGCCAGTTGCCTGGCGCGCCCGTCCGCGGCGCGCTTGGGTAGCCACAACGCCAGTTGTGCCGGGGTTTCACTGAAGCCCCATGGCGCAACCAGGCGGCCGGCCTTCAAGTCCTCCGCCACCAAGGGTTCGGGGGCAATCGCCACGCCCAGCCCCGCGACGGCGGCTTCCAGCAAGTAATACAAATGTTCGAATCCCTGACCGTACTTCAATGCCCTGGCGTCGAGGCCGCATTGTTGCGCCCAGTTTGGCCAGGCTTGCGGGCGTGAGGTGGTGTGCAGCAAGGGTTCGTTCAGCAGTGCGCTTTCCGGCGCTTGCTTGAGCCGCTCATAGCCGGCGAACCGAGGGCTCATGACCGGACCGATACGTTCGCTGGCCAGCTCGAAAACCTGCATGTCCGCCGGCCAGGGGGGCTCGGCAAAGACCAGCAAGGCATCCAGTCCCGGTCTTCGGGGATCGAGATCGCCTTCTCCGGCCGACAGGTGCAGGCGCAAGTCCGGCAGGTCGGCATTGAGTCTCCCCAGTCGCGGGATAAACCAGCGCGCCAACAGGCTTCCCGAGCAACCGAGCACGAACGGGGCGTCGGCCGTGCTTTGTGTGAGTTCGGCGCAGACGTTGCGCAGGCGCTCGAAGGCTTCGCTGCTGGCGTCACGCAGGCGTAAGCCGGCATCTGTGAGTTTCAGGCCGCGACCGTCCTTGATGAACAGGCTGACGCCGAGGTGTTCTTCAAGCACCTTGAGCTGCCGGCTGACCGCACCATGGGTGACATGCAGCTGCTCGGCGGCCTGACTGACGCTGTTCAAGCGGGCAGTGGCTTCGAAGGCGCGAAGCGCATTCAGCGGAGGAAGGTCATGGCTCATGGGATCTGTGAGTTTTCCTGACAGGTTGTGGCGATCTTATCGGTTTTCAGGCCGGGGCGTCAGGGGTAGAGTGAAGCCCACTATCTCTTTATGCATCACTTCACGCATTCAACTGGAGCGCCAAATGACCCAGACTAATCTGCGCAACGGCCCTGATGCCAACGGCCTGTTTGGCGCGTTCGGTGGCCGCTACGTCGCCGAAACCCTGATGCCATTGATCCTCGACCTGGCCCGTGAATATGAGTTGGCCAAGGAAGATCCTGCATTCAAGGAAGAACTGGCCTACTTCCAGCGTGACTACGTCGGACGTCCAAGCCCGTTGTACTTCGCCGAGCGTCTGACCGAGTTCTGTGGCGGCGCGAAGATCTACCTCAAGCGCGAAGAGCTGAACCACACCGGCGCCCACAAGATCAACAACTGCATCGGCCAGATCCTGCTGGCGCGACGCATGGGCAAGAAGCGCATCATCGCCGAGACCGGCGCCGGCATGCACGGCGTGGCCACTGCCACCGTGGCTGCGCGTTTCGGCCTGGATTGCGTGATCTACATGGGCACCACTGACATCGAACGCCAGCAGGCCAACGTGTTCCGCATGAAGCTGCTGGGCGCCGAGGTTATCCCGGTGGTCGCCGGCACCGGTACGCTGAAGGATGCAATGAACGAAGCCCTGCGTGACTGGGTGACCAATGTCGACAGCACCTTCTACCTGATCGGCACTGTGGCCGGTCCGCACCCTTACCCGGCGATGGTCCGTGACTTCCAGGCCGTGATCGGCAAGGAAACCCGCGAGCAGTTGCAAGCCCAGGAAGGTCGCCTGCCGGACAGCCTGGTGGCGTGCATTGGCGGTGGCTCCAACGCCATGGGCCTGTTCCATCCGTTCCTGGACGACAAGAGTGTCGAGATCATCGGCGTTGAAGCGGCCGGTTACGGCATCGAGACCGGCAAGCATGCGGCCAGCCTGAACGGCGGCGTTCCAGGCGTGCTGCACGGCAACCGCACGTTCCTGCTGCAGGACGACGATGGCCAGATCATCGACGCCCACTCGATCTCCGCCGGCCTCGACTACCCGGGCATCGGCCCGGAACACGCCTGGTTGCACGACATTGGCCGCGTCCAGTACACCTCGGTGACCGACGACGAAGCCCTCGCTGCATTCCACCAGTGCTGCCGCCTGGAAGGGATCATCCCGGCCCTGGAAAGCGCCCATGCCCTGGCTGAAGTATTCAAACGTGCACCGACCTTGCCAAAGGATCACCTGATGGTGGTCAACCTGTCCGGCCGTGGCGACAAAGACATGCAGACCGTGATGCACCACATGGAACAATCCAAGCAGGAGAAACACTGATGAGCCGCCTGCAAACGCGTTTTGCCGAACTCAAGGAACAGAACCGCGCCGCCCTGGTGACCTTCGTGACCGCTGGCGACCCGGGTTATGACACCTCCCTGGCCATCCTCAAGGGCTTGCCGGCGGCTGGCGCCGACGTGATCGAGCTGGGCATGCCCTTCACCGACCCGATGGCTGACGGCCCGGCCATCCAGCTCGCCAACATCCGTGCGTTGGGTGCCAAGCAGAATCTGGCGAAAACCCTGCAAATGGTTCGCGAGTTCCGCCAGGACAACAACGAAACGCCGCTGGTGCTGATGGGGTACTTCAACCCGATCCACATGTATGGTGTACCGCGCTTCATTGCCGAAGCCAAAGAGGCCGGCGTTGATGGCCTGATCGTGGTCGACCTACCGCCGGAGCATAACGGCGAGCTGTGTGACCCGGCGCAGGCTGCGGGCCTGGACTTCATCCGCCTGACCACGCCAACCACCGACGATGTACGCCTGCCGACTGTTCTTAACGGCAGCTCCGGTTTCGTCTACTACGTGTCGGTAGCCGGTGTGACCGGCGCCGGCGCCGCCACGCTGGAACACGTCGAGGAAGCGGTCGCCCGTCTGCGCCGCCATACCGACCTGCCGATCAGCATCGGTTTCGGTATCCGGACTCCGGAACAGGCAGCGTCCATTGCACGCCTGGCTGATGGTGTGGTGGTGGGTTCGGCGTTGATCGATCACATCGCCAATGCCACGTCCCCGGAACAAGCCGTGGATGGTGTGCTGAGCCTGTGCTCGGCATTGGCCGAAGGCGTGCGTAAGGCCCGCGTCAGCTGAAGGCAACGTTCCTGATTAAGAGACTGAACAGCAAAACGCTGTAAACCTTGTGGGAGCGAGCTTGCTCCGGGCGGCGATCCGACGATAGCGGCGTGTCAGCCGACATCAATGCTGGATGTGCAGCCCTCATCGCGAGCAAGCTCGCTCCCACAGGTTGCGGGTCAAGGCAACTCTATGCCGCCTGCTGCCTTGTGCAATTTGCGCAAATGCTCGCCAATCTGCTTCACGTTGGCTTCGTTGGCGGCCATTTCGGCGGCGCGACCCGGTTCGAGCAACGCTCTCACTTCCTTGTCCAAGTCCCCGGACAGCGCCAGAAGCTGCTTCTGGCGCTGGCTGCTTTCCGATTCCAGATGCTCCCACTCGCTCGGCTGTGGCAAGCCATAGCCGTTAGTGCCCAGCAGTTCCGCCGGACGGCTGAGGAAGCCACTGTTGGCGAGAATGTCCTTGAGCGTCTCGTTGGCCTTGTCCATGCCGCCATTCTGCAGTTCCCGGGCGCCCAGATAGCGCTGCTTCACTTCATCCTGAGCCAGCAGCAACTGCTGACGGAAACTGGCCTGTTCCAGCAGGAGCAACGCCGCGCTGGTGCGCAGGTCCGCCTGCTCGAACCATTGCCGACGATCCGCGGCTTTCAAGTCCAGCCAGTCTTCGACGGTTTCCTGTTTGACCGGCAAGTGCTTTTTCAGGATTTCGAACATCGCCTGATAGCGTTCGCGGAAGGAATCGAAACGATAACCCAGGCGCAAGGCCTCCCGCGGATCGTCCAGCACACTGGTGTCCGCCAGCCCTCGACCTTTGAGCACTTCCAGCAAACCGTTGGGCATGATGTTGTCGAGCCCTACCAATTTCGGGTTATTGGTGCCGCCACGCAGCAATTTCAGTTCTTCCACTGCGCAGTTGTTCGACAGGAAGAAATAGTTGCCGTCGTAGCTCCAGTGCATCTCGGCGGCACGTTCCACCACGTCTTCAATCTCTGTGTGCGACAGGTTCAGGGGGACGGAGGCCAGGCTGCGCAGTTCGGTCTTGGTGTATTCGTCAATGACCTGGGACAGCGGCAGGATAAACAGCCGCGACGGGTATTTGCCGACCAGGCCATCCCAGCTCGACAACTGTACGTCGCCGACGAAGGCGCGATACGACAGCACCAGGTGCTGGTCCAGGTCCAGTCGGCAATCCGGGCCACGGGGGCGGCCCGGCGCGCAGATCACCAGACGCAGCATGCTGTGGCCCCAGCGGCTGAACAGGTTCTGGTTAGCCTCGGCCAGCAAATAGTCAACGGCATAGACCCGCTCCGGATCGACCTGCCCCAGCGGTGTCTTCGCGAAGTCGTTGCCGGCATTGAGGAACGCAACGGTTTTGCTGCAGGTGTCACTGGCGGCGGGCGCCCAGCCGAAATGCTCTTTGTAGTAGCGATACAGTGCGGGACGGCGGCAGGCGTAGCTCGGGTCGAGGAGGAAATACTCCATGTTGACCGCGACGAATTCCTTGGGACTGCTGGTCTCGTAGATATCCGGACTGCGGGCGATCTGGCGATTGTGCTGTTCGCGTTCACCCCGACGGCCTACGTATTGCTGCCAGCCGGCCAGGTCGAGCAGGCGCGGATCATCGCTGAGGGTAAAGCGCCGATCGGACTGGCCCCGACATTGGTCGGGTATGCCGACCAGCCCTGAGCTGTTGTTGCGCCGGGTGCAGCGCTGAATCAGCTTGCGCTCGTCATCCGGCCACAGGCGCGAACGGTCGTAGATGTGAGTCAGCTCGTGCAACACAGTGGCCAGCATTTCCCGGCGCACGGTGCCATGGGGGCGATGGGTTTTTTTGCTCGCGGCGCTGCCATCGGTGAGGCCGGCCAGCAGGTTGCGGTTCAGATCGAGCTCGGACACCAGCGATGCCTGGCCGTAGGCATTGCGCGGCATGTCATCGGTCCAGCCGACCACGATACGTCGGTCCAGGTGCTCGATGAAGCGTGGCGGCAGCGCCTGCATCGCTTCATCAAGCAACGCCTGGCTGGCTTGCTGTTGCGCGGGCGTCAGACCTTCGGTCTTGAGTTGTAACTGAAGGCCTGCGTGGGCCGTGTTGCCGAGCAGCAACAGGGCCCCGGTCAGCAGCCAGGCGCGTGCACACCTCACAGTGCGAGGATGGCTTCGGCGAGATCCTGATCGCTGGCGTCGCGCGCTTCCGGCACGCGGGTGCGCAGCAAGTTGAAAGCGGACTCCAGGTGAGCGCCACGAATGTCGCCATCGCTGGCGACGAAACTGGCGGCGTCGTCCTGGGCTTCGCGCACGATTTTCGAATCGCGAATGGACGTGGTGGTGTCGGAGGTGAAATCGAGGGTGCGCTGGGTCGCACGGATCAGGATGTTACTGGTGGCAACCAGAGTATGTGCCTGGGCCACATCGGCCAACAGCAGCAGGCCGAGGATGGCAGCAATCAGCGGGTTACGCATGGATCGAACTCCAGAAAAGCAGGGATAACTATTGGACGAGAATTGCTTGCGCCAGTTCAAGGTCGCTGGCATGAAGTTTTGCCTGGGTCTGGCGCAGATACCGAAGGGCCGACTCCAGTCGTGCGCCTCTCAGTTGGCCGTCACTGGCAATGAATGCCGCGGCGTCATCGTGGGCGGCGAGCAATAGTTTATGGTCGAAGGGAGCGGAGGTCACGAGGCTTGTGGCGTAACCACTGGCGACGGTGCCCTGGGTGGACAGGTTGAAGGCGTCATAAGCGTGGGCTGATGCGCAGTAACCCAGGGTGAGAAAGACTGGAGTGATCAGGAAGCGGGTAAGAAAACGCATGAGACTCGACAGTTGAAAGTGAGTCCCAAGGCTAGCGCAAGGGCCGGTCTAGAGCCAGTGCCGAAACATTGGGGCACGCCGGGCGTGCCCCATGTCTGTACCGCCGTTTAGATGGTCAGGATCGCCTGAGCCAGTTGTGCGTCTGTTGCACTCAGTTGCGGCGCCTTATGGCGAATGTGATCGAGGGCGCTTTCCAGCTTCACACCGCGGATGGAGCCTTCGCTGGCGACGAAGCTGGCAGCGTCGTCACGGGCGGCGAGGACGATCTTGTCATCCTTGAACGACGACGAAACGATGTTGGTAGTCGCATCGGAAGTGGCCTTGAGCGCGTTGACCACAGCATCCGTGGTCACGATGAAGCTGGTGGCTTGGGCACTGGCAGCCACGGCAAACAGGGCCGCGGCGCTAAGCAGGCGAAGACGGGACATGGGGTAACTCCTTTTGGTAGACCATTTGAAATATGGCGCAGTGTCTGCAAAGTCTGACGCCAGGCACTCGGCGTTCGCCACGTTCTGAAGTGATATTAGGCCTGTCTGTGTCGGTTCGAACAGTCCCGGCCCTGCACGCAGGAAGTCAGCGCCAGAACGGTTTATCCAATTCATGGCTGCGGTCGGCGTGGCTGATACCCAGATCCGATAGCTGGCGATCATCGAGTTGAGCCAGCAAACGTCGCGTTCTCGCCCTTTCCAGGCCAGCGCAGAGCCCCTTCAGCAGCCCTCGAAGCCTCTGCTGGCAAGGTTTCGATTGAACCGAGGGAATGGAAAAATCCAGTACGTTCTTCATGGCACGATCCCTGTCCTGATAAGTGGAGGGCTCCATGCTGACACCCGTCGAATATCCACTACAGACACACTGAGGCAATATTGTACTCATGCAGTTTGTACTTTTTGCAAACTGTACTGGTGCTCAGGTTTCTCTTCTGTAAGACCGGGTTTGACAGGCCAAAATGACAAAACCCGTCGTAGTTGCCCACGACGGGTTCTGTTTTTTCAATTCGGGTTGCTGGCGGTGGACCTTAAGGTCAGAGCCAGCGACGCTAACTTAGCGCCAGAACGGCTTGCTCAGCTCTTCGTAGCGTTGTGCTTCGCTAATCCCGGCGTCAGCCAGCAGACGCGAATCCAGGCGAGCCAGTTGATGGCGGCTGGTAATGCGGCGCTGCCACAACATCAGGTTGGCGATAACGCGCAGAGGCAGGGAAGCCTGGGTTTTTGCAGCAGTGTCTTCGAAGAACAGATCGGAACTGAGTGTACGTTCCATGGTGGTCATCCTTCCGCTTGTGGCGGGATTAGGTAGTGGTTTAACTGGTGCCCATGATCCTCTTGTTTGCCTAGTCTCTGTAGATACAGTTCATCTGTATTGTGAGAGCTCAGTTAACTGTTTATAGGGGGTGTACTGGTCAAAATTGAGGCAACTGTACTTGTCTGCACTGTTTGAGTGCAAAAATGCTGTTTTACCCCGACTAGGCAGGAATTTTCCGTAGGAAATGACCAGTACAGCAGTACAGTTTTTTTCATATTGCGAGGGTGGCAAGCGCAAGCTGGCGAAACTGTGTTTGCGCCAGCTGCTATCTGTAGCAATTACTTCTTCAGCATGTGCCCGGTTTCTTCCAGGTTTATGTGCCAACTGAGTGCGTCACGCAGGATGTGCGGGGTATGTCCGCCGATGGCGCACGCAGCAGTGAAGTAATCATTCAGCGCCTGGCGGTAATCCGGGTGCACGCACTTGTCGATGATGATCCGGGCACGCTCCCGGGGCGCCAGGCCTCGCAAGTCTGCCAGGCCCACTTCGGTCACGAGGATGTCGACGTCATGTTCGGTATGGTCGACATGGCTGACCATCGGCACCACGCTGGAGATCGCGCCGCCCTTGGCGATCGACTTGGTCACGAACACGGACAGGTGCGCGTTGCGCGCGAAGTCGCCCGAGCCACCGATGCCGTTCATCATCCGGGTGCCGCAGACGTGAGTGGAGTTGACATTGCCGTAGATGTCGAACTCCAGCGCCGTGTTGATGCCGATGATGCCGAGGCGGCGCACGACTTCAGGGTGGTTGGAGATTTCCTGCGGGCGCAGGACCAGCTTGTCCTTATAACGCTCCAGGTTGCCGAACACATCGGCGTTGCGCCGGCTCGACAGGGTGATCGAGCTGCCCGAAGCAAAGCTCAGTTTGCCGGCGTCGATCAGGTCGAAAGTCGAGTCCTGCAGCACCTCGGAATACATCGTCAGGTCTTCGAACGGCGAGTCGATCAAGCCACACATCACCGAATTGGCGATGGTGCCGATACCGGCCTGTAGTGGACCGAGCTTGTTGGTCATGCGTCCGGCAGCCACTTCCTGTTTGAAGAAGTCGATCAGGTGGTCGGCAATGGCTTGGGTCTCAGCGTCTGGCGCCAGCACCGTGGAGGGTGAGTCAGCCTGGTTGGTGACCACGATGGCGACGATCTTTTCCGCCGGAATCGGGATGGCGGTGCTGCCAATGCGGTCGTCGACTCTGACCAATGGAATCGGAGTGCGGGTCGGGCGATAGGTCGGGATATAGATGTCGTGCAGACCTTCGAGGTTCGGATTGTGCGCCATGTTGATCTCGACGATCACGTGCTTGGCGAAAATCGCAAAGCTGGCCGAGTTGCCTACCGAAGTGGTTGGCACGATATGCCCTTGCTCGGTGATCGCAACGGCTTCAATCACGGCGATGTCCGGTAGTTTCAATTGCTGGTTGCGCAATTGCTCCACGGTTTCCGACAAGTGCTGGTCGATGAACATGACTTCACCGGCGTTGATCGCCTTGCGCAGGGTGCTGTCGACCTGAAACGGCATGCGTCGCGACAGCACGCCAGCTTCGGTCAACTGCTTGTCAAGGTCGTTGCCCAGGCTTGCGCCAGTCATGAGGCTGATTTTCAACGGCGTGACCTTGGCGCGCTCGGCCAGCGCCTGAGGAACGGCCTTGGCCTCGCCGGCGCGAGTGAAGCCACTCATGCCGACGGTCATGCCGTCTTCAATCAGGGCGGCAGCGTCAGCAGCACTCATCACTTTGTCCAACAACGAAGGCAGGCGAATACGGTCACGGTACATGGATTGTTATCTCGGGCAACAGGTAGCAGGACGTGCAGTCTAGTGAATTGCGCCGGCTTCTGTCCCGCTACCAAGGTCGCAATCGAGGTGTCTATTCCGGGCCTTTCAAGCAAAACACCGTTACCGGATCGGTAACAAAAGAATAGTTTGTCCGACGATTTGCGCAAACAAAAACGCCCCGACGAGTCGGGGCGTTCTGTGTGCCGCAGAGGATTAGTCGACGGCTTTTACCATGTCTTCGATGACCTTTTTGGCGTCACCGAACACCATCATGGTTTTGTCCAGGTAGAACAGTTCGTTGTCCAGGCCGGCATAGCCGCTGGCCATCGAACGCTTGTTGACGATGATGGTCTTGGCCTTGAACGCTTCGAGGATCGGCATGCCGGCAATCGGCGATTTCGGATCGTTCTTCGCGGCCGGGTTGACCACGTCGTTGGCGCCCAACACCAGCACCACGTCGGCCTGACCGAACTCGGAGTTGATGTCTTCCATCTCGAACACCTGGTCGTAAGGCACTTCGGCCTCCGCCAGCAACACGTTCATGTGGCCCGGCATGCGACCGGCAACCGGGTGGATCGCGTACTTCACGGTCACGCCGCGATGGGTCAGCTTCTCGGTCAGTTCCTTCAACGCATGCTGCGCCCGTGCTACCGCCAGGCCATAGCCCGGAACGATGATCACGGTGTCGGCGTTGGTCAGCAGGAAAGTCGCGTCGTCAGCCGAACCGGATTTCACCGGACGGGCTTCCTTGGCGCCTGCCGGACCTGCGTCGGCTGTATTGCCGAAACCGCCGAGCAGTACATTAAAGAAGGAGCGGTTCATCGCCTTGCACATGATGTACGAGAGGATCGCACCGGACGAACCTACCAGCGAACCCGCGATGATCAGCATCGAGTTGTTCAGCGAGAAGCCGATACCTGCCGCTGCCCAGCCGGAGTAGCTGTTGAGCATCGACACGACCACTGGCATGTCCGCGCCACCGATCGGGATGATGATCAGCACACCCATGATGAAGGCCAGGGCCAGCATCAAGGCGAAGGCGCTGAGGTCGCCGGTCAACATGAAGGTGATGCCCAGGCCCAGAGTGGCCACGCCGAGCAGCAGGTTCAGTTTGTGTTGACCGGTGAACTGTACCGGTGCGCCCTGGAACAGGCGGAACTTGTACTTGCCCGACAGCTTGCCGAAGGCGATTACCGAACCGGAGAAGGTGATCGCACCAATGGCGGCACCGAGGAACAGCTCCAGGCGGTTACCGGCCGGGATCGCGTCACCCAGTTGCGCAACGATACCCAGCGACTGCGGCTCGACGACTGCCGCAATGGCGATGAACACCGCGGCCAGGCCGATCATGCTGTGCATGAAGGCGACCAGTTCGGGCATCTTGGTCATTTCAACGCGTTTGGCCATGATCGAACCGGCAGTGCCGCCGATCAGCAGGCCGACGATCACGTAGACGATACCGTCCTGGGCCAGTTCGGCACCGAGCTTGTAGATCAGGCCGACCGTGGTGAGTATCGCCAGGCCCATGCCGAGCATGCCGAACAGATTACCGCGACGCGACGTGGTGGGATGCGAAAGGCCCTTGAGCGCCTGGATGAAGCAAACCGAGGCGATCAAATACAGGGAAGTAACCAGGTTCATGCTCATGCTTGCTGCACCTCAGCCTTGACTGCTTCGGCCTTGGCGGCCGGAGCTTTTGCCGGGGCCGCTTTCTTCTTGAACATTTCCAGCATGCGCCGGGTGACCAGGAAGCCACCAAACACGTTGACGGCGGCCAGGGCCACGGCCAGGGTGCCCATGGTCTTGCCCAGCGGGGTCACAGTGAGGGCGGCGGCGAGCATGGCGCCGACGATCACGATGGCCGAGATGGCGTTGGTAACAGCCATCAGTGGCGTGTGCAGTGCAGGTGTTACGTTCCAGACCACGTGGTAGCCGACATAGATGGCCAGCACGAAGATGATCAGGTTGTAGATACCGTGAGAGATCAGCATGTCTTCCATTGTTTTTATCCTCAGCCGTTCTTGCGCACGATCTGGCCGTCGCGGCACATCAGGCACGCGGCGACGATATCGTCTTCAAGGTTGATCACCAGTTGTCCTTCTTTATCGAACAACAGTTTCATGAAGTCCAGCAGGTTGCGTGCGTACAGCGCCGAAGCATCGGCCGCCACTGCGCCCGCCAGGTTGGTCGGGCCAACGATGGTCACGCCGTTTTCGACGACCACCTGATCGGCCACGGTCAGCGGGCAGTTACCGCCCTGGGCGGCCGCGAGGTCGATGACCACCGAACCCGGTTTCATCTGTGCCACGGTTTCCGCGCTGAGCAGCGTCGGTGCCTTGCGGCCGGGAATCAGCGCTGTGGTGATTACGATGTCAGCCTGCTTGGCGCGCTCGTGCACGGCCGCGGCCTGGCGCTGCATCCAACTGGCTGGCATCGGCCGGGCGTAGCCCCCGACACCAACGGCGCATTCACGCTCTTCGTCGGTCTCGTAAGGCACGTCGACGAACTTCGCGCCGAGGGATTCGATCTGCTCTTTCACCGCAGGACGCACGTCAGAGGCTTCGATCACCGCACCCAGGCGTTTTGCCGTAGCAATGGCCTGCAATCCGGCCACACCGGCACCCAGGATCAGCACGCGCGCCGCTTTCACGGTGCCCGCAGCCGTCATCAACATCGGCATGAAACGAGGGTAATGGTGAGCGGCCAGCAAGACAGCCTTGTAACCGGCAATGTTGGCTTGCGACGACAGCACATCCAGGCTTTGGGCGCGGGAGGTACGTGGCGCAGCCTCCAGGGCGAAGGCGGTAATGCCGCACTCGGCCATCTTGGCGATGGTTTCGTTGTTGAACGGATTGAGCATACCCACCACAACGGTGCCGCTTTTAATCAGCGTCAGCTCGCTGTCGCTGGGGGCGACCACCTTCAAAATCAGCTCTGCTCCAAACGCATCATTGGCGCTGCCAATGGTTGCGCCTGCCGCTTCATAGGCACTGTCGACAACGCTGGCATTCACGCCGGCGCCGCTTTGTACAGTGACCTTATGACCCTGGCTGATCAGCTTCTTGATGGTTTCCGGGGTTGCAGCAACCCGTGTTTCACCGGTCTGGGTTTCGAGAGGAACACCAATGTGCACGTCAAATCTCCTGCGTGATCTTATTGAGTAAACCCATGCACTACGGATGGTGCGGCTGGGGCGGCCGATCAGCACGATCCCGCCAAATCAGGGCGGGGCGCGGCATTTTGCAGGCGAACTTTGTGCCCTTCAAGGGATTATGACGGGTGACGGAAAATTAACTACAAGTCACCCCGTGACCGAATGTCGCAACCACCCGGCTCAATCCCTTGCAGACCGTGCTTTACAAGGATTCTGGCCGAAACTGAAGAATTTACACATCGGCCGTATGAATGATGCGGCATCGCCTCGAAATAGTGGCGCAAAGCCGCGTGATCAGGCGCTTGTGGGACGTTTGTACGACTTTTCGATACAGTTTGCTGTCATGCGACAAATACGTATATCTGTAGGGCTTTGTTTTTGCTGACTACGGGGTTAAGTAACGTTGGAGAGCCTTTACTCCTCTAGGCTGTAGCTGTGCGCCTGGTTCACCAGCCAGTCACGAAATGCCCTTAAAGACGCGGATTCGACCTTTCGCTCAGGAATCATCAGGTAATAAGCCTTGATGCTGGACAGTGCTTGCGGGTTGGCGATCACCAGGCGTTTTTCTTTCAACTCCCTTTGAATCAGGAACGGCGGAATCAGGGCAATGCCCATGTCATGCATGGCCGCCTGGGCGAGCATGGAGAATAGCTCGTAGCGGGGGCCTGTCATGTCTCGCGGGACATTCAGGTGTTGGGAATCGAACCACTGGCGCCAGGCATAAGGGCGGGTGGTTTGTTGCAGCAGGGGCAAATCGGCGATTTCGCCGGGCGTGAGGCTGGTCTTGTTTGCGAGCAGGTTGGGGCTGCAAACGGGCATCGGATTTTCACCCATCAGCCTGTGGGATTCTGTACCCGACCAATCCGCGTCGCCGAAGTAGATCGCGGCATCGAAATCAGTGTCGGCGAACAGGAACGGGCGTGTGCGGTTGGTCAGGTTGACCGTCACTTCCGGGTGCTTCTGCTGGAAGTCCTTGAGTCGTGGCAGCAGCCATTGGGTACCGAAGGTCGGAACCACGGCCAATTCGATTACGTTGGTGCCCTGCTGGCCCATCACGGATAGGGTGTCGCGCTCAACCGCATCCAGTTGAGTGGCGACCCGGCGGCTGTAGGAAAGTCCGGCCTCCGTCAGCTTCACTCCACGCCGCGAACGTCGGAACAGTTCTACGCTGAGGAACTCCTCAAGGCTGGCGATCTGTCGGCAAATCGCCCCCTGGGTCAGCGAAAGTTCCTGGGCGGCCTTGGTGAAGCTTTCATGGCGCGCTGCGGCCTCGAAGCTGATCAGGGCGGTGGTGCTGGGTATCTTCCTGCGCATGTACGTCAACCTCACTAATGCATCGCATAAAAGCTCTTTTACGACGTTTCGGAGTGAGAAATTAGCACAACAGTATGCGAAATCCTCGTTTGCCGTAGCGCCGATCCAGGCCTAGGATCAGTCCACGTTATTTGACCCGATTCGAGAGGACACACTCATGGGCGGTAAAGCTAGCTTCAACTGGATCGATCCCCTGCTGCTGGATCAACAGCTCACTGAAGAAGAACGCATGATTCGCGACACGGCTGCGCAGTTCGCTCAGCAGAGCCTGGCGCCGCGCATTCTTGAAGCTTTCCGCCATGAGAAGACCGACCCGGCGATCTTCCGCGAAATGGGCGAAGTGGGTCTGTTGGGCGCAACCATTCCTGAGCAGTACGGTGGCAGCGGCCTGAACTACGTCAGCTATGGCCTGATCGCCCGTGAAGTCGAGCGTATCGACTCCGGTTATCGGTCGATGATGAGCGTTCAGTCCTCGCTGGTAATGGTGCCGATCAATGAGTTCGGTACCGAAGCGCAGAAGCAGAAGTACCTGCCGAAACTGGCCTCGGGCGAGTGGATCGGCTGCTTCGGCCTGACCGAGCCTAACCACGGTTCTGACCCGGGTGCGATGATCACTCGTGCGCGCAAAGTGGAAGGCGGCTACAGCCTCACTGGCAGCAAGATGTGGATCACCAACAGCCCGATTGCCGACGTGTTCGTGGTCTGGGGCAAGGACGATGCCGGCGACATCCGCGGCTTCGTTCTGGAGAAAGGCTGGAAAGGCCTGAGCGCTCCGGCGATTCACGGCAAGGTCGGCCTGCGGGCATCGATCACTGGTGAAATCGTGATGGACAACGTGTTCGTGCCGGAAGAGAACATCTTCCCGGATGTCCGTGGCCTGAAAGGTCCTTTCACCTGCCTCAACTCGGCGCGGTACGGCATTTCCTGGGGCGCACTGGGTGCAGCCGAGTTCTGCTGGCATACCGCTCGCCAGTACACCCTGGATCGTCAACAGTTCGGCCGTCCATTGGCAGCCACTCAGTTGATCCAGAAGAAACTGGCCGACATGCAGACCGAAATCACCATGGCGCTGCAAGGCTGCCTGCGTCTGGGTCGTATGAAGGATGAGGGCACTGCGGCGGTCGAAATCACTTCGATGATGAAGCGCAACTCTTGCGGCAAGTCCCTGGACATCGCGCGCATGGCTCGCGATATGTTGGGCGGCAATGGCATCTCCGATGAGTTCGGCGTTGCTCGCCACCTGGTGAACCTGGAAGTGGTGAATACCTATGAAGGTACTCATGACGTCCACGCGCTGATCCTCGGTCGTGCGCAAACCGGCATCCAGGCGTTCTATTAACAGGAGGACGTCCATGGGCGCGCTATCGCATCTACGGGTACTGGATTTATCGCGGGTGCTGGCTGGGCCTTGGGCCGGGCAGATCCTGGCCGACCTCGGCGCCGAAGTGATCAAGGTAGAGCGCCCCGGTAACGGTGATGACACGCGCGCCTGGGGGCCACCGTTCCTTAAAGACGCTTATGGGGAAAACACCAGCGAGGCCGCCTATTACCTGTCGGCCAATCGCAACAAGCAATCGGTCACCATCGACTTCACTCGCCCCGAAGGGCAGAAGCTGGTGCGTGAGCTGGCGGCGAAGTCGGACATCCTGATCGAAAACTTCAAGGTTGGCGGCTTGGCGGCCTATGGCCTGGACTATGAGTCGCTGAAGGCGATCAATCCGGACCTGATCTATTGCTCGATCACCGGGTTTGGCCAGACCGGTCCTTACGCCAAGCGTGCGGGTTATGACTTCATGATCCAGGGGCTGGGCGGTCTCATGAGCCTCACGGGGCGACCTGAAGGCGAGGAAGGTGCGGGGCCGGTGAAGGTTGGTGTGGCGCTGACGGACATCCTGACCGGGCTGTACTCGACTGTGGCGATCCTGGCTGCGCTGGCGCATCGGGATCACGACGGCGGTGGTCAGCATATCGACATGGCGCTGCTGGACGTGCAGGTGGCCTGTCTGGCCAACCAGGCCATGAACTACCTGACGACAGGCAATGCGCCTAAACGCTTGGGTAATGCTCATCCGAACATTGTGCCCTATCAGGACTTTCCTACGGCGGATGGCGATTTCATCCTTACCGTCGGGAACGACGGGCAGTTCCGCAAGTTCGCGGAAGTGGCCGGGCAGCCGCAGTGGGCGGATGATCCGCGCTTTGCCACCAACAAGGTGCGGGTGGCGAACCGCGCGGTGCTGATTCCGCTCATCCGCCAGGCAACGGTATTCAAGACCACCGCTGAATGGGTGGCGCAGCTGGAGCAGGCGGGCGTGCCATGCGGGCCTATCAATGACCTGGCGCAGATGTTTGCCGATCCTCAGGTCAAGGCGCGCGGGTTGGCCATCGAGCTGCCGCATGCGCTGGCGGGAATGGTGCCTCAGGTGGCGAGCCCTATTCGTCTATCTGAAACCCCAGTGGAGTACCGGTTTGCACCGCCTTTGCTGGGTGAGCATACGCTGGAGGTACTGCATCGGGTCTTGGGGCTGGATGCTGGCTCGGTGTCTGCGCTCAAGGCGTCTGGCGTGCTTTGATTTCTCCCTCCTATATAGAGAAGCGCTTTTGCTTCTCTATATAGGCTTCAAACCTGGCGTTTTGGCGCTTTGAGCAAGTTATTGATAGAAGAGCAAAATCAGTGCTTGACGGCAGATTATAGATGTCTATAATTCGCCCCACTTCCGGTGCAGTCGAAACGGAAAACTCCTTGATAAACAAAGAGTTACGCAGTTTTCGGCAGCAAGTTGCTTCAGGTCATCGAAGCCGAAAGGAAGTTGAAAAAGAGGTGTTGACAGCAGCGAGTAACGCTGTAGAATTCGCCTCCCGCTGACGAGAGATCGAAAGCGCAAGTGGTTGAAGTTGTTAAGGAT
>NZ_JAHUWF010000012.1:0-213755 GCF_019219205.1 Pseudomonas sp. PDM27 | reverse complement strand
CAGCGTTATGTGATGCGTTACAACAACGTCAGGCTCCATAGCTACAACGACTACCGGTCGCCGGTAGCTATGGAGAAACTGGCGGCATGAAACCGTAACTGGTGTCCAAAATTAGTTGACCAGTTCAGCTTGCTCGCGATAGCGATCTGTCCTTCACCAATGTTGTCGACTGACACGACGCCATCGCGAGCAAGCTCGCTCCCACAGTGGTCCGGGCATGACTGAAGGGTTGGTGTTGAATCCTATAGATACCGCGCCATGATCTCGTCGACCTTGCCTTCCTTGCGCATCTGGTCCAGCGCCGCCTGGAGCTTGGCCACCGTCTCGTCCGGCACGTCCTTGTTCAGTGCCAAGTACAGTTCCGCACTGTTGAAACGCAGTACGGTTTTCAACCCGTTGACCCCTTCCTGACGTGCCAGATAGCGCCCGGCCGGGTCACCGGTGGCCCACAGGTCGATCTGCCCGTTGACCAGTTTTTTCGCGTTGTCCTGATCGCGCAGTACAACAATCGGATTGAGCCCCTGCTTGGCCAGCGTCTCGGCAATCGCGTCGCCCTTGTAGGCGCCGATCTTGTACTTGCGCGCATCATTCAAGGTTTCGAGGGTGATCTTGCTGTCAGCCTTGGCCAGCATGATCCAGTCGTCCGGGCCGATTGGACCGACCCATTTGAACAGCTTCTCGCGATCCGGCAACCGCGCCATGACAAACACGCCATAGCCGGGTTTTTCCAGGGTGAGTTTGTAGATTCGCTCCCAAGGGAAACGCAGCGTCAGGCTATAGGTAATGTTGGCGCGCTTGAATATTTCGCGGACGATATCGGTGGCGATGCCATCGATGTTCTCGTCCTGAGCGAAGTTCTTGCCATTCTTCGCCATGTTGTAGGGCGGGAAATTTTCAGTCAGCAACACCATGTCGGCATCGGGACTGTCTTTTGCGTGTGCTCCGCTGATGAACAACAGAGAAGCGCTGGCAAGGACGAGAAGAAAGCGTTTAAGCATGTCTGGCTACCGAAATCCATGGCGTACCCAAGAGTGCCTTGGGCACGCCATGATGTCCACTGGCCTGCATTGGTTTATTCAGCGCATCACAATTCCGCGATGGGCCATATAAGCCTTGGCTTCCTGCACGGTGTATTCGCCGAAGTGGAAAATACTCGCCGCCAGAACCGCGCTGGCGTGACCTTCGATAATGCCGTCGGCCAGGTGTTGCAGGTTGCCGACGCCACCGGAAGCGATCACCGGAATGCCCAGCGCATCGCTGATGGCGCGGGTGACGCCCAGGTCGAAACCGTTTTTCATGCCGTCCTGGTCCATGCTGGTCAGCAGGATCTCACCGGCACCCAGGCCTTCCATTTTCTTTGCCCACTCAACGGCGTCGAGGCCGGTTGGCTTGCGCCCACCGTGGGTGAAGATTTCCCAGCGCGGGGTTTCGCCCGGCCCGGAAACCTTCTTCGCGTCGATCGCGACCACGATGCACTGCGAACCGAAATGCTGCGCGGCTTCGCCGACGAACTCAGGGTTGAACACCGCTGCGGTGTTGATCGAAACCTTGTCCGCGCCGGCATTGAGCAGGTTGCGGATGTCCTGCACGGTGCGTACGCCACCGCCCACGGTCAGCGGGATGAACACCTGGCTGGCCATGCGCTCGACGGTGTGCAGCGTGGTGTCGCGGCCATCGACGCTGGCAGTGATGTCGAGAAAGGTAATCTCGTCGGCGCCCTGCTCGTCGTAGCGACGGGCGATTTCCACCGGGTCACCGGCGTCGCGGATGTTTTCGAATTTCACACCCTTGACCACCCGGCCGTTGTCCACGTCCAGGCAAGGGATGATGCGTTTGGCCAGCGCCATGATCAGTCCTCAGCCTTTGTACGAATCGCAGAAAGCTTGCGCTTCGGCGACATCGAGGGTGCCTTCGTAAATCGCACGGCCGGTAATGGCGCCGATGATGCCCGGCGCCTTGGCGTCGAGCAGGGTCTTGATGTCGCCCAGGTTGTGGATACCGCCGGAAGCGATCACCGGGATCTTCGTGGCAGCAGCCAGTGCCGCGGTGAACGGTACGTTGCAGCCCTGCATCATGCCGTCTTTGGCGATGTCGGTGTAAACGATGGCGGAGACGCCGTCGGCTTCGAACTGCTTCGCCAGGTCGATCACCTGGATGGTGCTGATTTCAGCCCAACCGTCGGTGGCGACGAAACCGTCCTTGGCGTCCAGGCCGACGATCACCTTGCCCGGGAACGCGCGGCAGGCTTCGGCAACGAAGGCCGGATCTTTCACGGCCTTGGTGCCGATGATCACGTAGCTGACGCCCGCTTTCACGTAGTGCTCGATGGTTTCCAGGGAGCGGATACCGCCGCCGATCTGGATCGGCAGGTTCGGATAACGCTTGGCGATGGCGGTGACCACTTCGCCGTTGACCGGCTGGCCTTCGAACGCGCCGTTCAGGTCGACCAGATGCAGACGGCGGCAACCGCCCTCCACCCACTTGGCAGCCATGCTCACCGGATCATCGGAGAACACTGTGGAATCTTCCATGCGGCCCTGGCGCAGACGAACACAGGCACCGTCTTTAAGATCGATAGCGGGAATAATCAGCATCTGGCAAACCTTCAAATTTGAATGTTCAGCTTGGCTCGGAAATCAGTTTTTCTCGAGCGCCCACAGGTCGCTTTCGATGCTTTCGAACCTCTCTTTGAGGTGCGCCTGCACATCGAAAATCGCCCTGTTGTAATAGTGCGGAGCAATTTCACGGGTAAACAGCTCAAGAATCTCCGCCGCCTCGAACGAGCCGAGGTCGAGTTCGAAGCGGTCTTCCATGAAACGCTTGATCTTGCGATTGGCCTCGCTCTCCTGCTCGGGAGTGAGGGTCAGAATCGGCGGTTTCTTCTTGACGGCCATTTACCAGCGACCGTCCCACGCAGCGAAGTTCTGCAGCAACTGCAGGCCATGGGTATGGCTTTTCTCCGGGTGGAACTGCACGGCGAAACGCGAGCCTTCGGCCAGCGCCGCGGCGAAATCGACACCGTAGTGACCGCCACCCACCACCTGACGCGCATTGGCGGCGGCGATGTAGTAGCTGTGCACGAAGTAGAAACGCGCCAGGTCCGGAATGTCGTGCCACAGCGGGTGACTGACCTTCTGCTTCACTTCGTTCCAGCCCATGTGCGGGACTTTCAGGTGCTCACCATCCTCGACCAGATCCTTGCCGAAGAACTTCACCGCGCCCGGGAACAGGCCGATGCAGTCGACGCCGTCGTTCTCTTCGCTGGTGTCGAGCAAGGCTTGCATGCCCACACAGATGCCAAGGAACGGACGGTCCTGGCTGACTTCACGCACCAGCGAATCGAAGCCGAGGCGACGGATCTCCGCCATGCAATCGCGAATGGCGCCGACGCCGGGGAAAACCACCCGGTCGGCTTCGCGAATCACGTTGGCATCGCTGGTGATCAGCACCTTGCCGGCACCGACGTGCTCGAGGGCCTTGGCCACCGAGTGCAGGTTGCCCATGCCGTAATCGATAACCGCGACTGTCTGCATTACAGGACGCCCTTGGTCGAAGGCATTTGCCCGGCCATGCGGTCATCAAGTTCGACGGCCATGCGCAGGGCGCGACCGAAAGCCTTGAACACGGTTTCTATCTGGTGGTGGGTGTTGTGCCCACGCAGATTGTCGATGTGCAAGGTGACGTTGGCGTGGTTGACGAAGCCCTGGAAGAATTCCTGGAACAGGTCAACGTCGAAACCACCGACGGTGGCACGGGTGTAGGGAACATGCATCTGCAGGCCTGGACGGCCGGAGAAATCGATCACCACGCGCGACAGCGCTTCATCGAGCGGCACGTAGGCGTGACCGTAGCGACGGATGCCTTTCTTGTCGCCGATGGCTTTGGTGAAGGCCTGGCCGAGGGTGATACCGACGTCTTCCACAGTGTGGTGGTCATCGATATGCAGGTCGCCCTTGCTGACAATATCCAGGTCGATCAGCCCGTGACGGGCGATCTGGTCCAGCATGTGCTCAAGAAAAGGTACACCGATATCGAATCGGGCCTTTCCGGTGCCATCGAGGTTGATCGAGGCTTTGATCTGGGTTTCCAGAGTGTCGCGCTCGACAGACGCCTTACGTTCGGCCATCACCAGCTCCGCAAAATCATTGGGCGAAAAAGGCAGCCATTATAGGCGTGCGGGCGCCAAACAGAAACACGCGAGGTGATATCACTGACGGAGTGAATCCGGGGGTGCCAGCGATGTACATGTCAGTACAAGCCATTCAGGTGCAACACAGAACAAATGTGGGAGCGGGCTTGCTCGCGAAAGCGGTGGATCAGTCCACAATTATGTCGACTGATACTCCCTCTTCGCGAGCAAGCCCGCTCCCACAGGGGCTGTGGCTTACCTTGGTGTTAGTGGAACAACACCGCGGTTTTTTGCAAGGTCACCCACACACCCCACGCCAACGGAATACCCACCACCAGCCACGCCGCAACCGCCAGCGGCTTGGTGCCAGGCGCGGCTTTCCACTCCAGCACGGTGCTGCTGTCAGCCCCTTTGTCATGGCCCAGCACCTGTTCGGCGGCCAGTTCGGCGTCGGTCATGAAGTACTTGTCGGCCACCGGGCGCACCAGCAGGTTGCACAGGAAACCCAACACCAGCAGGCCGGCGAGGATGTACAGCGTGATGTCGTACGCTGCTGCACGCTCGACGCCAATGCTCAGCTGATACTCACGCAGGTAGTTCACCAGCACGGGACCGAGCACGCCGGCGGCCGCCCACGCCGTCAGCAGACGACCGTGAATCGCACCGACCATTTGCGTACCGAACAGGTCCGCCAGATACGCAGGAACAGTCGCGAAACCACCGCCGTACATCGACAGGATGACGCAGAACGCCGCCACGAACAGCGCGATGCTGCCCAGATGACCGAGGTTCGGAATCAGTCCGTACAGGGCAAAGCCCAAGGCGAAGAACACGAAGTAGGTGTTTTTGCGACCCAGGTAATCCGAGAACGAAGCCCAGAAGAAACGCCCGCCGATGTTGAACAGGCTCAGCAAACCGGTGAAACCGGCCGCGATGGCGGCGATTGAAGCCAGTTGCGAAGCGTCGAGTTGGCCGAACGCCAGGTCATTGCCCAGCAACTTGCCACCGAACACTTCCTGCAGCAGCGGCGACGCCATGCCGAGGATGCCGATACCCGCCGATACGTTCAGGCACAGCACCAGCCACACCAGACGGAACTGCGGCGTCTTCCAGGCCACATTCACGTGAACATGACGATGAGTAATCATCGCGTTCGAGGCTTTTTTCGCCGGGGCGGTCCAGCCTTCAGGCTTCCAGCCGGTTGGCGGGACGCGGTAGGACAATGCGCCACCGATCATGAACACGAAGTAGATCGCGGCCATGACCAGGAAGCTCTGCCACACGCCGACGCTGGTTGGCGAAGCGAAATGCCCCATCAGCGCTGCCGCCAGCGGAGCACCGACCATCGCACCACCGCCGAAGCCCATGATCGCCATGCCGGTGGCCATGCCGCGCTTGTCCGGGAACCACTTGATCAGGGTCGAGACCGGAGAAATGTAGCCCAGGCCCAGGCCGATACCACCAATGACCCCGGAGCCGATCCACATCAGCCAGATCTGGTGGGTATACACGCCCAGCGCCGAAATCAGCAGACCGCCGCACCAGCACAATGCCGACACTACGCCAGCCTTGCGTGGCCCGGCATGTTCCAGCCAGCCACCCCAGATGGCAGCCGAGCACCCCAGGAAGATGAAGAACAGGGTGTAGATCCAGCCGAGCATCGAGATCGGCCAGTCACACTGGGACGAAAAGACCTGTGCGATAAAACCCATGTCCGCTGCGCAGGCCACTGGAGCCGTGATGCCCAGCGCCTTGGACAGCGGCAACCAGAACACCGAAAAGCCGTAGGCCATGCCGATGCACAAGTGGATGGCCAGCGCGGCCGGTGGCACCAGCCAACGGTTGAAGCCGGGCTTGGCGATGATCCGCTCCTTGGACAGGAACGCGGGCTGGTCGGCGCTAAGGCCGTCCGCCGTGATGCTCGTGGTCATTGTATTTCCCCCAATTATTAGTAGGGTTCGCCAGCCACGCTCCCGGCCTTTATGCACGCAGACATGACCGTTTTTTGGTGGAGCGCCTTGTTGTGCGACAACAGGTCGCAGAAGGACGGACGAACGGGCAAAGGTTACCATCTGCCAGTGACAGAAAAACCAAACTGACATCACCTTTTGTACGTCGTCTGATCTCCATCGCTTCATGACCCCACAGGAATCACCATGCCGATCATTGTCGAGCCGCTCAATCAAGCCACGCCCCAGGATCGGCAGGATCTGCAGAAGATCTACCGCGACGCTCCAGACTGGTTGTTCGCCCCGTTTTCCGGCGAGGCGCAGTTGATCGAAGACTGCTTACAAGACGGCACACTGATCGCCGGACGCTTCAATGATCGCCTGCTGGGCGCGGCCCGCCTGCAAAGGCACCAAGACGCCTGGCATTTGTCACAAATATGTGTGCGAAAAATTACCCGTCGCCGTGGCGTTGCCGAGCGACTGGTGGCCGAAGCGCAAAAAATGGCCGCGCAATCGGGTATGCCGCTGCGCCTGCTGGCGCCTGCCGGGCATCTGGAGGCGCAGGCGCTGGCCGCCAAGCTGAAACTGCCACTGGATGTATTGCCGGCGTGATCACTGACCGGTCGTCTGTTCGGGGGCGCTATACTCCTCGGCTAAATTTTGAATTCGACTAATTACAAGGACTCGCCCATGAAAGCGTTCGGCAAAATCCTGGGTCTGGTACTTCTCGGGTTGTTGCTGATCATTGTGGCGCTGGGCTTTGCCCTGACCCACCTCTTCGATCCCAACGACTACAAAGACGAGATTCGCCAGATTGCCCGCGACAAAGCCCACATCGAGCTGACGCTCAATGGCGATATCGGCTGGAGCCTGTTCCCGTGGCTGGGCCTGGAGCTGCACGACGCCAGTGTCGCGACCATGGTCAAACCGACCGAACCGTACGCCGACTTGCAGATGCTCGGCCTTTCGGTGCGCGTACTGCCGTTGCTGCGCCGTGAAGTGCAGATGAGCGACGTGCGCGTCGAAGGCCTGAACCTGCGCCTGAACCGCGACAAGGAGGGTCATGGCAACTGGGAGGACATCGGCAAGCTGCCTGCAACGGCCGGCACCGACGCGACCGGCACCCCGCCAGCCGCTACCGAACCTGCGCCCGAAACCAGCGGCGCGGCGGAAAAACCGCCCCAGCCGATCCGCCTGGACATCGACAGCCTGACCGTGAACAACGCACGGGTCGAATACACCGACGAACGAACCGGCAAGACCTTCAGTGCCGAAAGCATTCAGTTGAGCACCGGCGCGGTCCATGACTCCGTCAACATTCCGCTCAAGCTCACGGCTTTCCTGTCAGCCAACCAGCCGGCACTGCGGGTGCGTACCGAACTCAACGGTGAGGTGCGCATCGCACGTGCACTGCAGCGCTATCAGTTCGAAGACATGAGGCTGTCGGGTGAAGTGACCGGCGATCCCTTGCAAGGCAAGGCCGTGACGTTCTCCGCCCAGGGCCAGCTGGTGCTGGACAAGGCCGCCAACGTTGCCGAGTGGACCGGCATCAAGATCTCCGCCAACCAGCTGCGGGCACTGGGTGAACTGAAGGTCAACGATCTGGACAAGACCCCACAGGTCAGCGGCGGCATCTCGATTGCCCAGTTCGACCTGGCGAAATTCGTCGACAGCATCGGCCAGAAACTCCCGGCCATGGCTGAAGGCAGCCTGAGCAAAGTCGAGCTGGTCAGCCGGTTGGCCGCGACACCGACCAGCCTGGCGCTCGACGACCTCAACCTGAAAGTCGACGACAGCACCTTCAGCGGCCGCATTGCCGTCGAAGACTTCGCCAAGCAATCGCTGCGCGCCCTGCTCAAGGCCGACACCTTCAACGTCGACCGTTACCTGCCGCCGAAATCCGCCGAGGCCAATAGCGCGACGCAAGTGCGCCAGGCCGAAGTCGCCAGCACCGAAGCCGATGCCATGGCCGGCGCCGGCAGCACGCCGTTGCCACCCGCGCCGACCAAGGACGCGTGGAGCAGCGAGCGCCTGTTGCCAGTGGAACGCTTGAGCAAGCTCGATGTGGACGCCGACCTGACCTTCGGTCAGCTGACCCTGCAAAAACTGCCGATCCATAACGCTGCGCTCAAGGCCACCGGCCAGGGCGGCCTGCTGACGCTGGCCAACCTGCGCGGCGACCTGTACGAGGGCAACTTCGAAACCACCGGCACGCTCGATGTGCGCCAGCCAGTGCCGGCGCTGAATCTGCAGACGAAGATCAGCCGGGTACCGGCGGAAAAAATCCTCGAAAGCCAGGGCAAGAATCCACCAGTCAAGGGCCTGGTCACGCTCAACAGCAACCTGACCGGCAACGGCAACAGCCAGAAGGCGTTGATCGAAACCCTCAACGGCAACGCGAGTTTCGTCATCAACAATGGCGTGCTGCTCAACGCCAACCTTGAGCAACAGCTGTGCAAAGGCATCGCCACGCTCAACCGCAAAACCCTCAGCGGCGAGCCACGCGGCAAGGACACTCCGTTCCAGGAGCTCAAGGGCAACCTGACCTTGCGTAACGGCGTAGCCAGCAACCCGGACCTGAAAGTGCGCATCCCGGGCATGACCGTCAAAGGTGACGGTGACATCGATCTGCGCGTGCTGGGCATGGACTACCGTGTCGGCATCATCGTCGAAGGCGATACCAGCGCCATGCCGGACCCGGCCTGTCAGGTCGGCGACAAGTTTGTCGGCATCGAGTGGCCGCTGCGCTGCCGTGGCCCGCTGGAGCTGGGCGCCAAGGCTTGCCGTTTGGATAACGACCGCATGAGCCAGGTCGCGACCAAGTTGGCTGGCGAGAGGATCAGCGAAAAAATCGACGAAAAATGGGGCGACAAAGTCGACCCGAAACTGAAAGACGCGCTCAAGGACCTATTCAAGCGATGAGAGCCGAGCAGTTTTCAACGGCGGTGCTGGACTGGTTCGACCGCCACGGCCGTCACGATTTGCCTTGGCAGCAGGACATCAACCCGTATCGGGTATGGGTCTCGGAAATCATGCTGCAGCAGACCCAGGTCAGCACCGTGCTGAACTACTTCGACCGCTTCATGGCCTCGTTGCCAACGGTCGAAGCCCTGGCGGCGGCACCGGAAGACGAAGTGCTGCACCTGTGGACCGGCCTGGGTTACTACACCCGTGCGCGCAATTTGCAGAAGACCGCGAAGATCGTCGTCGAGCAGTACGGCGGCGAATTTCCCCGGGACGTGGAAAAGCTCACGGATCTGCCGGGGATCGGCCTGTCCACCGCTGGCGCCATTGCCAGTATCAGCATGGGCCTGCGCGCGCCGATCCTCGACGGCAACGTCAAACGCGTCCTGGCGCGTTTTACCGCGCAAGAGGGCTACCCGGGCGAGCCGAAGGTCGCCAGACAGCTCTGGGCCAACGCTGAGCGCTTTACGCCTCACGACCGGGTCAACGCCTACACCCAGGCGATGATGGACCTCGGTGCCACGCTCTGCACCCGCAGCAAACCGAGCTGCCTGCTGTGCCCGCTGGAAAAAGGCTGCGAGGCGCACATGCTCGGCCTGGAAACCCGCTACCCGATCCCCAAGCCGCGCAAGGCCATCCCGCAGAAGCGCACGCTGATGCCGATGCTGGCCAACACCGAAGGCGCCATCCTGCTTTACCGTCGCCCCTCTACGGGCCTCTGGGGCGGCTTGTGGAGCCTGCCGGAACTCGACGACCTCGACGACCTGTCACACCTGGCCGCGCAGCACTCGCTGGAACTGGGCAACCAACAGGCATTGCCGAGCCTGGTGCACACCTTCAGCCATTTTCAGTTATCCATCGAACCCTGGCTGGTTCAGGTCCAGGAGACCGGCCATCACGTGGCCGAGGCCGACTGGCTCTGGTATAACCTCGCCACCCCGCCGCGCCTGGGCCTTGCCGCCCCGGTCAAAACCTTGCTCGAACGCGCGGCCGCCGTATTGAACGCAGGAGAGTCGTCATGACCCGCACCATCATGTGCCGCAAGTACAAAGAAGAATTGCCAGGCCTGGAGCGCGCTCCCTTCCCGGGCGCCAAAGGCCAGGACATTTTTGACCACGTCTCGGCGAAGGCCTGGGCCGACTGGCAAAAACACCAGACCCTGCTGATCAATGAAAAACGCCTGAACATGATGAACGCCGAAGATCGCAAATATCTTCAGGGCGAAATGGACAAGTACTTCTCCGGCGAGGATTACGCCAAGGCCGAAGGCTACGTACCGCCGTCGGAATAACCCCGATTTTTCGGGGGTCGGAACGTAAGCGACGGTAATAATTAAAATTTTTTTGAAAACTTGCTTGACGACCCCCTGAAAAACCCGTTTAATGCGCCCCGTTGCCCAGATAGCTCAGTCGGTAGAGCAGGGGATTGAAAATCCCCGTGTCGGCGGTTCGATTCCGTCTCTGGGCACCAAAATACCGAAAAACCCCAAGCGAAGATGATTCCTTGGGGTTTTTTATTGCCTGCGATTTGATGGTTGCCAGACCAGCCTGCCTCCCCAGGATCCCGCCTAAGCGCTCGCCCCCCCTTAAACGTTACTGACTCGCCCCCTCCCCTATCTTGATGTCCGATTCGCCCCGTGCAGCCAGACCGTCGACGAACTTTCGCAAATCAACCGGCCTGAAGCGCAAATGAATTACCGTCAGACATCCCCATTGAGACGACGACCGGGTAAGCGCAGTGGCAAATGGCTATATACAATGAGTGCCACAATCTGTGCGGCCGGGCATTTGAAGGTTGCAGCGGGGCGCTCTACAGCGACACGCTTGCGTACAGCACAGTCGAGTTCGTCATCCTGACCTACGTGGCCTCGACGAATTTCGCTGAAATGCCCGGCGGCTTCACTTCGCCTGTTACTGGTGGCAAATAACAACACGGCCGCGTGGGTTTCCACTTGCTGCCCGGAAAAAGGAAATCACACATGGCCGTGATAACAGGCACTACGAGCAACGATGATCTATTGGGGACAAGTGAGGCCGACAGTATTACCGGGCTGGCGGGGGATGACATTCTCGACGGCGGTGTAGGTCTGGACACGCTGGACGGCGGCGGCGGGGATGACACCTACATTCTCGACAAGATCCCCGTACTGAAGTCTGGCTTCACCAATGTATCCGGGCTTTTGATTACCGGCCTCATGGACCCCATGCATGGTGGATGGGGCGGTCAACAGCAAATCGATGCTCTGTTCTTTTCCGAATCATCCGGACTGTATTGGGGCCAAGGCATCTACTACTCCCGTGGCAGTGGACTTGTCACTGGCTGGTTTTCCTTTGAGTCTGAAGGAGGGGTTTCCTCCCTACAGAGCGTCGGCGACAGCTTCTTCTACAACTACCACGTAGACCAAGACCAAATAGTGCCGGACAGTGGTGGTACCGATCTGGTCAAGTCCAGCCTGGCCAGCTACACCCTGGGCAGCACCCTGGAAAACCTGGAGCTGACAGGCAGCGAAAATATCAATGGTGACGGTAACGACCTGAACAACCGGCTGACCGGCAACAGCGGCAAGAACACCCTGATGGGCTACGGTGGCGACGATATCCTGGACGGAGGCGCGGGTGCCGACTTGATGCAAGGCGGCGATGGGGCCGACACCTATTACGTCGACAATCTCGGCGATGTGGTCACCGAAACCAGCACCGGCGGCGTTGACCTGGTCGCCAACTCCCTCGCCAATTACGTGCTCGGTGCCAATATCGAGAGTGGCCGCATACTCTCGACCGGGACCTCCAACCTGGGCGGCAACGCTCTCGACAACGTGCTCTACGCAGGTAGCGGCAATAATAGCCTCTTCGGTAATACAGGCTTCGATACCGTTTCATATGAGTACGCGGACGCTGCTGTCACCATCAATCTGGGCTCCGTATCGCAAGTCACGGGCGGCTCCGGCACGGACGCCCTGGGAAGCATCGAGGCGGTGATCGGAAGCCGGTTCAACGACACCCTGATCGGTAACTCGCAAGACAATACCCTGGATGGCAGTGTCGGCCGTGATCTTGTCAAGGGAGAAGGCGGCAACGATACCCTGATGGCTGAAGGGGGATATTCGGCGACGCTGGAGTCGATTGATTACGAGACGACATACGACGAATTTGGCAATCAGATTGGCGGCTTTGAATTCTGGTTCTACCACGGCGAAACCCTCGACGGTGGCACCGGCAACGATTTCGTCAGTTATGCCAATGCCCAATCGAGCGTGGTGGTGAACCTGACCAGCGGCTTTGGGTATGCAACGGGCGCCATCGCCCTGCTTAACAGCAGGCCTGCTCCGGAGACCGGCATCGGGAATTTCATCAACGACGTGGAGCAAGCCATCTCAGACTTTGCCGACCAGTTGTGGAGTATCGAAAACATCATCGGCAGTAGTTTCAATGATGTTCTGACCGGCGATAATGGGGCCAATATCCTCAGCGGCAAGTCGGGTGCCGACACTTTGATCGGCGGACTCGGCAACGACACCTACTATGTCGACAACATCGGCGACGTCGTTACCGAAACCGATGCGACGCTCAGCAGCGGTGGTAGCGATACGGTCCATAGCGCTCTCAACGCCTACGCCCTCGGCGCCAATGTCGAGAACGGTCGTCTCACCGCCACCGGGGCTGCCGCCCTCACAGGCAACAGCCTCGATAACACCCTCTTTGCCGGGGCCGGCAACAATGTCCTCAATGGCATGAGCGGCGTCGACGCGGTCTCCTACGTCTACGCCGGCAGTGCAGTTACCGTCAGCCTGGCCGTGACTACGGCCCAGGCAACCGGCGGATCAGGTTCAGACACCCTGATCGCCATCGAAAACCTCACGGGCTCAAATTACAACGACACGCTCACGGGTAGCGCCGCAGCCAATCTGCTGAACGGTGGCGCTGGCAATGACGTTTTGAATGGCGGCGCAGGCCTCGACAGAATGACGGGCGGTGAAGGTTCTGACACCTACTACGTCAGCAGCGCCGACGACGTCGTGATTGAAACCAATGCGACGGCCAGCACCGGCGGCGGCGACACGGTCTACAGCTATCTCGACACCTACACCCTCGGCGCCAATGTCGAGAACGGGCGCCTCCTCGCCACCGGGGCTGCCGCCCTCACGGGCAATAGCCTCGACAACACCCTGTTTGCCGCGGCCGGTAGCAACGCCCTCAATGGCAGCACCGGCGTCGACACGGCCTCTTACGCCTATGCTGGCAGCGCAGTCACCGTCAGCCTGGCCGTGACCACGGCCCAGGCCACTGGCGGATCGGGTGTCGACACCCTGATCGCCATCGAAAACCTCACCGGCTCCAACTACAACGACACGCTCACGGGCAACGCCGCCGCCAACCTGCTCAATGGTGGCGCCGGCAATGACGTTTTGAATGGCGGCGCAGGCCTCGACACGATGACGGGCGGTGAGGGTTCTGACACCTACTACGTCAGCAGCGCCGGCGACGTCGTGATTGAAACCAATGCGACGGCCAGCACCGGCGGCAGCGACACGGTCTACAGCTATCTCGACGCCTACACCCTCGGCGCCAATGTCGAGAACGGTCGCCTCCTCGCCACCGGGGTTGCCGCCCTCACGGGCAATAGCCTCGACAACACACTCTTTGCCGCGGCCGGTACCAACACCCTCAATGGCAGCACCGGCGTCGACACGGCCTCTTACGTCTATGCCGGCAGCGCCGTCACCGTCAGCCTGGCTGTGGCCACGGCCCAGGCCACCGCTGGATCAGGCTCGGACACCCTGATCGCCATCGAAAACCTCACGGGCTCCAACTACAACGACACGCTCACGGGTAACGGCGCAGCCAACCTGCTCATGGGTGGCGCCGGCAATGACGTTTTGAATGGCGGCGCAGGCCTCGACAGGATGACGGGCGGTGATGGTTCTGACGCCTATTACGTCGACAACATTCTCGACGTCGTGACGGAAACCAATGCCACGGCCAGCATCGGCGGCAGCGACACGGTCTACAGCTTTATCAGCGTCTACACCCTGGGCGCCAATGTCGAGAACGGGCGCCTCCTCACGACCGGGGCCGCCACCCTTACGGGCAACAGTCTCGACAACACGCTCTATTCCGGGGCCGGCAGCAACCTGCTCGATGGCAGCACCGGCGTCGACACCGCCTCCTACCTCTATGCCGCCAGCGCCGTCAGCGCCAGCCTGGCCGTGACCACGGCCCAGGCCACCGGTGGATCAGGCTCCGATATCCTGCTAGCCATCGAAAACCTCACCGGTTCCAACTACAACGACAGGCTCACGGGCAACGCCGCCGCCAACCTGCTGAACGGTGGAAGCGGGAACGACATTCTGATCGGCGGGATGGGCAAGGATGTTCTCACCGGCGCCGCCGGCAACGACATCTTCGACTTCAATGTCGTCGCTGAAACAGGGCTGACCAGTTCCACCTGGGACATCATCAGCGACTTCACTCGAGGAGCCGACAAGATTGACCTGTCGACGCTGGACGCCAACACGGCGACGGTAACCAATGAAGCCTTCAATTCGATCATCGGCAGTACCGCAGCCTTCAGTGCGGCCGGCCAGTTGAAAGTTGCAGGGGGCGTGCTCTACGGCAACACCGATGCGGACAGCGCCGCCGAGTTCGCCATTCAGGTAGTCGGTATCAGCAGCGTAACGACAACGGACTTCATACTTTAACTCGCGGGAGGGCCGAGACACCTGACTGATGGCAGTTTGACGCCATCGTTTTGCCCTGTAGACTGCCACTCACTTCCGCTTTCTCGTTGCGTAAAAGGAATTTGCAATGCCAACCCTGGGCGAAATCCGCGTCAACCCTACGACTGGCAAAAACTCCGAGCCCTCCCTCACAGCCCTGAAAGATGGTGGTTACATCGTGGCGTGGAGCGATCAGGGAACAGACTTTACCGATTACATCTATACCCAGCGCTACAACGCCAGTGGCGTGAAGGTTGGCGGGCCAGCCCTCGTCAACACCGTTACCAACAGGGAAGCGGAAGATCCCACCATTACCGCATTGGCCAACGGCGGCTACGTGGTCGCCTGGCAATCGGATAGCTTCGACGATATGTCGGACATCGCCGCCCAGGTCTACAACGCCAATGGCGTCAAGGTTGGAAGTGAGTTCATCGTCAACACAACCAGAAACGGCATGCAGGACAGCGCGGAGATCACCGCGCTCAAAGACGGCGGTTTTGTGGTGTCTTGGGCTTCGTACGGTCAGGACGGCAGTGGCTGGGGCGGTTATCTGCAGCGCTATAACGCCAACGGGGCGAAGGTCGGTGTGGAAACGCGCGTCTCTACCACCACTCTGAACGACCAGGATGGCCCCACCGTCACCGGCCTTGCCGATGGCGGCATGATGGTGGTTTGGGAGGGTAACGGAATAGGCGATACAGCCGGCATCTTCGGTCAGCGGTTCAAGGCCGACGGCAGTAAATCCGGCGGAGAAATTCGCATCAATACCAGGGTTGCCGACGATCAGACGGACCCTGTTGTGAAGGTTCTGAGTAGCGGTAACTACGTCGTCACCTGGCAATCGGCTCCCGACGATGGTGATGGCGACGACGAGACCGATGCCCCTGCCGACATCTACGCGCAGCTTTTCAATGCCGCTGGCGTAAAAGTGGGCGCAGAAACCCGGGTGAACACCACCACTACAGGCAATCAGGAAGAACCTAACGTCACCGCCATGATGAATGGCGGTTATCTGCTGACCTGGGCAGGCCAAGGTATCGGTGATGCAAGTGGCATCTTCTGCCAACTCTTCAATGCCAGTGGCGTCAAGGTGGGTACCGAAACCCGCATCAATACCACGACCACCGGCAATCAAATGTTCTCCCAGGTGACGACATTGGCCGATGGCGGCTATGTGGTTGCCTGGGAGTCCTCCGTGGTGAATGGGCAAGTTGACGTTTATACCCAGCGCTTTGACGCGAACGGCAACAAGGTTTCCAGTCTGACAGGCGATGCCTTGGCCAACACCCTGACCTGGACCAGCGCCGGCAGCGTGATCATCGACGGCGGCGCGGGCAATGACACGCTTACAGGTGGCCGTGCCAACGACCATCTGAACGGCGGAGCAGGCAATGACTCGCTCAATGGCGCAGCCGGTGCCGACCGCCTGATCGGCGGTGACGGTTCCGACCTCTACTATGTCGACAATGCCGGCGATATCGTCAGCGAAACCAATGCCACGGCCAGCACCGGCGGCACCGATAGCGTCTATAGCTTCCTCGGCGCCTACACCCTGGGTGACAACGTCGAGAACCTGCGCCTGCTGTCGACCGGTGCCGCCAACGGCACCGGTAACAGCCTCAACAACGTCATCGATGCCGGAGCCGGCAACAACGTCCTCAATGGTGGCGCCGGCATCGATACCGCGTCCTATGCCTACGCTACGGCGGCGGTCACGGCCAACCTGGGGCTGACCACTGCGCAAGCCACCGGTGGTTCCGGTTCAGACACCCTGTTGAACTTCGAAAACCTCACGGGCAGCGCCTATCACGACAAGCTCACCGGCAATGCGCTTGCCAACACCCTCACCGGTGGAGCCGGCAACGACCTGCTGATCGGCGGCACGGGCCTGGACAAGCTTTATGGTGGCACCGGAGCCGACAAGTTCGACTTCAATGCCCTGAGTGAAATGGGCCTGGGTGCCGCCCTGCGCGATGTCATTGGCGACTTCAAGACCAGCGAAGGCGACAAGATCGACCTGTCGACTCTGGACGCCAACCTGACGACGGCAGCCAACGAGGCGTTCAGCTTCATCGGTTCCAGCGCGTTCAGCAGCAATGCCGCAGGGCAGGTACGGTTCGCCGGCGGCATTCTCTACGGCAGCACCGACGCCGACACCGCCGCCGAGTTCGAAATCCAGTTGCTGGGGGTGAACACACTGAAAGTTACCGACCTGATTGCCTGATCGGCCGGACGTTGCATATCTGATGTTTCATGGTTGTCCCGAAAAAAACCGACAAGAAAGTTTTGAATAAACGACAGGGGTGTTGATATGGCTAGCTTGATAAACGGTCTTGGTGGTGCAGCGGGTTTCGGAGAGAACCAACTGACTCGAAACGATGACAGCTACACCTCCTACATTGATATCAGCACTGTTTTCGGGGCTGCCGGACTCAATTTCTTCGGTACCAACTACACCGATATTTCCGTCAACAACAACGGAAACATCACATTTGGCGGCGGTCTTTCCACCTATACCCCCTACGGCATGCAAGACTCCAGCAGGCCGATGATTGCTCCCTTTTTTGCCGACGTCGATACCCGTGGTGGAACGGTCAGTGCCACGCCGGGCGGCACATCGACGGGCAGCAACCTGGTCTATTACGACTTCAATTCCGCAGGCAATGGCACGCTGACCGTTACCTGGGATGACGTCGGTTACTACAACAGCAAGGTAGATAAGCTCAATGCCTTCCAACTCCAGCTTGTTGGAAAGGGCAACGGCAACTTCGATGTCATCTTCAGATATGAAACCGTCAACTGGACCACCGGTAGCGCCAGTGGCGGCACCGATGGCCTGGGAGGAACCGTTGCCCGTGCCGGTTACTCGACGGGTGACGGCTCCTCCTGGTATGAACTGCCGCAATCGGGAAATGAATCCGCCATTCTCGGACTGGAAACCACTCCAGGAAACACAGGGGTAGCCGGTTATTACAAATTCAGTATCGTCAGCGGCACATCCGGCAATGACAACATGCAAGGCACTGCCGGGAATGACTCGCTCTATGGCTCAGCGGGCAATGACGTCATCAATGGTTATGCCGGAAATGACGTACTCTACGGCGCAGCGGGTAGCGACAGGCTCTTGGGCGGCCTGGGAGACGACACCTATATCGTGGATGCGCTCGATACGCTTGTTGAACTGGCCAACCAGGGTATCGACGTTGTTCAGTCAGAAATCAGCTATACGCTCGGTGACAACCTGGAGAACCTGATTCTGACTGGCAACAGCAGTATCAACGGCACAGGTAACGCACTGAACAACACCTTTGTCGGCAACTCATTTAACAATGTATTCAATGGCGCGGCGGGCACCGACTTTGTTTCGTATGCCTATTCCAACTATGGCGTCAGCGTCGACCTGTCCAACACCGGCTCGCAATATACGTCCCAAGGCTACGATACTTTCGTGTCTATCGAGGGCGTCATCGGTACCGATGATTCCGACACACTAACCGGCAATGCCTTGGCCAATATCCTTTACGGCGGCGCAGACAACGACACCCTCAATGGCGGTGGCGGCAACGACACCCTCGATGGCGGCAGTGGCGCCGACCTGATGACTGGCGGCGATGGTTCTGACGTCTACTACGTCGACAATATCGGCGACATCGTCAGCGAGACCAATGCTGTCGCCAGCACCGGTGGTACTGATTCCGTTTATAGCTACCTCGGTGCCTACACCCTGGGTAACAATGTCGAGAACCTGCGCCTGCTGTCGACCGGCGCTGCCAACGGCACCGGTAATAGCCTCAACAACGTCATTGACGCCGGGGCCGGCAACAACATCCTCGATGGTGGCGCCGGTATCGATACCGCGTCCTATGCCTATGCCACGGCGGCGGTCACGGCCAACCTGGCGCTGACCACTGCGCAAGCCACCGGTGGTTCCGGTTCAGACACCCTGTTGAACTTCGAAAACCTCACGGGCAGCAACTATCACGACAAGCTGACCGGTAACGCGCTTGCCAACACACTCAGCGGCGGCCTGGGCAGCGACCAACTCAACGGCGCCGCCGGTGCCGACCGCATGATCGGCGGCGATGGCGCCGACCTCTACTACGTCGACAACGCCGGCGATATCGTCAGTGAAACCAATGCTGTCGCCAGCACCGGTGGCATCGATACCGTTTATAGCCTCATCAGTGCCTACACCCTGACTGACAATGTCGAGAACCTGCGCCTGCTGTCGACCGGCGTTGCCAACGGTACCGGTAACAGCCTCAACAACGTCATCGACGCCGGAGCCGGCAACAACGTCCTCAATGGTGGCGCCGGCATCGATACCCTGTCCTATGCCTACGCCACGGCGGCGGTCACGGCCAACCTGGGGCTGACCACTGCGCAAGCCACCGGCGGTTCCGGTTCAGACACCCTGTTGAACTTCGAAAACCTCACGGGCAGCAACTATCACGACAAGCTGACCGGTAACGCGCTTGCCAACACACTCAGCGGCGGCCTGGGCAGCGACCAACTCAACGGCGCCGCCGGTGCCGACCGCCTGATCGGCGGCGATGGCGCCGACCTCTACTACGTCGACAACGCCGGCGATATCGTCAGTGAAACCAATGCCACGGTCAGCACCGGCGGCACCGATAGCGTCTATAGCTTCCTCGGCGCCTACACCCTGGGTGACAACGTCGAGAACCTGCGCCTGCTGTCGACCGGCGTTGCCAACGGTACCGGTAACAGCCTCAACAACGTCATCGACGCCGGAGCCGGCAACAACGTCCTCAATGGTGGCGCCGGCATCGATACCCTGTCCTATGCCTACGCCACGGCGGCGGTCACGGCCAACCTGGGGCTGACCACTGCGCAAGCCACCGGCGGTTCCGGTTCAGACACCCTGTTGAACTTCGAAAACCTCACGGGCAGCAACTTTCACGACAAGCTGACCGGTAACGCGCTTGCCAACACCCTCACTGGCGGTGCCGGCAACGACACGCTCACCGGTGGAGCCGGCAACGACCTGTTGATCGGCGGAGCGGGCCTGGACAAGCTTTATGGTGGCACCGGGGCCGACAAGTTCGACTTCAATGTCTTGAGTGAAATGGGCCTGGGCGCCACCCTGCGCGATGTCATTGGCGACTTCAAGACCAGCGAAGGCGACAAGATCGACCTGTCGACCCTGGACGCCAACCTGGCGACGGCGGCCAACGATGCGTTCAGTTTCATCGGTTCCAGCGCGTTCAGCAGCAATGCCACGGGGCAAGTACGGTTCGCCGGCGGCATTCTTTATGGCAGCACCGACGCCGACACCGCCGCGGAGTTCGAAATTCAGTTGCTGGGTGTGAGCAACTTGCAAACTGCCGACTTGATTGCCTGATAGAGGGTGATCGTACTGACATGACAAAAGGCTGCCTCTGGCAGCCTTTTGTTTTTCTCGCGGCTGCAGGGTCCGACCAAAGCTATCTGGCCCATTTCTGCCTCCCTCTCTGAAACCCGGCACACCTCCCGTGCGAGGCGACGACTGGGCAAGCGCAATGGCAAATGGCTACTTACAATGAATGCCATTACCTGTGCGGCCAAGAAGTTGAAGGTTGCTAATAGGATGCCCGGCGTTTTCACCCCGCCAGTCATCGTTGACAACAAATTGACGCGGCTGCGTGGCTTCCACTCGCCGCACTGAATCAAGGAAATCAGACATGGCCGTGATAACAGGCACAACAAGCAACGATGATCTATTGGGGACAGGTGAGCCCGACAGCATTACTGGCCTGGCGGGAGATGACATTCTCAACGGCGGTGCAGGCCTGGACACGCTGGACGGCGGCAGCGGGAATGACACTTACATTCTCGACAAGATCCCCGAGCTGAAGTCTGACTTTACCACTGTCTCCGGGATTTCCGGCTTCACGAGCCCAACCTACGCCATGTTCAACCACTGGCCTGGAACCGATCAGCTGCAAATCGACGCTATCTACTTTTCCGAGTCATCCGCACTGTATTGGGGCCAAGGCAGCTACTACACCGCTAACGGCAGCTTTGTCACCCAGTGGTTTTCCTTTGAATCCGTGGGGGGAGTAGCCTCCGAACAGAGCATCGGTGAAAGCTTTTTCTACAACTACTACGTAGATCAAATAGTGCAGGACAGTGGCGGTACCGATCTGGTCAAGTCCAGCCTGGATAGCTATACCCTGGGCAGCACCCTGGAAAACCTGGAATTGACAGGCAGCGAAAATATCAGTGGCTTTGGTAACAACCTGAATAATCTACTCACCGGTAACAGCGGCGCCAATACCCTGGCGGGCTACGGTGGCGACGATATTCTGGATGGAGGTACGGGTGCCGACTTGATGCAGGGCGGCGATGGGGCGGACACCTATTACGTCGACAATCTCGGCGATGTGGTCAGCGAAACCAGTACGGGAGGCGTCGACCTGGTCGTCAGTTCCCTCGCCAACTACACGCTCGGCGCGAATATCGAGAATGGCCGCATTCTCTCGACCGGGAGCTCCAATCTGGCCGGCAACGCTCTCAATAACGTGCTTTACGCAGGTAGCGGCGTAAATATTCTCGACGGTGGCGCGGGCGTCGATACCGCTTCATACCACTATGGGGGCGCTGTCACCATCGATCTGGGCATCAGCGGACCACAAGTCACAGGCGGTTCCAGCGTGGACACTCTGGAAAGCATCGAGTCGGTGATCGGAAGTCAGTTCAACGACACTCTGACGGGTAACGCGCAAGCCAATACTCTGGACGGCAATGTCGGCTTCGATCTTGTCCTGGGAGAAGGCGGCGACGATACCTTGATGGCCGAAGGGGGGTATTCGGCGGCGATGACCTGGTCGAGTGCCGGGCATACGTTCGATGAGTTTGGCAATCCGATTGGCGGCTTCGATGCCTGGTACTACCAAGGCGAAACCCTCGACGGCGGCACTGGCCGCGATAGCGTCAGTTATGCCAACGCCCAATCCGGTGTGGTTGTGAACCTGACCAGTGGCCTTGGGTATGCAACAGGTGCCATTGCTGTGCTCGACAGCCAGGCAAACGTTCTGGTCACTAGCAGCGGGGATTTCATTTTCTCCGTGACAGAAGCCATCTCCGACTTTGCCGACCATCTGTTCAGTATCGAGAACATCGTCGGCAGCAGGTTCGGCGATGTTCTGACCGGCGATAATGCGGCCAATTTCCTTAACGGCGGGGCGGGTGCGGACACCCTGGTCGGCGGGCTCGGCGACGACACCTACTACGTAGACAATATTGGCGATGTCGTTACCGAAACCAATGCCACGGTCAGCACCGGCGGCAGCGACACGGTCTACAGTTTTCTCAGCGCCTACACCCTCGGCACCAATGTCGAGAAGGGTCGCCTCCTCTCCACCGGGGCCGCCAACCTTACGGGCAACAGCCTCAACAACACCCTCTACGCCGGGGTCGGCAACAACGTCCTCGATGGCAGCACCGGCATCGACAGTGCCTCCTACCTCTATGCCACCAGCGCCGTCGCTGTCAGCCTGGCCGTAACCACCGCCCAGGCTACCGGCGGCTCAGGCGCCGACACCTTGATCGCCATCGAAAACCTCACGGGTTCCAATTACAACGACACGCTCACGGGTAACGCCGCCGCCAACCTGCTGAGCGGTGGCGCCGGTAACGATACGTTAGTCGGTGGTGCGGGCAATGACGTTTTCGATGGTGGCACAGGCCTTGACCGGATGACGGGCGGCGATGGCTCTGACGCCTACCACGTCGACAACACGGGCGATGTCGTGATTGAAACCAATGCGACGGCCAGCACCGGCGGCAGCGACACGGTCTACAGCTACCTCAGTGCCTACACCCTCGGCGCCAATGTCGAGAACGGTAGCATTCTCGCCACCGGGGTCGCCGCCCTGACGGGCAACAGCCTCAACAACACCCTCTATGCCGGGGCCGGCAACAACGCCCTCGATGGCGGCATCGGGACCGATACCTTGTCCTATGCCTTTGCCACTGCTGCAGTCACGGTCAACCTGGGGCTGACCACCGCGCAAGCCACCGGTGGTTCTGGCACAGACACCCTGTTGAATTTCGAGAACCTCACCGGCTCGAACTACAACGACAAGCTCACGGGCAACGCCGCCGCCAACACGCTCAACGGTGGCGTCGGCAACGATACGCTCGACGGTGGGGCCGGCAATGACGTTTTGGATGGCGGCGCAGGCCTCGACCGGATGACGGGCGGTGATGGGGCTGACATCTACTACGTCGACAACACCGGTGACGTCGTCATTGAAACCAATGCGACGGCCAGCATTGGCGGCAGTGACACGGTCTTCAGCTCGCTCAGCGCCTACACCCTCGGCGCCAATGTCGAGAGTGGTCGCCTCCTCGCCACCGGAGTCGCCAGCCTGACGGGCAACAGTCTCAACAACACCCTCTATGCCGGGGCCGGCAACAACGTGCTCAACGGCAGCACCGGCGTCGACACGGCCTCCTACGTCTATGCCGACAGCGCCGTCAACGCCAGCCTGGCCGTGACCACGGCCCAGGCCACCGGTGGCTCAGGCGCCGACACCCTGGTCGCCATCGAAAACCTCACCGGCTCCAACTACAACGACAGGCTCACGGGCAACGCCGCCGCCAACACGCTCAACGGTGGGGGCGGGAGCGACATCCTGATCGGCGGGATGGGCAAGGATGTCCTCACCGGCGGCGCCGGCAACGACATCTTCGATTTCAATGCCCTCACTGAAACGGGGCTGACCAGCGCCACCTGGGACATCATCAGCGACTTCACCCGGGGCGCCGACAAGATTGATCTGTTGACGCTCGATGCCAACACGGCGACAGCCACCAATGAAGCCTTTCATACGGTCATCGGCAGTACCGCTGCCTTCAGTGCGGCCGGGCAATTGAAATTTGCAGGGGGCGTGCTCTACGGCAACACCGATGCGGACAGCGCCGCTGAGTTCGCCATCCAGATCACCGGTATCAGCACTCTGACGACCTCGGACTTCATCGTCTGACCAAAGGAGGGGGCATCGCAGAGGCATGCCCCTCGACTTGACCACCTGGTGAAGAGGTTCAAAGAACAAGTCCAGGCAACCCTCACACGGAGCTTTGACCCATGGCAACGCCCACTACCCTGTACGAGTTCTATACCGGTATCGGTCTGACCCTTCCGCCCATCGATACCCGGGCTCAGCTGTACGAGTCATTCGGCCTCGGAAGCAGTGCGAGCTATGTGGGCACAGCCAGCCAGAACGACGCCTTGCTTGGTGTTCTGGTCGAATACACCAGTCCCCACGGTGCGCTGGAGGCACTGGCGCAGTTCAAAGACGCCTTGAGCAGCCTGACCATCGGCGACCTTCTGGCCAATCTGGACCCTGCGGAGCTCGCCAGCATCCTTGCCATGGGCACCATCCCCGCTGAAGCGGTTGACGAAGGTATTGCCCTGTTAAGCCAGTTCAGTCCGGCCATCAGCGTTTATGACGCGCTGGTGCAATTGATCCAGACCAATTCGATAACCAACGCCAGTAACCCGCAATTTCATGTGCCTGACGATCTTCAGTGGCAACAACCACTCGGCAGCCTGGACTCCGACGTTAATTTCGAGTCCCCTGCATACAGTTTCGACAGCGTAACCAAAGAGTGGAAAGTTACAGACTTTCTACCCGGTGACTTGGCGAACATCCCCATCGAGGATATAAAATTTTATACCGGTGTCGGTCTATCAGCGCTGCTGGACGGCGCCACCAGCGAAATGGCCAATATCATTGTCGATAAGATCATCAAACCCAATATCCCTACAGGCGTCTTTAACGCCCTGAGCCAGCTCCACACGCAAGTCCAGAATTCCACTTCGCTAAAGGACCTGATGAAAAGTTGGGTCACGGACACACTTGTCAATCTGAACCAAGGCATGGATGCCGTTGGCGGGAACGGCAGCTGGGATGACAACCAGGTCACCAACAGAACCTCTACCTTATTGAAAGACCTGCAAACCACTCTGATCACAAACCTGGGTGACAAGGTCGGTAGCGTCGGCGAAGCCATCGGGAAAGCACGCATTATTCTCGAGCACAGCGACCTGACCTTCGTCGTCCAAAGCAAAGACACCGCTGCATCCTTCACTGCACCAATCGGGCATCGCATAGCCGTTCTCGGCGCCTCAAGCGGGGACACCCTGACCGGCGGCGCAGGTAACGACGTGCTGATTGGTCAGGGAGGTGCGGATAACTTTTCAGGAATGGCCGGCAATGATCTCCTCTCGGGCTTCGCCGGAAATGATGTTTTGTCCGGAGGTGCCGGCAACGATACGCTCAAGGGCGGCACGGGCAATGACGTTTTGAATGGTGGCGCAGGCCTCGACAGGATGACGGGCGGCGATGGTTCCGACCTCTACTACGTCGACAACATCGGCGATGTCGTGATTGAAACCAATGCCACGGCCAGCACCGGCGGCAGCGACACGGTTTATAGCTTTCTCAGCGCCTACACCCTCGGCGCCAATATCGAGAAAGGTCGCATCCTCAACACCGGGGTTGCCACCCTGACGGGCAACAGTCTCAATAACACCCTCTATTCCGGGGTCGGCAACAACGTCCTCAATGGCAGTACCGGTATCGACTCGGCCTCCTACCTCTATGCCACCAGCGCCGTCACCGTCAGCCTGGCCGTGACCACCGCCCAGGCCACCATCGGCTCAGGCGCCGACACCCTGATCGCCATCGAAAACCTCACGGGTTCCAACTACAACGACACGCTCACCGGTAACGCCGCCGCCAACCTGCTGACCGGTGGTGCCGGTAACGATACGCTCGCCGGCGGTGCGGGCAATGACGTGTTCAATGGTGGCACAGGCCTCGACCGGATGACCGGCGGTGATGGTTCGGATGCCTACCACGTCGACAACGCGGGCGATGTCGTGATTGAAACCAACACGACGGCCAGCACCGGCGGCAGCGACACGGTCTACAGCTACCTCAGCGCCTACACGCTTGGCGCCAATGTCGAGAACGGTAGCATCCTCGCCACCGGGGTCGCCGCCCTGACGGGCAACAGCCTCAATAACACCCTCTATGCCGCGACCGGCAACAACGTCCTCAATGGCAGCACCGGCGTCGACACAGTGTCCTATGCCTACGCCACCGCGGCAGTGACGGCCAACCTCGGGCTGACCACCGCGCAAGCCACCGGCGGATCAGGTGTCGATACCCTGATCGCCATCGAAAACCTCACCGGCTCCAACTACAACGACAAGCTCACGGGCAACGCCGCAGCCAACCTGCTGAGCGGTGGTACCGGCAACGACACTTTGAATGGCGCCACAGGCGCCGACAGGATGACGGGTGGCGATGGTTCCGACCTCTACTACGTCGACAACACGGGCGACGTCGTTACCGAAACCAATGCCACGACCAGCACCGGTGGCAGCGACACGGTCTACAGTTTTCTCAGCGCCTGCACCCTCGGCGCCAATGTCGAATACGGTCGGGTCCTCGCCACCGGGATCGCCGCCCTGACAGGTAACAGCCTCAACAACACGCTCTATGCCGGGGCCGGCAACAACGTGCTCAATGGCAGCACTGGCGTCGACACGACCTCCTACCTCTATGCCGGCAGCGCCGTCACCGCCAGCCTCGCCGCGACCACAGCCCAGGCCACCGGCGGCTCAGGCGCCGACACCCTGATCGCCATCGAAAACCTCACCGGCTCCAACTACAACGACAAACTCACGGGCAACACCGCCGCCAACTTGCTCAACGGCGGCGCTGGTAATGACACATTGCTCGGTGGAAGCGGGAACGACATCCTGATCGGCGGTATGGGCAAGGATGTTCTCACCGGCGGCGTCGGCAACGACATCTTCGATTTCAATGCCCTCGCTGAAACGGGGCTGACCAGTGCCACCTGGGACATCATCGGCGACTTCACCCGGGGCGCCGACAAGATTGATCTGTCGACGCTGGATGCCGACACGGCGACAGCCACCAATGAAGCCTTTCACTCGGTCATCGGCAGTACCGCAGCCTTCAGTGCGGCCGGTCAGTTGAAAGCTTCAGCGGGCGTGCTTTATGGCAACACCGATGCCGACAGCGCCGCCGAGTTCGCCATCCAGATAGTTGGCATCAGCAACGTGACGACAGCGGATTTCATACTTTAATCCCTGGCGCTTTCCGGTTCTCTTCCAGAGTGTTCTGGCCTCCCCTGGCTGGGGATTGACCTTGCGAAAAGAAAACCCTGAATCGCAGGATTCTGGGTTTTTAATGTCCGGGATTTGATGAGGCACCGCTCTAGATATCATCGAAGCGCCGCGCGAAGCATCAACTCCCCCAGCTCCCTTTCGCCCTTTAGCCATGCCAGCACGCGCCTGTAACGCTTGCCGGGGTTGAGGCCAAGATGCGCCAGGTATTTGTGATCGGTCATTCCTGGCAGTCTCTCGGGTCTGTCGGAACGCTCCGTATGCCTTAACGGAATCGGATGACATACGCTGAACATGGAATTGAGCAAAATCGAAAGAGGAGCTGCCGCATAACCGGAAGCAGATACACAACAGAGATGTAGACAATGACTGACGCCATCAAACCAGACGTCGAAAACGCCGAGTTTTTTACTGAACAAGAAATCAGAACTTTCAGCTTTGATATTCAGCAGTCAACACTGCTTCACAAATTCGCCAAAGAACTGGCCGCCATCGGCGGGCCGCAGGCACCAGGAGCCAAGTCCAAAGCGTCTCTGGCAGCCACCGAATTAAAGTTCTCGTTTTCGAAAAACCAATGCGAACTGCTGAGCGCCTATTCCGATGGTCTTGTTTCGGTATTGATTTTTGAAGGTCTGCAAAAAATCACCGATGTCAGCCCTCCAAATGAGCTGCCAAACCTGGCATCCCTGGAAAATCGTTACGACGTACTTTGTCTGGCCGCCCGTAATCAGATCCTGTTGAAACTGGTGGATAACAGTGCCTTTGCCTATGACATGGACAACGAAGGAAAACTGGTTCGACTGGTGGCCAACTTCAAAGGTGGCGGACTCATCAAAATCAATGCCGAGCCGGAAATCAAAGAACTGAGCTCCCATTCCGGCCTCGCGCTTGGCCCACATACGGAGGCACCGTACTGGTGCGCCGTGAACGCGAAAGACGAGCACTCGCCCTCTCCATCGTCGCTCATACTTTCCGCCTTGTGGAACCCGAGCCTGGAGCCTACGCGAGTCATTCCACTACCCCCCATACTCGAAAAAATTGGCGTCACCAACTGCCTCGCACTGACCACGGGTAACTTCCAGTTCACTCGTAGTGACTCCTTTGTCAGCGGCAAAGGGGAAGATGGCCGCAACGTTTCGATTCTGGAGTTTGACGACAAGACAGGGTTCGCAGCCCGCTTTAATTCGTATCGTTTTTCGGTCAATGACAACGTCTCGACCTTTGTGAAAACGGCGTACACCGCCCTTTGCCAAGGTGTGGATGAAGCAACTCCGGTCGAATGCACGCTGACCCAGGAATCGGCCATGGTCATCAATAACATCCGGGCTCTGCACTGTCGCGATGTCATCAAAGACAACAGACGGGTCTTGGTTCGTATTTTCGGACTTTCAAAATTTTCTACCCCCATCGTTGTTTCAGAGGACCCGTTAGTGCTGCAGGGCTGATTCCTTATGTGATCAGGCCGTTGAACGACCCGTCATGTGATGACTGGCCAATAACCATAAAGAGAGTATGCAATGTCCTTGGATGTAATTGGCATGTTAGCGCTCGTCGCTTTTTGCGCCGGTTTTTTTGATGCGATTGCCGGTGGGGGTGGTTTGATCACCTTGCCTGCATTGTTTCTGGCAGGTGTAGATCCGATCAGTGCAATTGCAACGAACAAGTTCCAGGCCGCTTCGGCAACTGTTTCGGCAACGGTGACCTTTGCTCGCAAAGGATTGATCGAGTGGCGCGAAGGCCGTTTCCTGGTTATTTGCGGATTTATTGGTGGCGCTAGTGGTGCCTTGCTGGTCAGCTCTATTGATAAGCACTACCTGGAAGTTTGCGTGCCTATCATGCTGATTCTGGTAGCGATCTATTTTGCGCTATCTCCGAAGCTGGCCAATGAAGATCGACGCAAGAGAATTGGTGTACTGCTGTTTTCGTTTACCGTGGCACCTATCCTGGGCTTTTACGACGGTATATTTGGCCCCGGCGTGGGCTCTTTCTTTATTGTCGGATTTGTACTGCTCTGCGGCTTGGGCATGATGCGGGCCATGAGTTTTACCAAGCTTGCCAACGCCTCTTGCAACCTCGGCTCTCTGTCGGTCTTTATCACCAAAGGTGTGATTATCTGGCCGGTAGCCATAGCCATGGCTTTGGCGGCCTTCATCGGCGCTCAATTGGGTGCACGGGCCGCCGTCCGGGTCGGACCACGGCTGATCAAACCCATGTTGATCGTGGTCTGCTGCGCCTTGGCCATCAAGCTGCTGAGCGTAGAAACCAACCCCTTACGCGTTGCACTCATCCAAGCGTATGCGGGCGTTAATAACGATAAACCCTGAGTCGCAGGACTCAGGGCCTAGAGCGTCTCGTCAACTCGCATCATTCCAGTGGAAAACCAGGTTACGGGCTGCACCACTGCCAACATCGGCAACGTCCTGCCGGGTTTCGCCGTTGCGCGTCGCAATGACCGTGTATTTACCGGCAGGCAGCTTCACGTAAACCAACGGACCGGCGTTATTGAGTGTCAGCACGGTTTGCCCCGGGGCTTTCTGAATGACCACGCTCACGTCAGGAATGTATTCATTTTCCGTCCCGACAGAGAACGTCATGTGCAGGTTATAGCCGGTGGTCTGCTGGATGGCCCTGGACTCATCCTCGCCGATACCGCCGGACAGGTAAGCGATGCCGTTTTGCTCCTGGCGCTGCACCTGCACGCCAGTGCTGTCGATTGGATCAAGGCTGGCGGCGGGCGACATCGATGGAAACATCAGCACGCCGACGGCGGTGAGTGGCAACAGGAGTGAATGGAGGTACTTCATGATGACGACTCCCGGGTTCTGGAGAACCCAATCGTTACATTCTTTGGATTTCCAGTCGCAGGGCGGGGTTTTAGATTGATTTGGCCTGAGTACGAAACGTACTACGCCATTTGCTCCTCAGCCCTCGCCTGCCCTCCGACACGTCCTGCCAACGAGTCGGGTATTTCCTGCCTGTTTCTCAGTCACTCCCGGCAGCTTCGAAGGGTGCTCACTTGTCATTCTCTTTCGCTGTCCAATCTGCTGCGGAAAACCTCATGACAGCCCTCACACCCGACGACACTCACGATCCCTATCTGGCTTCACTGCTGGGCAGCCTTGGCAAATCGATCCATCAGGCACGTCAGAAGGTGCTTCGGGCGGTCGATACCGTTCAGGTGCAAACCTGCTGGCAGATTGGTCGACACATCGTTGAGTTCGAACAGAATGGCGCGCGACGCACGAGGTACGGCAAAGAGTTATTGCCGACCCTGGCCAAAGGGCTGACTGCGGAATTCGGAAAGGGATTTGACGCTTCCAACCTTCGGTACATGCACCTGTTCTATCAAGCCTTTCCAATTCGCGACGCACTGCGTCTCGAATTGAGCTGGACCCACTACCGCCGCCTGCTTCGGGTCGACAACGACAGTGCCCGTCTCTGGTACATGAACGAATCAGCCACCCAAAACTGGTCAAGCCGCGCCCTGGAACGCCAGATCAATACGCTGTACTACGAACGCCTGCTGGCGAGCCGCGATCGCGGCAGTGTCAAGCAGGAGGCCGCCACCAACATTCAAAACATGAAGGCCAGCCCTCGGGATTTCATCCGTGATCCGGTGGTCCTGGAGTTTCTGGGGTTACCCGATGCCGGCAAGCTTCAGGAAAGCGAGATCGAACAGGCGTTGATCGAACAGCTGCAAGGCTTCTTGCTGGAGCTGGGCAAGGGCTTCGCGTACATAGCCCGCCAGCAACGCATCAGTACCGACAGCAAAGACTTCTACATCGACCTGGTGTTCTACAACTACTTGCTCAAGTGCTTCGTCATCTTCGATATCAAGCGCGGTGAACTGACCCATCAGGATGTGGGGCAGATGGACATGTACGTGCGCATGTACGACGACCTGAAACGCGGCGTGGAAGACGGCCCCACTGTCGGCATCATTCTCTGTGCGCAAAAGGATGAATCCGTGGTGCGTTATTCGGTGCTTGAAGGAAACGAACAACTGTTCGCCAGCAAGTACAAGCTCGTCCTGCCGAGTGAAGAGGAACTCCGTAACGAACTGGATCGGGAACGGGCGGCTCTTGAAGAACGACTGCTCGATCAATCACTGCGTTGAGGCCAATGGATTGTTCATCAACGCCATCAAGACTATCGTTGGCAGCTACCCGCAAAGGTCCGACGCCGATGAATTTGCAGGACACGCCTTCACTCGCTCCAACTCAAATCGAGTTGCCATTGCAATGCGCCGCGTCCGGCGAACCATTCAAGGAAACCGCTGCAGACGGCTTCGTCCTCGGTGGCTTCACCTGGCGACACGCTTCTCGGGATGCCGCTCGTCCGATCGTGATCATCAACGCCGCCACCTCGGTTCGTTGTCGTCATTACTCGCGCTTCGCCGACTACCTGTTCGATCATGGCTTCGATGTCATCACCTATGACTACCGCGGCATCGGCGAGTCGCGGCCGGCATCGCTCAAAGGCCTGAAGGCTTCATGGACCGATTGGGGAGCGCTGGATTTCGAGGCGATGCTCAAGCGCGCACAACGTGAGTTCCCCGGGCAGCCTATCGATGTGGTCGGCCACAGCTTTGGCGGCTGCGCAGCGGGCCTTGGAGCGTCCGGGCGCCTGATCCGGCGCCTGGTGACGGTCGGTGCGCAATTCGCCTACTGGCGCGACTATGCACCCGCCCATCGCTGGCGGATGTTTGCCAAGTGGCATGTGCTGATGCCACTGGTGACAGTGATCTACGGCTACTTTCCGGGCAAGCGCCTCGGATGGCTGGAGGACACACCCGCCGGCGTGGTCCGTGACTGGAGCCTGTCCACTGCCCGTTACGAAAAACGCTCCAGCGGCCGCGCGATCGGCACAACAAGCGGGCAACTGCCCTTTGCCGATGTCACCGCACAAACCCTGGCCATCAGCATCAGCGATGATCCTTACGGCACGGTCCCGGCCATCGAGCGCCTGCTCAACTACTTCACCGGCAGTACAAACGCTCACCTGCGTATCCACCCTGAAGACATCGGCGAAGAAGAAGTCGGACATTTCGCCTTTTTTCGCAGCCCATACCAAGCCACACTATGGCCCATTGCATTGGCCTGGCTGCAAAACGGCGAACTGGCCCCCGATACCCCCGGGCGGCGAGTGCCGCGAAGCTAAGTCAATTGCCCTTTCAACGAATACGGAACGACGCCCATGGCCTCCGCCAACAAGCAGCACAAACGCGCCTCTCGCGCCAAGGCCAAGGCCAAGCAGAATCGCACCCAGCGGGCCGCCGCGCCGGTCGAGCTGGACCCGAACGACGATCGCATCGACTTCGAATCGGTGGACCTGACCGAACTGTTCAAGAAAATGATCGACGCCGAAAAGACCAGCCAGCAAGCCATGTGCACGGCCTTCCTCGAAGACCCGTTGCTGGAACTGGTGTACGAGCAGGAAGGCGAAGAAGGCGCGATGGACTTCATCCTCGCCGCGCTGATCGAATATCGCCAATGGTCGGCCGAAACAGACGAAGCCGGCGCCCTGGCGTGGATCGAATCTCCGGCCTTCCAGGCCGACTATGTGGCGGCGTCCGACGCCATTGCCGCGCAAACCCAACAGAAACCGAACTGAGTTCCCATGGCCTCCCTGAACAAGCAACAGAAACGCGCCAAGCGTGCAAAAGCCAAAGCCAAGCAGATCAATATCCACGGCAGGAAACCCGCTGCACTGGACGATGATGAACTCGGCCACCTCGCCGAGCCGATCCCGGAATACACCCTGGCAATGTTCAGCAAAATGCGTGACGCCGAAGCCGTCAGCCGCAGCGAAATGCTCTCGGTCCTGCTGACGAACCTCGCCTTTATCATCGTTGACCACCCAGAACTGCTGGACATGGAAAACGCCGACGACGAAGGCATGGCCGCCACCCACCTGGCCGCCGACATGCTGATCGACTACCGCATGTGGGCCGACGGCATGGACCGCGACGCCGCCCAGGCATGGCTGAGCGAGCCACAGTTCATTACTGACTTCGGCACTGCGCTGGACGCCTACCGCGAGTCGCAGGAAACGCCGGAAGAAAAAGCCGAGTAAGGGTTACGGCACAAACAAAAACGGCCGATCGTCATCACATACAGCGGCCGTTTTTTTGCTCTGAATTGGGCGTTTTCCTTCCGTCAGGCGCCACGTATATCCCATTGACATATCCAACACAAAACCTATCCTTTGGACTCAAAGCACCAGCAACGGCGCAGGAGGTCCAAATGGAAAAGACAACCCTTTTCATGAGCAATCGAAGTCAGGCCGTTCGCCTGCCAAAAGCCGTGGCCATGCCAAGCGACGTGAAACGGGTCGACGTCGTCGCCGTCGGCAGAGCCCGCATCATCACGCCCGCGGGTGAAACCTGGGACAGTTGGTTCGATGGTGAAAGCGTCACTGCAGACTTCATGACCGATCGCGAGCAACCTGCCGAGCAGGAGCGTGAGTCGTTCTGATGATCAAGTACATGCTCGATACCAACATCTGCATCTTCACCATCAAGAACAAACCACAGGCGGTACGGGAGGCATTCAACCGTCATCACGACCAACTGTGCATCAGCGCGATAACGCTGATGGAACTGATCTACGGAGCGGAAAAGTCAGCAGCCCCCGAAAAAAACCTGGCGGTCATCGAAGGCTTCGCTGCCCGACTTGAAGTCCTGCCCTTCGACAACGAAGCAGCAGCGCACACCGGAATGATCCGATCCGAACTGGCAAAGGCCGGCACCCCCATAGGCCCGTACGACCAAATGATTGCCGGGCACGCACGCTCACGCGGGTTTATCGTGGTCACCAACAACCTGCGGGAGTTCGAGCGCGTTCCAGGGTTACGTGTAGAAGACTGGGTTCATGTCGAATGAACACAGAGCAATCGACAGAAACAAAAACGGCCGCTCGTCATCACTGACAGCGGCCGTTTTGCGTTACGCAGGATGGATCAGTTAAGCACCACCGCGCCACGTTTTTCCAGTTTGCGACGGCGAGCCACCAGCAAGCCGGCCGCCACTACCAGGGCGCTAAGCAAGCCGGTCGCGAGGATTTCCACACGATGGGCATCCTGGAACAGCATGATGGTCAGGGCCGCAACGATGAAGACGATCACCGCGTAGGTCAGGCCCGGGAACAGCCACATGCTGAAGACGATTTTCTCACCACGGGCCATACGCTGCTTGCGCATGCGCAGTTGCGAAATCGCGATCACCAGGTACACCAGCAGCGCGATGGCGCCGGAGCTGGCCAGCAGGAATTCGAACACGGCAGCCGGGGCCACGTAGTTGGCGAATGTTGCCAGGAACGCAGCGCCGGTGGACAACATCACCGCCCAGTAAGGCGTGCCACTTTTGTTGGTGCGCGTGGACATGGCAGGTGCATCACCGCGCTTGCCCAGGGAGAACAGCATACGCGACGAGGTGTAGAGCGCCGAGTTCAGGCAGCTGGTCACTGCAACCAGTACCACGATGTCGACGATGATCTTGGCGTTCGGGATGCCCATGCGTTCAAGCACGGTCTGGTAGGAGCCCAGGCTTGCCAGTACCGGGTCGTTCCATGGCACCAGGGCCACAACGATGAAGATCGACACGAGGTAGAACAAGCCGATCCGCCAGATCACCGAGTTGGTGGCCTTGGAGATTTGCTTGCCAGGGTTTTTCGATTCCGCGGCCGCGATGGTCACGATCTCGGTGCCCATGAAGGAGAACATGGTGGTCAGGATCGCGCCCAGTACCGCGCCCATGCCGTTTGGCAGGAAGCCTTGGGTGTCGAACAGATGCGAAACGCCGCTGACCTGGCTGTTCGGCAGGAAGCCGAAGATCGCCGCTACGCCGAGAATGATGAAACCGATGATGGCCAACACTTTGATCAGGGCGAACCAGAACTCGAATTCACCGTAGTTCTTCACGCTGAACAGGTTGGTCACGGTCAGCAGCATTGTGATGACCAGGGCGAAGGCCCAGATGTCCACACCAGGGAACCAGGCATGCAGGATGGTCGCGGCAGCGTTGGCTTCCAACGGGATCACCAGAACCCAGAACCACCAGTACAACCAGCCGATGGTGAAGCCAGCCCAGTGACCGATCGCGCGGTCGGCGTAAGTCGAAAACGAACCGGTGTCCGGCGAGGCAACGGCCATTTCGCCGAGCATGCGCATCACCAGCACCACCAACATGCCGGCGGCGGCGTAAGCCAACAGAACAGCCGGACCTGCAGCGGCGATGGCGTGACCCGAGCCGACGAACAAGCCGGCGCCGATAACCCCGGCAATCGACAGCATGGTCACATGACGCGGTTTGAGCCCCTGTTCGAGGCCGTTAGAGCTTTGGGTACTGCTCATTGAAACTACCTTTGTAAGGAAAAGCGAATGCGTGCATCCCGTTCAGCGATCCTTCTCGTAAAAAGAAGCCAACGGGGCGTTCTGGATTCTGCACGCAATAATTGCGCCAAAATGTTTCAAATCCCTCTAGTCCGGTGATCTCGCTTAGACCGGACGGTCATCGCAACCCATTGAATTTAATGGCACTTCGCCAGAACGTTACCCTGCGACCCACTTTGCGGGGCAAATCCGCGCACCGGAAACACACCTGAAAATGGCTCGGCGCACATTAAAAGTGCACAACGGGTGCATTTGGCCGGATAGCGCTTCCAACACCCCGTCAAAGCTGGCAACATCGCGCCTTTTTTTGCGACAGCCACCGCGCTTTTTATCGACAGGCAAGGTTCAAACGGCTGTTCGGTTGTTGATGGGGCGACAGTCTGCTGCGCCGATGCGACAACCTGCCACACGCCAGCCGTTTACTGTCCGTAGCGCTGTTGGCTGCCATTGAAACGCTATGCTAGGTTGGCCGCCTCGCCAGGAAGGCCGCCAACAGCAGGAGCGCAACATATATGAGGAACGCACATGGCTGAGGCCACGCCCGCGCTTGAAATCCGCAACTTGCACAAACGCTACGGTTCGCTGGAGGTGCTCAAAGGCATCTCGCTGACCGCCCGCGACGGCGATGTGATCTCGATCCTGGGTTCCTCCGGCTCCGGCAAGTCCACGTTCCTGCGCTGCATCAACCTGCTGGAGAACCCGCACCAGGGCCAGATCCTGGTCGCCGGCGAAGAACTCAAGCTCAAGACTGCGAAGAACGGCGAGCTGGTGGCCGCCGACGGCAAGCAGATCAATCGCCTGCGCAGCGAAATCGGTTTTGTGTTTCAAAACTTTAACCTGTGGCCGCACATGAGCGTGCTCGACAACATCATCGAAGCCCCGCGTCGCGTGCTCGGCCAGAGCAAGGCCGAAGCCATCGAAGTGGCCGAAGCCCTGCTGGCCAAGGTCGGCATCGCCGACAAGCGCCACGCCTACCCCGCGCAATTGTCCGGCGGCCAGCAACAACGCGCGGCTATCGCCCGCACCCTGGCCATGCAGCCCAAGGTCATCCTGTTCGACGAGCCCACCTCCGCGCTTGACCCGGAAATGGTCCAGGAAGTACTTAATGTCATCCGCGCGCTGGCCGAAGAAGGCCGCACCATGCTGCTCGTGACCCACGAAATGGGCTTCGCCCGTCAGGTCTCCAGCGAAGTGGTGTTCCTCCACCAGGGCCTGGTAGAAGAGCAAGGATCGCCACAGCAGGTGTTTGAAAACCCGCTTTCGGCGCGCTGCAAACAATTCATGTCCAGCAACCGCTAACGGAGCTACCCACATGCAGAACTACAAAAAGGTCTTCCTGGCTGCCGCCGCCACCCTGGCGTTCAGCGCTGGTGCCATGGCCGAAACCCTGAAGATGGGCATCGAAGCGGCCTACCCGCCGTTCAACAATAAAGATGCCAGTGGCAATGTCGTCGGCTTCGACAAAGAGATCGGCGACGCCCTGTGCGCCAAGATGAAAGTCGAGTGCACCGTCGTGACCTCCGACTGGGACGGCATCATCCCGGCCCTGAACGCCAAGAAGTTCGACTTCCTGATCTCCTCGATGTCGATCACCGACGAGCGCAAGCAAGCGGTGGACTTCACCGACCCGTACTACTCCAACAAGCTGCAGTTCATCGCCAAGAAAGACGTCGACTTCAAGACCGACAAGGCCTCGGTCAAAGGCAAGATCATCGGCGCCCAGCGCGCGACCCTGGCCGGTACCTTCCTGGAAGACAACTATGGTGACGACATCACCATCAAGCTCTACGACACCCAGGAAAACGCCTACCTCGACCTGACTTCCGGCCGTCTGGACGGCATCCTGGCCGACAAGTACGTCAACTACGAGTGGCTGAAAAGCGACGCTGGCCGTAGCTACGAGTTCAAGGGCGACCCGGTGGAAGAAAGCGACAAGATCGGCATTGCCGTGCGTAAAAACGATCCGATCCGCGCGAAGCTGAACACCGCGCTGAAAGAAATCGTCGCTGACGGCACCTACAAGAAAATCAACGACAAGTACTTCCCGTTCAGCATCTATTGATTCTGACCTGCCCGACCGGCGCCTGATGGCGCCGGTTCTCGGCCTTGCCTGCCGCGATTTGAAAAGAAATCCATGATTATCGACCTCTACGGATTCGGCCCGGCGCTCGCCGCTGGCGCGCTGATGACTGTGAAACTGGCACTCTCGGCCCTGTGCCTGGGGCTGGTGCTCGGTCTGCTCGGCGCCTTGGCCAAGACTTCCCCGTACAAGCCGCTGCAATGGCTTGGCGGCACTTATTCGACCCTGGTTCGCGGCATCCCGGAATTGCTCTGGGTGCTGCTGATCTACTTCGGCACAGTCAACCTGATGCGTGCCCTGGGCGAGTTCTTCGGCAACCCCGACCTCGAACTCAACGCCTTCGCCGCCGGCGTAATTGCGCTGGGCCTGTGCTTCGGCGCCTACGCCACGGAAGTGTTCCGCGGCGCGATCCTCGCCATCCCCAAAGGCCATCGCGAAGCCGGCGTGGCCCTGGGCCTGTCGAAGTGGCGCATCTTCACCCGGCTGATCATGCCGCAGATGTGGCGCATCGCCCTGCCCGGCCTGGGCAACCTGTTCATGATCCTGATGAAAGACACTGCGCTGGTGTCGGTGATCGGCCTGGAAGAAATCATGCGTCACGCGCAAATCGGCGTGACCGTGTCCAAACAGCCGTTCACCTTCTATATGGTGGCCGCGTTCATGTACCTGAGCCTGACGGTGCTGGCGATGACCGGCATGCACTTCCTGGAAAAGCGCGCCGCCCGCGGCTTCGCGAGGAGCACCCAATGAACTGGGAAGTCATCATCAAGTGGCTGCCGAAACTGGCCCAGGGCGCGACCCTGACCCTGGAATTGGTGGCCATCGCCGTGATCGCCGGTTTGCTGCTGGCCATTCCGCTGGGCATCGCCCGCTCGTCGCGCCTGTGGTGGGTGCGGGCCTTTCCCTACGGCTACATCTTCTTTTTCCGGGGCACGCCGCTGCTGGTTCAGCTGTTCCTGGTCTACTACGGCCTGGCGCAGTTCGACGCGATCCGTAACAGCTCGATGTGGCCCTATCTGCGCGATCCGTTCTGGTGCGCCACGGCGACCATGACCTTGCACACGGCGGCCTATATCGCCGAAATCCTGCGCGGCGCCATTCAGGCAATTCCACCGGGCGAGATCGAAGCGGCGCGAGCACTGGGCATGTCCAAACCCAAGGCGCTGTTCTTCATCATGCTGCCGCGCGCGGCGCGCATCGGCCTGCCGGCCTACAGCAACGAAGTGATCCTGATGCTCAAGGCCAGCGCCCTGGCCAGCACCGTGACCCTGCTGGAACTGACCGGCATGGCCCGCACCATCATTGCCCGGACCTACCTGCCGGTGGAGATCTTCTTCGCCGCGGGCATGTTCTACCTGGTGATGGCTTACGTGCTGGTGCGCGGCTTCAAGCTGCTGGAGCGCTGGTTGCGCGTCGATGCCTGCCAAGGGCGTTGATAGCTGCGTGTTGACGGGCGAGGCCTTGCTCGCCCGCTTCACCGCGCTGGATGCTTTTCTGACAGAGCATCAGGCACTGTGGAAACCTCGGCCATTCACTCATCTGCAGCTTCCCTGGGAAGCGTCCTACCCAACTCTGGCCGAATGGCTACGCGAGCGGTCGCTGGAAGACGCGGAAAGCGCCCACAATCAACCCGCCCTTCTGAATGCGCCGGAACCCTTTGCTTCCTTGGCATCGATGTCCGTTGCCTTGAGTGCTGTGGATGAATTGCCTGCTCACGCACTAGAAGCGGCCGGCCATCGACTGAACGTCGATGTACCGGGGCGCAAATGGCAGCAGATCGAAGCCTTCGCCAGTCGATTGCAGTTTTCCGAAGCACCGAAGCATTGGCTGGACTGGTGCTCGGGCAAGGGACACTTGGGGCGCCGCCTGCTGCAACCGGGGCAACAACTGACTTGCCTGGAATACGACCCGGCACTGGTAACCAGCGGCCAGGCACTCAGCCAGCGTCATCACCTGCATGCGCTGCACATTGAACAGGATGTGCTCGCGGCAAACGCAGCTACTTTACTGAGTGCGCACCACACGCCCGTCGCGCTTCACGCGTGCGGTGATTTGCATGTGCGGCTGATTCAACTCGCCAGCGCCACAGGCTGCAAACAACTCGCCATTGCGCCGTGTTGCTACAACCGGATCAGTCTTGCCAAATACTCGCCGATTTCCTTGGCCGCCCAAGGCACCGGCCTACAGCTTTCCCTCGACGATCTCGCGCTGCCCATGAGCGAAACCGTCACCGCTGGCGCCCGCGTGCGCCGTCAACGCGACACCTCCATGGCCCGACGCCTGGGTTTCGACTTGCTGCAACGGCAACTGCGCGGCATGGACGAGTACCTGGCAACCCCTTCCCTGCCCAGCGCCTGGCTGGACAAACCCTTCGCCGATTACTGCCATCACCTGGCCGCACTCAAAGAGTTATCCACAGTCGGACCGCAAGATTGGCCAGCCCTCGAAGCCGCCGGTTGGCAGCGACTGGCCGAAGTGCGCAACCTTGAACTACTACGTGGACTTTTCCGACGTCCGCTGGAGCTTTGGCTGGTTCTTGACCGGGCACTTTTCCTCGCCGAGCAGGGCTACAGCATCCGCGTCGGCACCTTCTGCAAAACCCCGCTCACGCCGCGTAATTTCCTGCTCCTGGCCGAACGCGCTTAAACACAGCCAGCCTGTGGATAACTCTGTTGATGAAATAATCGTGGATCCAATATCTACGCCTGTTTCAGGGCTAAATCCAAACTGTTCATTTTTTGTACACCCGCATAAAAAATCGAAAAAACAGGCATTTGCGGACAAATGAGAACGGATCCACAAATTCGGCCTAAACCCAGTGCGCCGCCAATGCCATTGTGCATAAGCATTTAACCAAAACGACATAAACGCCTAATCCCGGACCGCAGACAGGGGAAATTGCACCCTTTCACTACTCTTGATATACACACACTCAAGGGCGCCGGCAGCGCGGCCACGAACAAGAACATTCCTCCGACAGGATGCGCCAGTGACGTTCATTTCCTACGCACAGAATTTCGAAGACATACGCCTGTGGCGCGCCCTCAAGACCGTCGAGAACGGCTTCTACATCGACGTCGGGGCAAACGATCCCACCCATGACTCGGTCACCAAGGCCTTCTACGACAACGGCTGGACCGGTATCAACGTCGAACCGATGCCCAACTACTACGAAGCCCTGTGCCAGCAACGCCCCAAGGACACCAACCTGCAATGCGTGGCCGGCGAAAGCGCCGACAGCCTGACCTTCTACGGCATCGCCGACACCGGCCTCTCGACCGTCGACCCGGCCATGGCACAGATGCACAAAGACGCCGGCATGGACGTGCGCAGCCAAACCGTCCAATCCCGCACCCTGACATCCATTTGCGAAGAACATGCCCAGGGCCGCGCTATCCACTTCCTGAAGATCGACGTCGAAGGCCACGAAGAGACCGTCCTGCGCGGCATGGACTTCACCCAGTGGCGGCCGTGGGTCATCCTCATCGAAACCCCGTGGGAGCGCGACCAGACCTGGGAAACCCTCGTTACCGGCGCCGGCTACCAGTCCATCCTGTTCGACGGCATCAATACCTACTACCTCGCCGAAGAACACTTGAACCTCAAACCCGCCTTCGACATCCCGCCGTGCAACCTGGACGAGTTCCAGTTCTGCAAAGGCCACAACTTCAGCCACCCCGTCGGCGATGCCGAACAGCAACTCGCCGCCGCCCTGCAACGCGCCGAACAGGCCGAAGCACAGCTACGCGCAATGCAAAACAGTCGAACCTGGAAAGCCATTCAGAAACTCAAGAAAACCCTGCTGCGCGCCTGACCCGAAGCCCGCGTAAAAATAGTCAGAATTCAGGGGTTTACAGAACCTATCCAATCGCTATAATCGTCGCCCTGACACGCCGGTATAGCTCAGATGGTAGAGCAACTGACTTGTAATCAGTAGGTCCCGGGTTCGATTCCTGGTGCCGGCACCATACAGAACAAGCCCTCGCAGAAATGCGAGGGCTTTGTTGTTTCTGGCATCCAGAAATCCAACGCCTAAATAGCACCCCGCCCCCCCCCTGTAGGAGTTGCCGAAGGCTGCGATCTTTTGATCTTCAGATTTCGATCCCAACGCGGATCCGGTTGCCCACCCAAATCTGCCTGAACACATACCCGTTACAATTTCACTTCAGCATGAAGTTGACGACCTCCTCCAGCTACCTATAATGCACCCCAACACACCCGCCAAGCCTAGGTTGACCCAGTCAGCAAGCTCAAATCGTGCGGGTTTTTTTTGCCTGGAGAAAACTACATGAGGCCCTTCGACAAGCCGGCCCTCAGCGTAGAACAGCAATTGGAACTGCTAAAGCAACGAGGCCTGCACGTCGCCAACGACGATCGGGCCATGCGTTTTCTCGAAGTGGTCACGCTGTTTCGCCTGAGCCCCTATATGCGTCCCTTCCAGGAGCCAGACCCTGAACATACCTTCAAGCCCGGTAGCACCCTGAAAGCAGTTGTCGACATCTACCGCTTCGATGGTTCGTTGCGACGCATAACCATGGATGCCATCGAACGTGTCGAAGTCGCCATACGAGCGACTATCAGCAATCACATGTGCCCTAAATATGGGCCTGACTGGATAGCTGACGCGTCAGTGTTCTCCTCGTCATACGCGCATCTCGAGTTATTGCGCCCACTGCGGGAGCAATTGAATAAAGAGCGCAACAAACTCAGACGTGATATTGAGCGCATAAAAAATGGTCGACAGGCCGAAGGGCTCCAACAACAGCGGATCGAAAACCGCATGCGCGATAACTACTTCCGATATTACGGAGCGACCTATGTCCACCCTGAGTTGCCGCCCGCTTGGGCGGTTCTTGAAGAACTCAGCCTTGGGACGGTATCTACCCTCTTCAATGCCATAGGCAGAAGTGCCGATAAGAAAGCTATCGCCGCCAGATTCAATCTGCCTTTCGATGTATTGGCCTCCTGGCTACACACCCTGACTTTCATTCGAAACTGCTGCGCCCATCACTCACGGCTATGGAACCGAGAGCTCTCGATACGACCGGCCTTACCCAAAGAGTGGATCATCCAAAATGCACCTGCTGACCGGCCTCAGCCCAAGCAGCGGCTATACATCGTATTGACGATACTGGCCTATCTAACCGACCTGATCAGTCCAGACAGCCAGTGGAAACTTCGCCTGGCCGAAATCATGGATCAGCAGGAACTGGGTTATTTGAGACTTATGGGATTTCCAAATGACTGGAAACATCAGCAGCAATGGTGTTTGGAATAAGGAAGCCAGAAACTGCTAGCATCGTCTGCACTATCCCCCGGCCACTCCTTCGAAGTCCGCGCCCCCCCGAAACATACCGTTCGTCTGGTGCCGGCACCATATAGATCAACAACCTCGCTGCACTGCTCGGTGGGCTCCCGCGCTGGTTTTACGTCGAAAGGACTCCCCAGATAGCGCCACGAAGCCGAAACTCGCTTCAGACCACGCACACTGGCGGAGTACTTGGCCTTCCTGGGCTACAAAGAACGCGCCGAGCCGAAAGCGACTGCGATAAAACTCGGGCTCGAGATCGTGCCAAGCTCCAGCAAGAGTGCCTGTCGAGTCAGCGACACAGCTCGCCCCGCAAGACTTCCACCACACGTTCCTGCTGCTCGTCCGACATGCCTACCCACAGCGGCAGTCGCAGCAAGCGTTCCGAGAGGTTCACCGTGTTGTCCATGGCGCCATGGACACGGCCGTAACGCTGGCCAGCCGGCGAGGAGTGCAGGGGCACGTAATGGAAGACCGAATTGATGCCCTCTCGCTTGAGGCCATCGAGCACCGGTTGTCGCGGCACGTCGGCGGGCAGCAGCACGTAGTACATGTGCGCGTTGTGCTGGCAGTCGGCCGGCACGATAGGGCGGCGCAGTGCCCCGCTGGTTTCTAGCGGCGCCAGCAAATCGTGATACCGCTGCCAGATGGCAAGCCGCGACTGCGTGATGTGTTCGGCCTCTTCCAGCTGTGCCCAGAGAAACGCGGCAGTCACGTCCCCTGGAAGGAATGACGACCCGACTTCCTGCCAGGTGTATTTGTCGACCTCGCCGCGGAAGAAACGGCTACGGTCAGTGCCTTTTTCGCGGATGATTTCTGCGCGCAACACATAGGCAGGATCATTGACCAGCAATGCGCCGCCCTCGCCCGAAATGACGTTCTTGGTCTCATGGAAGCTGAAGGCGCCGAAGTCACCGATACTGCCCAGAGCCCGGCCCTTGTAAGCGGCCATGACCCCCTGCGCCGCATCCTCGACCACCTTCAGGTTGTGACGCTGGGCGATCTCCATGATCGTATCCATCTCGCAACTCACGCCCGCATAATGAACCGGCACGATTGCCTTGGTACGCGGCGTGATGGCCGCCTCGATCAGCGTCTCGTCCAGGTTCAGGGTATCCGGACGGATATCGACGAACACGGGAACCCCGCCGCGCAAAACGAAGGCATTGGCCGTGGAAACAAACGTGAACGAGGGCATGATGACCTCGTCGCCCGGCTGGATGTCCAACAACAACGCGGACATTTCCAGCGCTGCCGTGCACGAGTGGGTCAACAAGGCCTTGCTCGAACCGGTACGTTCGGTCAACCACTCATGGCACCGTTTGGTGAACGGGCCATCGCCGGCGAGGATGTTGCCGAACTTGGCTTCAGCGATGTAATAAAGTTCTTTCCCCGTCATGTAGGGGCGATTGAACTGGATCTTTTTGTCTTCCACCATTTGGGCCTTCGCACGCAGATTTTAGTCGGGTCGAACTAGACATTACGTCGTTATGCCAAGTGGGGAGATCCACTCTTTTTCCGGGCGACAAGCAGCCTGGAAGCACCGACCGGAAAACTCACGCCCACCTTGATGAGCAAACACTCCAGCCACATCACGAGACCAAACAGCACATTGAGCGCCTTGGGTACCGCTAATTCGGCAGTCTCGCTCGTATCGCCCCGCTGTTGCTTCTTGGCGCCGCGTGAAATCATCATTGCCGGCAGCAGTAACGAGACGAACGATGTGCTGCGCACGACGGAAAACCCCGCCTCTTCCACCTTGCGATGCAGGTCGGCGGCATCGTAGCGCCGCACGTGGCAGGAATATTCATCCACCTGGCTCCACAGCCACTGATGCTGGGGCACGGTCAACAGCATGATTCCCCCGGGCTTCAGGGCACGGTGCATCTGCTGGAGCACCACGGTATCCGCCTCGATGTGCTCGATGACATCGAACGCGCCAATCGCTTCGAACTCGTCGATGTAAGGGATATCGCGCGCATCCATCTGCACGAACTCCGCACCGGGCAAGCGAGAGGAGGCAAACTTCAGCCCGGTCGAGAACATCTCGCTGCCAAGCAACCTGGCCTTCGGAAGCGCCACGGCGACCCGACTCAGAATGAAGCCGGTACCGCACCCGATTTCCAGAAATGAACGCATGCGCGGCGCATATTTCGTCAGCGCCCATGTAATCAACCTGCCACGCGCCCGGAACCAGAAATGGTCGCTTTCAAGATGCGCGTAGGTCTCGTAGAAGTCGGCCTTGAAGCCTTCCTGCTTGTCCTCGAGTTCTGGCGCAAACGCGGCAAAACCGTTCTTTCGAGCCACCTGATGTCCACACTGGGCACATGTCCATTGCTCCGAGGCGTACGGCGTCTCGCATTCAGAACAGATCTTCACGCCTGGTTCCCATCCGGTTGGTCATGACGAAAGACGAATAGCTTGAAGACGACGAACAAGAAACCTCCTACAACGAAAATGGCAGCGGCCTGGACCCACTGATGAGGATATCCCAGCTTGTCGACGAACACCGTCAGCAAGGCCAGGTTGAGCAAATAGCCGGCTGCGTGCGCCAGGCCGAAGCGCCAGGCCGTCCCCACGACGTTGCCGCGATGCTCGAACGCCCAGTTGCGGTTGCCCAGGAAGCTGATGCAGATGCCAAGCACGTACAGGAAGCTCATGGCCAGCTTGAAGGGGATGCCCAGCCACGTCAATGCCAGGTAGGCCGCATAGCCGATGGCATTGCAGGCGACGCCGACGACTGCGTAACGCAGAATGGGCCTGATCACGGGCCGCCAGCGCTGCATGAGAATCACTCGTCTCCCCAGACGGCAATCCCGAAACCCGTCTTGCCATAGCCGTTGCCGTTATAAAGCATGTAGCGTCGACCGGCATGATCGAAGACGAACGGGTAGCAGATCATCTCCGAATCCCAACCCGATTCCGATACGTCGATTCCCACCTGCTCATCGTGTCGCGTCCATTGCACGCCATCGGACGAGGTCGCGTAGCGGATCCGGTAGGTGGGGCAGTCCTTCGTGGCGCGGGAGCAGAACCACATCCGGTACATGTCCGCATCCTTGAGCACGCGCGGCACACCCAGGGCGTACTCGTGTTCGTCACGGAACCCGATGGCAACCGTGCCGTCGCGCTCCCACTCGATCCCGTCGGCGGACTCGGCATACTCGAGATGATAGAAGTGCTTCGCTTCCGAAGGGCCTTGCTCCCATCGCACACAGGAGGTGAACCAGGCCCGGAATCGTCCGGCCTCGAACTGCACCTCGGGGGTGGCGACGAAGTGAGGAAGATCGCGGGTGCGGTCGATGACGGGGCCGCGGAACAGCTTCTCGAAGCGCTGGCTGGCCTCGTTCCATTCGGCCAGGCCGATGGAATTGCGGATCTTCACCGTTACGCCCAGGTTGATCCCGGTGTAGTACAGCAGCTTGCGGCCACCGACGTTGACGATCGAATTGGGCAAGGCACCACTGTCGTCGAAACATCCGAGGTCGCCCGGTTCGAGGACCGGATCCGGATGGACGCGCAAGACCTTGGTCGGGTCCTGCATGTCGATCTCGAGGAAGCCGCCGTGTCCGCGATTATGCTTGTCACGCGATGAGAAGTAGATGCGATACAGGTCGCCGTCCACTTGCTCAGCAATGGGAATCATCGCGTGAGAATGCAACCAATCGCTCTGCCCTTCTGCGCAGAATATCTTGCCTAGTTTTTTCCACATGGGATGTCTTCACGCCAATGATGAGGGTCTTCAGATGTTCCGGACGCGGGTACTCGGCACGCGCGACCGTTCGGTGGCTTGTCCGACGTACACGCCTTCGGCAGCGGCATCTCCAAGAATCAGGGCACCGGCGCCGATGATGCATTTCTCGCCGATGGTGACGTGATCGCGAAGGGTTGCATTGACGCCGAGAAAACAGCTTTCCCCGATCGTCACACGGCCGGATACGACGATGTGCGAGGCCAGGAAACAGTGGTCCTCGATACGCGAATGATGTCCGACGTGGTTGCCGCTCCACAGGGTCACGTTGTTGCCGATGCGCACGAAGGGCTGAACGGTATTGTCTTCCAGGATGAAGCAGTTCTCGCCGATGTCCTCTGTCAGCACCGAGGCTCGGGAACTGATGTAGCTGACCATTTCGTAGCCCAGGGCCTTCACTGCCAGATATTTTTCCTTGCGGATCTGGTTGAGCTTGGAATAGCCGAGCGCGACGAAAAAGACATACCGGTCTGGCGGGTAGATCTGGGTGACTTCATCGAATGCCACCACCGGAAATCCCATGAAGCTCTTGTCGTCCGGCATGTAGGCGGGATCGACGGCAAACGCCTCGACCTGATAGTCGGAGTCGTTGGAAAAATAATAGAGTGCGAGCTCGGCGGCGTCGGTGAGACCAAAAATAATGAGTTTTTTCATTCGATGCTCCGCGTCTCAGCCTGACGGTAGACGTTCCGGACGATAGTGTAGGGTCTCTGTTTGACTTCGGAATAGATCTTGGCGAGATAAATCCCGACCACGCCGACGAATGCGATGATCAGGCCGCCGAGCAGCCAGATCGAAGCCATCAGCGACGTATAGCCGCTGGGTGGGTTTGCCAGGAGCAGCCAGTTGACGACGAGAAAGCTCGTGTAGGCGGCCGACAGCAGGAAAATCGCGCAGCCCACCACGAAGATTCCCACCAGCGGTGCACTGCTGAAGGCAGTAATCGAATTGACCAGTTGCGCCACTTTCTTGCCCAGCGTGTAGGTCGTCTCGTCACGACTGCGCTTGTCGATGGTCTGCGCACGCTGATCGAAACCGGTGATGACCCACAGGCCCGCCATGAACAACTCGCGTTCGTCGTGCTGAATCAGCGCGTCCACATAGCGGCGCGACATCAGCCTGGCGACGACGATATTGTCGGGCATATCCAGCCCACTGAGGAAACGGAAGAGCTTGTAGAACACCTGCCCGGTCCAGCGCTCGAAGTGCTTGCCTTTTCGCTGCTGCTGGACACCGTAGACCACATCGGCCTTTTCGCGCTCCATCTGCTCGCTGAACGAGAGCAACCATGCCGGATCTTCCTCCAGGTCGCTATCGAGCAGGAAGACACGTTCACCGCGGGCATGTCGCAGGCCCGTCATCATGGCCTTGTGGTGGCCGAAGTTGCGCGAGAGATCGACGACCACCACGTGGTGATCGGCTTCGCTCAACTGGACGGCCAGTTCCAGGCTTGAATCGGGCGAGCCGTCGTTGACCAGTACGATCTCGTAATCGTCTCCGACCAGTTGTTGTGCCGCCTGGCTTGCACGGAGATGGAACTCCTCGATGAACTTGGCCGAGCGGTAAAGCGTGGCGACGATGGACAGCTTCATGCTTTGACATGCCTCATGTAACGGCGCGCGTCCTTGCCGCAATTGAACAGCAGATCCAGGACGGTGACGCCATGGGTGAATTCCCCCCACAGTTGCGGATACTCGGGGAAGCCGGCGTAATCGAACCATTGCAGCGCAATGCCGGCGTCGTCGAACAGCGGCGCCTCGATGTAGTCCTTTGCCGCCGGCCCCGACAGGTATTGCGTCGCACCGGCCTGCTGACAAAGGTCCACCAGGCGGGCAGTCCGGGTTTTGTCGCCGGCAGACACATAGTCCCAGCAATTCGTAATGCGGGTTTCAATACCGATGTATCGGCAAATCGCTTCCATGAACTTGCGGTTCATCGACGACAGGCCCGTGTGGGTCTCCGCCAGATAGAGCGGCTCGAGCCACTGGGCGACCTCATCGAAGAAAGGCGCACGCCGATAGTTGCTCTGCAGCGTTTTCCAGTGCTTGACCTGCCAGGCAGGGGCCAGCTCGACATCGCGAATGCGGCGGCTGATGCCTTGCCCGACAGGCACGCTGAGCCACTGGACGCCTTGCGGCGTCTTGATCAGGTTGCGATTGCGCCAGTCGTTCTTGGTGAACTGCATGTCGTCGTAGAGGATGAACTCATCGACCGCCGCGATCATGTCGAAATAGCCCTTCCAGGGTATGTAGTTCGACTGGAGAATGGCGACCGTCTTCATGGTTGCTTGATGCTCGCGTCCCAGGCGCCCGGGAAGTAACACCCTTGGCATTTTGCCTGCGCGACCTGCTGGAGATGGAAAGAAATGCAGAACAACAGCGCCAGCGCCCAGAAACGCAACGCAACCGGTGAAGGTTTGAACGCAAAATTCAGAACAATCGCGACGAAAACCGGTGCCATCAGCAGGTAGTCATACAGGTACGGATGAATGGCAACGGCCTGCGGCCACAGCAGGCTGGTCATCACGTATTGCGAAAAAAGCAGGAAGTAGAACAGGCCGATGCCGGCCAACGGGGAGGTCCCCGTCGGTGCCGCAACACCGGCAGGTTCACGCCGTTTGATCATGCGCAAACAGGCCAACTGGGCTACCAGGAACAGGATCGGCACGGCGATGGTCCCAAATGGCCGCGGGAACTGCGGAACAAGTACCGACTTCAGGATGTTGGTGAAATAAGTGGTGTCGCCATCCAGGCCAGCGCGAAACAGCCAGCCGCTGTTCGACGAGGTGAAACCCAGTGCCTTCGATATCAGTGGGGACGGCAGATAGAAGGCAACGGCCGCCACGATGGCCACCAATGCCAGACGACACATCCGTCTGTCGAGACCGTCGCTGCGGCATGCCCAAACCATCAAGGCGAGCCCCAGCAACGCTGCCGAGATCGGAGAAAACACGGCAAACAACACGATCACGGTCATGACCGCTGCGGACCGTTCCGGATTTTTCCAGATCAAGAACGCAGCCAGCGCCTGGAACGCAAATATCAATGGGAACGTATTGTCGACGTTGAATCTGGCCGAAGTAATCCAGAATCCCGGCATCGACACCATGAATACGACCGATAACAGAATCAGCAGCCCCTGACCGAATGCCAGGCGCTTTTCCACCAGACGGGACAGAAAAAAGAACGTAACGCCTGCCAGCGAAATAATGTTCAGGAAAGCCCCTGTCACTCTCATCGGTAATGCCGACACATACATTTCCACTTTATAGAGGGCGTACATGTAGAACAGATAAGCCGTGGAGTGGTTGGAATACGCGATCTTTTTTGCGTAGTCCTCCATCGAATAGAAGACGAGGAAACCGTGCTGCGAAAAAGCGTGTTGCTCCCAGATGGGGAACGTGAAGTTTCTCAGGCGCTCGGGCGCCATCGCAATCTGGCTTGCCGCTTCCCGGAAGCCCAGTGAGTACACCACGCCGATGGTTATGACGACTGCCAGCAAGTATAAGCAGGAGAAAAGCTTATTATTTTTTATAAAGATCATCTTTTCTAATATTCGCAATACGCTTGGGATAATTGGTGCCAGTGCGGGAGGCCCAACGCGGCATTTGCTGCCAAACGAGGTAAGAATCGGGTAGCGATCGGGGGAATGGCCCGTAGTTATAGGGGATTACGGTCAGGCGGCAGCGCGATCATAATCTAGATGTACGGTCTGGTGAAGCGCTCCCCCTGGAGAATGGCGAATTGATTCATCGTACTTTTCCAGTCGTGGGCGGGTGTTGGCGAAGCTGCCAATGGTCTTTTCCTTATTTCGTATACAAGGGATTTTTCTGGTTTTAGTTATCTGGCGAATCATGGAAAAACGCCGGGACAAGCCGCTTGTAATCAGTAGTTCCAGGGTTTGATTCCTGGTGCCGGCGCCCTAAAAAAAAGCCCTCGTAGAAATACGAGGGCTTTGTTGTTTCTGTCGTCCGGAAAATCAGGCCTCAGTGACCTGCACTCTGCCCGCCATCCACGTGCAGGATTTCGCCAGTGACAAACTTGGCGCCGTCCAGATACACGACCGCCTGCGCAATATCGTCTATCTCGCCCATGTGCCCGAGCGGGTGCAGATTGCCCAGTGCTTCATGGGTTTCTGCGCCGTGCATCGGGGTCTTGATGATGCCCGGGCTGACCGCGTTCACCCGGATCCCGCGCTTGGCGTATTCGATGGCCAGGGATTTGGTTGCCGCGTTGAGGCCGCCCTTGGTCAGCGAAGCCAAGACCGATGGCACGCCGTCGATGGCGTGGTCCACCAGGCTGGTGGTGATGTTGACGACGTGGCCGCTGCCTTGCTTTTCCATCTCGGCGATGGCGAGTTGGGTGATGAAGAAGAAGCCATTGACGTTCACCGACAACACATTGGCGTAGTCTTCTGCGGTGTACGCGGTGAACGGCTTGGCGATGAAGATCCCGGCGTTGTTGACCAGGGTATCGATGCGACCGAAACGGGACATCGCTTCACGGATGACGCGGCGGGCGGTTTCCGGCTCACCGATGTCACCGGCCACGGTGAGAATGTCCGGATCGGTGGACGGCTTGATCGAGCGCGAAGTGGCGACGATCCGGTAACCGAGTTCACGAAAGGCTTTGACCATACCGTCGCCGAGACCTTGGGATGCGCCGGTGATAACGATGACTTTTTTCGAAATGCTCATGATGAAGACCTCTGACAATAAAAAGTGGGGTAGAAAATCTGTAATCAGGCGTCGGCCGGTGCCTTGGCCATTTCTCTCAACATCTGTTCGTAGTACTCGACCGATTGCGAGCCGGACACCAGGTGGCGACCGTTCAGCACCATGGCCGGCACCGAATTGATGCCGCGCTGCTGGTAGTACGCTTCAAGCTCCCGCACCTCAGCGGCGAACGCACCGGACGCCAGCACCTCTTGTGCAGCTGCCCCGTCCAGCCCCGCTTCAGTCGCCAGACTCACCAGCGCCTGGTGATCACTCGGGTTCTGGCCTTCGCTGAAATAGCCCCGCAGCAGCACCTTCTTCAGCTCGACTTGCCGCCCTTCCTGCAACGCCCACAGCAGCAAGCGGTGCGCATCAAAGGTGTTGTAGAAATGCGTGCGCTTCTCCAGATCGAACTTGAAGCCAATGGCCTCGCCGCGAGCGATCTGCATGGCCTTGCCGGCGGCGACGTCTTCAGCCGTGCGCCCGTACTTGCGCATCAGGTGCTCGACCGCTGGCTCACCTTCAGCCGGCATGTTCGGGTTCAATTCGAACGGCTTGTAGGTCAGCTCGACCGAGACTTCCCCGGCCACGTTCTCGATCGCCTGCTCCAGCGCCGTCGCCCCCAGCGCGCACCAGGGGCACACCACATCGGAGATGAAATCGATGGTGACCGAGGACGTCATGACTTGCCCTCCGCCTCGGCCAGTTGCTTGCGGTACTGGGTGGTGGTGATACCGGCGTAACCCCAGTTATCGGTGTCGACTTCCTCGATCACGATGTGGGTCAGGTCAGGGCGCTTGTTGAGGACGCGTTCCAGTGTTTCAGTGATTTCGGCGATCACCTGAGCTTTCTGCTCAGTGGTAACGCCATCGCGAGTGATGCGTACGGTTACGAAAGGCATGAGGGCAACTCCAGTGACCTTCCCGTCGGGATGATGGGAGAGGCGTTGGAGATGAATGTATGGGGTTGGCGGGAGGGGATAAAGGTGGGGGCGGGAACTTCATTCATTACGTGATGTAATGAGTATGGCATACCGAAAATGCATGACTGCAAGACTCATCCGGGTCAAGGCGACCCGCGCCCAACAAAAAACGCAGCCTTGGTAGGCTGCGTTTTTTGTGACGGAGGCTGGAAACGCCGCAATCATTAAACTGAGATTGACTGATCAGTGACCCAACGCTGCAAGTACATGTTCCGGGTCGTTATGAATCGCTCGCAACAACGCACGGGCAGGCCCCTCAGGATCACGCCGTCCTTGCTCCCAATTGCGTAACGTTCCCACGGGAACATCAATTCGCTTGGCAAACGCGGCTTGGGAAAGTCCCGTGGCGAGGCGAATTTTTTTGACCTGTGCAGCATCGACATGGAATTCGCGCGAGGGCTCTCGCTCACCTCGGTCGATCTCATCCATCTGCGTCATGCTTTCAACAAGACGATCGAAGAGATTTTTTTCCATTATTTCCATCCTTTATTGATGGCACAAAGAACTGCTTTTTCTCTATCCGAAAGGGTGTCTTGAATCCCTTTCCGGTAAATCAGTAGCAAACGTATCTGAAAAGCAGAGGTTACGTGATAGTAGATCACCCTTACGCCACCACTCTTGCCCCTGCCATGCGCGGCCCAGCGAATTTTTCTAAGCCCGCCAGTGCCCTCGATCAAAGCGCCAGCCTCGGGATGTTCGGCGAGATACTGTTGAAATTCTCCATATTCGTGATCGCCCAGATGACCTGGAAGGTCAGCGGTAAAAATCGGCGTCTCGATGAAGATCATGCAGTCCCTGCTATGCGTCAATGGCGTATAGCATGAATTCTAGGTGTCAGGATAGTTAAGGGCAATTAGTCTTTCATTTCAGCGTTTTTATTCAAAAAAAACCCCGAACCAGTCGGGGCTTTTTCTTTCTCAGCCTTGCATCAGGCCTCGACACCACACCCCATCATCAGAAAATATTGATCGGGTAATCCACAAACACACGCACTTCATTGCCGCTGACGTTGTACTCGCTGGACTTCTGCGACACGCGCAGGACCGAGCTGCGCAGTTTCACGCTGAGGTCTTTGGCCGGGCCGCTTTGGACGACGTATTTGATCTGGTTGAAGATCTCGCGCTCGGTGCCGCCTTCGCTGGTGGACGTGGTGATGTTGTCACCGCGTACGTAGGCGAAGTTGTAGCTCAGGCCCGGTACACCGAAGGTGCTGAAGTCCAGGCCGTAGCCCAGTTGCCAGCTGCGTTCGTCTTCGGCGTTGAAGTCGGACCAGTAGGAGTTCGCCAGGTAGATGGTGTTGCCACCGTCGCCGATGCGGCCTTGATCTTTCTGGTAGCCGCCGTAGGCGTAGCCCAGGTTGCTGTCACCGGTGCTGCGCTGGTGCGCGAGGGTGAACGAGTGCGGGCCGGTGACGAAGGTAGCCGCCAGGCTCCAGATTTTGTTGTCGTCGCCGGTGATACCGTTTTCGCGGACGTAGGAGTCGTCCAACTTGGTGCGGTAGCCGTTGAAGTCCAGGGTCAGGGACTGATCCTTGTCGATCGGGAACACGTAGTTGGCGTTCACGTATTGCTTCTTCAGCACGTCTTCGACGTCGGAAGCGTACAGCGCGGCCTTGAATTGTTCGGAGAACTGGTAGCTACCGCCCAATACGTTGATCGACTTCAAGCCACCGCTGTCACGGCCTTCGGCGCTTTTACGCGATTCGGCGGTGAAGCGACCGGCGTCCAGTTGCAGGCCTTTGATCTCCCTGGAGGTGATCAGGGTACCGGTGTAGCTTTCCGGCAGCAGGCGCGAGTTGTCGTAGCTCAGCACCGGCAAGGCCGGCATCTGGTCGCCGTAGGTGAGGGTGGTGCTGGACAGGCGGAACTTGATCGCTGCGCCGCCCTTGGACAAGTCGTCAGCCGGCTGGCCGCTGTCGCCCTTTTTGAAGAAGTCGATGCCTTGCGCGCCGCTACGGTCTTCGCTGCGCTCCAGGTTCAGTGCATACAGGCCGAAAGCGTCCACACCCACACCCACGGTGCCTTGGGTGAAGCCGGACGAGAACGTGCCGATGGCGGCCTGGCCCCACTCGGATTTATCCGGGTTGCCGTCTTTGTAGTCACGGTTCATGTAGGCGTTGCGCAGGAGCACTTTGAGGCTGCTGTCTTCAACGAAACCCTTGGATTCGGCCTGGTCGTTCGCCATGGCCTGTGTAGCGCTCAACATCCCCAGAGCAATCAGGCTGATTCTCTTGTTCAACATTTTGTTTTTTCCTTGATGCGGTTGATACGCGCTGTGTCGAATGGCCGAAACGGCGCTATGGCGCTCTTATTTCGAGGCGAAAACAAAAAGGCCCGCCCACGATTTCTCGCGGCGGGCCTTTTATTGTTTTTGAGTCGTGGCGGTCGGCCACAGGCGTTGGGCCGAATCGTAGCGGCGCCCTTAACGACGTGTCAATTTCATGAATCTTCTAGAAATAGGCGAAAAACGTCTAAGAAATTGCTTTACGCGGCAGGAATATTCAATCGGCGCAGCCTTCGAGACCACAGGCTGCTACGGAATGGGATGAGTGCTGCTCCGGCAGCGACTGACCCAGCCACTGTGCAAATGCCTGGGGTTTGCCCAGCCAGGGTCCGATATCGATCAGGGTGAATTGGCCATTGTGTTCAAGTACCAGGGTCGGAAACCCCTGCCCGCCCACCTTGGCCAGCAAAGCCCGGCTGTCCTTGATATGGCCTTCGGTGTCGGCTGCCCCGAAGGCTCTTTCGAAGGCTTGAGGGTCCAACCCCATATCATTGGCCAGTTCAAACAGTACCGAATCGTCGGCGATGCGGCGCCCTTCCACGTAGTGAGCACTTTGCAAACGCCCCAGCAACTCCAGCCCGCGACCCGCCATTTGCTCGGCAGCCAGCACCGCAGCGATCGGTGGAGCCGAGTCGAACACAGCGCTGTGGTCTCGCAGCAAACCTTCGAAATAGGCTTCACCGAACGGCTGCCCGCTGTATTCGGCAATGCGCCGGTCATGGGGCATGACGTAACTGCGCAGTTGTGGCGAAACCCTTTGCCGATTGGCCCCCGTCATCATGCCGCCGCCGTGGGCAAGCACGGGCAGCACAGCCTGGGCGGCTTGCACCAGCGGTTTGGCGCCGTAGCACCAACCGCACAACGGGTCGTAGATGTAATGCAGGATCATGGGAAAGCTCCGACAGAAATTCAGGAAAATTCGATGTCGACAGATTAGTGCCGTAGCAACCCCGGAAAAACGCCGTATCAGCTTTCAGTCTGTTGCTTGAATCGGTCGAATGACTGCGTAAACCCTTTGTATCAACCAAGAAACAATTCGAAACAATCAAATGAGACCAGTTCTCAATAACTACTAACGACAGCAAATGACAAGCATTACTATTCGCGCCTTCCACATGCTTCAACCTAAAAATCCTACGGATGCGCTCTTCAATGCCTGCCCCTTTTCGCCTTGCGCCCTACAGCCTTGGGCTCTCTGCCTTGTTGTCTGCCGGTTTTTCCTATGCTGCACCGACCACCTTGCCTGCGACATCGATCAGCGCCGAAGCTGAAGCCGACGACCCGCGCGTGACAGAAACCAACACAGCGACCCGGACCGCCACGCCGGTGCGCTACGTGCCACAAGCCATCGACTCGATCAAAACCTCGAACGTGATGGATTACGGCACCAACGATCTGGGCACGGCGCTCAGTGGCATCCCCAACGTCAGCAGCGGCGCCGACACACGCTTCGACAGCCTGCGCATCCGCGGTTTCGACGCCAGCAACGATTTCTATCTCGATGGCATCCGCGACGACAGCCAGTACGTGCGCGACTTGCACAACATCGAACGCATCGACGTCCTGAAAGGCCCTGCCGCCGTGTTGTATGGCCGTGGCAGCCAGGGCGGGATCGTCAACCGGGTGAGCAAACTGCCCGAGTTCGGTCGCCGCTCGACCCTTGAGGCCCAAGGCGGTAGCGAGGACTTGCGCAGCCTGTATGCCGACCTCAGTACCGATCCTTCCGAGAACATCAGCCTGCGCCTGAACATGGGCAACATGGACGAGAACAGCTTCCGCGATGGCGTGAGTGGCAATCGCCAGCTGTTCGCACCCTCGATGAGCTGGCAGCTGACACCCGACCTGAACTGGTTGGTGCAGTACGAATACAGCCGCTACAACCGCACGCCGGATCGTGGCATCCCCGGTGTAGACGGTCGCCCGGCCGACGTAGGACGCGATACCACCTACGGCAGTGAAAACGATTTCATCGACGACAAGGCGCAATCCCTGCGTTCGAAACTCACCTATGAACTGAGCGACAACTGGCAGCTGCGCCAAACCCTGGGTGTGTTCAAGCTCGACAGCGATTTCGACAATACTTACTTGAGCGGCTATGTCCCGGCCACCAACAAGGTCACGCGCCAGCACTGGCAGCAGGACCTGAATACCCGCAACGTCTACAACAACGTCGAGCTGGAAGGTGGCTTCGAGACTTTCGGCCTGGAGCACCGCCTGCTCACCGGCATCGAGATCGGCAGCCAGCGCCGCGACCCGCTGCTGTACACCGCCGCCACTTCCGGGCCGGGCAGCTCCCCGGTGCCGGCGCTGGACCTGTACACCCCCGACCGCAATTTGCGTCATACCGGGCGCATGGTGGTGTCGAGCAACACCCATACCGAGGTCGAAAGCCGGGCGGTGTATGTGCAGGATCAACTGCGCCTGAACGATCAATGGCAGTTGCTCGCCGGCCTGCGTTACGACACGTTCGATATCGAGTCGACCAACAAGGTGCGCAACATTTCCGAAGACAGTGACAGCCATAGCACCAGCCCTCGCGTTGGCGTGGTCTGGACGCCGCTGCAAAATCACTCCTTCTACGCGTCCTGGAGCAAGACGTTCTCGCCAGTCGGTGGTGGCTTGATCGGCATCACTCCGGGCGCTGCGGGCAACAGCAATGACCTGAGCCCGGAGCTGACCAAACAGAAGGAAATCGGGGTCAAGAGTGACTGGCTCGACGATCGCTTGAGTACCACGCTGGCCATCTACGAGTTGGAACTCTACAACCGCCGCACCAGCGATCCGAACAACCCGACCATTACCCTGCTCTCCGGGCTGCAACGTTCACGCGGGATCGAGCTGACAGCCGCCGGCAGGATTACCGGCAATTGGTACGTGCGCGGTGGCGTGGGTCTGCAGGACGCAACCATCGAAAAGGACAACAACGGCCTGGAAGGCAAGCGCATCAACAACGTGGCCAAGCACAACGGCAGCCTGTTCCTGACCTGGAAACCGGAAATGGGCTGGTATGCCGAAACCGGTTTGACCCTGGTTGGCGACCGCTATGCCGACAACCTCAACACCGTCGTGTTGCCGGGTTATGGCCGCTGGGACGCCTTGGCGGGCTTCCGTCAAAAGGATTGGGATTTGCGCGCAGCGCTGAACAATATCAGCGACAAGACGTATTACTCGTCGGCGACCAGTGCATTCCAGATCCAGCCGGGGGCACCGCGTAGTTTGGTGGTGACGGGCACCTACAGCTTCTAGACACCAAAAAACCTGTGGGAGCGGGCTTGCTCGCGAAGGCGTGGTGTCAGCCAATGGCAACGATGCTGACACACCGCTTTCGCGAGCAAGCCCGCTCCCACAGGGTTCAGTGTGCTGAAAAAAAAAGCGCTGCCATCCCGGCAGCGCTTTTTCTTGATCAATCCGTTGTTGTTCTTCTTATCCTTCCATTACATCCCACAACGCATCCAGTTCCGCCTCGCTGAATAAACCAGCAGGGTAACGCTCGATCATCGTCCGGCGCGGATCAGTTTCACTGATCTGACGCATTCCATTGGACTTGAACCAGTGCGCCAGAATCTGGAGCGATTCGCTATTTACGGCCAGGGGATGCAACGCCTTGTCGCTCACTACGTTCACTTCGGCGTTCATTTCAGCGCTCTCTCCCGGTTTGTGAGCGGCTAACTTATCCAAGGTTTATGACAGAACATCGAAGTTCTCCCCCTCCCCGAGTTACAACCGCAGAGATACAAGAGCTGTGCCAAGGTGTCTGAAGTGTGGCCTGGCAGATACAAAAAAGCCCGCAACCCTGAAGGGCTGCGGGTTCTGTGCATGGCGGGAGGCTGATTTACAGCTTGAGAAATTTCGCAGTCAACTCAAGATGTTACAACCTCACTCACTCCTTGTGCGGCGCGGGTTGCTGCTGGGTAAGGCAGTGAATATTGCCGCCCCCCAGTAACAGTTCGCGACCAGGCACCATCACCACTTCATGCTGTGGGAACAGGTTCTGCAGGATTTCCTTTGCCGGGCCATCCTGCGGGTCGTCAAAGCACGGCGCAATGATGCCGCCGTTGACGATCAGGAAGTTCACATAGGAACCGGCCAGACGCACAGTCGGGTTACGTTCCTGAGTACCGTCCACCGGATCGACGCCGGCACATTCTTCCTCGGTCGCAAACAGCGGGCCCGGGATTGGCATTTTGTGCACCGTGAACGGGCGACCCTTGGCGTCGGTGCTGCTTTGCAGCACGTTCATCGCCGCCTGGCAGCGCGGGTAGTTCGGGTCCTGCGGATCATCGGTCCAGGCCAGCAGCACTTCACCCGGACGCACGTAGCAGCAGAAGTTATCCACATGGCCGTCGGTTTCGTCGTTGAACAAGCCGTCCGGCAGCCAGATGATTTTATCCACAGCCAGGTTCGCACTCAGGACCGCTTCGATTTCTTCGCGGTTCAGGTGCGGGTTGCGATTGCGGTTGAGCAGGCATTCTTCGGTGGTGATCAGCGTGCCTTCGCCGTCGACGTGAATCGAACCGCCTTCAAGTACGAAGCCTTCGGTGCGGTAACGCGGGCTGCGCTCGATCTCGAGGATCTTGCCGCCGACCTGCGAGTCACGGTTCCACGGCGAATACAGGCCGCCGTCAAAACCGCCCCAGGCATTGAAGTCCCAGTTCACGCCACGGACTTCGCCACTGTTATTGATGACGAAAGTCGGACCGGAGTCGCGGACCCAGGCGTCGTCACTGGACATTTCCACTACGCGAATATTCGGCACGTCCAGACGGGCACGGGCGTTTTCGTACTGGCCGGCGGAGACCGCCACGGTGACCGGTTCGAAACGGGCGATGGCCTTGGCCACGGCCACGTGCGCGGCTTGTGCCGGTTTACCACCCAGGCGCCAGTTGTCCGGGCGCTCGGGCCAGATCATCCAGGTCTGGGTTTGGGGGGCCCATTCGGCTGGCATGTAGAAGCCGTCGGCGCGAGGGGTGCTGTTCAACGTGGTCATGACTCAGGACTCCGGAGTGGCGTTGATGCCTGACAGAAAAGAAAGCGCATGGGTACACGCCGTGGACTGGTCACTTTATATCCGATAAATATCGGCTTTTAAAGCACCCTCAATCGACGATTACAAAAATAACCGACAGAAAGCCGATATCAATCGAATTAACACCACCACCTCTGTGGGAGCGAGCTTGCTCGCGATGGGGCCGTGTCAGTCACAGATTTTTCGACTGAAAGACCGCTATCGTGAGCAAGCTCGCTCCCACAGGGGGAATGTGTTTACAGGCCTTCCGCCAGCACCTTCGACAGCATGTCCACGAAGAAATCCACGCTCTGGCGCGAAGTAACCATCGGCGGCTTGATCTTGAGGATGTTCAGGTAATCGCCGGTCGGCTGCATGAAGATCCCCAGCTCGCGCAAGCGATCGCACAGTGCGGTGGTTTCCTCGGTGGCCGGCTCCAGGGTGTCGCGGTTGCGGATCAACTCGACGCCCAGGTAGAAACCGGAACCATGCACTGCGCCCACTAACGGATGAATATCGATCAACGCTTCGAGGCGCTGTTTGAAGTGGCCGCCAACGATCTGGGCGTTCTCCCAGAGTTTTTCCTCTTCCATCACGTCCAGCACGGCCATGCCGACCTGGCAGCTGACCGGGCTGCCACCGGCGGACGAGAAGAAATAACCCTCGGCCTCCAGTGCCTCGGCGATTTCCCGGCGGGTGATGACCGCGCCCAGTGGCTGGCCGTTGCCCATGCCTTTGGCCATGGTGATGATGTCCGGCACCACGCCTTGCTCTTCGAAGCCCCAGAAGAAATCGCCCATGCGTCCGTAGCCGACCTGCACTTCGTCGGCGATGCACACGCCACCCTGGGCCCGGACCATGCCATAGACTTGCTTCAAATAGCCCGGTGGCAGCGAGATACCACCGGCATTGCCGTACACCGGTTCGCAGATGAAACCGGCCAGTTGGCGTTTCTGCTCGGCGATTTTCGCCAGGTTGTGCTCGACGCTGCGCACATAATCCGGCGCACTGTCGGGGCCACGGAATTCACCGCGATAGGTGTTTGGCGCGGTCACCGGGTGTACCCAGTCCGGGCGGCTGCTCAAGGCCCTGGGGTTGTCGGCGATCGAGGTCGACACCGAGTCGGCACCTACCGTCCAGCCGTGATAGGCCTCCAGCACGCTGAGCATGTCGCGACCGCCGCTGTAGGCCCACGCCAGGCGAATCGCCAGGTCGTTGGCCTCGCTGCCGCTGTTGACCAGGAACACGCGGTCCATGCCGTCAGGGGACAGTTTCAGCAAGCGTTCGGAGAACTCGGCCACGGCCGCATAGTTGAAACGCGAATTGGTGTTGAGCAACGACCACTGGCGACTGGCGACCGCCGCCATGCGCGGATGACCGTGGCCCAATACCGCGACGTTGTTGAGCATGTCGAGGTAGGAGCGCCCCTGCATGTCGATCAAATGGTTGCGCCAGCCACGCTCGATGCGCGGCGGGTCGACGTAATAATGTTTTTGCGTACGGGCGAAACTGGCGTCACGCCGGGCCAGCAAGGTCGCGCCGTCGAGCTCTGCTTCGGCATCACAGGCCAGCCCCAGCAATGCCGCAGGAGATGGGCACAGTGCCTGCCAGGCAGCAGCGCGCGATGGCGTGCAGAACAACGGCGCATCGATCGACGCGCCACGGCTCAACTGCAGGATCAACGGCCCGCTGACCGAACCCAGCACCTGGCCTTTGACCAGTGCCGCGCCGTTGTGCAGCGACGGCGTGACACCCCAAAGCCGCACACTCAATTGCGGGCCATCCAGTTGCAGCACGCCCGCCGACGGCTGGTGCACCACACCGGCAAACGGTGCTTCGACCGTCGTGCCCTGAGGGACACGCAGTTCAACGTGCAAGGGGCAAGTGTCCGGTTCAGTGGCGCTGTCCGGGCGGGTGTGGGACAGGCGGTACTGTCCATAGCGACTGGCCGCCAGGCCATGCGCCGCGGCCGCTTCATCCAGCAGACGCTGATCGACACCCGCCTGCTCCCAGTTTCCGGCCTCGAAATGCGGGCTGAGCACCCCCAGATCAATCAAGGCGAACTCTCGCCCCACCAGGCTTGGCAACAGCGGTGCAAAGCCTTCACTGCCGATGGTGGGCAGGTTCTGGCCGACGGCGGTAAGGATCGCCGCTTCCATCAAGGCCAGCGGCACCGACGTGGCCACCCGGAAGATTTCCCACTCATGGACCAGGTTATCGCGACTGTAGGCATTGCCCGGATCGATGTTGACCTGCTGTTCGCCACTGAGCACCAGCACCGCCGCACGGGCGACGATCAGCGGCCACAGCGCCAGCAACTCTTCGTGTTGCAAGGGGTTGACCGCGTGGTAAGCCTGGATTGCCGGCAAAATGCAGAACGGATCGCCCTCGCCATGATGCAGCAGCGCGGCGCAGGTGACCGACAGATCAGTAATGCGCCAGGTACGCACCAGGTCACCGAAATCGATCACGCCTTGCAGTTGCCAATGGCGTTGCGCATCGCGCTGCCACACCACGTTGTCGTCGGTGATGTCCATATGAATGGCCTGCACCGGCAGTTTGGCTTCCAGCGGCTGCAAATGCCGCTCGGCTTGTGCGGACGCGTCGACGATCAGTTTGCGCTGGGCTTCATCCTTGATCACCGGCAGCAAGTGCGCGATCAGGGCGTGAGCGTGGCGGGCGTCCCATTGCAGGGTTCGTATCAGGCCCGGATGGTCGAAGTCCGCCAGGGCCAGGTCCATTTCACCGCACAGGCGACCGAAACCGGACACCACCGTCGGGTTGAAATGGCCAAGGCTCGTCAGCGGCTGGCCTTCGATGTAGTCGAGCAGGCGAACGTGCACTGCCTGGCCGCCCACGTCCAGAGACAGCAGCTCTGCACCGTTTTTCGCCGCGATAACACGCGGCACATGGACATCGGGGTGCGCGCCCAAGTGCTTGAGCCCGGCATGCTGCGCCTGAAGCTCAACGACCGAGTAGTCGCCACGGCAGATTTTCAGGACGAAACGTCCCCGCTCGCTGTCGACGCGGTAGTTCAGGTCTTGCTGGCTGCCGAGGGCCTGCAGTCTGCCGCTGAACCCGTAATGTTCCTCCAGCAGCTCTAGCGCTTGCTCCGCAGATACCTGCGGGCTGGGCAAACTGGCGCGATGAATCAACGTGGCGAGCGGCATACAACAACCCCTGAAATTTTATTAGGCGCCTATATCGCCACTGCTTCGGGCGATACGCAACCCCCCGCAAGCCGGTATGGGTGTTCTGGGTCTCGCCTCCAATAGCACTTTGCGCAAGAATGGCGACCATTAAACGCATGCAACTGGAGAGCCCACCATGAACGTAGTGACCACCGACCTGCCCGGTGTTCTGATCCTCGAACCCAAGGTCTTTGGTGACGAGCGTGGTTTCTTCTACGAGAGTTTCAACGCCAGGGCCTTCAAAGAGGCCACCGGGCTGGACACTGAATTCGTTCAAGACAATCACTCCCGTTCGCAGAAGGGTGTGCTGCGCGGCCTGCATTACCAGCTGGAAAATACCCAGGGCAAACTGGTCCGCGTCACAGTCGGTGAAGTGCTGGACGTCGCCGTGGACATTCGTCGCAGCTCGCCGCACTTCGGCCAATGGGTCGCCGTGCGGCTGTCCTCCGCCAATCATCGGCAGCTCTGGGTCCCGGAAGGTTTTGCCCACGGGTTCGTTGTACTGAGCGAATTTGCCGAGTTCCTGTACAAAACCACCGACTACTACACGCCATCGGCCGAACGCAGCATTCGCTGGGACGACCCGGACCTGGCCATCGACTGGCAACTCGAAGGCACGCCGCAGCTGTCGGCCAAAGATCAGGCCGGCGTGTTTTTCAAGGACGCCGACGTCTTTGCCTGAAAGGCCGGCGCAAGCTCGACTATCAAGATGCCGCTGACCCAAGGCGGGCAAGCCTAGGCATAATGCGCCTGTACCCACAGGCGCATGCTGCTCATGAAACCGACTCTCCCCCCCAGACCCCGTTGGCGCAGCCTGGCCCTGCTGGCACTGTGCCTGGCGCCGTTGCTTTGGCCGCTGGAGCACCTGGCCGAGCGCTATTACCGCAGCGAACTGGCCAGCCAGAATCGTCAGACCCTCGACCTCTACGTCGCCAACCTGTTGGGTACCCTGCACCGCTATGAAGTGTTGCCGCAAATCCTCGGCGACCTGCCGGCCCTGCGCGCCGTTGTCGGCGCGCCGGACGATGGCGTCACCCAGGGCAATGCCAACCGCCTGCTGAAAAATATCGCCACCCAGACCGGCGCCGAAGTCATGTACCTGATGGACGCCACCGGCAAGACGCTGGCCGCCTCCAACTGGGACAAGCACGACAGTTTCGTCGGGCGCAATTTTTCCTTCCGGCCGTATTTCAGTGAAGCCATGGCCGGGCGACTCGGGCGCTTCTTTGGCTTGGGTACCACCTCCGCCAAGCGCGGCTACTTCTTCGCCGCCGGCGTGCGCGACGGCGAAAAAATCGTCGGTGTGCTGGTGGTCAAGGTCGACCTCGACCACACCGAAAGCCTCTGGGGCAAAACCCCGGAACAACTGCTGCTGACCGACCATAACGGCGTGGTCATTCTCACCTCGCGACCGGAGTGGAGATTCCGCTCGACCCGTCCGTTGAGCGAGGAGGAAAGCAAGGCCATCACCGCGATCCAGCCCTATCCAACCCGCGAGCCCAAACCGCTGGAGCTCAATCCCAATGCCTGGCTGACCCAGACCCAGCAGATCGCCGAAACCGGCTGGAATGTCAGTATCCTCGCCCCGCGCACCTTGATCGACCGGCCGGTGCGCACGGTGGTGGCCATCGGCGGTGCAACGCTGCTGGTGTTGATGCTGTTGCTTGGCCTGATGATGCAGCGCCGCCGCCATTACCTCGAACGCATTGCTTTCGAAGCCAAGGCCCGCCGCGAACTGGAAGGCCGGGTCGCCGAGCGCACCAGCGATCTCGAAGGCCTGAACCGGCGCCTGAAACAGGAAGTACTGGAACGCGAACAGGCCCAGCAGGAACTGGTACGCGCCCAGGACGATCTGGTGCAGGCCGGCAAACTGTCGGCACTGGGCACCATGTCGGCGAGCATCAGCCATGAACTCAATCAGCCGCTGGCAGCGATTCGCAGCTACGCGGAAAACGCCGAGGTGCTGCTCGACCACCAACGCACCGACGATGCCCGCGGCAATCTCAAGCTGATCAGCGAATTGACCGGTCGCATGGCCTCGATCATCGCCCACCTGCGCGCCTTTGCCCGGCGCGACCGGCATGCCCCGGAAAGCGTGGCCCTGCAACCGGCGCTGGATGATGCCCTGGCCCTGTTGGCCAAGCGCCGACGCAGCATGGACGTCGAGCTGATCCGTGATCTGCCCGCCGCCACCCTGTGGGTCGAGGCCGGGGAAACCCGCCTGCGCCAGGTGCTCGGCAACCTGCTGGCCAACGCCCTGGACGCCCTGACGGAAAAAGGCCCGCCACGTAAACTCTGGTTGAGTGCCCAATCCACGGCCGAAGGCGTCAACCTGTACATTCGCGACAACGGCCCGGGCTTTTGCATGGAGGCCCTTGGACGCGCCAGCGAGCCGTTCTACACCACCAAGACCCGAACCCAGGGCCTGGGCTTGGGGCTGGCGATTTGCGAAACGCTGATGCGCGCCTTCGGTGGTGAACTGTCGTTCGCCAACCACAAGGAAGGCGGCGCCCTGATTACCCTGAAGCTGCGCGCAGGCGCACCAGGCGTGAGCCTGCAACCGTCCGAGGACCGAAGTGCATGACCATCGACAACCGCATTCAGGTCGTGTTGATCGACGACGATCCCCACTTGCGCCAGGCCTTGAGCCAGACGCTGGATCTGGCCGGCCTGAAGATCCTGCCGCTGGCCGAAGCCAAGGGCCTGGCCGGGCAACTGGAGCGCGACTGGCCGGGTGTGGTGGTCAGCGACATCCGCATGCCCGGCATGGACGGTCTGGAACTGCTGACAGAGCTGCACGCCCAGGACCCTGAATTGCCAGTGCTGCTGATCACCGGCCACGGCGACGTGCCACTCGCGGTGCAGGCCATGCGCGCCGGGGCCTATGACTTTCTCGAGAAGCCGTTCGCCAGCGACGCCCTGCTCGACAGCGTGCGCCGTGCGTTGGCCCTGCGCCGGCTGGTGCTGGACAACCGCAGCCTGCGGTTGGCCTTGAGCGACCGCAACGAGCTGAGCGCCCGCCTGGTTGGCCATTCACCTTCGATGCTGCGCCTGCGCGAGCAGATCGGCGCCCTGGCCGCGACCAGGGCCGACGTGCTGATTCTCGGCGAAACCGGCGCCGGCAAAGAAGTCGTGGCCCGGGCACTGCACGATCTATCGGGCCGTCGCAACGGTCCGTTCGTGGCGATCAATGCCGGTGCCCTGGCCGAATCAGTGGTCGAAAGCGAGCTGTTCGGCCACGAGCCCGGCGCCTTCACCGGCGCGCAGAAACGCCGCATCGGCAAGTTCGAATTCGCCAATGGCGGCACCTTGTTCCTCGATGAAATCGAAAGCATGAGCCTGGATGTGCAGGTCAAATTGCTGCGCTTGCTGCAGGAGCGTGTGGTCGAACGCCTGGGCGGCAATCAACTGATCCCGCTGGACATCCGCATCATCGCCGCGACCAAGGAAGACCTGCGCCAGGCAGCGGATCAAGGGCGCTTCCGTGCCGACTTGTATTACCGCCTGAATGTCGCGCCGCTGCGGATTCCACCCCTGCGCGAACGGGGCGAAGACGCACTGATGCTGTTCCAGCATTTCGCCGATGAAGCCAGTGCCCGCCACGGCTTGCCGCCCCATGAACTGCAACCGGGACAACGTGCCTTGCTGCTGCGCCACACCTGGCCCGGCAACGTGCGTGAGCTGCAAAATGCGGCCGAGCGTTTTGCCCTCGGGCTGGAACTGGCCCTCGACAACAGCACGCCGGAAGGCGGCGCTGGCAATAGCGTCGAAGTGGTCAGCGGCGGTTTGAGCGAGCAAGTGGAGAACTTCGAAAAAACCCTCATCGCCGCCGAACTGGCACGCTCGCACAGCTCCGTGCGCAGCGTCGCCGAAGCCCTCGGCATTCCGCGCAAGACCCTGCACGACAAACTGCGCAAGCACGGTTTGAGCTTCTCGGACAGTGGCGCTTCGGCCCACCCCGAGGACCTCGACTGAGCTACCGTCCAATCATCCACTTCAAACAAGAGGCCCCCTGAATGAGCCGCGACAGTCGACAACTGGAATCAGTCCTCCATCACGACATTCCCCTCACCCGGGACATGGGCCTCAAAGTGCTCGACTGGCATGACCAGCAACTGCGCCTGCACTTGCCGCTGGACGCCAACGTCAACCACAAGAGCACCATGTTCGGCGGCAGCCTGTATTGCGGCGCAGTCCTGGCCGGTTGGGGCTGGCTGCATCTGCGCCTCAAGGAAGAAGGCATCACGGACGGGCACATCGTGATTCAGGAAGGGCAGATCAGCTATCCGCTGCCGGTGACGGGCGATGCCAACGCCATTTGCCAGGCGCCGGATCCGGTGATCTGGAAGAAATTTTTGACCACGTTCCAGCGGTACAGCCGAGCGCGGTTGACGCTGCATACGCGGGTCGTCAATGAAGGTCGTGATGAGGATGCGGTGAGGTTTGTCGGGCAGTACGTGTTGCACCGCTAAATCGGGACCACCACAAAACCTGTGGGAGCGAGCTTGCTCGCGATGGGGTGGTCCAGGCCCACATTGTAGTTGCCTGACCCACCGCCATCGTCGGAACGCCGCCCGGAGCAAGCTCGCTCCCACAAGGATTTTGCATCAGCGCGCGGGAACGATCTTATGCGCGTGCCAGTTCCAGCAGCTTCTCCCGCCACGCCGCCTTCGCCGGCAACGCCAGAAAGAACGCATTCAACAGCGATTCCCGCGCCGGATAGCTGAACGGCTCTCCGCTCAACTCCAGCACTTCACCGCCCGCACCTTCCAGTACGCCTTGGGCGGCCGCCGTGTCCCACTGCGAAGTCGGTGCCAGGCGCGGATAGCAATCCGCGGCCCCTTCTGCCAGCAAACAGAATTTCAGCGAACTGCCGATGTTGGCCAATTGCAGCTCGCCAAGACTGGCGCTCAACCCGGCCAGCAAACGCTCCTGCTCCGGGCTCGAATGGCGACGGCTGGCCACTACGGTGAATGACTCACCCGGCGCTAGCGCATCACGCACCTTGATCGCCACTGGCGTACCACCTTTATCCCCACGCCAGGCGCCGAGGCCGGCGCCGCCGACATAGAAACGACCATTGGTCGGCATCGACACCACGCCGAACACCACCCGACCGTTTTCGATCAGGGCGATGTTGACGGTGAACTCTTCGCTGCCGCTGATGAATTCCTTGGTACCGTCCAGCGGATCGACCAGCCACCAGCGCTGCCATCCGGCCCGCACGCTTTGCGCAATGTTGGCGTCCTCTTCGGAGAGCACCGGGATGCCCGGATCCAGCGCCGTCAGTCCGGCCAGAATCAGGTGGTGCGCGGCCAGGTCAGCAGCGGTCACCGGCGAATCATCAGCCTTCGCCGTGACGGCCGTGCCTGTACGCCAGAACGGCAGGATCGCATCACCGGCCCGCAGGGCCAGCTCAATGACCGGTGCCATCAACGGATGCGGGAAGTTCATGACTGGAACGCTCCGCGCTGAGTCAGCAGGTCTCGGGCCAGGTACAGCGCCGCCAAGGCACGGCCTTCGGTGAATTGCGGATTTTGCGCCAGCGCCGAGAGTTCACGCAGATTGACCTTGTCCACCCGCATCGGCTCGGGTTCGTCGCCTTCCAGGCGCGCTTCGTAGAGGTCGGTGGCCAGCACCACCTGAATCTTCTGGCTCATGTAACCGGGGGACAGCGACAACTCGGTCAGGTGCTCCAGCTGTCGCGCGCCGAACCCGGCCTCTTCCTTGAGCTCACGCTCGGCCGCCGCCAACACGTCTTCGCCGGGCTCGATCAAACCCTTGGGCAAAGACATTTCGTATTCATCGGTGCCGCCGCAATACTCCTCGACCAGCACCGCATGCTCGGCATCGAGCATCGCCACGATCATGACCGCGCCGTACCCGGCCCCTTTGCCAACCAGGCGCTCATACGTACGCTCCACGCCGTTGGAAAAGCGCAGCTTCAGCTCCTCCACGCAGAACAATCGACTGGTGGCGACAATTTCGCGGGCGAGTATGGTGGGTTTCTGGCGCATGCAAAGCTCCTTGGCGTGAACGCGCTACTATAACGCGGCTTTCCCGTTTGTTTACGCCAGAAATCTTTCTACTGCCCGAGACGTTGCCATGCCTTCATTACCCTGGTCCGACATCGATACCGTTCTGCTGGACATGGACGGCACGTTGCTGGACCTGCATTTCGACAACCACTTCTGGATGGAGCACCTGCCCCAGCGTTACGCCGAATTGCACGGGGTCAGCCGGGCCATGGCCGAGATGGAATTGCAGCCGTTGTTCGAAAGCAATGCCGGCCAGTTGCAGTGGTACTGCCTGGACTTCTGGAGTGCCGAACTGAAGCTGTCGGTGCGCGACCTGAAACTGGAAACCGCGCATCTGATCGCCCTGCGCCCGGATGCCGACACCTTTCTGACGGCCATCAAACGGGCCGGAAAGCGCGTGGTGCTGATCACCAACGCCCATCGGGATGCGCTGTCGTTGAAGCTGGAAAAAATCGAACTGGCGCCCTACTTCGAACGCCTGATCAGTTCCCATGACTATGGTTTCCCCAAGGAAAACCCGCAGTTCTGGGATGCGCTGCAAGCCGATATCGATTTCGACCCGGCGCGCAGCCTGTTCATCGACGACACCTTGCCGATCCTGCGCAGTGCGCGGGATTTTGGTGTGGCGCATTTGCTGGCCGTGCGCGAGCCGGATAGTCGCAAGGGTCCGAAGGACACGGCGGAGTTTGCGGCGGTCGGGGATTATCGGGATTTGATCGCAGGACTTTGATACCGAGGCGCCTGCTTCGCGGGCAAGCCACGCTCCCACAGGATCTGCGTCGTTCGCGTCCTTTGTGAAACGGCTCAGATTCTGTGGGAGCGTGGCTTGCCCGCGATGGCCATCACACGGTTTGACGACTTACTCGGGAATTCGCAACGACTGACCTGGGTAGATTTTGTCCGGGTGCGACAGCATCGGCTTGTTGGCTTCGAAAATCTTGTTGTACTTGTTGGCATCGCCGTACACGCGCTTGGAAATCGCGCTGAGGGTGTCGCCCTTCACGACGGTGACAAACACCGCGGCCTTCACCACCGGCCCGGTCACAGTGATCTGATCATCCACGCTGCCAACCCCGGCAATATTGCCCACGGCCAACAGAATTTTTTCCTTCTCTTCCTGGCTTGCCACTTCGCCGGTCACGGTCACCTTGTCACCATCGACCGTCGCTTGCACATTCGGGTTGCCCAGGCCGACCTTGTTGATGTGCTCCTTCAACTGCTCACTGGCATTGGCGTTGCCTGGCGTCAGCAGATCCAGCAGTTTTTCGCCTGCTTCCTTCACAAAGCTCAAAAGACTCATGGTGCACTCTCCTTGGGTTTGGGGTTCCAGACGCAAAAGCCTAGACCACGGCCGCCACTTGCGAATCCAACCCGACCAATGACCCCGCTTGCGATAGAATCCGCACCCTTCCCGCGCCCAGGAGCGAAGATGGACATCAAGCAGCTGAAATTCCTCATCGCGCTCGACGAAACCCGCCATTTCGGCCAGGCCGCCGCACGCTGCCACATCACCCAGCCGACCCTGTCCATGCGCCTGCGCAGCCTCGAAGAAGAACTCGACCTGCCGCTGGTCAATCGCGGCCAGCGTTTCGAAGGCTTCACCGCGCCGGGCGAGCGGGTGCTGGCCTGGGCGCGCACGGTGTTGGCGGCCTATGACGGCTTGTATGCCGAGGCCGCCGCCTGTCGCGGCAATCTGGTCGGCACGTTGCGCCTGGGTATGGTGCCGTTGTCGAGCTTCGATCCGCTGCCGCTGCTGCAACGCCTGCACGCCGAACACCCGAACCTGCGCTTCGAGCTTTCAGCCTTGAGTTCGGAGCAGATCCTCGAACAACTGGCGAACAATCGCCTGGATCTCGGTGTTTCCTACCTGGAACGCCTGGACGCCGAACATTTCGACTCCCTGGCCTTCAGCGAAACCCGCATGGGCCTGCTCTACGACCAACGTTTCTTCACCTTTGGCGAGGCGCCGCTGAGCTGGGAATCATTGATCGAACTGCCACTGGGCATGCTCACCAGCGGCATGCACTTTCGCCAGTCCATCGACCATAACTTCCATAGCCGCGGCCTCACCCCGCAACCCTTGCTGCAGACCGACGCCGTCCATCAACTGCTTCAAGCCGTGCACGGCGGCCTGTGTTGCGCCGTGATGCCCTTGGACGGTGGCCTCGAAGGGCTGACCGAGCACTTGCGCCTGCAACCGATCGAGAACGCCCAGACCCTTGGCCGCCTGGGGCTGATCATGCGTCGCAGCGCGCCACGTTCGGCCCTGGCGGAAGCCTGTTTCGCGATCTATCAGCAATCACTGGCGAGCGCTTGATCGACGGCATCTATCGGTAGATCAGTATTAGCGATTAGACGCGACAGTTTGCCGCGCCTAGTCTTAAAGCTGATCAGACCGTGGGTGATGCCATGAACACCAAGCGCCCTGCCTGCGCGGCGCCTGCCCTCGAAACGCCCGCGCCCGCCGCCAGCCAGACGTACAGCTACAGCAACTTTGAATACTTGGAATCGGACAGCACCGCGCTGGCCGAGGAAGTCGCGCTGGCGATTGCCTACAACGGCATCAGCCAGGCGGTCATGCTGGTAACGCCGACGGATCTGGAAGACTTCATTGTCGGCTTCAGCCTGGGCAGCGGCATCATCCAGGACGCCGCGGACATCTACGACCTGCAACTGACCGGCTCGGGCTCGGCGCAATACGCGCAAGTGACCATCGCCAATCGCGCCTTCTGGAACCTCAAGCAGCAGCGTCGGCAACTGGCCGGCACCAGCGGTTGCGGGCTGTGCGGCGTGGAAGCGGTCGAGCAGGCCTTGCCGGACCTTCAGGTATTGCCCGGTGCCCCGCTGCCACCCGTTGAATGGCTCAATGGCCTGCGCCAGCGCATCGGCGCCTTCCAGCCTTTGGGCCAGCATTGCGGTGCGGTGCACGCTGCAGTGTTCATGAACGATCAGGGTGAGTTGCTGATGGGCCGCGAAGACATAGGCCGACACAACGCCCTCGACAAGCTGATCGGTGCCCTTGTCCGCCAGAACATTCCGACCGCCGGCGGGCTGGCGATTGTCACCAGCCGCTGCAGTCTCGAGTTGATCCAGAAAGTCCTGCGCGCCGGCATCCAGACCCTGGTCAGCCTGTCGTCGCCCACGGGCCTTGCCGTGCAATGGGCTCGGCGCCACAACCTCAACCTCATCCATTTGCCACAGAAGAATGCGCCGCGGGTCTACAGCCCAACGTTGGAGAATCAAGCGTGAGTCAACACCGTCAAGCCGACCAGACCCCCGTCCCTCGCTACAAGCCCTACAAAGGTCCTGCCGGTGGCTGGGGCGCTCTGATCAGTGTGGCCCAAGCCTGGTTGACCAGCGACAACGCACTGAAAAACCTGCGCATCATGCTCAAGACCAACCAGAACGGTGGCTTCGACTGCCCGGGTTGCGCCTGGGGCGATTCTCCGGAAAAGGGCATGGTGATGTTCTGCGAGAACGGCGCCAAGGCGGTGAACTGGGAAGCGACCAAGCGCCGTGTCGACGCCAAATTCTTCGCCAGACACAGCGTCACTTCGTTGCTGGAGCAGAGCGACTACTGGCTCGAATACCAGGGTCGCCTGACCGAGCCGATGAGCTACGACGCCGAAACGGACCGCTATAAACCGATCAGTTGGGACGACGCCTTCGCGCTGATCGCCAAACACCTGAACGGCTTGTCCAGCCCGGACCAGGCCGAGTTCTACACCTCGGGCCGTGCCAGCAACGAAGCGGCTTATTTGTATCAGCTGTTCGTGCGCGCCTACGGCACCAACAACTTCCCTGACTGTTCGAACATGTGCCACGAGGCCAGCGGTGTGGCGCTGTCGCAAAGTGTCGGCGTCGGCAAAGGCACCGTGACGTTCGACGATTTCGAACACGCCGATGCGATTTTCGTCTGGGGCCAGAACCCCGGCACCAACCACCCACGCATGCTCGAACCGCTGCGTGAAGCGGTGAAACGCGGTGCGCAAGTGGTGTGCATCAACCCGCTCAAGGAACGCGGCCTGGAACGTTTCCAGCACCCGCAGCACCCGATCGAAATGCTCACCAACGGCGACAAGCCGACCAACACCGCGTTCTTCCGCCCGGCCCTCGGTGGCGACATGGCGATCATGCGCGGCATGGCGAAATTTCTCTTGCTGTGGGAACGCGACGCACAGAAAACCGGCGCACCCGCGGTGTTCGACCATGACTTCCTCAATGAGCACAGCGCCAATGTGCTGGAGTACCTGGCAGTCATCGACGACACCCCGTGGGAGCAGATCGTCGAGCAGTCCGGCCTGACCCTGGTCGAGATCGAGCAAGCGGCGCGCATGTACGCCAAGGGCAAGAACGTCATCATGTGCTGGGCCATGGGTATCACCCAGCATCGCCATTCGGTGGCGACCATCCAGGAGATCGCCAACCTGATGCTGCTGCGCGGCAACGTTGGCCGCCCGGGTGCCGGCCTGTGCCCGGTGCGGGGTCACAGCAACGTGCAGGGCGACCGGACCATGGGCATCAACGAGCGTCCGCCGGCAACCTTTCTCGATGCCCTGGAACGCCGCTTCCAGTTCAAGGTGCCACGCCACAACGGCCACAACGTGGTCGAGGCGATTCATGCCATGGCCGAAGGCCGGGCGAAAGTCTTCATCGGCCTGGGCGGCAACTTCGCCCAGGCCACGCCGGACAGCCCGCGCACATTCCAGGCGTTGCAAAACTGTGACCTGACCGTGCAGATCAGCACCAAGCTCAACCGCAGCCATTTGACCCACGGCAAGGACGCGTTGATCCTGCCGTGCCTGGGCCGCACCGACATCGATATCCAGAACGAAGGCCCGCAAGCGATCACCGTCGAAGACTCGTTCAGCATGGTCCACGCCTCCAATGGCCAGTTGCAGCCACTGTCGAACCAGATGCGCTCGGAACCGGCGATCCTGGCCGGCATCGCTGCCGCGACCCTGGGCAGCCACCCGGTGGACTGGAACTGGCTGGTAGCCGACTACAGCCGCATCCGCGACCTGATCGCCGAGACCATTCCCGGTTTCACGGACTTCAACGAGAAGGTCAAGAATCCCGGCGGTTTCTACCTGGGCAACAGTGCCGGCGCACGCAAGTGGAACACCCCCTCAGGCCGGGCCAATTTCCGCCCCAACGCACTGCCCAAAGACCTGGTGCACGAACGCACCCGCGCCACCGGTGTGCTGCCGGACCTGATCATGCAATCGATGCGCTCCCACGATCAGTACAACACCACGATCTACGGCCTGAATGACCGCTATCGCGGGGTGAAGGGACAACGCGACGTGTTGTTCGTCAACGAGGCCGACATCATTCGCCTGGGCTTCAAACCGGGGCAGAAGGCCGACATCGTTTCACTCTGGGACGATGGTGTTGAACGTCGGGTGAAAGGCTTCACCCTGCTGGCATTCGACATCCCGGCCGGCCAAGCGGCGGCGTACTACCCGGAAGTGAATCCGCTGGTGCCGCTGGAAAGTACCGGCGATGGCAGCCATACCCCGACATCGAAGTTCGTGGCGATCCGGTTGGAAGCGGCGAGCGAGACCGGGTTGATCATGGCCAGGTCTGCTTAACCGAATATCAAGAGATCGCACCGCACTGTAGGAGCTGCCGCAGGCTGCGATCTTTTGACTTTAATGCCCCACTCAAAAGCATTCCTTACGCCCACAAAAAAGGCCGTTCCCTCATGGAAACGGCCTTTGCGAAGTAGTAAAAGACCGGCAAAAAAACGTTAAGTTCCACCCAAAAAACAGTAACTTGCAATATTGTATACAAGTCGTGTTATTCGTCGGATTTCGATTGTCACGCCCATTCCAGAGCCTCAGGATCGCGCCGTCATCCCCTTGAGGTTCCTCCATGAAGTTCTCCTCGATTCTCTTGTTGTCCCTTGGCCTGGTCAGCGGTTTCGCGTCTGCTGGCGGCACCACCGAAGCCGGTGTAGGCGGCGCATTGGGCGGGGTTCTAGGCTCGGTCGTCGGTCAGTCGTTAGGCGGCAGTACAGGTTCCACCATCGGCGCGGCCCTGGGTGGCGCGGGTGGTAGTGCCGTCGGCGCAAACAAACACAGCCGTGGCGAAGCGGCCATTGGCGGTGCGCTGGGTGCAGCGGGCGGTAACGTGGTCGGCCGCAGCGTGGGCGGCACCACCGGCAGCCTGATCGGCGCCGCAGCAGGCGGCGGTGCCGGTGGCGCGTTGGGTAACTACATGGGCAAAGAATACGATAATGATGACGACGACGATCGTCGTTCGTATCGCGGCCATGGTGATCGTCGTTACTACCGTGACGGCCATCCAGGCCGCGGCCATGCCTATGGCCATCGCAAGCACCACCACAAGCATTACCGCGACTAAGGCCTCGAGCGCCTCGCTGATCAGTACAACAAAAATCGCAGCCCAAGGGCTGCGATTTTTTTTGCCTTAGTGAACCACCAGACGCTCCAGCGCCCCGCGTAACCCGGCAGGAATCGCCACGGGTTGATTCGACCCGCGGTCGACAAACACATGGACGAAGCGCCCTGCCGCACAGGCTTCATCCTCGCCTTGCCTGAACACGGCCAGCTCGTATTGCACCGAACTGTTGCCCAACTTGCCCACGCGTAGACCGATCTCGATACGGTCCGGGAACGCGATGGAAGCAAAGTAATCACAGGAGGAGCTCACCACGAACCCCACCACCTCACCGTCATGGATATTCAGGCCGCCGACTTCAATCAGGTAAGTGTTCACCGCCGTATCGAAGAAGCTGTAATAGGTGACGTTGTTGACGTGACCGTAGGCGTCGTTGTCGTGCCAACGAGTGGTGATGGGCTGGAAGTGGGGGTAATCGGTGCGTTGGGGCATCAGCGTTGCATCCTGGAATGGGTTCACCAAGTCTAAGGTGAAAACTGCGTTATCGTTCTTCGCGAGCAGGCTCGCTCCCACATTCGATCATCGCCGAACACACATTTTGCAGACAATGAAGTAACACTGTGGGAGCGGGCTTGCTCGCGAAGGCGCCCTTGCAGGCGCCACATCAATCACTGGTCAGCAAAGCCCTTGCCCGCCGCCGCCAACTCGCCAATCAACCGCGCCGGATTCCAGTGATCGCCCTGACGCGCCTCAAGGTCGATCAGGCGCCGATGGATGTCCGCCAACCCCTGCTGATCCGCCCAGGCCATCGGCCCGCCCTTGTCCGCCGGGAAACCGTAACCATTGAGGTAGACCAGATCGATATCCCGAGCCGATCCGGCAATGCCTTCCTGCAGGATCTTCGCGCCTTCGTTGACCAGTGCCAGCAAGCAGCGCTCGAGAATCTCCTCCGGGCCGATCTCACGACGCTGAAACCCCAGCTCTTCACTGACTTGAAGCACCAGAGCATCGACCTGCGGATCGTACTCGGCCTGACGGCTGCCCGGTTCATAGTGGTAAAAACCGTTGCCATTCTTTTGGCCGAAACGTTCCATCTCGCACAGTCGGTTATCCACCTGAACTTCAGGCGCGTCCTGCCCGACACCGGACAGTTGCCGCGCGCGCCACTGCAGGTCGACGCCCACCACGTCGAACATGCGGAACGGCCCCATGGCGAAACCGAACCCTTGCAGCGCTGCGTCCACCTGGTAGGGATAGGCACCCTCCAGCAGCATTTTCCGCGCCTCAAGCACATAAGTATTGAGCATGCGGTTGCCGATGAAACCGTCGCAATTGCCCGCCACCACACTGACCTTGCCCATGCGCTGGCCGAGCGCCAGCGCCGCGTCGAGGACTGCTGGAGCAGTCTGTGCGCCACGGACGATTTCCAGCAGCTTCATGATGTGCGCCGGGCTGAAGAAATGCAGGCCCAGCACTTGCTGTGGCCGGCGTGTAACGGCCGCGATAGCGTCGATGTCCAGCGCCGAAGTATTGCTCGCCAGAATCGCCTCAGGTTTGAGCAGGCCATCGAGTTCACGGAAGATTTTCTGCTTGAGCTCGAGGTTTTCGTACACCGCTTCGATGACCAGGTCGACATCGCGGATGGCCACATAACCATCGGCCGCCGTTACCCGCGCGATACGGGCGTCGGCTTCTGCCTGATCAATGCGGCCCTGACGCACACTGTGGGCATAGGTGTCCGCCACGGTTGCCATTGCCTGTTCCAGCATTTGCGGATTGTTGTCGACCCACTGCACGGCCACCCCGGCGTTGGCCAGGCACATGACAATGCCACGGCCCATGGTGCCCGCGCCGATGACGGCGGCGCGCTGAATATTCGACGGTGTCTGGCTCATGTTTTGTTCTCTTGTTGGCGATCCGAAGACAGCCATCACCATAGTCAGCCACCGCGTTTTTTTGAAATTTATTCCTGTGATGAGCAACATTCAGCGGATGGATGAGCCCCTGATAACACCGCAAATCACTGTGGGAGCGAGCTTGCTCGCGATGGCGATTTGTCAGTCACCATCACTGTTGAATGTGCCGGCCTCATCGCGAGCAAGCTCGCTCCCACAAGGGTTGTGGTTCAGCCTGCCAGATGCCGCTCGGCCCAACTGCGTACCCCGGCATACGGATAATCTTCCAGCGCCGCAAACCCGGGAATCGCCCGCGCCTTGAGTTTGGTGAACAGCGGCACGCTGATCCCGCACAGAAACCGCGTCACGCGTTCAGCCGAAGGCACGTTGCCCGTGTGCTGCTCGTGCCTGTGGATAAAGTCGCCACACAACGCCTCGAAATTTTTATCCACAAGCGCCGGCAATTCCGGTGGTGCCGGTAGCCGCGCGACTTGCCCATGACACACCGAACAATGGCCGCATTGCTGCGGAGCATTGTGGTCGCCGAAATACTCGGCCAGGCGATAGCCCAGGCAACGGTCGGTGGCGAACAGATCCAGCATCGCGTGTATCCGCGCGATCTCGGTGTGTTCATGCCGAGTGAAATAACGGTGCAGCTCTTCGCTCAACGCGGCGCTGTCGAACCCGCTTTGCAGCACGCTGTAGACCTCGGTCATCTGCTTGCTTTCGAGCTCCACCCAACCCTTCTCCTGGAAGTAGTCCAGCGCCTTGACCACCCGACTGCGCTCGGCCTGATGCTGCTCGTGCAACGTCTCGAAATTCACCGTGGCCCAGGTCCGGGCGCGGCTGGAGGTCTGGATGATCGCAGCGACAAAATCCCTGCGCTCGCCTTCAAAACGCGCCAACAGCGCCTCGGGCTCCTCCAGATACTTGAATCGATACTCGGCGTAGTAGGCGTAACGCGGGGCGATCAACCCGCGCAATTCAAGTTGCACCAGCAAGGTCTTGAGCGGCAATTGGCGAATATTGCTCTGATCCGCCAACGGCCCCAGCAGAAACTCCCACTGCCCTTCGGGTGCAGCGGCCAGCATCTCGTCCAGCACACAACGGATGCCATCGAGCTCGGGGGTGTCGCCGTAGACGAAGTTCTCCAGCACGTTGAGGCTGTCGCGGTTGGCCAATACCAGGCAGTCCGACGGCTGCCCGTCACGCCCGGCGCGACCGATTTCCTGGCTGTAGTTTTCGATGGATTTGGGCAGGTCGAAATGCACCACATTGCGGATATCGCTTTTGTCGATGCCCATGCCGAAAGCGATGGTGGCGACGATGCAATTGGACTGCCCGCCCATGAAGCGACGCTGGATCGCTTCCCGTTGCTCATGGGGCAACCCGGCGTGATAGGCCTCGGCCTGAATGCCGTTGCGGTTCAGGTGTTCGGCGATGTGTTCCGCCGTTTTCTGCAGGGTGACGTAGACGATGCTCGGCTGGTCCGCACGCTGGCTCATCCACTCGACGAGGCGTCGGCGCTTGTCCGCTCCACGAACCGGCTCCACTAGCAAATTGAGGTTCGGACGATAGAAACCGGTGGTCACCACATCGTCGGCGGCGATGGCGAATTTCGCCTGCATGTCGGCGATGACCTTGGGTGTCGCCGTTGCGGTCAGCAGCAGCACCTGAGGGATATTGAACTGGCGTTGATAGTCGGGAAGCTTGAGGTAGTCCGGGCGAAAGTTGTGCCCCCATTCGGAGATGCAATGCGCCTCGTCCACCACCAGCAGCGAGATCGGTACTTGCTGCAAAAAATGTCGGAAGCGTTCGTTCTTCAGGCGTTCCACCGAGATCATCAGAATCTTCAGTTCGCCGGATTTTGCCCGAGCCATGACGTCGCTGGCGTCTTCGCGGCTCTGGGCCGAATCGATACTGCCCGCCGAGATGCCGTGGCGTTGCAGGAACGCCAGTTGATCCTGCATCAACGCCAGCAACGGCGAGACCACCAGCGTCAGGTGCGGCAGCAACAGCGCCGGCAATTGGTAGCAAAGGGACTTGCCGGAACCGGTGGGGAAAATCGCCGCCGCCGAACGCCCGGCCAACACGGCACTGACGGCCGCCTCCTGACCGGGTCGAAACTGTGGATAACCGAAAACCTGTTCCAGGGTGTTGTGCATAAGCTGTCACTCCATTGACCGCTGCGGAGTCAAAAGCCTAGCCGGCGATTGCAGCGAGTCGAGAAAAGGTCGGGGGCGAAAACGATACGGGATGATACAGCGTCCCAACCCACCGATCCCTGGCCATAGGTTGAAACACAGAAGGCACTTTGCCCACTGATCTCGGCCTTCCGTCAGCCGGTATGGTTTACCGCCATCAACTTCCGCCAGGTGTCCATCATGCAGGAAGCGTGAGATACGCGGATCCTTATCAAGGAACGACCATGCCCCAAAAACACTTTTTTCCGCTGGCCTGCACGCTCGCACTCCCCCTTCTTTTGAACGGATGCCTGACCGTCCCGGAACAGCCTTCCCTGGACACGGCAGCCTTTGAAACGCCGGAGTATCAGGCCCAGAAAGGCCTGGCGATTGTCAACGCATCAAGTCTTTATGCCCGCGGCGGCACCGGCCAGGGTGTGGCTGTCGCACTGATCGATTCGGGTCTGAACAGCAGCCTGCCGGCGTTTCGAGGAAGGCTCCGTGATCCGGGTTTTGACCATGTCGAGAATCAGGTCGGTACTTTTGATCGGGTCGGCCACGGCACCCAGATGGCCGGCATCCTCGCAGCCAACAAGGATGACCAGGGCATGCACGGCGTCGCGTTCAACGCACAGCTGATCCCCTATCGCTTCGGCGACGACAACGAACCCTTTTTCTTCGACGGTGAAATCGCTCAGTCCTGGCAAGCAGGTTTCGACAAGGGCGCGCGCATCCTCAACAACTCGTGGGCCAACGCCATTCCTGCGACCGAAATCAACGAGGCGCGTTACAAGCAAGTCATGCCGCAATCTCTGGTGACCGCGCGGAAACTGGTTGAGGACGGCGCCGTCTTTGTTTTCCCTACCGGCAATGAACTGAAACGAGAACCCTTGGCTGAACCCGGCTTGCCTGTCGCCCTACCCGAACTGGAAAAAGGCTGGATCGCGGTGGTTGCGTTGAAAAACGACGGCAGCGCCATCAATGCCAAATCCAACTATTGTGGCGTGGCGGCAGCCTGGTGCATTGCTGTACCGGGTGGCGACTCCGGTGCAGGGCAAGGCCTGCTGACCACCAACAAGGATGGCACCTACACCCAGACGGCTGGCACCTCGCCTGCTGCCGCGCTGGTCAGCGGCGCATTGGCGGCACTGCAAAGTCGTTACCCCGAGCTCACTGCGCAGCAAGTGCGCGAGCGTCTGCTGGCGACGGCGAACCGGACTGGCGTCTATGCCAACAGTGAAGCGTACGGTAGAGGCCTGATGGATCTGGAGGCAGCCTCGCGCCAAGCGCCAGAAGTCATGACCGAGTAAGTCTGTATGGGTCGTTCGGCAGCGTCGAGATAACCTCGCCAGTCTGAACCACCCACACGACTCAAGTTCCTTGTGGAAGCGGCTTGCTTGGGAAGAGGCCAGCACAGCCACTGTAAAACTCGAAACACCCGACATTGTCCGAGGCACCTTCTACCGAGATTTACTGCGAAGCGACTGAGAACGCTGTAAGCATTTTTACTTTTCGCCATTTCACGTTGAAAACCCACCAACAACCTGTAGTCCCCTTCCTCCAAATATGACAAAACCCTTACAAAGCCTGTCGATCTCAGCCGTCTTGTCCCCCAGCACCATCCGCTCCTATAGTTTCCTGCGCGGCTGAAAACAGTGTCTCGGCCTGCCGGGAACACTTGCCGATTTCGCACAGGACGCACTCAATGAAAAACCCCGACTCACTGACAGCCCGCTACCACCCGCTAAAGACCCGCTACAGCGAAACCCCGGTGCTGGTCATCGATACCGAGGCCGACCCCTACGAGATCCTCGATGCCGCCCGACAACGCATCCGCGCCGCCAGCGACCTGCTCGAAACCCTTTATTGCACCTGCTTCAAACAGGCCGAAGCGAGCGACATCCCCAATATCGTCAGCGCCCTGTACCTGCTGACCCAGGACGGCAACGACCTGCTCGACATCGCCCGCCAGCGCTTGCCGAAACATGTTGCTTGTCCCACCACAACTCCCTGTGGGAGCGGGCTTGCTCGCGAAAAACGATAACGCGGTCCACTGTGGATAACGCCGTCAGCAACGACCTATGAAAGCTTCGGCAAGGTCCTACAAAACAAGACACCTTGTCGGCTATCGATAACCATTCAGTCAATCCTATAGTCCGGGCTGTCGCTGCCAAATCAGCGACTCGGGTTTGGTCACCTGAAAATGAGAGAAAACTAATGCATGCGCTTGTATGCTGCCGACATCTTTTTGTCGGCACGCTTTATGGCGGCTGTGTTTGGGACGCTTCGGCGTACCCGGGTTATCTCTCCCTGGTTTGACCAACCTGAACACAGTCCGCCTCCCATCGCTTGGTCACGATAGCGGCGGTTCATCGGCTACTAAAAGAGAAAATCCCTATGAACAAATGGAACCCGCTCACCAACGAACGCTATCTCCCACTCCACACCAACCTCACCGATTCCCCGCCCCTGATCATCGACACAGAAGCCAACCCCCAAGACATCCTCGAAGCCGCCCTCCAGCGCATCCGGGCTTCCAGCGATCTGCTCCGAACCCTGCACTGCCAAAGCTTCGACCAAGGCGACCTCGAAGACATCCCGCACATCACCCATGCGCTCTACCTGCTGACCCAGGACGGCTGCGACCTGCTCAAAGTCGCCCAGCAACGGATGCTCAACTGGAAAGCCCCGGTCTGACGTTGCGTGAAGATCAGTTCCCATGTTCTGCATGGGAACGATCAAAAAGAATAAATCTGATCCAACGGACAAAACGCATGGAAAGCCGTCATCGAGCGCAGGAGATAACCATGAGCAAGTTTTTTAATGAGCTAATGGAAAGCGTGCAACAGATGAACGAGATCCTGCGGGATGAACGTCAGCCGTCCCCGCGACCTGAAAACATTGCGCCCAGGAACGATCAAGTCAGTCGCGCCTTCCTCTCGCGCTCGGCAACCCATAAGATCCGCCCAAGCCCAACCGGACACCCCGCAATGAACCTCGCTCCCAACTTCCCGGACGACCACGTCATGCAACTGCTCATGCAGTTGCTGCACGAAGAAATCGGGCTACCCGAACGCAGAACCATTAGCCTCAACACCTCGATCAACTTTGATCTGGGCTGCGAAGGCGCTGATGCCCGGCACCTGATGGAAGCACTGGAAGAACAGTTCGCCATCGACTTCGTCGACTACGATGCCTATCGCTACTTCCAGCCTGAAGGCTTTGATGTGTTTCTCAAGCGACGGGCGAAGGGGCGTGGCGACAAGGTTCCACTGACTATCGAAATGCTTTACCAAGCGATAAAAGCGCAACGTTGGGATACGCGAAAGCTGGAAGGGATCGATTGATCGCGTAAGTGTCATTATTCTGGCCGTTTGAAGCCTTTTCAGCTGGAATAATGGTAGCTGCGCCTCACACCCTCCGAATCGCACCCACAAAAAAGCCGCCCCGAAGGGCGGCTTTTTCGTTAGCTCAATCCAACACTTACAACTTTGGACCCGCAGCCTTGATCGCGTCGCTCACTTCGAACTTCTTGAAGTTCTCGATGAACAGGCCGGCCAGTGCTTTGGCGGCTTCGTCGTAGGATGGCTTGTCGGCCCAGGTGTTGCGTGGGTTCAGCAGGCCAGTCTCAACGCCCGGTACGGCCACTGGCACGTCGAGGTTGATGGTGTCCAGGTGCTCGGTCTCGGTGCCGATCAGCGCGCCGCTCTGGATCGCTGCGATCACCGCACGGGTGGTCGGGATGTTGAAGCGTTTGCCGACGCCGTAGCCACCGCCGGTCCAGCCGGTGTTGACCAGGTAGACCTTGGAGCCGAAGCCGCGGATGCGCTTGATCAGCAGTTCAGCGTATTCGCCGGCCGGACGCGGGAAGAACGGTGCGCCGAAGCAGGTGGAGAAGGTCGACTTGATGCCGCTGCCTGAACCCATTTCAGTCGAGCCCACCAGTGCGGTGTAGCCGGACAGGAAGTGGTAGGCCGCTTGTTCTTCGTTGAGGATCGAGACTGGCGGCAGCACACCGGTCAGGTCGCAGGTCAGGAAGATCACAGCGTTCGGCTCGCCACCGAGGTTCTTCTCGGAACGCTTGGCAACGTGCTCCAGCGGGTAGGCGGCGCGGCTGTTCTGGGTCAGGCTGACATCGGCGTAGTCGGCGTGCTTGGCATCGTCGATAACGACGTTTTCCAATACCGCGCCGTGCTTGATGGCTTTCCAGATAACCGGCTCGTTCTTCTCGGACAGGTCGATGCACTTGGCATAGCAACCGCCTTCGATGTTGAACACCACGCCTTCGCCCCAGCCGTGTTCGTCGTCACCGATCAGGTAACGGCTTTCGTCGGCGGACAGGGTGGTCTTGCCAGTGCCGGACAGACCGAAGAACAGGGTCACGTCGCCTTCTTCGCCGATGTTGGCGGCGCAGTGCATTGGCAGTACGTCGGCAGCCGGCAGCAGGAAGTTCTGCACCGAGAACATGGCTTTCTTCATCTCACCGGCGTAACGCATGCCGGCGATCAGCACTTTCTTCTGTGCGAAGTTGATGATCACGCAGCCGTCGGAGTTGGTGCCGTCACGCTCTGGCACGCATTCGAAGTTGGCAACGTTGAGGACCTGCCACTCGTCACGACCCGCCGGGTTGTACTGAGCCGGGTTGATGAACAGGCAACGGCCGAACAGGTTCTGCCAGGCAGTCTGGGTGGTCATCTTCACGGCCAGGTAGTGCTCGGAAGCCGCACCTACATGCACGTGGGAAACGAAATGCTCTTGCGCGTTGTTGAAAGCTTCAACACGGTCCCACAGGGCGTCGAACTTGTCGGCCGGGAACTTGCGGTTGATCGGGCCCCAGGCGATGGCGCCTGTGGTGCTCGGCTCATCAACGATGAAACGATCGACTGGCGAACGGCCGGTACGGTGACCGGTACGAACAACCAGTGCGCCGGTATCGGCAAGCTCGCCTTCACCGCGATTGAGGGCTTCTTTAACCAGATCATCAACACTCAGATCGGTGTACACGGCATTGTTGGCTTGCGTCATGAGGTTCCCCGTCGGCCAGTGGCCGAGTGCTCCAAACGTTTTTGTAGTAGAAAGTCGTGCACTACTACCGCGAAAAAAGTGGGCCGGATTATGCCAGAAAAGCCCAAAAAAAGTAGGCCCCTCCTGTCGTAACGGCGTTAATCCGGCGGTAGCCAGTGAATTTACCTGCGCTGAACCGTTTTAGTGACGGGTATCTGACGGCGTCTCGATACCCGCGCCGGCGAACAATTGGGTGACATCGGCGGCATCGAACAGGTAGCGCTGGTTACAGAACTGGCAATCGATTTCGATGTTGCCACCGTGTTCGACCACCAATTGCTGCGCATCTTCCACACCCAGACTGACCAGCGCATTAGCCGAACGTTCGCGCGAGCAGCTGCAGCGGAAGCGCAACTTCTGCACATCGAACAGGCGCACCTGCTCGTCGTGGTACAGGCGATGCAGTACGGTTTCGTTGTCCAGGCCCAGCAGTTCATCGGCGGTCAGCGTGCCGCCCAGGGTGGTGAGGTGCTGCCAGCTGGCGGCGCGCTCGTCTTCGTCCTTCAAACGGTCGGCAGGCAGTTGTTGCAGCAACAGGCCACGGGCGCGACGGCCGTCGGCGTACAGCCAGAAACGCGTGCCGATTTGCTGGGACATGACGAAATAGTTGGTGAAGCATTCCGACAGGGTGGCGCCGTCGAGGTCGACGATGCCCTGATAACGCTGGCCCTGAGTCGGGTCGATGGTCAACGCCAGCACGCCGTCCGGCATCAGGTCGGCCAAGGTCGCGTCAGGTGCGATACGGTCCGCGTCGTAACGGGCCAAGCCACGGATGTCGCGCTCGCTGGAGCACTCGATCATCAGCAGCGGGATCGGGCCTTCGGAACGGGCTTGCAGAATCAGCAAGCCATCGAACTTCATCGCGCCGACCAGCAACGATGCGGCCGCCATCAGCTCACCGAGCAGTTGCGCGACCGGCTGCGGGTAGGCGTGTTTGGCCAGGACTTCGGCGTAGCTGAGCTCCAACGAGACCAGCTCGCCACGGGTGTCGCTGTCATCGAAGATGAAGCGTTGGGTGAAGTCGTTATCCGGTAGGTCAGTCATAAGTCTGGGTATCTGAATGGGTAACAATGGGTTACAACGGTGAAAATCGCGCGTTGGCAGCGCCGGTGGGTGCGCAAGCTCAGCCATGTCCGGCATTTTAGGAGCAATCCGCGGTTTGCTCCAAACAAGGGGGCGAAGCGCAAGCCTTGTCCTCAGATGCTACCGGCCTTTTGGTTATGGCCTATGGATCAGAGGCTGTGGTGATTTTCGACGAGTGGCTGTTTAACCGCTCGATGCGCCGCTGGCGAATCACCCGATATGGTTGCTGATCGGGGCAATTGCAAGAGCCCTTGAAAAGATCGCAGCCTTCGGCAGCTCCTACAGAGGTCCGCTCAGGCCCGTGTAGGAGCTGCCGCAGGCTGCGATCTTTTAGCCATCGTTGCTGCTGCCACGAAACTTGAACAGGTCCCGTCGCTGTTTCTTGCTCGGTTTGCCATCGGTGCTCACGCCCAGGGCGCCTGCCTTGCGCTCGGCGGCGGCGTTTTCGCGCTTGGCGATGCTGGCTTCCGTTTCGGCGTACAGCATCTGCGCCTCCGGTGCGCCACGGCGAACGATCGACAACGCCTGGACCACCACCGTGCGCTCCTCGAAGCCGGTACGGATCACAAACTCGTCGCCGACCCGTGGCTCTTTACCCGGCTTGCAGCGTTCGCCCCGGCAATGCACTTTGCCGCTTTCAATCGCCGCCTTGGCCAGGGCGCGGGTCTTGTAGAATCGTGCAGCCCACAACCATTTATCGAGGCGGACTTTGTCGTCCTCTTCGTTTTTTTGTGCCATGGAATTTCCTCATTCTGAAATATTGGTGAACTGTACTACCGTTTCTGACGTACCAAGAATTTCACCGGCTCGGATTACAATACTGACATTCCATAACCTCCTTGCGAGGCTGGAAATCCGGGCCGTAGATATCTGTCGCCTTTTAATCATTATTCTGCGTGAATACCGCGAATCCGGCCGCGTGCGGCCCGAGCGGTTTCTACCGGTTGAGCACTTTTGAAGACATTTGACCATTTGACCGTTGTCGGTCTGCGCGAGTGGGTGGCGCTCCCGGATTTGGGAGTCGCCGGCCTTCGGGCAAAAATCGACACCGGTGCCAGCACTTCAAGCCTCCACGCCACCGACATCGAGCTGTTCGAGCGCGATGGTGAGCAGTGGGTGCGTTTTACCGCCCACCTGGGTTCCGTCGTACAACTACGCCACCGGCGCTGCGAAGCACCGTTGGTGACGATGAAAACCATTAAAAGCTCAAACGGTCACGCGCAGGTGCGATACGTGATCAGCACCACCCTGGCCCTCGGTGATCGGGTCTGGCGGGTCGAGTTCACGCTCGCCTGCCGCAAGTCCATGCGTTATCGCCTGCTGCTCGGCTCCAAAGCCCTGATCCACGGCCAGTTGGTGGTCAATCCGGGCATCAAGTATGTACAAGACAAGCCGGTGTTCCCGGTATCTACCTCCTCCACAGGTGTTGCATGAAGATCGCTGTGCTGTCGCGGAACCCGCGTCTGTATTCCACCCGCCGCCTGGTTGAAGCCGGTACTGAACGCGGCCATGAAATGGTGGTGGTCGATACCCTGCGCGCCTACATGAACATCGCCAGCCACAAGCCGCAGATCCACTACCGCGGCAAGCCGCTGGAAGGTTTCGATGCGGTGATTCCACGGATCGGTGCGTCCGTGACCTTTTATGGCTGCGCCGTGCTGCGCCAGTTCGAAATGATGGGGGTGTTCCCGCTCAACGAATCGGTGGCCATTGCCCGCTCGCGGGACAAGCTGCGTTCGCTGCAATTGCTGTCCCGTCGCGGGATCGGCTTGCCGGTGACCGGGTTTGCCCACTCCCCCGATGACATTCCCGACCTGATCGAAATGGTCAACGGCGCGCCGCTGGTGATCAAGGTGCTGGAAGGCACCCAAGGCATCGGCGTGGTGCTGTGCGAAACCGCGACCGCCGCTGAGTCGGTGATCGAGGCGTTCATGGGCCTCAAGCAGAACATCATGGTCCAGGAGTACATCAAGGAAGCCGGTGGTGCGGACATTCGCTGCTTTGTCGTCGGGGACAAGGTGATTGCGGCGATGAAGCGCCAGGCCAAACCCGGCGAATTTCGCTCCAACCTGCATCGTGGCGGCAGCGCGAGCCTGATCAAGATCACGCCGGAAGAGCGCATGACGGCGTTGCGCGCAGCCAAGGTCATGGGGCTGGCGGTGGCGGGCGTGGACATCCTGCGCTCCAATCACGGGCCGCTGGTGATGGAAGTGAACTCGTCGCCAGGGCTGGAAGGGATCGAGACCACCACTGGCAAGAATGTGGCGGGGATCATCATTGAGCATCTGGAGAAGAATGGCGGGCCGAATATGACGCGGACCAAAGGCAAGGGGTAAAAGCAAAAGATCGCAGCCTGCGGCAGCTCCTACAGGGTACGCATTCCCATGTAGGAGCTGCCGCAGGCTGCGATCTTTTCAGCCGTTAAACAGCATCCCGCGGCAACATCAACCCCAACGGCAAGCGCACCCGTGCTTCCAGTCCACCGCCCGAGCGGTTACGCAGTTCAACGTTACCGCCATGCATCGAAGCAATACGCTTGACGATTGCCAGCCCCAACCCGGTGCCCTTGCCACCCCGGGCACGATCACCACGGGTGAACGGGTTGAAGATCGCTTCCAGTTCCGACGGATCTATACCGGCACCACGGTCCATGACACTCAGCACCACATACGGCGCGCTGGTGTCCCCGGACACGTACGCCGCCACCTCCACGCCACTGCCGGCATGATGCAGCGCATTGCCGATCAGGTTGTTCAACAGTCGCTTCATCGACACACGACGCAATGGAAACGGCTGAATCGGCTCCAGGCGCAGCCGCACTTTCTCTTCATTCTGGTTGTAGGGCGCCGCGACTTCACGGACCAGGTCGCTCAGGTCAACCTCCTCCACCGACTCGTCACGTCCGTCGCGAATGAACGCCAGGAACTGATCCAGAATCGCGTCCATGTCTTCGATATCGCGCACCATGTCGTCGGTCAGGTCGGTGCGATCCCCCATCAGTTCCAGGGACAGACGCAACCGGGTCAGCGGCGTGCGCAAATCATGGGAAACCCCGGCCAGCATCAGCTCACGCTCGCGACCGGCCTGTTCGACGTCCTCGGCCATCTGGTTGAAAGCGCGGTAAACCTCGGTCATCTCGCTCGGCGTATCGCTGATCGGCAGGCGCACGCTGCGCCCCTGGCCCAGTTGCCGCGCGGCATACACCAGACGTTTCAATGGTTGATTCAGCTGGCTGACGAAAATCCAGGCCGAAGCAGTGGAAAGCAGACCAATAGCGAGGAACCAGCCCAGTACGTTCCAGATTTTCTGGCCGCGCAACGGATGGGGATACAGCGGTACTTTCAGCCAACCATCGCCCAGACTTGGCGCCCGAACCCATAGCGCCGGAGGCGAATGCATGCGCAGCCGGACTTCAGTGTCGGCACCCAGCTCCGCCTGCATCTGCCGCTGGTAGATCTCGCTGTAAGGCCAGTGTTGTTCGCCTTCGGGCACACCGGCACCCACCACCCGGATGAGGGTCGCGGCCTCGGCGATCTTGTCGCGGTTTTCTTCATCGGCAGCCCAATAGGCGCGCAACGTCAGGGCAACACCGTGGCTGTACTGGCGGTCCACCAGCACGTCTTCGTTCATCAGCAGATAAACCAGGGTCAGCGCCTTGGAGAAGAGAACGACGATGAGCACCAGCCAAAGGGTGCGGGAGAAGAAGCTCTGGGGAAACCAAACGGGGGTTTTCATGGATAACCGTTAAACACTTGCAGGAAAGAGCGATGCTCGCATATTGCGGTTTGCGAGTCTGCGGACAGGATCGATTGATCCGGTGTCCGCATGACCCGCTCCTACACATCGCCAATCACTTGGTGGCGGTACCATCCGGAACAAACACATAACCCACGCCCCAGACAGTCTGGATGTAACGCGGTTTGGACGGATCGGGCTCGATCATCCGGCGCAGGCGGGAAATCTGCACATCGATGGAACGCTCCAGTGCATCCCACTCGCGGCCACGGGCCAGGTTCATCAGTTTATCGCGGGTCAGCGGCTGACGCGCATTCATCACCAGGGCCTTGAGCACAGCGAACTCGCCGGTGGTGAGCATGTGCACTTCTTCACCGCGCTTGAGCTCGCGGGTGGCCAGGGACAACTCGTAGTCACCGAAGGTCACGCTTTCGTCTTCGCTGCCCGGGGCGCCTGGCACCGGCGCCGACTGGCGACGCAGTACCGCCTTGACGCGAGCCATCAGCTCATCCGGGTTGAACGGCTTGGCCAGGTAATCGTCGGCGCCCAGTTCCAGGCCCTTGATGCGGCTCAGCTCGTCGCCCTTGGCGGTGAGCATGATGATTGGAATCTGGTTGTTCGCGTTGCGCAGGCGGCGGCAGGCGGTCAGGCCGTCTTCGCCGGGCAACATCAGGTCGAGGACGACCAGGTTGAACACTTCGCGCGCCAGCAAGCGATCCATTTGCTCGGTGTTCGGTACGGCGCGGGCGCGGTAGCCCTTGCTGACGAAAAAACGTTCCAGCAGGCTGCTCAGCCCCGGATCGTCGTCAACGATAAGAATTTTCTCGCCTTCAGCAGTTTGTGCAGTGCTGCTCATTGGATGCTCCTTTGATCTCGGCGCGCATTATGGCGTAGCTGCCGTTATACGCACCGTGTGCATTGTTAGCAGATTTTTCCTTTAGTGCCAGAAAACCGGCCATTGCACCGGCAACCCATGATGCCCCCGAACGACAGAACGCTGGTTATAATGCGCGGCCTTTTGTGTCAGGCAACATCAGACAGGTACTACAGACAGACGCCATTTATTTTCATGGCGTCGGCAGTAATTGTTCGATTTCACGGGTCAACGGGATACCTTTTGATCCAGGTAGCGGCGCAGGCCAGGCCGCTCAACCAGACTCGCCGAGCCCTTATCCTTGCGCCTGCGAGCCTGCTTTCACAATTTGTCAGGTGGTTTTATGGACAGCATCAACAGCCGCATCGCCGAGGAACTCGGTGTACGCCCACAACAGGTCGAAGCGGCCGTCGCGCTACTCGATGAAGGCTCTACCGTTCCCTTCATCGCCCGTTACCGGAAAGAAGTGACCGGCAGCCTCGACGATACGCAATTGCGTCATCTGGAAGAGCGCCTGCGCTACCTGCGAGAACTCGACGAACGGCGCATCAGCATCCTCGCCAGCATCGAAGAGCAAGGCAAGCTGACGCCGCAACTTGAACGCGACATCAAGCTCGCCGACACCAAGACCCGCCTCGAAGACTTGTACCTGCCGTACAAGCAGAAGCGCCGCACCAAGGGCCAGATCGCCCTGGAAGCCGGCCTCGGCGAACTGGCCGACGGTTTGTTCAACGACCCGTCCCTGAGCCCGGAAACCGAAGCCGCACGTTTCATCGACGCGGAAAAAGGCGTGGCCGACGTGAAGGCAGCCCTCGAAGGCGCCAAGTACATCCTCATGGAGCGCTTCGCCGAAGACGCCGGCCTGCTGGACAAGCTGCGCAACTACCTCAAGCAGGAAGCCACCCTCAGTGCCCGCGTGATTGCCGGCAAGGAGGAGGAAGGCGCCAAGTTCCGCGACTACTTCGAACACGACGAACCACTGAAAAGCATGCCGTCGCACCGCGCGCTGGCGATTTTCCGTGGCCGCAACGAAGGCATCCTCAGCTCCGCGCTGAAAGTCGGCGACGAACTGCCGGGCACCATGCACCCGTGCGAAGGCATGATCGGCCAGCAATTCGGCATCCAGAACCAGAACCGCGCCGCCGACAAATGGCTGGGCGAAGTGGTGCGCTGGACCTGGAAGGTCAAGCTCTACACCCATCTGGAAACCGACCTGCTGGGCGAACTGCGCGATGGCGCGGAAACCGAAGCGATCAACGTGTTCGCCCACAACCTGCACGACCTGCTGCTGTCGGCCCCGGCCGGCCCGCGCGCCACGCTGGGTCTCGACCCTGGCCTGCGCACCGGCTGCAAGGTGGCGGTGGTTGATTCCACTGGCAAGCTGCTGGATCACGCCACGGTTTACCCGCACGTGCCGCACAACAAGTGGGACCAGACCATCGCCGTACTCGCCGCCCTGTGCGCCAAGCATTCGGTGGACCTGATCGCCATCGGCAACGGTACCGCCAGCCGCGAGACCGACAAGCTCGCCGCCGAGCTGATCAAAAAATATCCAGCGATGAAGATGACCAAGGTCATGGTCTCCGAGGCCGGTGCATCGGTTTACTCGGCGTCGGAACTGGCCTCCAAGGAATTCCCGGACCTCGACGTGTCGATCCGTGGCGCCGTATCGATTGCCCGTCGCCTGCAAGATCCGCTGGCCGAACTGGTGAAGATCGATCCGAAATCCATCGGTGTCGGCCAGTACCAGCATGACGTGTCGCAGCTGAAACTGGCCCGTGGCCTGGATGCTGTGGTCGAGGACTGCGTGAACGCCGTCGGCGTCGACGTGAACACCGCGTCCGTGGCGCTGCTGGCGCGCATCTCCGGTCTCAACGCGACCCTGGCGCAGAACATCGTCAGCCACCGCGACGAGCACGGAGCGTTCAAGACCCGCGCTGCGCTGAAGAAAGTCGCGCGCCTGGGTGAAAAAACCTTCGAACAGGCCGCCGGATTCCTGCGCGTGATGAACGGAGACAATCCCCTGGACGCCTCCGCGGTGCACCCGGAAGCCTACCCGCTCGTGCAGCGTATCGCCGCCGAGACCGATCGCGATATTCGTTCGCTGATTGGCGACAGTGGCTTCCTCAAGCGCCTGGACCCGAAAAAATTCACCGACGAAACCTTCGGCTTGCCAACGGTCACCGACATCCTTCAGGAACTGGATAAGCCTGGCCGCGACCCGCGCCCCGAGTTCAAGACCGCCGAGTTCCAGGAAGGCGTCGAAGACCTCAAGGATCTGCAACTGGGCATGATCCTCGAAGGCGTGGTAACCAACGTGACCAACTTCGGTGCCTTCGTCGATATCGGCGTGCATCAGGACGGTTTGGTGCATATCTCCGCGCTTTCGGAGAAGTTCATCAAGGATCCGCGCGAAGCGGTGAAGGCCGGTGACGTGGTGAAAGTGAAGGTCATGGAAGTCGACATCCCGCGCAAACGCGTGGGCCTGTCGATGCGCATGAGCGACACCCCGGGCGAGAAAATCGACGGCGCTCGCGGTGCGCGTCCGGGGTCGGCGCCACGCCAATCCCAGAACACTGCACCGCGCAAGGAAACCACGGCAGCAGCACCGAGCAACAACGCCATGGCTTCGCTGTTCGCCAATGCCAAGCAGTTGAAGAAACGCTGATGGACATTCCCGCCGGGCTGACCGAAAGCGCGTTTTTCAAGCTGTTGGGCTGCCGCTTGCACAGTCTGGAAACCGGGGTGGCGCAAGTCGCCCTGGCACTGGAGCCCGAACTGCGCAATCGCGGCGGCAAGCTCCACGGCGGGGCCTTGTTCAGCCTGGTGGACATTGCCATGGGGCTGGCCTGCTCCAGCACCCACGGCTTTGACCAGCAGAGCGCGACCATCGAGTGCAAGATCAACTACATCCGCGCCGTCTCTGACGGCGAGGTGATGTGCACGGCGCGGGTGATCCATCCGGGTCGCCGCACCTTGGTGGTCGAGGCTGATGTGATGCAGGGCGACAAACTGGTCGCAAAAGCACAAGGCACGTTCGCTGTCCTGTAGCTAGTCGTCATCAATTTGAGTTAATTTCGGCGTTGTGACCGCAGCGTCGGAGTTTCCTGTGGGAGCGAGCCTGCTCGCGAAGGCGATGTGTCAGTCGAAGTCGATGCTGACTGATACTCCCTCTTCGCGAGCAGGCTCGCTCCCACAGGGATTGTGCAATTCCTGACCGATCGGCATGAGGCCTGTGCGGCGCCAAAACGAGGCGAAAACGCCAGTTTTAACTTCACCCTTGTAGACCGTCTTGCCCACCCCCATATTGGGGCGACTGACGCGTGAAGGAATCCAACTTGAGCGAACTTCTCAACCGCCGCCTGGCCCTGCTCGGCGAGCGCGCTAACCTCTCTCTGCTCGAACAGTGCCTTCACGGCATCGAACGTGAATGCCTGCGCGTGACCGGCGAAGGTCGCCTGGCGCAAACGCCGCACCCGGAAGAATTGGGTTCCGCGCTGACCAACGAACAGATCACCACCGACTACTCCGAGTCGCTGCTGGAGTTCATCACGCCGGCCCTGCCCGACCCGGCGGACACCTTGGCGAGCCTGGACAGCATTCACCGTTTTGCCTACAGCAAGCTCGGCAACGAGTACCTGTGGAGCCCATCGATGCCGTGCCCGTTGCCGGCCGAGGAAGACATCCCGATCGCCTATTACGGCACGTCCAATATCGGGCAGCTCAAGTACGTGTACCGCAAGGGCCTGGCCCTGCGTTACGGCAAGACCATGCAATGCATTGCCGGCATCCACTACAACTTTTCCCTGCCGGAAAAACTCTGGCCGCTGCTCAGGCAGGCCGAAGGCTTTGTCGGCAGCGACCGCGATTTCCAGTCGTCGTCCTATATCGCGCTGATCCGCAACTTCCGCCGCTACAGCTGGCTGCTGATGTACCTGTTCGGTGCGTCGCCAGCGCTGGATGCCGGCTTCCTGCGCGGTCGTTCGCACCAGTTGGAACAGTTGGACCCGCACACCCTGTACCTGCCCTACGCCACCAGCCTGCGCATGAGCGACCTGGGTTACCAGAGCAACGCCCAGGCCGGCCTGACGCCGTGCTACAACGATCTGAACAGCTACACCGACAGCCTGCGCAAAGCGGTGGCCACGCCATATGCGCCCTACGTCGAAGTCGGCACCCACCAGGATGGCGAGTGGGTACAGCTCAACACCAACATCCTGCAGATCGAAAACGAGTACTACTCCAACATCCGTCCGAAACGCGTGACCTACACCGGTGAACGCCCTATCCAGGCGCTGATGGCCCGTGGCATCCAGTACGTCGAAGTACGCTGCCTGGACATCAACCCGTTCCTGCCGATGGGCATCGACCTTACCGAGTCGCGCTTCCTCGATGCGTTCCTGCTGTACTGCGCGCTCAACGAAAGCCCGCTGCTGACCAACACCAGCTGCGGCAACGCGACCTCGAACTTCCTCAGCGTGGTCAAGGAAGGTCGTCGTCCAGGCCTGCAACTGCAACGCGACGGTCAGCCGGTTGATCTGAAGGAATGGGCCGGTGAGCTGCTGGAAAAAATCGCTCCGCTGGCGGCGATGCTCGACCAGAGCCACGGCGGCGATGCCCACAGCAAGGCGCTGGACGCCCAGATGGCCAAGGTCCGGGACCCGTCCCTGACGCCGTCGGCCCAGGTGTTGGCGGCCATGGCCGAGCACAAGGAGAGCTTTGCCCAGTTCTCCCTGCGCCAAAGCCAGGTGCACGCCGAGTTCTTCCGCAGCGAGCCGTTGGCGGCTGAGGAACAAGCGCAGTTTGAAGAGCGGGCGCGTTCGTCGCTGGCTGAGCAGGCTGAGCTGGAACAGAACGAAGTCGGTGATTTCGATGTGTTTGTCGGGGCTTACCAGGCGAGCATTCTGGCGATCAGTAATTAATTCGTAGCCCCGAAAAGATCGCAGCCTTCGGCAGCTCCTACACGGAGTCTCGCAGGTTGCGATTTTTTTTGGCCGTACGCTGCCTCTGTAGGAGCTGCCGAAGGCTGCGATCTTTTGATCCTTTAACATTGCCCGCTCATAAGCTAATTCGAAAAAGTTATTTATTTTAGAATTCTTAGATCATTTAGTCTCTTTCTCACGCCGACATTCGGTCGCCTGACAAGGAGCTTTCTGATGAAACTGACTTTCCCTCTACGCTTGCTGGCGGCCGCAACCCTGGCTACCGCGACTTTCTTTGCCCAGGCGGCCGACGTCACCGTCGCCTACCAGACCACCGTTGACCCGGCGAAAGTCGCCCAGGCCGACGGCGCATACGAAAAGGCCACGAAGGCCGATATCAGCTGGCGCAAATTCGACAACGGTGCCGATATCATCGCCGCCATCGCCTCCGGCGACGTGCAGATCGGCTATCTCGGTTCCAGCCCCCTGACCGCTGCCATCACTCGCAAAGTCCCGGTGGAAACTTTCCTCATCGCCACCCAGATCGGCGCCGCCGAAGCCTTGGTCGCCCGCGACGGCTCCGGGATCAAGACCCCGCAAGACCTGATCGGCAAAAAAATCGCCGTGCCGTTTGTATCCACCGGCCACTACAGCCTGCTCGCGGCACTGAAGCACTGGAACATCGATCCCTCGAAAGTCACCGTTCTCAACCTGGCGCCACCGGCGATCATCGCCGCCTGGAAACGCGGTGACATCGACGCCACCTACGTGTGGGACCCGGCCCTCGGCGTGGCCAAGGAAAACGGCAAGGTCCTGATCACCTCTGGCGAGCTGGCCAAGTTCGGCGCGCCGACCTTCGATGCCTGGATCGTGCGCAAGGATTTCGCCGAGAAGCATCCGGAGATCGTCACCGCGTTCGCCAAAGTGACCCTCGACGCCTACGCCGACTACCGCAAAGACCCACAAGCCTGGCTCGCCAACCAGGGCAACGTCGACAAGCTGGTAAAACTGTCCGGCGCCAAGGCCAGCGATATTCCGCTGCTGCTGCAAGGCAACGTCTACCCGCTGGCGGCTGACCAGGTGCTCACCCTCGGCGCACCGACGACCAAAGCCATCACCGACACCGCGACGTTCCTCAAGGAACAAGGCAAGGTCGAGGCCGTCCTGCCGGACTACGCGCCGTACGTCAGCGCCAAGTTCATCACCAATTGATCGGGAGTTGACTGCGATGGCTTTGCTACAGCTGGAGCGTATCAGCGCACAGTACCCCGGCAACCCGGAACCGGTGTTGGCGGATATCTCCCTGAGCCTGGGGCCCCGGCAATTGCTGGTCGCCCTCGGCCCGTCTGGCAGTGGCAAGACTTCGCTGTTGAACCTGATTGCCGGTTTCGTCGAACCCAGCGCCGGGCGCATCACCCTCGACGGCGTGCCGGTCAAAGGCCCGAGCGCCGAGCGCGGCGTGGTGTTCCAGGACGACGCGCTGCTGCCATGGCAGGACGTGCTGGCCAACGTCGGCTTCGGCCTGGAGCTGGCCGGTATTGCCCGGGACAAACGCGAAGCGCGTGCCCGGGAAATGCTCGCCCTGGTCGACCTTTCTGGTTTTGAACAACGTCGCATCTGGCAGCTCTCGGGCGGCCAGAAGCAGCGTGTGGGCTTGGCCCGCGCGCTCGCTGCCGACCCGCGCGTGTTGCTGATGGACGAACCTTTCGGCGCCCTGGATGCCTTCACCCGCGAGCAAATGCAGGAGCTGTTACTACAAGTCTGGCAACGCACCGCCAAGCCGGTGTTCCTGATTACCCACGACATCGAAGAAGCCGTGTTCCTCGCCACCGACCTGATTCTGTTGGCGCCAAACCCTGGGCAAATCGTCGAGCGCCTGAGCCTCGACTTCGGTCAGCGTTATGCCGCCGGTGAGTCGGCCCGCTCGATCAAATCCGATCCGCGTTTTATCGAAACCCGCGAACACGTACTAGCCAAAGTGTTCTCCCAACGCAGCGCCGCCCAGCGGCAGGAGCGCGCATGAGCAGTTACGAAATTCCCGTCGCCGCGATCAAGCCAGGCACGCCTGTGCCTGCGGCACGACGCCGCTTGAGCACGCGCTGGATCAGCGTGCTGACACTGGCCGCGCTCATTGTCATTTGGTGGGCCGTGACGGCGACCGGTTTGATCGAGCCGCTGTTCCTGCCGCCGCCCTCCGCCGTGCTGCAAAAAGGCTGGCTGCTGGCGACCTCGGGTTACATGGACTCAACCCTGTGGCAGCACCTCGGCGCGAGTCTGAGCCGCATCGGCCTGGGCCTCGGCTTTGCGATTCTCACCGCCGTGCCGGTGGGCATCGCCATCGGCGCCAACCGTATCGCCCGTGGCGTGCTCGACCCGCTGATCGAGTTCTACCGCCCCATTCCACCACTGGCCTACCTGCCGCTGATCGTGATCTGGTGCGGCATCGGCGAACTGTCGAAAGTGCTGCTGATCTACCTGGCGATCTTCGCCCCGATTGCCATCGCCACCGCCACCGGCGTGCGCACGGTCGACCCGGCCAAACTGCGTGCCGCGCAGTCGTTGGGGGCCACTCGCGCACAGTTGATCCGCCACGTGATTTTGCCGAGTGCCTTGCCGGACATTCTGACCGGGGTGCGCATTGGCCTCGGTGTCGGTTGGTCGACCCTGGTCGCCGCCGAATTGATTGCCGCCACCAGCGGTTTGGGCTTCATGGTGCAATCGGCCGCACAGTTCCTGGTCACCGATGTGGTGGTGCTGGGGATTCTGGTGATCGCACTGATCGCCTTTGCGATGGAAATGGGCCTTCGCGCCCTGCAACGCAAACTGGTGCCGTGGCATGGCCAGGCCCACTGAATAATTGCCCTGTGAGTACCCCTGTGGGAGCGAGCTTGCTCGCGATGGCGGTTGCACGTTCAACACTTGTGTCGCCTGACAGTCCGCTATCGCGAGCAAGCTCGCTCCCACAAAAGCTCGACACCCCGGATCAATGAGAACCACCATGAGCCAGTTGACCATCGTCCCTTTGAGTTCTGCCCTCGGCGCACAAATCAGCGGCGTCGACATCAGCCAGCCGCTGAGCGCGGAACATCGCGACGCCATCGAGCAGGCGCTGCTCAAGCATCAGGTCCTGTTCTTCCGCGACCAGCCGATCACGCCACAGCAACAGGCGCGATTCGCCGCGAATTTCGGCGACCTGCACATTCACCCGATCTACCCCAATGTGCCGGAACAACCGGAAGTGCTGATCCTCGACACCGCCGTCACCGACGTACGCGATAACGCGATCTGGCACACCGACGTGACCTTCCTGCCGACCCCGGCCATGGGCGCGGTGCTCAGCGCCAAGCTGCTGCCGGAGTTTGGCGGCGACACCTTGTGGGCCAGCGGAATTGCCGCGTATGAGGCGCTGTCGGCACCGGTGAAAACCTTGCTCGAAGGCCTGACCGCCACCCACGATTTCACCCGTTCGTTCCCGCTGGAGCGCTATGGCAACACGCCGGAAGCGCTGGCCCAGTGGGAAGAAGCACGGCGCAAGAATCCGCCGCTGTCACACCCGGTGATTCGCACACACCCGGTGAGCGGTCGCCGCTCGCTGTTCGTCAACGAAGGCTTCACCTCGAAGATCAACGAATTGTCGGAAACCGAAAGCGAGGCGATTCTGAAGTTTCTGTTTGCCCACGCCACGCGACCTGAATTCACCATCCGCTGGCGCTGGCAGCAGGACGACATTGCGTTCTGGGACAACCGCGTGACCCAGCATTACGCGGTGGATGATTACCGGCCCGCGCGGCGGGTGATGCAGCGGGCGACGGTGTTGGGGGATGTGCCGTTTTTTTCGGTGAATCCCTGACATTTTCATTGCCTGTTCAGGCCTCATCGCGAGCAAGCTCGCTCCCACATTGGATTTGTGTCGACCACCAACCTGTGGGAGCGAGCTTGCTCGCGATGAGGCCGGGACAGGCACCAGAAGACCCGGCGCCTGACTCTTACTCCGCCGTCGAAGGCTTCTCCCAAAGATTGATCCCGCCCTCCTGGGCAAACCGGTCAATCTCCGCCAGTTCCTCTGCACTGAAGCTCAGGTTCTTCAACGCCCCGACGTTCTCGATGATCTGCTCCGGCCGGCTCGCGCCAATCAATGCCGAAGTCACCCGTGGATCGCGCAGGGTCCAGGCCAGCGCCAGTTGCGCCAGGCTCTGGCCACGACGCCTGGCGATTTCGTTGAGTGCGCGCACCTGGGCGATGTTGGCCTCGGACAAGTGCGATGCCTGCAACGAACCACCCCCCGGACGATTGACCCGCGCATCCGCCGGCACGCCGTTGAGGTACTTGTCGGTCAGCAATCCCTGCGCCAGCGGCGTGAACGCAATCACACCCGTGCCGAGTTCGTCAGTGGTGTCCAGCAGGTCTTTTTCCACCCAGCGATTGAGCAGGTTGTAGGCCGGTTGGTGGATCAGCAACGGGACTTTCCACTCTTTGAGCAACGCCGCCATTTCGCGGGTTTTCACCCCGGAATAAGACGAGATACCGATGTACAGCGCCTTGCCCTGCTGCACCGCGGTCGCCAGCGCACTGGCAGTTTCTTCCAGTGGCGTGTCCGGGTCGAAACGGTGGGAATAGAAGATGTCGACATAGTCCACACCCAGGCGCTGCAGGCTCTGGTCGAGGCTGGCCAGCACGTACTTGCGCGAACCGCCGCCCTGACCGTAAGGCCCCGGCCACATGTCCCAACCGGCCTTGCTGGAAATGATCAGTTCATCGCGGTACTGCTTGAAATCTTCACGCAGCAATCGGCCGAAGTTGATTTCGGCGCTGCCATAGGGCGGGCCGTAGTTGTTGGCCAGGTCGAAATGGTTGATCCCCAGGTCGAACGCCGTGCGCAACAACGCGCGCTGGGTATCGATCGGCGTGCTGTCGCCGAAGTTGTGCCACAGGCCCAACGACAGCGCAGGCAGCACCAGCCCGCTGCGGCCCACGCGGCGGTATGGGATGGAGTCGTAGCGGTTTTCGGCAGCGGTGTAGGTCATCGAATCCTCTCTTGTCTATCTTGAATCTGGTATCGACTGCTTCGCCAGGCGCCCAGCATACGCCCGGATCAACGCCAGAAAACCCGGGATTCGACTAAATGCTGAAACGTTTCACAGAAATTCATTCTGCCCGCACAATCGAACAGAACAGCGACAGGCTTGCGTGATCCGGGTCCACAGGAACACAGTCGCCAAAGCAACGAAGAAGCGATAACGATCGCAAGGATGGAATAAGCCATGCACACCACCATCATCATCACCTTCGGCCTGGCCCTGCTCGCGATGATGCTGTTCATCGGCGAGAAACTCGGCTTCAGCCGCCAGACACTCACCTACAGTTTCGTGATCCTGTGGCTGGCGCTGACGGTGATCAACGGCGCCATCGGCGTGGTGACGGCCGGCCAGTCGTTGAGTACGGAGCTGGGGATCGGCACGATGGTGTTCAGCATTCCGGTGGCGGCGCTGGTGTTGTTCATGGTGCTGAGCGCCGAGAGCTGAAAAGCCCCGGCGCCCTGCCCTCGATCAACGCACCAGATGCAGGAACTGCATGTGCCGCTCGTACTGGTCGAGGATGTCGTTGATGATCTGTTCCTTGGTGTAGCCCACCAGGTCGTAATCCTGGCTGCCCTCGCTCAGATGCACTTCGGCCCGGTAGTAACGGCGATTGTTGAGTTGCTTGGAACCCATGCCACCACGGGCAAACGAAGGCGTGAAATAGCCGCGCATCTGCACCTGATAAACAAACGGGTGCTGATCGCCGTGGCCGATTTCCAGGCTGACGCTGTCATGGGCCGGGTCCGGGTGCATGACCACGTGCAGCCCCTTTTCGCGGAACACCGCCGACACTTCCTCAATGGCCGGTCGCACCGTCGTATCGAGGAAGCGATAAACCTCGTCTCGCGACGGGAAATGCACGGCCTGGCTCAGGCGTTGCCGCCAGCCGCCGCGTCGTGACCCGGACACAGGCGCCAGCGAATGCATCTGCGCAATCTGCTTCTGCGACTCCAGATAAAACGCCTTGTGCAGCCCCCACATCATCAACAGCAAGATCAGCGAGAACGGCAACGAAGTCAGGACCACCGCCGACTTCAACGCATCGATGCTGCCGGAAAACAGCAGCGCGCTGGTCACCAGTGCGGTCATTGCGCCCCAGAACACCCGCAGCCATTTCGGCCCGTCTTCATCGGGATTGCCGCCCTTGGCGGACAGCGTCGACAGCACCACGGTGCCGGAGTCGGCGGAAGTGACGAAGAACACAAAGCTGATGAACACCGTCACCGCGATGACGGTTTTGCTCCACGGGTAGGTTTCCAGCAGCAGGTAGAGCGTCATCGACGGATTGTCGATAGCCGACAGGCCGAGCGCGCTCATGCCGTGGTTGAGCACTTGATCGATGGCGCTGTTGCCGAAGATCGACATCCACGCCAGGGTGAAGCCGAGCGGAATCAGCAGCACGCCGAAGACGAATTCGCGGATGGTGCGACCACGGGAAATCCGCGCGATGAACAAGCCCACGAACGGCGACCATGCGATCCACCAGGCCCAATAGAACACCGTCCAGCCACCCAGCCAGTCGCTGGGTTTGTCGTAGGCGTAGAGGTCGAAGCTCTTCATCGGCAAGGCGCCGAGGTAATCGCCGAGGTTCTGGATCAGGGTATTGAGCAAATGCTGCGTGGGGCCCGCAAACAACACGAACAGCAACAGCGCACAGGCCAGCAGCATGTTGATGTCGGACATGACCCGCACGCCCTTGTCGACGCCCGACACCGCAACGATGATCGCCGCGCCCATCATCAGGGTGATCAGGCCGACCTGAACCCACTGGGTGTGGGCGATGCCGAACAGGTAATCCAGGCCCGAATTGAGGTGCAACACACCAAAGCCCATGTCCGCGCCGAGGCCGAACACCGTGGCGATGATGCCGAAGCCATCCACCGCGTAGCCGATGGGGCCATTGATGCGCTTGCCGATCAGCGGATACAGCGCCGAGCGCAGGGCCAGCGGCAGGTTGTGGCGATAGGCGAAATAGGCCAGCGCCATACCGACAAAGGCGAACACGCCCCAGCCATGCAAACCCCAGTGCAAAAACAGAATCTGCATCGCCTGACGCGCCGCGTCCGCCGTGCCGGCCTCGCCTTGCGGCGGCTGCAGCATGTGCGTCAACGGTTCGGACACACAGAAGAAAAACAGGGTGATGCTGATCCCCGCGGCGAACAGCATGCCGGCCCATGACAAATAGCTGAATTCGGGCTCGTCGTGGTCGGCACCGAGCTTGATCTTGCCGTAGCCAGACAAGGCGGTGACCACCACGAAGACCAGATACAGGGTCATCGCCAGCAGGTAATACCAGCCGACCGTGTTGGCCGCCCAGTTTTGCGCCGCCAGCAACCAGGCACCGGCCTGTTCGGGCATGGCGATGACAACGACACCAAACAACAGAATGAAACTCGCCGAGAACCAGAACACCGGCGGATTCATGCGGACCAGGCCGCTTGGAGGGATGGACGATGCACTCATGTACGGTGCACCTCGAAGGGGTAAAACGTGGCTGTAGAAATCGGACTCAGCAAAGGCAAGCCTCCTGTTGTGAGCGGGCGGCGAACCACCGGTTTAACTTGAATGAACGTTCAAGTTAAACATGGATAGGGGGCTAAGGACTAATCGCAGGGCTCGGCGGTAGTGGTTGTACGCTAGCTCAAGCAAGAGGTTGACGCGGGATTGGATCAGGGCCACTGGCTCGATTCGGCTTGAAATCCAATCGCGAGCAAGCTCGCTCCCACAGTTGATTTGCGCCGGACGCAAGCGTTGTGAACGACGAAAAACATTGTGGGAGCGAGCTTGCTCGCGATGAGGCCAGACTAGTCAAAGAAGATTCAGGAGGCTACTTCTGCGCCCCATCTTCATGCTGCAAATTCGCCTGGGTCAGGTTGCTGCCCGCCGGCACGCTGCGGGTCAGCCAGACGTTGCCGCCAATGGTCGAACCCTGGCCGATGGTGATCCGCCCCAGAATCGTCGCCCCGGCATAAATCACCACGTCATCCTCGACAATCGGATGCCGCGGCTGACCCTTCTGCAACTGACCGTCTTCGTCCGCCGGGAAGCGCTTGGCGCCCAGGGTCACGGCCTGATAAATCCGCACGCGCTCGCCAATGATCGCGGTTTCGCCGATCACCACGCCGGTACCATGGTCGATGAAGAAACTGCGGCCGATCTGCGCGCCGGGGTGAATGTCGATGCCAGTGGCCGAGTGGGCGATTTCCGCGCTGATCCGCGCCAGCAACGGCAGCCCGGCACGGTACAAATGGTGGGCCAACCGATGGTGAATCACCGCCAGGATCCCCGGGTAGCACAACAGTACTTCATCGACACTGCGCGCCGCCGGGTCGCCGTGATAGGCCGCCAGTACGTCGGTGTCCAACAGGCTGCGCAACCCCGGCAGGGCGAGGGCGAAGTCCTGGATGATCTGGATGGTCTTGGCTTCGACTTCGGTATCGGCCTGGGCACTGTGGCGCGCGGCATAGCGCAATTCGAGTCGCGCCTGGGCCAACAGCGCATTCAACGCCACATCCAGCGTGTGGCCGACGTAGAAGTCTTCACTCTCTTCGCGCAGGTCAACCGGCCCCAGGCGCATCGGGAACAGCGCACCGCACAAGGCTTCGAGAATCTCTGCCATGGCCGCCCGGGAGGGCAGCTCGCGACCGCCCTGCTCGGTACTGGCCCGGCCATTTTGCGCTCGCCACTGCTCACGCGCGGTGCGCAGCTGGCTGACGATGGTCTGCAATTGCCAATGGCTGGAACGCTCACTCACGGTAAAAACTCCTCACGGGCGACCGGACTGTCTGGCCGCACTGACGGCGATTACTTTACGGCAAGGGCAGCGGGGCAAATTAAGAACCAATAATGCTGTGCTCATTACGATTAGCTATAAGCAGTTGACGGTTGCCCAGCCTTTTTCGCGTGCCTATAGTCCTGAGATCTTCCACGGCCAGTACGGACCCATGATCAAACAACAGCTCGCCCGCTTTAACCGCCTCGACCTGCTCGGTCAACCCACCGCCCTGGAAAAACTCGAACGTCTGTCGACCTGGCTGGGTCGCGACCTGTACGTCAAACGCGATGACCTGACGCCGCTGGCAATGGGCGGCAACAAGCTGCGCAAACTCGAATACCTGGCCGCCGATGCGCTGGCCCAGGGTGCCGACACCTTGATCACCGCCGGCGCGCTGCAATCGAACCACGTGCGCCAGACGGCTGCCATTGCGGCGAAACTGGGTCTGGGCTGCGTAGCCCTTCTGGAAAACCCCCTCGGCACCGATGACAACAATTACACCGGCAACGGCAACCGCCTGCTGCTCGACCTGTTCGATGCCAAGGTCGAACTGGTGGAAAACCTCGACAACGCCGACGAACAACTGCAAGCCCTGGCCGACAGACTGCGCAACAACGGCAAGAAGCCGTACCTGGTGCCGATCGGAGGCTCCAACGCGCTGGGCGCACTCGGTTACGTACGTGCCGGGCTGGAACTGGCCGAACAGATCAAGGACACCGGCCTGACGTTCGCCGCCGTGGTCCTGGCTTCGGGCAGTGCCGGTACCCACAGCGGCCTGGCACTGGCCTTGAGTGAAGCACTGCCGGATCTGCCAGTGATCGGCGTGACGGTCTCGCGCAGCGATGAAGACCAGCGGCCAAAGGTACAAGGCCTGGCCGAACGCACTGCCGAGCTGCTGGGCGTGGACCTGCCGGACGCTTTCAAGGTCGAGTTGTGGGACGAATACTTCGCCCCGCGTTATGGCGAGCCGAATGCCGGAACACTGGCGGCGGTGAAGCTGCTGGCGAGTCAGGAAGGCTTGCTGCTGGACCCGGTCTACACTGGCAAGGCCATGGCAGGCCTGCTGGACGGGATCGGGCGTCAGCGTTTCGACGAAGGTCCGATTATCTTCCTGCACACTGGCGGGGCACCGGCGTTGTTTGCCTATAAGGATTTCCTGTAGGAGCGAGCTTGCTCGCGATGGACGACAGGGCACCGCGGGGTGTCAGGTTGCCCGCGTTATCGTTGACGACCATCGCGAGCAAGCTCGCTCCTACAGTAAAAACGCAAGCTATTCAAAAATGGAATAACCAGAAGAAGAATTATTATTTTCCAATCTAAAAACGCCATCATATAGTCATGCTACAGGCGAATTTCCCGAGAGACGCATACGCTGCTTTAAGGCAGGATAGCGCTGTCGCTGAATTCCCGAATTTGCCAACTTTCCTAAAGCGTCTTCCATAAGAAAACACAGGGGCTTGTCATGAATTTTTCCGCACTACGTCGCAATCTGCTGGTGGGCTCGCTGGGCCTGGCACTGAGCGCCGGCCTGATTGGCCAAGCCGTTGCCGGTGAGCAACTGCAAAAAATCAAAGACGCCGGCGTGATCAACGTTGGCCTGGAAGGCACTTACCCACCATTCAGTTTCGTCGATGCCGACGGCAAACTGACCGGCTTCGAAGTCGAGTTCTCCGAAGCCCTGGCCAAAGAGCTGGGCGTCAAGGTCAAACTGCAACCGACCAAATGGGACGGCATCCTCGCGGCCCTGGAGTCCAAGCGCCTGGACGCAGTGATCAACCAGGTGACCATCTCCGAAGAGCGCAAGAAGAAGTATGACTTCTCCGAGCCGTACACCGTTTCCGGTATCCAGGCGCTGGTGCTGACCAAGAAGGCCCCCGAGCTGAACATCAAGACCGCTGCCGACCTGGGTGGCAAGAAAGTCGGCGTAGGCCTGGGCACCAACTACGAAGAGTGGGTGAAAACCAATGTGCCGACCGCTGACGTCCGCACCTACGAAGATGATCCGACCAAGTTCCAGGACCTGCGTGTCGGCCGTATCGACGCCATTCTGATCGACCGCCTGGCCGCGCTGGAATACGCCAAGAAAGCCAAGGACACCACCGCCGCCGGTGACGCGTTCTCCCGCCAGGAAGCCGGCATTGCCCTGCGCAAAGGCGAGCCTGAACTGCTGGCCGCGGTGAACAAGGCAATCGACAAGCTGCGCGCCGATGGCACCCTGAAAAAGCTCTCGGAAAAATACTTCAACGCTGACGTCACTCAATAATGGAAGAAGCTTTCCAACTCGCACTGGACTCCGCGCCCTTTCTGCTCAAGGGCGCGTACTACACGGTCATCCTCAGCCTGGGCGGGATGTTCTTCGGCCTGGTGATGGGGTTCGGCCTGGCGCTGATGCGCCTGTCGCGCTTCAAACTGGTGAGCTGGATCGCCCGCATCTACGTGTCGTTCTTTCGCGGCACGCCGTTGCTGGTGCAACTGTTCGTGATCTATTACGGCTTGCCGCAATTGGGTCTGGAACTTGATCCGCTGCCGGCGGCCCTGATCGGCTTCTCGCTGAACATGGCCGCCTACGCCTGCGAAATCCTGCGTGCCGCGATCAGCTCCATCGAGCGCGGCCAGTGGGAAGCCGCTGCCAGTATCGGCATGACCCGCGCGCAAACCCTGCGCCGGGCCATCCTGCCGCAGGCCATGCGCACCGCCTTGCCGCCGCTGGGCAACAGCTTCATCTCGCTGGTCAAGGACACGGCGCTGGCCGCTACCATCCAGGTGCCGGAGCTGTTCCGTCAGGCACAGCTGATCACCGCCCGTACCTTCGAAATCTTCACCATGTATCTTGCCGCCGCACTGATCTACTGGGTCCTGGCCACGGTGCTGTCGCACCTGCAGAACCAGTTGGAAGCGCGGGTCAATCGGCACGACCAGGAGTCCTGACCCCATGATTGTCGTGGAAAAACTGACAAAGCAGTTCAAGGGTCAAGTCGTGCTCAATGGCATCGATCTTGAGGTCAAGGAAGGCGAGGTGGTCGCGATCATCGGCCCTAGCGGTTCGGGCAAGACCACCTTTCTGCGCTGCCTGAATTTTCTGGAAGAACCCACCAGCGGCCGGATCAAGGTCGGCGATATCGAGATCGATACCAGCCGTCCCCTGAACCAGCAGCAGAGCCTGGTGCGACGTTTGCGCCAGCACGTGGGCTTCGTGTTCCAGAACTTCAACCTGTTCCCCCATCGCACCGCTTTGGAAAACGTCATCGAAGGCCCGATCGTGGTCAAGAAGACCCCGCACGCCGACGCCGTAGCCCTGGGTAAAAAACTCTTGGCCAAGGTCGGTCTGGCAGGCAAGGAGGACGCTTACCCGCGTCGCCTCTCCGGTGGCCAGCAACAGCGCGTGGCGATTGCCCGGGCGCTGGCGATGGAGCCCGAAGTGATCCTGTTCGATGAGCCGACCTCGGCCCTCGACCCGGAACTGGTGGGCGAGGTACTGGCGACCATCCGCGGCCTGGCCGAAGAGAAGCGCACCATGGTGATCGTCACCCACGAAATGGGTTTTGCCCGGGACGTGGCCAACCGCGTGGTGTTTTTCGACAAGGGCGTGATCGTCGAACAAGGCGAAGCGAAGGCGTTGTTTGCCAATCCGAAAGAAGAGCGAACCCGGCAGTTCCTGAGCAAGTTCCTGAATAACGCTCACAACTAACAACCCTGCGCAACAACGGTAAACTTCCATGGATGGAAGTGATACCCCTCGAAATACGCTTCATTAATACCAAATAAAATTCATCTATTAAACATGCATATCCTGTACGCGTGCGCGGTACAAATATATGCATCACAATAATTGAACAGCGCCAATTCAATCAGATCCTCGATCGCAAGACGGTGTCCACGACTTGCATCAATCCACCCATATTCCCGCGCCTTCAGCAGAAAAATTCGACGCACCGACATGGTTTAATTACTTGGAACCGTAGGAACTTTCTGAATAGCACCACACACCACCCATAACTAACAATTCTTATTGACACCTGATCTCCCTGACTCTTATCTAGTCTCAAACCAACGACACCCATCACACTTAAATCATCATTCCCGCTCAAAGTAATGAATGGTTTATCTGTTCAATTATTGGTTTTTGATATTCCAGAAACGGACTTCGTTGCAAGACTTCAAGGAGACTTCATGAATAGCACCTCGAACAAATCCGGGCTTGCAGCCCCGACCCTGGCGCAATCCAACAAGGCCGGCATCAACGTCACCTGCGCGGCGCACCTGCTGATCGATGTGGCGCCCTACCCCGCCATGGACGCAGGAGACCTGATCGAACTGTTCTGGGACAACTGCTACGTGGCCTCCCGCGTGCTGACGGCCAGCGATGTCGGCCGACCGGTGCAGTTGCGGGTGCCTGAGAGTTTTGTCGCCAACGGTACCTCGCGCATTCACTACCGGGTCATGCAGATTGGCCGGGGTCCGGCGGTATCGGCCAGTCAAAACGTGCAGATCAAACTCGACTGTCCAGGCGGCCAACCCTCGGCGCTGTGCGGCGATGAAAACCAGTGCCTGGCACCGGTGAGCATTCCCGAGGCGATTTGCCGTCAGGGGGTCAATCCGAGCCAGGTCAAACGCGGTGTTCCCTTGACCATCGAGCCGTACCTGAACATGGCCTTCGACGACGAGATCACCCTGCGCTGGGGCGATGTGCGCCTGGATCTCCCACCGCTCAAGTCCGCCGATGTAGGCCAGCCGATCCAGGTCTGGATACCGCCGGCCATCATCCTCGAAGCCGGCGAAGATCTGCGGCTGGAAGTGACGTACTGCATTCTCGACAGGGTGGGCAACAACTCCCGCTGGGCACCGGCCCGCACGCTGAAGATCGGTTGCGCCAATCCTTATCTGAAAGTCCCGAAGAAACAGCACCTCAAGGCTGCCGAGACTCACAGAGGATGATGTCGTTACTGTAGAAAATCAAAAGATCGCAGCCTTCGGCAGCTCCTACAGGGTTAAGGCATAAACCCTGTAGGAGCTGCCGAAGGCTGCGATCTTGGCGACAGCACCATTGCCACCCTTCTATCTATATTCCTAAAAGTTAGTTCATAAAATATTTATACACGTTTAGGGTATATAAACCGGACCACCGGACATTCTTGTTTTCATGCGCGGCCACAAGCGGCGCTTCCATAAGATGTGAGGTAGGTATGGTCCGGAACACAATCACCCCAGTGCAGATCGCCAGGGCATTGCGAGCAGCCAAGGAGTGGCACTGATGTCCAGTCTGGCAGATGCAATCGTCCAGAGTGACCTGGACATCGCCCCGTTGTTGTTGCCCGCACAAATCTTGCGCAACGATGCCCAAGCCATCAAGGCAGCCCACGAACTGGCGCACGTCGCGCGCCTGCAAGCGGCCAAGCGTGACCAGTTGCGCAAGCTCCCATGGTCTGAAATCGAACAGTTCACCCGCAGCGGCCTGGGCAGCATTTCCATCCCTCGCGAGTACGGTGGCCCACAGGTTTCGTTCGTCACCCTGGCCGAGGTCTTCGCGATCATTTCCGCCGCCGACCCGGCGCTTGGGCAGATCCCGCAAAACCAGTTCGGCATTCTTAACCTGATCCTCGGCAGCGCCACCGAAGCGCAGAAAAGGCAACTGTTCAAAAGCGTCCTGGATGGCTGGCGCATCGGCAATGCCGGGCCGGAACGCGGCACCAAAAATACCCTGGAACTGAAAGCGCGCATCACCGCTGACGGCGTCCTCAACGGCCAGAAGTTCTATTCCACCGGTGCACTGTTCGCCCATTGGGTGGCGGTCAAGGCATTGAACGACGACGGCAAACAAGTGCTGGCGTTCATCCGTCGCGGCACGCCGGGATTGCGCATCGTCGATGACTGGTCCGGCTTTGGTCAGCGCACCACCGCCAGCGGCACGATTTTGCTCAACAACGTGCAGGTCGATCCCGAACTGGTGGTGGATAACTGGCGGATCAACGACACGCCGAACATCCAGGGCGCCGTCTCCCAACTGATTCAGGCGGCCATCGACGCCGGTATCGCCCGGGGCGCCATCGACGACGCCATCGACTTCGTGAAAACCCGCGCCCGGCCGTGGATCGACGCCAAGGTCGAGCGGGCCAGCGATGACCTGTATGTGATCGCCGATATCGGCAAGCTGAAAATCGAACTGCACGCCGCCGAAGCGCTGCTGCGCAAGGCCGGGCAGGTGCTCGATGAAGTCAGCGCCGCACCGCTCACCGCCGAGTCCGCCGCCCGCGCCTCGATTGCCGTGGCCGAAGCCAAAGTGCTGACCACCGAGATTTCGTTGCAGGCCAGCGAAAAGCTGTTCGAACTGGCCGGCAGCCGCGCCACCCTTGCCGAATTCAACCTCGACCGCCACTGGCGCAATGCCCGGGTGCACACGCTGCACGATCCGGTGCGCTGGAAATACCACGCCATCGGCGCCTATCGCCTCAACGGCACGCTGCCTAATCGTCATTCCTGGATTTAACGACCAGACATCTGGAGAAGCACATGAGCATTTCTCAACACGTCGCGGTCATCACCAGCGATGAGCAAGCCCTGATTGTCGCCAGCGATCTGGCCGAAGATTTCAAACGTGACAGCGCCCTGCGCGACCGCGAGCGCCGCTTGCCACACCCGGAACTGGAAGTGTTTTCCCGCTCGGGCCTGTGGGGCATCAGCGTGCCCAAGGAATATGGCGGCGCCGGTGTTTCCAACGTCACCCTGGCCAAGGTCATCGCCCTGATCGCCCAGGCCGACGGCTCGCTGGGGCAAATCCCGCAGAACCATTTTTATGCCCTCGAAGTGCTGCGCGTGAACGGCAATCATGAGCAGAAAAAACGTCTTTATGCCGAAGTGCTGGCCGGCCAGCGCTTCGGCAACGCTCTCGCCGAACTCGGCACCAAAACCGCCCACGATCGCATCACCAGCCTGACCCGCGATGGCAGCGGCTATCGCATCAATGGCCGCAAGTTCTACGCCACGGGTGCGATTTATGCCCAGCGCATTCCCACCTCAGTGGTGGATGAAAACGGCGTGCAGCAACTGGCGTTCGTCCCGCGCAACAGTAAAGGCCTGACAGTGATCGACGACTGGAGCGGCTTCGGCCAGCGCACCACCGGCAGCGGTTCGGTGGTGTTCGAAGATGTCTACGTCGCGGCCGAAGATGTCATCCCCTTTCAAAGCGCCTTCGAACGCCCGACCCCGGTCGGCCCGCTGGCGCAGATTCTCCATGCCGCCATCGACACCGGCATCGCCCGCGCTGCATATGAAGATGCACTGCACTTCGTACGCACGAAAACCCGGCCGTGGATCGACGCCACCCACGAAAAAGCCACGGACGATCCGCTGACCCTCAAGAGCTTCGGCCACCTGAGCATTCGCCTGCACGCTGCCGAGGCACTGCTGGAGCGTGCCGGTGAATACCTCGACAAGGCCCAGGCCGACACCCAGGCCGAGACCGTCGCAGCCGCGTCGATTGCCGTCGCCGAAGCCCGTGCCCTGAGCACCGAAATCTCCCTGGCCACCGGCAGCACGCTGTTCGAACTGGCCGGCAGTCAGGCGACCTTGATCGAACACGGCCTCGACCGTCACTGGCGCAATGCCCGGGTGCACACCCTGCACGATCCGGTGCGCTGGAAGTACCACGCCGTGGGCAACTACTACCTCAACGATGAAAACCCGCCACTGCGGGGGACCATCTGAATGGCCAAGAAAAAGATCCTGCTCAATGCCTTCAACATGAACTGCATCGGGCACATCAACCACGGTTTGTGGACGCACCCGCGCGACACGTCCACCCGCTACAACACGATCGAATACTGGACCGAACTGGCGCAATTGCTCGAGCGCGGGCTGTTCGACGGCCTGTTCATCGCCGACATCGTCGGGGTCTACGACGTCTACCAGAACTCGGTGGACGTGCCGTTGAAAGAGTCGATCCAGCTGCCGGTCAACGACCCGCTGTTGCTGGTGTCGGCCATGGCCGCGGTGACGAAAAACCTCGGTTTCGGCCTGACCGCCAACCTCACCTACGAAGCGCCGTACCTGTTCGCCCGACGCCTGTCGACGCTGGATCACCTCAGCCGTGGCCGGGTCGGCTGGAACATCGTCACCGGCTACCTCGACAGTGCCGCCAAGGCCATGGGCCTGAGCGAACAGGTCGAGCATGACCGTCGCTACGACCAGGCCGACGAGTACCTGGAGGTGCTCTACAAACTCCTGGAAGGCAGCTGGGAAAACGGCGCGGTGCTGAACGATCCACAGCAGCGGATCTATGCGCAGCCTGAGAAAGTGCACAAGGTCGAGCACAAGGGCGAGTTCTATCAGGTCGAGGGTTATCACCTCTGCGAACCCTCGCCGCAGCGCACACCGGTGCTGTTCCAGGCCGGCAGTTCGGATCGCGGCTTGCTGTTCGCCGGGCGGCATGCCGAGTGCGTGTTCATCAGTGGCCAGAACAAGCCATCGACCAAGGCGCAGGTGGACAAGGTCCGTGCCAGTGCCGTCGAAGCCGGGCGCAATCCCGAGGACATCAAGGTGTTCATGGGCCTGAATGTGATCGTCGGCGCCACCGAAGAACTGGCCTGGGCCAAGCACGCCGAGTACCTGAGCTACGCCAGTGCCGAGGCCGGCGTGGCGCACTTTTCGGCGTCCACCGGGATCGATTTTTCCCAATATGAAATCGACGAGCCGATCCAGTACGTGAAGAGCAACGCGATCCAGTCCGCCACCAAACACCTGCAAAACAACGACTGGACACGCCGCAAACTGCTGGAACAACACGCCCTCGGCGGTCGCTACATCACCGTGGTCGGCTCACCGCAGCAAGTGGCGGATGAGCTGGAATCGTGGATCGCCGAAACCGGGCTGGATGGCTTCAACCTGACCCGCATCGTCACCCCGGAAAGCTATGAGGATTTCATCGAGTTGGTGATCCCCGAGTTGCAACGGCGGGGGTCGTACAAGACGGCTTATGACAGTGGCACCTTGCGCGAAAAGCTGTTTCAGCAGGAGGCGTATCTGCCTGAACAACATACGGGCTCGGCTTACCGCCGCTAAAAAGCTTCGCGAGCAAGCCCGCTCCCACAGGGGAATGCATTCCAAATGTGGGAGCGGGCTTGCTCGCGAAGAGGCCCCACCAGACACCAAAAAATTAATGCACTGACTGGATAACTCACCATGAAAAAGCACTCCCTCTCCCACCCAGTCAAAGCACTGGCCCTGGCCCTCGGCCTGTTCAGCTCTGCGGTTTTCGCCGCCGACGCGCCGCTGAAAATCGGCACCACCGCCGCCTTCGCCATTCCCCTTGAAGCCGCCGTCGAAGAGGCTTCCAAGCAAGGCCTGAAAGTCGAGCTGGTGGAGTTCACCGACTGGATCGCGCCGAACGTCAGCCTCGCCGCCGGCGACATCGACGTGAACTACTTCCAGCACATCCCGTTCCTGGAAAACGCCAAGGCCGCCTCGGGTTTCGACCTGGTGCCGTTCGCGCCGGGGATCATCAACAACGTCGGCCTCTACTCGAAGAAATACAAAAGCTTCGACGAACTGCCGCAAGGCGCCAGCGTGGCCATCGCCAACGACCCGATCAACAGCGGTCGAGGCTTGCAACTGCTGGCCAAGGCCGGCCTGATCACCCTCAAGCCTGGTGTCGGCTACAAAGCCACCGAAGAAGACATCATCGCCAACCCGAAGAACATCAAGATCCTCCAGGTCGAAGCCGTGCAACTGGTACGCGCCTATGACGATGCCGATCTGGTGCAGGGCTATCCGGCCTACATTCGCTTGTCGAAAACCTTCGACGCGGGCTCCGCGCTGCTGTTCGACGGCCTCGATCACAAGGAGTACGTGATTCAGTTCGTGATCCAGCCGAAGAGCAAAACCGACCCACGACTGATCAAGTTCGTCGACATCTACCAGCACTCACCCGCAGTGCGCGCCGCACTGGATAAGGCTCACGGCAAGCTCTACCAAGCCGGTTGGGAAAGCTGAGCATGACCGCCGCCATCCAACGGCGACTGGAGAATCCAGAGCCGCAAAGCGCCGAGCGCACCGAGCTGCATCCCGAACTCAACCATGCCCACGTGCGCTTCATCGGCCTGGGCAAAACCTACAACGGCCAGCAAGGACCGGTGGCCGCGTTGCACGGCATCGACCTGGCGATCCAGCGCGGCGAAGTGTTCGGCATCATCGGCCGCAGCGGCGCCGGCAAATCGTCGCTGATTCGCACCATCAATCGCCTGGAGCAACCGAGCAGCGGTCGGGTACTGATCGATCAGGTCGACATCGGCGAATTCGACGAAGACCGCCTGGTGGCGCTGCGTCGGCGCATCGGCATGATCTTCCAGCACTTCAATTTGATGTCGGCCAAGACCGTTTGGCAGAACGTCGAGTTGCCGCTGAAAGTCGCCGGCGTGCCCAGGGAACAACGCGAGCAAAAGGTCCGTGAGCTGCTGGAACTGGTCGGCTTGCAGGCCAAACACAAAGCTTACCCGGCGCAATTGTCCGGTGGGCAGAAACAGCGCGTGGGCATTGCCCGGGCGCTGGTGCATGACCCGCAAATCCTGCTGTGCGACGAAGCCACCTCGGCACTGGACCCGGAGACCACGCAATCGATCCTCGGACTGCTGCGCGAGATCAATCAACGCCTGGGGCTGACCATCGTTTTGATCACCCACGAGATGGCGGTGATCCGCGAGATCTGTGATCGCGTAGTCGTCCTCGAACACGGGCGCATCGTCGAGCAAGGCCCGGTGTGGGAAGTCTTCGGCAATCCACAACATGAGGTCAGCAAGACGTTGCTGGCGCCGTTGCAACACGCACTGCCGGAAGAGCTGCAAAGCCGTCTGCAGCCGCAATCGAACGCCCCGGATGCCGCCGTGGTCCTGCGCTTGCAGTTCACCGGCAGCCAACGCGACGAACCGGACTTGGCGGCACTGTTCAGCGCCCTCGGAGGCCGTGTGCGATTGCTGCAAGGCGGCGTGGAACGGATTCAGGGGCATGCCCTCGGGCAACTGCTGCTGGCGGTGACGGGCTCCCCCCATGGTGCCGAGGAATTGCGTCAACGCGCTGGCCAATGGGCGCAACAGGTGGAGGTGCTGGGTTATGTGGTTTGATCGCTTGCTGCAGGGCTTTATCGACACGTTCCTGATGGTCGGCGTGTCGTCGCTGATCGCGCTGTTGGCGGGCATTCCGCTGGCAGTGATCCTGGTCACCAGCTCCAAGGGTGGTATCTACGAAGCACCGGCGCTGAACCGCGTTTTGGGTGCGTTCGTGAACCTGTTTCGCTCGGTTCCTTTCCTGATCTTGATGGTGGCATTGATTCCGTTCACCCGGCTCATCGTCGGCACCACATATGGCGTATGGGCGGCCGTGGTGCCGTTGACCATCGCAGCCACGCCGTTCTTTGCGCGCATTGCCGAAGTCAGTTTGCGCGAGGTCGATCATGGGTTGATCGAAGCGGCACAAGCCATGGGCTGCCGGCGCTGGCACATCGTCTGGCATGTGTTGTTGCCGGAAGCACTGCCGGGGATTGTCGGTGGGTTCACCATTACCCTGGTGACGATGATCAACTCCTCGGCCATGGCCGGGGCGATTGGTGCGGGCGGATTGGGGGATATTGCCTATCGGTATGGGTATCAGCGGTTTGATAGTCAGATCATGTTGACGGTGATTGTGCTGCTGGTGGCGTTGGTGGCGGTGATTCAGCTGGGTGGGGATCGGTTGGCTCGGGGCCTCAACAAGCGGTAGGCATGTTGTGAACACTCTTTGTGGCGAGGGGGCTTGCCCCCGTTGGGGCGCGAAGCGGCCCTAAAACCATTCCATAAGGTGTGTCAGAAAAAACGAGGCCGCTGGTTTTACGACTGCTGCGCAGTCGAACGGGGGCAAGCCCCCTCGCCACAAAAGCGCCCTTGCCACAGGTCATCATTGGTCTTCGGAGGTAAGTTTTCGTACAGGGAAATCAGCGATTTTGCAGGCTCGTTCCCTTTCCTTTGCAGGACATTTCCTAGATCATTTCGCTCGCTTGCGCCTGCCAAATTCTGTGGCTAGTCTCGGTCCGTCACTGCTCATCAGTGATCGGGTTTAGTAGCCCGGAACAATAGGCGCATAGCGATTCCATGCTCATGTCCGGCAAATTTTGCCGCATGCAGAATATGGTGGCTGTGCGTGGGGTACCTTCGGGTGCACCGGTTTTCCTATTGACCGGCCTACTAACCTGCGTACAGCCGCCACCCAATCGTTTAGTAGGCGATAAGTGATGGCTCCCATGCAGCAATAGGAGTAACACTCATGGAAAAATCCGTTCCCGATCCCCCCGAAACCTCCACCGAAGACCCGCTCCGGGATCGCTCAGCGCTCTACCGCGCCATCGATTTCCACCTCACCGGCAAGCAACCCGCAGCACCCGATGAAATGCGCTTCTACAACGTCAGCAAGGACGTGAGTTTCGAAGACACCCAGCTCTATGTCGCCGACTTGCTGCGCTGTGCTTCGGTCTCGGCGTATCAGTGTGGCGACCAGCTCAAGGGGGCCGACCGGGCGATGGTGTACTCGATCTGGCATTTGCTGGAGATTGCCAAGGCGATGGTGGATCACTCCATCGAGTGTTTGGGGATGAAAAAGGGCTGAGTCTGACTTTAATCATCGGTTGTCTATGCCACCGCCATCGCGAGCAAGCTCGCTCCCACAGTTGACCGTGGATATCTGTGGGAGCGAGCTTGCTCGCGATGGGCTGCGCAGCAGCCCCCGGCGCCATGGCGTATATTCGGTGAATCCAAATTGCCTGCGCAGCCGACCATGAAACAAACACCCATCGACCTCGAACAGATCACCACCACGACCCTGGGCCACTACAACGCGGTGGCCGAAAGTTTCCGTGAAGGGACGCGAGATCACGACGTCAGCCAGAACATCGATGCCCTGTTGCGGCATATTCAGGGCGATGCGCCTTTCGACATTCTCGATTTCGGCTGCGGGCCGGGGCGTGATTTGCAGGCGTTCACCCGTATAGGCCACAAGGCCGTCGGCCTCGACGGTTCGGAAAAATTCGCGCAGATGGCCCGCGAGGACAGCGGGTGCGAGGTATGGCAGCAAGACTTCCTGAAGCTTGATCTGCCGGCCGAGCGCTTCGACGGAATTTTTGCCAACGCGGTGCTGTTTCATGTTCCGCGTCAGGAGTTGCCGCGGGTGTTGAAGCAGTTGTGGGGAACGTTGAAACCGGGCGGGGTGTTGTTCAGTTCCAATCCCCGTGGCGAGAATCAGGAAGGCTGGAATGGACCGCGTTATGGGTCGTATCACGACCTGGCGGCCTGGCAGCAATTGTTGACCGAGGCGGGGTTTGAGGAGCTTGAGCATTACTACCGGCCGGCAGGGCTGCCGCGGGAGCAGCAGCCTTGGTTGGCGAGTGTGTGGCGTAAAGCTGTGTAGTCAGTCCCGACGCCATCGCGAGCAAGCTCGCTCCCACAGTTGACCGCGTACACCTGTGGGAGCGAGCTTGCTCGCGATGAGCGCGAAGCGCTCGCTTTTTAAACAGCCTCTTTCTTCGGCTCGCGAATCTTGTACCAGGCCACATACAGCGCCGGCAAAAACAGCAGCGTCAGTAAGGTGGCGATGACGATCCCGCCGATCATCGCGTAGGCCATCGGCCCCCAGAACACTTCCCGGGCAATCGGGATCATCCCCATGCTCGCCGCCGCCGCGGTCAGCAGGATCGGCCGACGTCGATGCTCTGTGGCCTGTACCACCGCATCCCACGGCGCATAACCCTTCAGTTCGTACTCCTCGATCTGGGTCACCAGGATCACCGAGTTACGGATGATGATACCGATCAGCGCGAGGATCCCGAGGATCGCCACGAAGCCCATGGGCGTACCCGTCGGCACCAGCGCAATCACCACGCCGATCAGCCCCAGCGGCGCGACGCTGGCCACCAGGAACAGCTTCTGTACGCTGTGCAGCTGGATCATCAGGAAGGTCGCCATCAGGAACAGCATCAGCGGCACAACCTTGGCAATCGGGCCCTGGGCCTTGCCGCTTTCCTCCACCGTACCACCGGTGGCGACCTTGTAGCCCGCCGGCAGTTTGGCTGCGAACGCGTCGATGGACGGCTTGAGGATTTTCACCAGGTCGGTCGGCTGGATCTCGTCGCGGATCGCCGCCTTGATGGTGATGGTCGGCAGGCGATCGCGACGCCACACCAGCGGTTGCTCCAGTTCGTAGCGCACCGTGGCGAACGCCAGCAGCGGAATCGACGTGCCGTTCGGCGTGACGATTTGCAGGTTCTGCAGGGTTTCCGGCGTTCCGCGCTCGGAATCCACCGCACGACCGACCACGTTGATCAGGTAAATGTCGTCATCGACCTGGGTCACCGACTGGCCGCTGACGATGCCGTTCATCAGGTTAGCCACATCCTCGGAAGACAGCCCCAACTGCCGCGCCTTGTCCTGGGCGATGTCGATGCGCAGCACTTTGCCCGGTTCGTTCCAGTCGTAGATGATCTCGCCAACATGCGGGTTCTTGTCCAGCTCAGTGGCCAGGTCGATGGCATGTCGGCGCACCTGGTCGATGTCCTTGCCGCTGATCCGGTACTGGATCGGACGCCCTACCGGCGGGCCCATTTCCAGCGCCTGGACATAACTGCCGATACCGACGAAGTCGTTGCGCAAGCGCTCGCGAAGCTTCTGCATCATGGCCTCACGGGTGTGGCCTTTGCTGACGATCACCAACTGCGCGTAGAAGGGGTTCTGCAGTTGCTGGTCCAGTGGCAGATAAAAACGAATGGCACCCTGACCGATGTAAGTGCTCCAGCGCTCGATGTCCGGATCGTCCTTGAGCGTGGCTTCGAGGCGATCGACAGCCCGGCGGGTTTCGTCGATCGAGGCGTTTTGCGGCAGGTTCAGGTCCACCAGGATTTCCGGCCGGTCCGAAGACGGGAAGAACTGGTTCTGCACGAAGCGCATGCAAAACAACGCCAGCACAAAACACAGCACCGTAATGCCGATGGCCCACCAGCGATTGCGCATGCACCACAGCAGCCCACCGTTGAACGCCTTGCCGATGCGCCCGGGTTCGCCTTCATGAGGTTTCACCTTGGTGCTGAGAATGTGCACGCCGATCACCGGCGCAAACAGAACCGCCACCACCCACGACACCAGCATCGCGCAGGCAATCACCGCAAACAGGGTGTAGGTGTATTCACCGGCCGAGCTGGCGTTCAAGCCGATCGGCACGAAGCCCGCCACCGTGACCAGCGTACCGGTGAGCATCGGGAACGCCGTGGATGTGTAGGCGAAGGTCGCCGCCTGCTCCTTGGTCTCGCCCAATTCCAGGCGCGTGACCATCATCTCTACGGTGATCATCGCATCGTCCACCAGCAGACCGAGGGCGATGATCAGTGCACCGAGGGAAATCCGCTGCATGGTGATGCCGCTGTACTCCATGAATACAAACACCATCGCCAGTACCAGCGGGATCGAGCAGGCCACCACCAGCCCGGCGCGCACGCCAAGGCTGACGAAGCTGACCAGCAGCACGATCACCACCGCCTCGAACAGCGCGCTGGTAAAGCCGCCGACGGCCTCCTCGACCACCACGGCCTGGTCGGACACGTTGTAAATGCCGACGCCCACCGGCAGGTCGGCGGTCAACTCGTCAATACGGGCGTGCAAGGCCTTGCCGAACGCCTGGACGTTGCCACCCTTTTGCATGGCAATCGCCAGGCCGATGGCCGGTTTGCCGTTGAAGCGGAATTCCGGCGAGGCCGGATCGACGTAGCCGCGGCGGATTTCGGCAATGTCGGCCAGACGATAGTAACGGTCGTTGAGCTTGAGGTTGACCTCGGCCAGGTCTTTCTCCGAAGCGAACTTCCCAGACGTGCGTACCGAAATCCGCTCCGGCCCGGCCTCGATCACACCCGCCGGGGTCACGGCGTTCTGGGATTGCAGGCTCTGCACCACCTGACGCTCATCGATGCCCAGCGCGGCGAGTTTGCGCGTGGAGAAGTTCAAGTACAGCACTTCGTCCTGTTGGCCGACCATTTCGATCTTGCCCAGCCCCGGCACACCGCGAATCTCCATGCGCGCCTGTTCCACGTAGTCGCGCAACTGACGCAGGGTCAGGCCGTCGGCGGTGAAGGCGTAGATCGACCCGAAGACGTCACCGAACTCATCGTTGAACGACGGCCCCTGTATGCCCTGTGGGAACTGGTATCTGATGTCGTTGATCTTCTTGCGCACCTGGTACCAGATTTCCGGGATGTCCTTGGCACTGGTGGTGTCGCGCAGGTACACGTACACCGTCGATTCGCCGGGGCGCGTGTAGCTTTTCACGTAGTCGAGGGAGTCGAGCTCTTCGAGCTTTTTTTCGATCCGATCGGTGATCTGCTTGAGGGTTTCCTCCTGGGTCGCCCCCGGCCATTTGCTCTGGATCACCATGGTTTTGATGGTGAACGACGGGTCTTCTTCGCGCCCCAGGTTGAAATACGAGAACACACCCATCAGCAACGCGACGAACATCAGATACCAGATGAACGACTGATGCTTGAGGGCCCATTCCGAGAGGTTGAAAGGCCCTTTCATTGACTGTCCTCGTCGATTTTCACTTGCTGCCCCGGCTTGAGGCTGTTGACACCGGCACTGACCACCCGCTCGCCGTTCTTCACGCCGCCGGCCAGCACCACGGTGCTGTCGGTGCGGCTGATCACGGTGATGTCGCGGGGGGAGACGGTTTTACTCTGTGCATCGATCACCCAGATGCGCGGCTTGCCATCGACCTCCTGCAGCGCGGTGACTGGCAACTCGATGCGCGGCTTGATCGCCGAACTCAGGGTGACGCTGATGGCCGTGCCCAAGCGGAAGCCCTGTGGCGTTTCGGCCAGGGTCAGGCGGGCGCGACGGGTGCGTGTCGCGCTTTGAGCCTGGGGTTCGATTTCACGGATGACGGCAGTGGTGTTGATGCTCGGATCGAGTTGCGCAGCGACCTGAAACACCACATCGCTGGGCAACTGGTCAACGAGGGTATCGGGCAGGTCGATCACCGCTTCCTTGATGTCCGGTTGGGCCAGGGTCACCACTTGTTGACCCGCCGTCACCACTTGTCCGGCCTCGGCGCTCCACGCGGTGACCACGGCTTTATGGTCGGCGCGCAGCTCGGTGTAGCCCAATTGGTCTTTGCTCTGGTTGACGGCCGCCCGAGCCTGATCGAGGGAAGCCTGGGTGGTTTTCAGGTCCGTGTTGGCCGCGTCGAGTTGCGCTTGCGCGCCGACCCCGCGATCGAACAGGGCCTGTTGACGCTGGGCACTGGCCTTGGCATTGATCAGTTGCGCCTGGATTTTCGCCAGGTCGCCCTGGGCCGAGCGCAATTGGTTCTGCTGATCGGAAGGATCGAGGGTGGCGAGCAGCGTCCCCTTCTCCACCTCGGTGCCGACATCGACGTTACGGCTGGCGATCCGCCCGCCCACGCGGAAGCCGGTATCGCTTTGATAGCGCGCCTGGATGCTGCCGGCGAAGCGGCCCAGATCCTCTTCGTTCAAGGTCTGGACCTTGATCGACAGCACCGGCCGTACCGGTTCCGGCGGTGGTTCGCTTTTGGAACAGGCGCTCAGCACCAGCCCGATGGACAACGCCCATAAAGGCTTCATGGCTTGGCTCCCCACGTCAGATCCTTGTAAGTGTTTTCGGCAATCTCGACGTCCATGTCGGGGTGCAAGAGTTGACCACCCGCGATGATGACTTTGTCGCCGTCTTTCAACCCGCCGCTGATGATGACCTTGCCGGTCAGGTAGCGGCCGACAGTGACCGAATGCAACTGGGCCTTGCCCTTGTCGTCGACAATCCAGACAGCGGGTTCACTGATGTTTTTGGTCAGCGCCGACCACGGCAACTCGATGACCGACTTGCCCGACCCCCTGGCCGTGGCACTCACCACCGAGCCCAATTGCATGCCGTCGGGCAGACTGTTGAGGCCGACCTTGACCTGCACGGTACCGGATTGCGCTGACACCGCCGGGGTGATTTCGCGCACGGTGCCGGTGGTTTTGATCGCCGGGTTGTCGAGCAGGCTCAGGACAATGGTGTCATCGCTCGGCTTCTCGGCCAGCAGCGATTCATAAACGTTGAACACCGCATCGCGGTCGCCGTCACGGGCCAGGCTGAAGATCGGCATTGTCGCCTGAACCACCTGGCCGACTTCCGCCTGACGCTCGGTAATGATCCCCGGCGCATCGGCGATCAGCGCCGTATAGCTCAACTGATCCTTGGCATTGGCCAACTGCGCCTGGGCAGCGCTCAAGGCGCTCTGGCTGCTGTTCAAGGCGGCCTGGGCCGAGTCATATTCACTCTGGCTGGTATAACCCTTGGGCAGGAGTTTTTGCTGGCGTACGAATGCCGCCGCGTTCTGCTTCACCCGCGCCTGTTCGGCGGCCACTTGCGCCTGGGCCGAGTCGACGTTGCTCTGCAAGTCCTTGGGGTCGAGCCGGGCCAACACTTGCTTGGCGGTCACTCGATCGCCGACATCAACCGAACGCTGGATGATCTTGCCACCCACACGGAAAGACAGCTCCGTCTGTACCCGCGCCTGAATATCGCCGGTGAGGGTAACCGGGGCCGCGTAGTCCGCCGGCTTGACGACTTGCACGAACACCCGTGGCAGGAATTCCTGCACGGGTTTTTTCTCGTCGCAAGCCGTCAGCAGGGTGACGACACTCAAGGCCATGACTACTTTGAATCCGGGAACCACCATGCAATCTCCTTGGCCTTTTTCATTTACAGCACGACAGAGAGCTTAGAACAGGACAGGAACCTTGCACGAGCGTCTTATGAAGAAAAAATTCACCCTGCCTTACGTCCAAAACACTTGCGCCAGACACCTGCCCGTACCGGACAATGGGCCTCGCTCGACCCCGCCACAGGACCCCACATGCTCAACACGCTCGCGGTAGCCAACTACCGCTCGATCAACAAACTGGTGATCCCGCTGGGCCGACTGAATCTGATCACTGGTCCCAACGGCAGCGGCAAGTCCAACCTGTACCGTGCGCTGCGCCTGCTGGCGGAAACCGCCCACGGCGGCGTGGTCAATGCCCTGGCCCGTGAAGGCGGGCTGGATTCGACCTTCTGGGCCGGCCCGGAAACCCTCTCCCGGCGCATGCGCACCGGCGAAGTCGCCATCGAACCCACCGTGCGCCAAGGCGTCAAGCGCCTGCGCCTGGGGTTTGCGGGAGAGGATTTCGGCTACTCGATCAGCCTCGGCCTTCCCGATTCCAACGGCCATTTCATGCTGCCCGGGCGCAGCACGCCGATCCCGTCCTATTTCAGCCTCGACCCGCAGATCAAGCGCGAATGCCTGTGGGCAGGCGCGTTCTACCGCCCGGCCAGTCTGCTGGTCGATCGTGACGGCCCGATGATCCGCGCCCGCACCGAGCGCAAGTGGGATGTACTGGCGCAGCACACGCCGACGTTCGACAGCCTGTTCGATCAGGTCGGCCGCCTGCGCGGTTCGCCGGAAGTGCTGGAGATGCGCGAGTTCATCCGCCGCTGGCGCTTTTACGATCATTTTCGCAGCGATGCCGATGCCCCGGCGCGTCAACCGCAACTGGGCACTCGCACGCCGGTGCTGCATCACGACGGACGCGATCTGGCGGCGGCCTTGCAGACGATCATCGAAATCGGTGATCCCGACGCCTTGCGGGCGGCAATCAGCGACGCCTTTCCCGGCGCACGGCTGAACATCGACCCTCTGCCCGGTGGACGCTTCGCCATCGAGTTCTTTCAGGAAGGTCTGTTGCGGCCGCTCTCAGCCGCCGAGCTGTCGGACGGAACCTTGCGTTACCTGCTGCTGGTCGCGGCACTGCTGACGCCACGGCCGCCGACACTGATGGTGCTGAACGAGCCGGAAACCAGCCTGCATCCGGATCTGCTGCCGGCGCTGGCACGCCTGATCATCCGTGCCTCGGCGCAGTGCCAGGTGTGGGTGGTGTCCCATGCCCGGCGCTTGATTTCGGCGTTGCAGGAGGACCCGGACTGCAACTGCATCGTGCTGGAGAAAAATCTTGGCCAGACCGGGATCGTAGGCCAGCGCATGCTGGATGAGCCGGCATGGCATTGGCCGGATTGAACGGCGCGTGATTTGCCGGGTTGAAGGAAGACGTCTATTTTCCCTTGCGTCGTAGGAAGGATCTTTTTTTCGAAACACAACTCCAAGGACGAACCACTTTTGGCCAGACTCCCGGCCAACATCTCACAAGGACGAGAACATGGCAGACGTAAAAACGCCACAACGGCTGGATCCGCAGGACATTCTGAAATTATTGATGGCGTTGCGCAGGGCGTTGAAGGCCAGGCCGGCCTGAGCGCTTTTGATCTTGTGGCGAGGGGGCTTGCCCCCGTTGGGCTGCGAAGCGGCCCCAAACAGATCTCCCGCGCTCCCTTGGGCGAATGCTGCGCATTCGAACGGGGGCAAGCCCCCTCGCCACAAAAGCTCCCTCGCCACAAAGGCGCATTCATCGCCCAATAAAAAACGCCGACGCTAAATCAGCCGTCGGCGTTTGAAACCTTGAAGGGGTTTGCTTCGCGAATCAGAACGCTGGCAATACCGCGCCGCTGTACTTCTTCTCGATGAAAGCCTTCACTTCCGGGCTGGTCAGGGCCTTGGCCAGTTTCTGGATGGCAACGCTGTCCTTGTTGTCCGGACGGGCCACCAGGAAGTTCACGTAAGGCGAGTCGGCACCTTCGATCACCAGCGCGTCTTTAGCCGGGTTCAGACCCGCTTCCAGCGCGTAGTTGGTGTTGATCATGTCCAAGTCGACCTGATCCAGCACACGCGGCAGCATGGCCGACTCAAGCTCCTTGAATTTGAAGTTGTGCGGGTTCTTGGCGATGTCTTTCGGGGTGGCCAGGGCGTTTTTCGGGTCTTTCAACTCGATCAGGCCAGCCTTCTGCAGCAGGATCAGGGCACGGCCGCTGTTGCTGCCTTCGTTCGGAATGGCAATGGTCGCGCCGTCTTTGAGCTCAGCCAGGGTTTTGACTTTCTTCGAGTAGCCGCCGAACGGTTCGACGTGCACACCGATCACGGTTTCCAGGTGAGTGCCTTTACCTTCGTTGAAGCTCTTGAGGTACGGCAGGGTCTGGAAGTAGTTGGCGTCCAGACGCTTCTGGTCGACCTGCACGTTCGGCTGAACGTAGTCGGTGAAGACTTTGATTTCCAGGTCCACGCCTTCTTTGGCGAGGGTTGGCTTGATCAGCTCGAGAATCTCGGCGTGTGGAACCGGGGTCGCGGCAACCACCAGTTTTTCGCCAGCCTGGGCCAGGCCCGCGGTCAGGGCAGCCGCCAGTGCGGTGAACAACAGAACCTTTTTCATGCAGTGTCCTTATCGAAAATCACAGTCGCTTGTGGCGACGGCTTGAAGATGAGAGTGCCAGTGAAGTGCTATCGCTGGCGTGAAGCGGACAATACCGGGATTTTTTATTCCCGAACAATAACGTTTATTCAGCTTCATATTCCATTTTGTTCATACAACCCTGTAGGAGCTGCCGCAGGCTGCGATCTTTTGCTCTTGATCTTTGGCGGCCCGAATTTGCGAGGATCAAAAGATCGCAGCCTTCGGCAGCTCCTACAAAAGCCGGGCGTCTTGCAGGAGGTTTTTCAGGGCTGCTTGTTCGGCGGCTGATCCATTGGCGAGAATCTGCTTGATCTGACTGTCGATCTGCGTCAGCGGATCAGGCAAATTCAAATGCTCCGGCAAAATCTCGTCGCCCGTACTCACCAGCAGCGCAAAGTGAATGATGTTTTCCAGCTCCCGGGTATTGCCCGGCCAGCTGTGGCGTTCCAGCACAAGCTGCGCCGCTTCGCTGATCAGCGGCACCGGCAGGTCGAGGCGCTGGCTGTAGATGCCGAGGAAGTATTCGGCCAGCGGCAGAATGTCCCCCGTACGCTCGCGTAGTGCCGGCAGTTCGAGCGGGCCTTCGCTGAGGTAGTGATAGAGCCGCTCATGGAATTTCCCGGCGGCCACTGCCTGGGCCAGATCGATGCTGGTGGCCGCCACCAGCCGCACATCCACCGGGCTCGGTTGCTGCGCGCCGACGCGGGTGACTTCGTGGTTTTCCAGGGCGGCGAGCAGCTTGATCTGGATCGGCAGCGGCAGGTCACCGATTTCGTCCAGGTACAGCGTGCCGCCGTTGGCCGAACCGAACCAGCCGGCACGACTGCTCGCCGATCCGCTGTAGCTGCCCGCCGCATAACCGAACAACTCGGCGTCGGCGTAGGTCGGGCTGATGGCGCCGCAGTTGACCGATACGAACAACCCGCCGCGATCACTGGCGCGGTGGATATGTCGGGCCAGCAACTCCTTGCCGGTGCCGGTTTCGCCACGGATCAGCACCGAGACTGAACGCGTGGCCAGTTGCTCAAGGTCTTCACGTAATTGCCGCGAACGCGGGTCGACAAACACCAGCGCCTTGGCGCGGATGCTCAGGGGACTTTTTTCGGCGTCGGGAAAGGTCAGCAGTGGCTGACCGAAGGTTTCAAAGCTCATGGCAGACTCCCGCCCAAAACCGCCGGGAGACGGGGGCGTTAAATAAAGAAAGTGTTCAAGCGCGGCGCAGGGCGTGGTGTTCCATGCGGTTTTGCAGGCGATAGAGATAGGCAAAACCCTGCTCCCAACGCTGGTGACCGGACTTCACGTTGATATGCCCCGCCCCCGCCAGAATCCCCGCCTCGGCACCCCAGTTGCGCGCCAGCTCCAGGGCTCGCGGCGCACTGACGGCGCTGTCGTTGTCGGAACTGACAACCTGGCTCGGAAATGGCAGCAGGTCCGTCGGGATCGGCGCGAAGTTGCGCAAGGCCGGCGCACAGGCCGGGCGCTCGACATCCGCCGGTGCGACCAGCAGGGCACCGCGCACCTGACGCAGGAATTGCACAGGCGCAGTGGCCGCCCAATGGGCGACGGTGATGCAACCCAGGCTGTGGGCGATCAGGATGACCGGCGTGCTGTCGGCGGCAATCGCCTCGGCCAGCGCCGCGACCCAGTCTTCACGGCGCGGCGTCAGCCAGTCGGCCTGCTCCACCCGTGCGCTGTTCGGCAGGCTGTTCTGCCAGTGGCTTTGCCAATGATCTTCTGGCGATCCTTGCCAGCCCGGCACAATCAGGTAGCGAATTGATTCGTTGCGCATGGGGGAGCTCTCCTGCTGCGTGTCTGTTCCCGGTCGAGTATAGGGAGGAGAGTTATATTCGTTAAGGAATAAGAAGCTATTTATTAAGATCTATATCGAATATTAAACATGCAACCTGTGGGAGCGAGCTTGCTCGCGATAGGGCCCGGACATTCACCATCGATGTCGATTGATCCACCGCCATCGCGAGCAAGCTCGCTCCCACAGGGAACAGTGTGTTCGCGAAAGTTGAAGCAAAAAAAGGGGCCGCACCCTGCCAAGGAGACGGCCCCGGAAAACGAAAATCTGTTAACGCGCAGTGATCACCGACAGCTTGGTAATCCCTGCCCGTTCAATCGATGCCATGGCCCGCGCCACCTCGCCGTAATTCACCCCATCGTCCGCCTGCAACTGCACGCGCACCTCGGGGTCCTTGGCCTTCGCCGACTTGAGGTTGAACTCCAGCAAGTCCGGCTGTATCTCGTCCTTGTTGATGAACAGTTTGCCGGCACCGTCGATGCTCACCACCAACGGATCCTTCTGCTCCACCGGCGCTACCGCCTCGGTCTTGGGCAGGTTGATCGGAATGGCGTTGGTCAGCAGCGGTGCGGTGACGATGAACACCACCAGCAACACCAGCATCACATCCACCAGCGGCGTTACGTTGATCTCGCTGAGCACCTCATCGGTGTCTTGCGTGGAGAAGGCCATATCAGGACGCCTCCTTCACTTTCTGCGCGTTGCCCTGGGCTGCCACCTTGTGCGCCGTCGGGTGAATCAGCACGCGGAACGAACTCTTCTGCGCCAGGCTGTAGAAGTCGTGGGCGAAGTCATCCAGATCCGCCGCCGTCAGTTTCAAGCGACGCAAAAAGTAGTTGTAAACCAGCACCGCCGGCACCGCGACGGCGATCCCCACACCCGTGGCGACCAGTGCCGCGCCAATCGGCCCGGCAACCGTTTCAAGGCTTGCCGAGCCTGCCGCGCTGATGCCTTTCAACGCTTCCATGATTCCCCACACCGTGCCGAACAAGCCAATGAACGGCGAGGTGCTGCCAATACTCGCGAGCACGGCCAACCCGGTTTCCAGCGACCGGCGCTCGCGCACGATCTGCTGGCGCAAGGCTCGCTCCAGACGATCCTGATGGTTGATCGCCTGGCTCAAGTCCGCCGCCTGTGGCGTCTCGCCCACCTGGATGGCCGCATAACCGGCCTGCGCCACCCGGGCTGCCGCGCCGGGCCGGGTTTCGCTCAGTTCGGCCGCCGAGTCGAGACTCGAAGCGGCCCAGAACTGCTGATGAAACTTTCGATCCTGTGCCTTCAGGCGACCGAACTGCACACCCTTGAGCAATGCCAGGCCCCAGGTCGCGACGGAAAAAACCACCAGCAGCCAGATCACCGCGCTTTCGATGGATTCAAGTGGAGAGGCCAGTAACGTCATGATGTATTCCTCGTGTAAACGTTTCGCGCGAAATTGGTTTCTGTTTAATGAATCTTGAAATCGATGGGCACGCTGACCCAGCCATCCTGGGCGACATCACCTTGCTTGGCCGGCACAAAACTCCAGCGCTTCACCGCGTTCAGCGCGGCGTCGTCCAGCGCATCGCGACCACTGCTTTTCTGGATCTGAATCTCGCCGGGCTTGCCGCTGGCCAACACATGCACGCGCAACAACACCGTGCCTTCCCAGCCGCGACGCTGGGCCAGCGACGGGTATTCCGGCGCCGGGTTTTTCAAGTAGCCGGCGGTGGCGGAGGCCGGTGTTACGGGCGCAGGGGCCGGTGGTGCAGGTGGCGCCGGAGCCGCGACAGGTGCTGCCGGCTTCGCTGGCGCGGGTGGCTGTTCAACGGCCTTTGGCGCCGGTTTCGGTAGCGGTTTGGCGGCCGGTTTGGGCTTGGGAACCGGCTTCGGTGGAGGCGGCTTCACCGCCAGTTCATCCTCCACAGGCGGTGGCGGCTCAATCACGGGTTGCACAGGTTGTGGAGGCGGCGGCTCGACCACTGGTGGCGCCGGACGCGAAAATTCGATGGTCATGGGCGGGACTTCTGGCGGCACGATCGGCAGCACCGGGGTCGGTTGCTGATTGACCCAATAGATCACCGCGCCATGCACCAGCAACGCCAACACGCCCAGCACGATTGCTTCACACCGGCGAAGGACGCCTTTGGGGGCTCGCTGCAAACGCAACTGCCCCAAGGGCACCCGGTGCGGTCGGCCGAGGTCGACCAATTCGCCACCGGGTGCCTGGCGCCAAAGCACCTCATGTGCACCGGCGGCGATCTGGACATTGCCCATTGTTTAACTCCCTGCGGTCTCTTTGCGGATAACCGGAACGTCGTGCTGAACATCCCCCGACGACGTCCCGGTAGAGCAATCATTGGCTTGAATGCTTAGCTCTTAAAGTAATGTTTAAACTTATATTTAGAACTAATACGAATAAAAAAACCTCAACCCACCGCCAGAGCCCGTCGTTCAAGGGCTCCGGCGCAGTGGAAAAAATCCGATGCTTTTCGGGCATTGAAAGTATTCATTCGAAGCATGCTTTTTCGCCGTCAGAAGTCGTATCGGCCGGTCACACCCAGCGTGCGTGGCGTACCGAGCAGGCCTTCATAACCACCATTGGCGGCCGTCCACAGCGTCGTGTAGTAGGTTTTGTCGAAGGCGTTTTTCAGCCACAACGAAACGTCCCACTGCCCCTGGTTGAAGTCGCCGCGCAGACCGGTGGACAGGTTGACCACCGCATAACTCGGGATCTGCCCGAAGTCGGAGTCTTCCACTGTGCCCACCGCTTTGGAGCGGAACGCATAGCTGGCGGTGACGTACTCCTCGAAGCCGTTGCTCAGGTTCCACTTGTATTCGCCGTTGGCGTTGCCGATCCATTTCGAGGCGCCGACCACTTGATGCCCGGTCAGGTCGCAGGAGGCTGGAGCACCCGGCCTCAGGCTGACTTCCGGCGGGCACGGTGCATCCTTGTAGGAGAGGTAGCTGACGTCGTTGTACGAACCGTTGATGTTCAGCGTCAGGCCACGCAGCGGGATCAGGGTGCTTTCGAACTCCACGCCACGGGAGCGCACGGAACCGGCATTGGTCAGGTATTGCACGCGATTGACGTCGTCATAGGCGTTGGTCTGATAGCCGTTGACCTGGGTCCAGAACAGGTTGGCGTTGAGTTGCAGGCGACGGTCCCACAGGGTGCTCTTGAAACCGAGCTCGGCGTTGTTGGCGCGCTCGGTGCCGATCAGCAATGAGTCGGCCCCAGCCACCGGCGCCATACCGACGGCCAGGTTGACCCCACCGGATTTTTCGCCGTGGGACAACGTGGCGTAGGTGAGCAGGTCGTCGGTGAGGTGGTAGCTGAGGTTCAACAGGCCCGAAGGACTGGAGCTGTACTGGTTCAGATCGCCGGAATCGTAGGCCCCCGCACGAGCACGTCGTGCCGCGGCCGCCGCACCGGTGACTGCGGCACCACCGGCGGGTGCATTGCGGGTCACCCAGGCGTTTTTCTCTTCATAGGTGCCGCGCAGGCCGGCAGTGAAATCCAGGCGTTCGGTCAGGTGCCAGGTGCCCTGTGCGAACAGCGCGAAGCTGTTGGTTTCGATATGACCGTTGCCGACACTGTCGATGTTGTTCAGCGCACCGGTGGGCGTGCCACTCCAGATGTCCGCTTGCGGCCCGTAAAAGGTGAAGGATTTGTTGTCCAGGTCGGAGCCGAAGTAATAGGCGCCCAGCACGTAATCGAAGAACCCGCCGGTAGGCGACGCCAGGCGAAACTCCTGGGAGTACTGCTTGTCCTCCACCGAAACCCCGGCGTTGTAGAAGACAGTTGCGTTCAGGCCGTCATCATTGCGCGGGGTGAAATTCCACCAGCGATAGGCGCTGATGGACGTCAGGGTGAAGTCGCTCGGCAGCGTCCAGTTGGCCTCCACCGACGTGCCGCCCTGATGCACGGTGACATGCTGGTCGTTGTTCAGGTTGACCTTGCGGTGGGTGCCGTCGACCAGTGTCGCGCCCGCGGCATTGGCCCGGGTCTGGTAAAGGTTGGTGCCATTGATGGTCGGCCCGGTGCTGAACAACACGCGGGTGCCGGCGCTGGAATCTTCTTCGTTGTAGTCGCCGATCCAGCGCAGGTTGAACGATTCGTTCGGCTTGAACAGCAACTGGCCACGGAAGCCATCGCGCGAGCCGCCGTTCAAATCGTGGCCGTCGAATTCATTCTTGATATCGCCGTCGCTGCGGGTGCGATACGCAGAAAAGCGCCCGGCGAGCTGGTCATTCAACGGGCCGGAAATCGTGCCCTTGGTCTGGAAGTAGCCATCCTCGCCCACCGAAGATTCGATGCTGCGTTCCGGGGTGAAGGTCGGCGCGCGGGTGCTGATGTTGATCACACCGGCGGTGGTGTTCTTGCCGAACAAGGTGCCTTGCGGACCGCGCAACACTTCAAGCTGCTCGATGTCCATCAGGTCGAATACGGCCATGCCCGGCCGGCCGAGGTAAACGTTGTCGAGGTACAGGCCGACACTGCCTTCCAGGCCATCGCTGGCCGGGTTGTTGCCCAGGCCACGAATCGACACGCTGGACTGGCGCGCATGCATGTAGGCGACGTTGACGCTGGGCACCAGTTGCTGCAAATCCTGGATGCGATAGACCCGCTGGGCTTCCAGGGTCTGGCCGCTGACCACGCTCATCGGCGTTGGTACGTCCTGCGAGCTTTCTTCGCGGCGGCGAGTCGTGACCGTCACGGTTGCCAGTTGGCTATTGTCGGCCGTGGCGGTTTTTGCCGGGGTGGTTTCAGGGGTGGCGCTTTCGGCCGCATAGCCTTGGGTCCAGCTGGCACTGCCTGCCAGTAGCAGAGCCAGGGGCAGGCGTTTGAGCCGTTGTGGAGAGTGAGTTGGGGCGAGATGCAACGGACTCATAAGGCGGGGTTCCCGATCAGAAGAAATGCTTTATTGCTTGCCAGGCCGCCATCGCGAGCAAGCTCGCTCCCACACTGATCCTGTGAACACCGAAGACCCCCTGTGGGAGCGAGCTTGCTCGCGATAGCGTCGGCTCAGACGCCGTCGATATCCGGCCCTTTCACCGTCTGGCTGACCTGCCCGTTCACACCCACCGGCACTTCACCCTTGAGCGTCACACGACGCACGATCCGGTCCTGGGTCCCGTAGTCATCCACCGCGTAATGCTGGGTGGAGCGGTTGTCCCAGATCGCCACGTCACCGGCCTTCCAGCGCCAGCGCACGATGTTTTCCTGGCGGATCACATGGCTTTGCAGCAACCCGAACAGGTGCGCCGAATCGGCCTGGGAATAGCCCTTGATGCGTTTGACGAAATGCCCCAGCAACAGGCTCTTCTCGCCGCTGATCGGGTGCACGCGCACCACCGGGTGTTCGGTCTCGTAGACCGTCGAGGTGAAGACCTTGCGATAGCGTTCCAGCTTCTCCGCCGAAACGTCCGGCCGGGTGCCGGCGTAGTCGTATTCGTTGCTGTGCACGGCGACCAGTTTGTCGGCCAGCTCACGCAGCTCCGCCGACAGCCCGTTGTAGGCGGCGGCGGTGTTGGCCCACAGGGTGTCGCCACCGAAAGCCGGGGCCACCACCGAGCGCAGGATCGAGGCCTTGGGATAGGCCTCGACGAAGGTCACGTCGGTGTGCCAGGAGCTCGCACGCTGGCCCTCGGCACCGTCCAGTTCCAGCAGAAAACGCGTGCCTTCACGCACCGGCACGGTCGGGTGCGCCACCGGTTCGCCGAGCAGGTGGGCGAACGCCTCCTGGCGCTGATCGTCGAGTTGGGTCTGCTCGCGGAAGAAGATCACTTTGTATTGCAGTAGTGCCTGTTGAATGGCTTCAACAGTGGCGGCATCCAGCTCGCCGGAAAGCTGTACGCCACGGATTTCGGCACCGATGCGACCGGCCACCGGATGGATTTCAAGCGCGTGAACAGCGGGTTGTACTGCGAAAGCGGCATTGCTCATGGGTAGACCCTCATCAGACTGCTTGCGGTTGAACCGGCCGCGAAACACTGCTCTATCTATATTCTATTTAGATCTAATAGATATCATCATGCTTCGTTGACGGAATAAGAGGTTGCATTTAAAACCTCAGTCAACCCTCGTCGCAAATGCCTTCGAGCTATTTTTAGGATGCCGGGAAAGCATATGGATCTTCGCCAGTTGCGTTACTTCATCGCCCTCGACGAACACCGCAGTTTCGTGCGCGCGGCCGAGGCCATGGGCATTACCCAACCGGCCTTCAGCCGCAGCATTCAGGGGCTGGAGCACGAGTTCGGCTGCGTCCTGGTGGACCGTGGCAACAAGGATTTGCGCCCCACCCCGGAAGGCCTGGTGGTGCTGCAACATGCCCGTAGCCTGGTGCAGGGTGCGGCGCTGCTCAGCTCGCAAGTGACGCAGATGACCAAGCTCGATGCCGGGGAACTGCGCTTCGGTTGTGGCCCGGCGCCGGCGGTAAAACTGGTGCCGGATGCGGTGGCGCAATTCATCAATGCGCACCCGAAAGTGCGCACCTGTTTCGAGGTGGATAACTGGGAAAAACTCAGCCGCGCCCTGAGCCGTGAGGAGATTGAATTCTTCATCGCCGACATCCGCCATTTCGAGTCCGACCCGAACTTCCAGACCCAGGCGCTGACGCCCAAGCGCGGTGTGTTTTTCTGCCGCCCCGGACATCCACTGCTGGCCAAGGAGAGCCTGTCGACCAACGACATGTTCGATTACCCGCTGGCGACTACGAAGATCCCGCCAGGCATTCGCAAATTGCTGGCGAACCTCAGTGGACGGGTGGATTTTTCGCCGACCCTCGAGACCGAACATTTTCCGGCGCTGGTGAAGGTGGTGCTGCAATCGAATGCCATCGGCGTGGGTACGCAAGAGGCATTCATCGAAGACATTGCCCAGGGTTCGCTGGTGCTGCTGCACTGGCGTAATTTGCCGCAGAACATCGAGAGCATGAATGCGCGGTGCGGGATTGTCAGCCGCACCGGGTTCCGGTTGTCGCCAGCGGCGCGGGCGATGATCGAGACGTTGGTGGCGGTGGACAGGCAGCAAGTCAGCGTCGCGGTTTAGGGCCTCTTCGCGAGCAAGCCCGCTCCCACATTTGATTTCCCGCGAACACAAAATTTGTGTACGGCGCAGAACCAGTGTGGGAGCGGGCTTGCTCGCGAAAGCGTCCGAATTGACGATAGAGATTCAAAGTTTGGCAGCAGCCAACTCCGGCGCCACCCAATCCGTCACCTTGAACGGCTTGCGAATCAGCTTCTGCTGCGATGCCAGGTCCACCGCATCCTGCAATTTGCCAAGGAACACCGGATCAAGTGTCGAAGGGAATACCTCGCTCAATTTCTGATCCTTCAGATCCTGGCTGAGAATCACCGGTGGGTAACTCGCCAGCCCCGACACCAACTGAACGTAAGCGTCCTTGTTGCTATCCTGGGTCAGCCACGCCACCGCTTGCTGTTGAGCCTTGAGCAGTGTGGCGACCGCCTCGGGGTGCTCATCGACGAACTTCCCGGTCCCCACCAACACGGCCTGCACACTGCCGGCGCCGCCCAGGTCCTTGGTGGTCAGAGGCAGCTCGGCCAATCCCTTGGCCTGTAATGCGGTAAGCCCGGAACCACCCCACGAGGCATCGATCTGCTTCGCCGCCAGCGCCGCCACCGCCGCGTTGAAGTCGAGGTTGATGACTTTCACATCCTTCTCGCTCAACCCCTGACTGGCCAGCGCCGCATCGAATGACAACTGGCTGGCGGTGCCACGGAAGATCGCCACGCGTTTGCCCTTGAGGTCTTGCAGGGTCTTGATCCCCGAACCCGGTACCACGCCCAGGTAGTGCTTGACCCCGCGCGCCGAGGCGCTGAGCAATCGTGTATCCAGACCATTGGACTTGCCGATGATGGCTGCCAGGTCGCCGAGGTAGGCCAGGTCCACCTGACCGTTGGCGAACGCCTCGTTGATCACCGGGCCTGCGCCCTTGAAGAAGCTCCACTGAATCTTGATGCCTTGATCGGCAAAGGCCTTTTCGAAGATCTGTTGATCGCGCAACACATCCACTACACCGCCACCGCTGTGCTGGGTACCGGCACTCAGGTCCGGCACGGCAATGCGGATTTCCTTGAGCTCACCGGCGTTGGCCGTGAAGGCCAGCAGACCCGCCAGGGCCGGTGCGGCGAACAGGCTGATGACACGTTTGAAGGGAAGGTTCATGGGTGCGGCTCCTTGGGGCAACGGGCGTTGAGGAGCCGAAGGTAGGCCGAATCAGAACCAACATTTAAATACTATAAATTCACATTTTTAGATCATATGGATCTATATCAACACCGGCGGACCTCTCCGCCGGGTATGCCTTGGCAGCATCGAAAATATTCTTCGAATGCATTGGATGCGGCGGCTGATCGAGGCCTTAAATGGTCTCGCTTATCTCTCAATAGCATTGATTTGAATTTTTATAGATCAATTTCGCATACATCTTAACCCCCTGTGGGAGCGAGCTTGCTCGCGATAGCGGTGTGTCATCCAGCACATAAGTCGCCTGACACACCCTCATCGCGAGCAAGCTCGCTCCCACAAAAAACAGGCTTGCATTGCAACCCGACAACGGAGGTCACCCATGGCCCGTGTTTCCCTTCTGAGCCTGCCGCTGGCCTCACCCCGGCTTGATGGTCGACGGCATTGGCCGACACTGAGCCAGCGGCTCTTGCCCTGGCTGCTGCCCTTCAGCCTGTTTGCACTCTGGTGGCTCGCCAGCCGCAATCACTGGATGAGTGAGCAAATCCTGCCGGCGCCATCGCTGGTCTGGACCAGCGCGGTGGAATTGTCCCAAGGCGAGCTGTGGAGCCATTTGTGGATCAGCCTGCAACGTTTGTTCTGGGGGCTGCTGGCCGGGATCAGCGCTGGTGCTGTTTTGGGTGCAGCGCTGGGTTTCAGCCGTCGACTGGAGCGCCTGGTGTTTCCCACCTTCGCCGGGTTGGCGCAAGTCCCGACCCTGGCCTGGATTCCCTTGTTCATGGTGTTTTTCGGCATCGGTGAAGTGCTGAAACTGGTGGTGCTGATCAAGGCCATCGTGGTGCCGGTGACCCTGCACACACTGGTCGGCGTGCGCGACGCGCAACCCAGGCTGCGCGAAGCCGCCGCCGTGTTGCGCCTGCCCAGGCACCTGTTGATCCGCCGTCTTGTGCTGCCTGCCGCACTGCCGGCCTTCATGGCCGGTGTGCGCCTTGCGCTGGCCGCCGGATGGACCTCGCTGCTCGCTGTCGAACTGCTCGCGTCCAGCGAAGGCATCGGCTACCTGATGGTCTGGGCACGCCAGTTGTTCATGCTCGACATCGTCTTCGTGTGCATTGTGGTGATCGGCTTGATCGGCGTGGCGATGGACCGCGGCATCGGCCTGCTGGACAGGAAGCTGGTGCACTGGCCGCACCCGGCCACCGCCGAAATCCGTCGCGGGCCGCGTTATCAAGGCTGGCAACGGCTGCAACCGTGGCTGCTGCCACTGGCGCTGCTGGCGTTGTGGCAACTGAGCTCGGATCAGCAGTGGATTGACCCGAACATTCTGGTCAGCCCGCTGGCCGTCCTGCACACCACCTGGCATGGCCTGCTCGACGGCACGCTGATTGGCGGCATGGCCCTGAGTCTGGGCCGAACCCTTGGCGGGTTACTGCTCGGTGGCGGGCTCGGCTTTGCCCTGGGCCTGCTGCTGGGACTGTCGCGCAGCAGTGAACGCGTGCTCGGCCCGACCCTCGCCGCCCTCCGCCAGATCGCCATTTTCGCCTGGGTGCCGCTGCTCACCGCGTGGTTCGGCCTGGGGGAATTGGCCAAGTGGGTGTTCGTCGCCCTCGCCGCGTTTTTCCCGCTGTTCATCGCCACCCAACGCAGCGTCGCCAATCTCTCGCCACAACTCAACGAGGCCGCGCAGGTGTTGCGCCTGAACCTGCCCCAGCGCCTGCGCCGGCTGATATTGCCGGGAGCGGCGCCAGGGATTTTCGCAGGGCTCAGGCTGAGCCTGATCTACGCCTGGCTCGGCACCATAGGCGCCGAATATTTCATGCCGTCCAACGGCGGCATCGGCAGCCAGATGATCGGCGCCCAGCAACTGCTGCGCATGGACCTGATCATGGCCGGCATGCTGCTGGTGGGCCTGACCGGCGCCCTGCTCAACCTCATTGGCCAACGCCTGGAAATCCGCGCCACTCGCTGGAGACACGCATGAACGCACCGATTGTCAGCTTCAATCACGTGGGCAAGACCTTCGACGTCGACGGCTTCGAACTGGAGGCCATTCGCGAATTCAACCTGGACATCGCCGAGGGCGAATTCGTCGCCATCGTCGGCTCCAGCGGTTGCGGCAAATCCACTTTACTGCGGCTGTTGGTGGGCCTGGATACGCAATTTCGCGGGCAAATCACCGTGGACGGAAAAGCCGTCAGCGGCATCGGTGGCGAGCGCGGCATCGTCTTTCAGGAACACCGTTTGTTCCCGTGGCTGAGCGTGGCCGACAACATCGGCCTGGGCCTGGTCAACGAGCCATTGAGCACCGCGCAAAAGCACCGGCGTATCCATGACTTCATCGAGCTGGTGGGCCTCGGCGACTTCGCCCGGGCCTATCCGCACCAGCTCTCCGGCGGCATGGCGCAGCGCGTGGCCATCGCCCGCGGCCTGGTGGCCAGCCCACGGATTCTGTTGCTGGACGAGCCCTTCGGTGCTCTCGACGCACTGACCCGCCAGCAGATGCAGGACGAACTGCTGGCGATCCGCGCGCGGGCAAAAATCACCACAGTGCTGGTCACCCACGATGTCGAGGAAGCGATCTTCCTCGCCGACCGCGTGGTGGTGATGGAGCCGCGTCCGGGGCGGATCAAGCAAGTGGTCGACATTGCCCTGCCCCATCCGCGCCAGCGCAGCAGTTTCGACTTCCACCAATTGCGCGAAGAACTGCTTCACGAACTCACCAGCAACGGTCACTACCAGCCCCCCGTGCCGGTGCAGGTCCGCGATCTTCCGCTGTCCTTCATTGCCTACTGAAAAAGGAAATGCTTGATGCCGCAACGTCCCAACTTTTTAGTGATCCTGGCCGATGACCTGGGCTTCTCCGACCTCGGCGCCTTCGGTGGTGAAATCAATACACCGAACCTCGATGCCCTGGCCAACAATGGCCTGCGCCTGACCGATTTCCACACCGCACCGACCTGCTCGCCGACCCGTTCGATGCTGCTCACCGGTACCGATCACCACATCGCCGGCATCGGCACCATGGCCGAAGCCCTGACCCCGGACCTGATCGGTAAGCCAGGCTACGAAGGGCACTTGAACGACCGCGTGGTCGCCCTGCCCGAGCTGCTGCGCGAGGCGGGTTACCAGACGTTGATGAGCGGCAAATGGCACTTGGGCCTGACCGCCGAATTGGCACCCCACGCCCGGGGTTTCGAGCGTTCGTTTTCGCTGTTGCCCGGTGCGGCCAACCATTACGGCTTCGAGCCGACTTACGATGAAACGACGCCACGGCTGCTGAAATCCACGCCGGCGCTGTATATCGAAGACGACCGGTTCATCGACGAACTGCCGAAGGATTTTTATTCCTCCGACGCCTTCGGCGACAAGCTGCTGCAATACCTCAAGGAGCGCGACCAGACCCGGCCGTTCTTCGCCTACCTGCCGTTTTCCGCACCGCACTGGCCGCTGCAGGCACCGGCCGAGGTGGTGGAAAAATACCGCGGGCGCTATGACGCCGGCCCTGAAGTGCTACGCCTGGAACGCCTGGAAAAACTCAAGAAGCTGGGATTGATCGAGGCCGATGTCGAGCCGCATCCCCTGATCCAGCTGAGCGCACAGTGGGATGCGTTGAGTGATGAACAGCGGCAGATTTCCGCGCGGGCCATGGAGGTTTATGCGGCGATGGTCGAGCGCATGGACTGGAACATCGGGCGTGTCGTCGATTACTTGCGCCAGCAGGGACAACTGGACAACACCTTCATCCTGTTCATGTCCGATAACGGCGCCGAAGGGGCGTTGCTGGAGGCTTTCCCGAAATTCGGGCCGCAGTTGCTGACCTATCTCAACCAGCACTACGACAACAGCCTGGACAACATCGGCCGGGCCAATTCCTACGTCTGGTACGGGCCGAACTGGGCGCAAGTGGCGACCGCGCCGTCGCGACTGTTCAAGGCCTTCACCACCGAAGGCGGGATTCGCGTGCCGGCGCTGGTGCATTACCCGCAGCTGCCGCTCAAGGGCCAGATCAGCCATGGGTTCGGCACGGTGATGGACATCACGCCGACCATTCTCGACCTGGCCGGCGTGCGCCATCCGGGCAAGCAATGGCACGGCAAACCCGTGGCGCCAGTTCGCGGGAAGTCGTGGCTGGGGTTCCTGTCGGGCGAGACGGCGCACGTGCATGACGAGCACACCGTGACCGGGTGGGAATTGTTCGGTCGGCGGGCGATTCGCCAGGGGCAGTGGAAGGCGGTGTACATCCCCGGGCCCGTTGGACCGGCGACCTGGCAGCTGTATGACCTGGGCAGTGATCCGGGGGAGATTCATGACCTGGCGTCGAGCCAGCCGCAGAAGCTCAGTGCCTTGATCGAGCATTGGCAGCGGTATGTGGATGAGACTGGGGTGATCTTGAGTGAGTCGCCGTTTCAGCCGGATTGATGCTGCCTGTAAGACGAGTCGTCTCAGTGGCCATATTCGGAAATGGTATCAAAAAATAAATAGCACTTCGAAAATACAATGAGCATTCCGGAAAACCTGTCATTTCTGTCAGTAGATAAACCAAACAAAGCGACATTAAATACAGGAGTAGCTAACTAACCACTGCGAGCAAATATTATGAAAGTTGCAACCTTGACAACCTTATTATCCATCCTTTTATCACCCATAATTTATGCTGCAGAGGATACAAAACCACTTTCTGAAAGTTCCGAATTCAAAAATGAATCACCAAGCCGTGCAATCACGGCTCGGATTTATAACCATCCGGATACTACATTACAACCCGGGCAAAGTATGTCTATCCCATTTTTTCCAACCGCGGGTGGAATTTTCAATGCTGCACCACACACCGAATTCCAATTTTTTTCAATTTCAAGGTCTGGATGTTCCAAAAATCTGTGCTTTTTATTTTCCGACTCTAAGATCGAAAGCACTACAAGTGACCATTATTCCACACAGCAAAATCTTACAATTCCAGATTTTGAGGTACTCAACGATGGCTCTGCAGAAATTACAGTGCAAAAAACAGGAGACCCTATTAAAACAATCATAGGTCCTGGTGGAAGATTCAAAATTACTGGCATCCACGGCTCAGGATTTTCTATTAAAGGCTTTATGAAAACAATTCTGATCGAAAGGCAAAAATGCGATGCCGCATACTGTTATCGCGTTCGCCATTAATTCCTTATAGAAGCTGAACCTCTTATCACTCAAAATAATCGTTTGCTCCACCACCGCCGCCGCTGAAATTAGTGTTTTAAAGCTAAAAAAATTCTAATAAGCATCGAGCCAGGTACGAGAAGTATGTGGATGAGACTGGGGTGATCTTGAGTGAATGGCCGTTTCAGCCGGATTGATGCTGCCTGATACAACGCTTTCGCGAGCAAGCCCGCTCCCACAGTGATTTGTGCCGAACGCAAATTTTGCGTTCATCGCAGAAACCTGTGGGAGCGGGCTTGCCCGCGAAGAGGCCCTTTCAAACGACGACTAGACTTGAGCCGTACGCACCTTTTCCGCAGCCACTTCTTCCCTGCGCTCAAACCGGTTAGCCCGCGCAAACGTACCGAAATCATTGAACCGCACACCCATCTCGCGCATCACCTTGTGCCCCACCGGCACGGTCAACTGGCGGATGTAGAACGGCTCCTTCACCACAAAGTGATGGATCCCGTGGCTGCTGCCGAAGTTGAAGCAGAACGCCTGCAGCGGCCACAGCCACGGGGCATTGAGCACCTGGCACTGCTGCATCACGTTGCCCGGCTCCACGTCACCGTAGTAATGCATGTTCGAGCTGATGAAGTGCAGGCAGAAGGTGCGCAACACGTTCGGGCCGATGATCACGACAGCCGCGATGTCGATCACCTGCATCACCGACAACGTCGTCGCCGACCACTCGATCGGTGCGCCCATCAGGTGCGCAACACCGTTCGCTGCGTGGAAACCGAGAAACACGTACCACGCGCCCCAATGCATCAACGCCAGCGGTGCGTAGACCTTCAGCGTGCGTTTGATGATGCTGAACTTCATTGCCCAGGTCTTGGCCCGCAGCATGCGGATGACCGAGGACATGATGTTGTCGCCGATCATCAACAGCCGCGCAAAACCCCAGGGTTCGCCATTGGTGATGGCGCGCTCTTCCGTGTCGGTCTCAGAGCCCGACACCTTGTGGTGATTGAGGTGCAAATGGCGGCGAATCCAGGGGTTGATGGTGCTCGGCCGCGCCAGCCACACCAATCCCATCATCAGGTTGTGCGGCACCTTCTGCTTGCGGAAGTACATGCTGTGGATCAGATCGTGTTCCAGCTCATGGGTCAGCGAAGCGAAAAAAGCGTTGAGCAACAGGCACGCCCACCAGGCCATGTACCCGCTCATGTAGAGCGCCGCCGAACCGACCATACCGGCGATGGCGAAGGTCAGAATGCCTGCGCCGAGGGCGTCCTGATGCTTGAGAATCGGGTATTTCTCACGCAATTCGACACCTCTGGCCAGCACCACTTCACGGATATGGGCTGAACGTTGGGCTGCATTCAGTCGTTGGGGGCTTGCAGAAGTACGGTCCATGCTTCCATCCTCTGGTTATTGATGGTTGCATCCTGCCTTGCGGAACCTCGCAATGCGGTAGCCGTGAACGCCAACCTGTTGACTGGAAGCGCCAATCAGCATGACTGAACCGACCTCCCTCGCCAGCTGGACCCGCGCCCTGCGCAAGCAGCTCGATGCCCTGGGCATTGACAGCACCGCCCTGTGCCAGCAATCGGGGCTCGACCCGCAACTGATGGACGACCCGAACGCGCGTTATCCCCTGTCGGGCACCACACACCTGTGGAATCTGGCAGTGCAGGCCAGCGGTGACCCGGCGATCGGTTTACGGGTTTCGCGCTTCGTCAGCCCGACCACCTTCCATGCGCTAGGGTATGCACTGGTGGCCAGCGGCAGCCTGCGGGAAGTGTTCGAGCGCATCGTGCGCTATCACCAGGTGGTCAGCGATGCCCTCGAACTGGAACTGACCCGCGCCGAGGATCGCTACCATTTCCGTCTGAAAATCCCTGCCGGCAACCCGGCCCCGGCCTTCGAAGCCATCGATGCGTTCATGGCGATTTACGTGCGCACCTGCCGCAATCGCCTGGGCCGTGAATACGCACCACTGGCGACCTACCTGCGCCGCCCGGAGCCGGCAGACGCGCACCAATGGCATAAAGTCTTTCGCTCGCCCGTGCACTTCGGCGCCGACGAGGATCGGCTGGAGTTCGCCCTCATCGACTTCGACAGCCACCTGGATGACGCGAACCCGGAACTGGCCGAACACAACGAAACCGTGCTCAAGCGCACCCTGGCGCAACTCAAGCCGCTGACGTGGGAGCGCAAGGTCCGCGACGCCATTGAAGAACAACTGCCCGAAGGCGAACCCAGCGCCGAACACATCGCCAAGGCCCTGCACCTGAGCCTGCGCAGCCTGCAACGGCACCTGGCGGATGAGGGCTGCCGGTTCGATACGCTGCTCAACGAAAGCCGCGAAAACCTCGCGCTGCTGCACCTGCGGGACCCGCAGGTGTCGCTGAGCGAAATCAGTTATCTGCTCGGGTTTGCCGATACCAGCAGCTTCAGTCGCGCATTCAAGCGCTGGACCGGGATGACGCCGGGGCAGTTTCGGGATGGGTTGCGCTGATTGATCCGGAAGGTGAGTTGGCTGGTCTGGCCCCATCGCGGGCAAGCCCGCTCCCACAGGTTTTTCGGTGACCACAACCTTGTGATTTTACACAGGTCCACTGTGGGAGCGGGCTTGCTCGCGAAAGCGGTGTGTCAGTTGAAATTGATATACCTGACCTGGCGCCTTCGCGAGCAAGCCCGCTCCCACAATGATTCAGTGTTCACCGTCAGATTGTCGCCAGTTCCCGCAACCGCTCGGCATCGAGAATTTCGATTTCGCCGTAACTCAGCCCGATAACCCCCTGCCCCTGCAACTCCTTGAGGATCTGGTTGGTGGTCTGGCGCGACAGCGACAACATGGCGGCAAGCTGCTCCTGGGGCAGTTGCAGGACGCGCCGCGGCGGGGCGGTCTCGCCATAGCCTTCGGCGATCATCAGCAAGCGGTGCGCCAGCCGTGCCGGGGCTGGCAACAGGCTCAATTGTTCAAGGTTGATGAAGGTCATGCGCAGTTTCTGGCTCATCAACAATGCCAGTTGCCGCCAGTGCTGCGGATGCTCGTCGAGCAACGCCAGAACGGTGTTCTGGGGAATATGCAGCAGTGTGCACTGGCCCACGCCGTAGGCATCGTGGGTGCGTGGCTGGCCATCGAACAGGCAAATCTCGCCGAACCAGTGCGGCGGCTCCACCAGGCTCAGCAAGGCTTCCTTGCCCTGTTCGCTCACGGCGCCGACGCGTACCGCGCCTTCAAGCACCGCGTACAGGCCACAGGGCGGATCGCCGCGCTTGAACAGCCGCTGGCCCGGCGACAGGCGCCGCAGCCTGGCCGCCGACAGCAGGCTATCCTGTAGGGAAACAGGCAAATGGCTGAACCACTGACCGCTCATCAGGCGTGGGCGCCAGACCTGCATATCCATGAAAACTCCTAGAGATTGTCGCCTGGCTGACAGAGCGGGAAGTGGCCCCGGGGCATGATCAATCACCCCACAGGAGAACAACAATGAAAAGCCTCGTCGACCACCTCAGTCAATACGCCGCCTACCACCGTGACCCGCGCAATATTGCATCGCACTTTATCGGTATTCCGCTGATCGTGGTCGCCGTCGCGGTGTTGCTGTCCCGGCCGGAGTGGTCGCTGGGTGGCGTGTGGCTGTCACCGGCGGTGCTCGTGTCGCTGGCATCGGCGTGGTTTTACCTGCGCCTGGAATTGCGCCTGGGCGTGTTGATGACCGTCTTGCTCGGGCTGTGCGTGTGGGCCGGTCATGCGCTGGCACAGCAAAGCACGCTGGTCTGGCTGGGCAGCGGCGTGGCGATGTTCGTGATCGGTTGGGCGATCCAGTTTGTCGGCCATCACTATGAAGGGCGCAAACCGGCCTTTGTCGATGACGTGACCGGGTTGATTGTCGGGCCGCTGTTTGTGGTGGCTGAAGTGGCGTTCATGCTGGGGATGCGGCGTGAGCTCAAAGAGCAGATTGAGGCGCGGGCGGGTGAAGTGCGGGTCAATCCGAAGCGTGCTGCTGTCTAGATAGCAATCGCGAGCAAGCTCGCTCCCACAGTGGATCAGGGTCGAACACAATAGCTGTGGCCAACCCAAATCCCTGTGGGAGCGAGCTTGCTCGCGATGCTTTTGCTTTAGATGTTGGCAACCTTCTGCCAGACCTTCGGCTTGAAGAACAGTGTTTCACCCTTCGCCAACCCGATCAGGCTGTCGTGATCCTTGACCACTTCGGCCTCGATCAGATCGCTCTGCCCTTCGACCTTCAGCGTCACCCGCGTTGTCGCGCCCAGCGGACGAATATCGCGCACTTCGGCCGCGTGGTGATCTTCCAGTTCATGCCGCGACAGCGACACTTCGTGCGGGCGGAACAGCACGTGGTTGTCTTCGCCCAGGTGCAGTCGGTTCGAATCACCAAGGAAGTGATAGACGAAGTCACTGGCCGGGTTTTCGTAGACGTCGCCCGGTGAGCCGATCTGCTCGATCACACCCTTGTTCATCACCACGATACGGTCGGCGACTTCCATCGCTTCTTCCTGGTCGTGGGTCACGAACACCGAGGTCAGGTTGATGTCTTCGTGCAGACGCGCCAGCCAGCGGCGCAGCTCCTTACGAACCTTGGCGTCGAGAGCGCCGAAAGGTTCGTCGAGCAGCAGCACTTTCGGCTCCACCGCCAGCGCCCGGGCCAAGGCAATGCGCTGGCGCTGACCACCGGAGAGTTGCTCCGGGTAGCGATCCGACAACCAGTCCAGTTGCACCATGTTCAGCAGCTCGTGAACCTTGGTTGCGATCTGGCTTTCGCTCGGGCGCTGGTTTTTCGGCTTCATGCGCAGGCCGAACGCGACGTTGTCGAACACCGTCATGTGGCGGAACAGGGCGTAGTGCTGGAACACGAAACCGACGTTGCGATCACGCACGTCGTGGCCGGAAACGTCTTCACCGTGGAACACGATGTTGCCCTTGTCCGGGGTTTCCAGGCCGGCAATGATCCGTAGCAGCGTGGTCTTGCCGCAGCCCGACGGGCCGAGCAACGCGACGAGTTCGCCGCTCTGGATGTCCAGGCTGATGTTGTCCAGCGCCTTGAACGCGTTGAAATTCTTGCTGACGTTACGCACTTCGATCGACATGAATTATTCCTCCGCGGCGCTGGCGCGCAGGCGGTTAATACGGTTTTCGCTCCACTGCTTGAGCAGCAGGATGAAGAGCGCCAGGATCAGCAACAGGCTCGCCACGGCGAACGCGGCCACGTGGTTGTATTCGTTGTAGAGGATCTCGACGTGCAGCGGCAGGGTGTTGGTCACCCCGCGAATGTGCCCGGAAACCACCGATACTGCACCGAATTCCCCCATGGCCCGCGCAGTGCACAACACCACGCCGTAGATCAGGCCCCATTTGATGTTGGGTACGGTGACGTGCCAGAACATCTGCCAGCCGTTGGCGCCGAGCAGGCGCGCGGCTTCCTCTTCCTGAGTGCCTTGTTCCTGCATCAGCGGGATCAGTTCACGGGCCACGAACGGCACGGTGACGAAAATCGTCGCCAACACGATGCCCGGCAGGGCGAAGACGATCTGGATGTCGTGGTCCTGCAGCCATGGGCCAAACAGGCCCTGGGCGCCGAACATCAACACATAGACCAGACCGGCGATCACCGGCGACACCGAAAACGGCAGGTCGATCAGCGTTACCAGCATGCTCTTGCCGCGGAACGAGTACTTGCTCACGCACCAGGCGGCGCTGACGCCGAACACCAGGTTCAGCGGCACGGAGATCAGTACGGCGATGACCGTGAGTTTCAGTGCCGACAGCGCGTCCGGCTCAAAGATCGCGGTGAAGAACGCACCGAGGCCGAGCTTCAGTCCCTGGGACACCACGATGAACAGCGGCAGCAGCAGGAACAGCGCAAAAATCAGCCAGCCAAGGCCGATCAGGATTCGCCGCGAAGTCGCGCTGCCACGGCGGGCAGCGTTCGAGGAAGCGGCAGCAATAGACGATTGGGACATGGGTGCGCCTCCTTATGGGGTTTCGATGCGTCGCTGCAACAAGTTGATCAGCAGCAACAGGACGAAGGAAACCACCAGCATCAGTACACCAATGGAGGTAGCGCCGGTGTAATCGTATTGGTCGAGTTTGACCATGATCAGCAGCGGCAGAATCTCGGTTTTCATCGGCATGTTGCCGGCGATGAAAATCACCGAACCGTACTCGCCGACCCCGCGGGCAAAGGCCAGCGCGAAACCGGTCAGCCATGCCGGAAGCAGTGCCGGCAGCAGGATATGGCGGAAAACCTGCAATGGCTTCGCCCCCAGGCACGCCGCTGCTTCTTCGACTTCACGAGGAATGTCCGCCAATACTGGCTGTACGGTACGTACTACGAATGGAAGTGTCACAAAAGTGAGGGCAAGGGTGATGCCCAGGGGGGTGTAGGCGATCTTGAAACCCAGATCCGCTGCAAACTGACCGACCAGGCCGGTAGGGGTGTACAACGCCGTCAGCGCAATACCGGCCACCGCCGTGGGCAATGCGAACGGCAAGTCGATCATTGCATCGATCACTTTTCGTCCAGGGAAGGTATAGCGCACTAATACCCAAGCCAGCAGCGTGCCGATGATGCCGTTGATGATTGCCGCACACAGGGCAGTGCCGAAGCTGAGCTTCAGCGCCGCCAGCACCCGTGGCGCCGAGATGATTGCCCAGAACTGATCCCAGGTGAGTTGAGCGGCATGCACGAACATCGCCGCCAGTGGTATGAGCACAATCAGGCTGAGGTACACCAAGGTGTAGCCCAGCGTCAGCCCGAAGCCGGGTATGACGGGGGAGATACGACGCGACATAAAAGTCCTTGGTTAAAAAGCGATCTGCTAAACCCACTCATGTGGGAGCGGGCTTGCTCGCGAAAGCAGTGTGTCAGTCAACGTTAATGCCGCCTGATACACCGTCTTCGCGAGCAAGCCCGCTCCCACATGTTAAGCACCTTAGCTGACTTGCATTGGGGCTCGTAGTGGCAATTTAAGATTACTGCGCCTGGTAGATCTGGTCGAACACCCCGCCGTCATTGAAGAATTTCGGCTGTGCGGTTTTCCAGCCACCGAAGTCCTTGTCGATGCTCACCAGTTCCAGTTTCGGGAACTGCTGGGCGTACTTGGCGGCCACGTCCTTGTCACGCGGGCGATAGAAATTCTTCGCCGCGATTTCCTGGCCGGCCGGGCTGTACAGGTGCTTGAGGTAGGCTTCGGCGATCTGCTCGTTGCCCTTTTTCTCGGCATTCTTGTCGACCACCGCCACCGGTGGCTCGGCGAGGATCGACAGCGAAGGCACGACGATGTCGAACTTGTCGGCGCCGCCCTCTTCTTTCAGGGCCAGGAAGGCTTCGTTTTCCCAGGCCAGCAACACGTCGCCCTGACCGTTGTTGACGAAGGTAATGGTCGAGCCACGGGCGCCGGTGTCCAGCACGGGCACGTGCTTGAACAGGGTTTGCACGTATTCCTTGGCCTTGGCTTCGTCGCCGCCATTGGCTTTGAGGCCATAGGCCCAGGCCGCGAGGAAGTTCCAGCGCGCACCGCCGGAGGTTTTCGGGTTCGGCGTGATCACCGAAACGTCATTCTTGACCAGGTCACCCCAGTCCTTGATGCCTTTAGGGTTGCCCTTGCGCACCAGGAACACGATGGTCGAGGTGTAAGGCGTGCTTGCATCCGGCAGGCGCTTTTGCCAGTCAGCCGGCAGGGTCTTGCCGAGCTTGGCGATTTCGTCGATGTCACCGGCCAGGGCCAGGGTCACCACGTCGGCGCGCAGGCCATCGATCACCGCCCGGCCTTGCTTGCCCGAGCCACCATGGGATTGCTGGATTTTCACGGTGTCGCCGGCATGTTCCTTTTGCCAGAACTTCACGAATTCGGCGTTGTAGTCCTGGTACAGCTCGCGGGTCGGGTCGTACGACACGTTGAGCAGCTCGTAGTCCTTGGCAACTGCGGAACCGGCAAAAAGGGCGCTGGCCAGGGCGGCCAAAGCGAAATGACGAATCGACGACATGGTGAAAGCTCCTGGAATTCTTGGTTTGTTGGCTTTTTTATGGACTTCTGGAATCGCGTTGCCGGTTCAAAGATCGCAGCCTTCGGCAGCTCCTACAGGGGGCTGCGATCCACTTCAGCCCGGCTTGTTGCCTGGCTGCTGCAAACGGAATTTTTCTTTGCGTTCGATCTGCACCACCTGCGCGTTGTGCACAGTGATTTCCACGGCACCAAACCGCAGGTCGCGCAGGGCGCTCTGGATTTCACGCAGGATGGTGGCTTCGTCTTGACCGTCGACGCTACGCAGGGATGCGCTCATATTGCTGCTCCTTCAACTGAGAGATTGCCTCGCAGTGTCGGCACTGCTTGCGGCTTGGGAGCAATACTAGTGAGGTCTGGATATTCTTAAAAAGACTATTTAAGAATGTTTATATAACCAGAAAACATTAATTGAAGGGACAAGGGCTTGAGGCGAATCACCCTCTTTCAAGCGCACCAAAAACCTGTGGGAGCGAGCTTGCTCGCGATGAGGGAGTGTCAGTCGCCAGAAATGTCGGCTGATATTCCGCTATCGCGAGCAAGCTCGCTCCCACAGGGTTTGGGCATCAACTGAACTGGGCACCTATCCGATCACCGGCGCACATGTCCAATCCAGCCGCACCGCCGGCACCGGCCGCCCAAACCAGTAGCCCTGCCCCAGATCACAGCCCTGCTCGAGGAGGAAAGCCGCCTGTTCGACCTGCTCGATCCCTTCGGCATGAACCTGCATGCCCATGCTTTGGGCCAGAGCGATGATCACCCGCGAGATCGCCGCATCATCCTCGTCCCACGGCAATCCGGCGACGAAGCCCTGGTCGATTTTCAGTTTTTGCACCGGCAGGCGCTTGAGCCGCAACAGCGATGAGTAACCCGTGCCGAAGTCGTCGATGGCCAGGCGCACACCCAACTCGCGCAGGCGGTGCATCTGTTCCAGCGCGACTTCCGGATCGTCCATCACCGCGCTTTCGGTCACTTCCAGTTCCAGACAGTCCGGTTCCAGCCCGGTTTCGCGCAGTACCTGCGCCACCTGCTGATACAGCTCGCGACGGGCGAACAGGCGCGATGAAACGTTGACCGCCACAAACGACAGCACCACCCCGTCCTGCTGCCACTGACACATCTGCCGGCACGCCTGTGCCATGACCCAGGCATCGATTTCGGCGATCAGACCGGTTCGTTCGGCGACTGGAATGAATTCCGCCGGTGACACTAGCCCCCTCTGCGGGTGCTGCCAACGCACCAGCGCCTCGACGCCCATCAGGCGGCTGGTCTTCAGGTCGTGAACCGGCTGGTAATAAACCTGCAGTTCCTGCTGGTCCAGGGCGCGGCGCAATTCGAAAGCGATCTCGACCCGTTGCTGCACGTGGGCCGTCAGCTCTTCGGTGTACAGGGCATAGTCATTGCGCCCCGTGCTTTTGGCCTTGAACAGCGCAGAGTCGGCATTACGCAGCAGTTGCTCGACGCTCAAGGCATCGCTGGGGAACAGGCTGATGCCGATGCTGGTGTTGATGAACAACTGGTGCCCATCTATGAGGAACGGCTCTTTGAGGCCATCGATAATCCGCTGGGCCAACGCAGCGGCCTGAACCAGTTGCGGACAGCTTTCGGCGAGTACCGCGAACTCATCCCCACCCAAGCGCGCCAGCGTGATGCCCGGGCCGAACATGGCGGCCAGGCGCCCGGCCACCGCCTTGAGCAACTGATCGCCGATGGTATGCCCAAGGCTGTCGTTGATCATCTTGAAGTGATCGAGATCGATCATCAGCAGCGCGCAACCACGCTTGTGCACCTGTGCCGAGGCCAGGGCCTGTTCGGCGCGGTCGGTGAACAGCAGACGGTTCGGCAGGTCGGTCAGCGGGTCGTGGTGCGCCAGGTGCATCAACTCGTGTTCGGAGTTCTTGATTGCGCTGATATCGGAAAACACCGCCACATACTGGCTCGGCTGGCCGTCGTCATCATGAATCAGGCGGATTGTCTGCCATTGCGGGTAAATCTCGCCGCTTTTGCGTCGGTTCCAGATTTCCCCGCTCCACTCCCCGGCGCTTGCAAGCGTGGCGAACATCGCTTGATAGAATTGCGCTGGATGGCGCCCCGACTTGAACATATTGGGCCGCTGCCCCAGCACCTCCTCAAGGGCATAACCGGTGATCTCCATAAAGGCCCGGTTCACATGGACGATCGCGCCTTCCCGATTGGTGACCAGCACCCCTTCGCGCGTGCAGTCGAACACTGCCGCCGCCTGTCGCAAGCGCATGCGGTCGGCATCGCGCTCACGCAGTTTGGCGTCGATACCCCGCAGAAGCCGCGCCCGGGCAATGAGGATCAGTCCGGCGCTGAATAGCACCCAAACGTAACCGTTGATCAGTTGCCATCGCAGTCGCTCGGCGGAGCTATCGAATAAACTGTTCAATAAATAGCCACTGACTAGCAGCCAAACGACGGAAAGCAACAGATAAAGCAGCGCTGCACGCAAGGCATCGCGATAGGTGGCAGGCATCCGGCGATCCATGTCCATACAAAAAGGTTGGAATTATAGTTTAAAGACACATCCAGCCACTCTTATCTGAAAGGGCGACTGGTTTTCTGTGTGGGCTTAGTGATAATGCAACGGCTGTTTTTTTCTTTATCGAGGGCCCTACAGCCTATGTGGTACGAAGGTTTACTTGGCTTGTCGGCCTGGTCACTGGTGGCAGTCACCCTGCTGATGACCCACGTCACGATCATCGCCGTCACGGTCTATCTGCATCGTTACTCGGCCCATCGCTCCCTGGAGCTGAATGGGGGCCTCAAGCATTTCTTCCGTTTCTGGCTGTGGCTGACCACGGCGCAGAACACCCGCGAGTGGACGGCCATCCACCGCAAGCATCACGCCAAATGCGAAACCGTCGATGACCCGCACAGCCCGGTCATCAAGGGGCTGTCCACGGTGCTGCGCAAAGGCGCCGAGCTGTACCGCGCCGAAGCGGAAAACCCCGAGACGCTGCGCATCTACGGCAAGAACTGCCCCGAAGACTGGATCGAGCGCAACCTCTACAGCCGCTTCCCGCTGTTGGGCGTGGCGATCATGGCCGTTATCGACCTGCTGCTGTTCGGCACCATCGGCATCACCATCTGGGCCATCCAGATGATGTGGATCCCGGTGTGGGCCGCCGGCGTGGTCAATGGCCTGGGCCATGCCATCGGCTACCGCAACTTCGAATGCCGCGATGCGGCCACCAACCTGGTGCCTTGGGGCATCCTGATTGGCGGCGAAGAACTGCATAACAACCATCACACCTACCCTAATTCGGCAAAACTGTCGGTGAAGAAGTGGGAATTCGACCTGGGCTGGGCATGGATCAAAGTCTTCAGCTTCCTGCGCCTGGCCAAGGTTCAACGGGTTGCGCCGATTGCCCATCGCGTCGAAGGCAAGGGCAACCTGGACATGGACACCGCCATGGCGATCCTCAACAACCGCTTCCAGATCATGGCCCAGTACCGCAAATTGGTGATCGGCCCGCTGGTCAAGCAAGAGCTGGAAAAGGTCGATCACTCTGTCCGTCACCAGTTTCACCGGGCCAAACGCCTGCTTTCGCGAGAGACCAGCCTGCTGGATGACAAACACCATGTACGCATCCAGAACATGCTCGAGCACAGTCAGGCACTGAAGGTAATCTACGAGAAGCGCCTGGCCCTGCAGCAGATCTGGGTCAAGACCAGCTCAAATGGCCACGACATGCTGGCGGCCATTAAGGACTGGGTGCACGAAGCAGAAGCCAGCGGGATTCAATCCCTGCGCGACTTCGCCGATCAGTTGAAAACCTACTCCCTGCGCCCTGCCGCTGTCTAAACCTGTGGGAGCGGGCTTGCTCGCGAATGCGGTGTGTCAGTCGACATAAAAGGTGACTGACACACCGCATTCGCGAGCAAGCCCGCTCCCACATTGATTTGTGGCCGCAAAAAAACGTCGCCAGTACCGCCCAGCGGGAGCAAGCTCCCTCGCCACAAAAGGCGGGAACTTCATCTAAAAAGCCCTATCTCAAAGACACTTCGCCATCCCCGGCGGGCTTGGTGTTGACCGCATGCCCTTTGAGATTTGTGTCGATGGCCCAAAAGAACCTGCAAGACTCATCTTCGTCACATTGCCCCGAGGCCGCGCAGACCCTGATGGCGCTGATGCACGCCCAAGGCGAAGTCGCACGCCTGACCGAACGGGAGCAGTTGCTCAATACCTTGCTGGCAAGCGTCAACGCGGTGCTGTGGGCCTTCGATTGGGAAACCCGCCGGGTGCTTTACGTCAGCCCGGCCTATGAGCGGATTTTTGGCCGTTCAGCCGATCAGCTGCTGGCCGACAGCAATCAATGGCGCGACAGCATTCACCCTGACGACCTCGACTACGCCGAACGCAGCCTGGCCGAAGTGCTGGACAAAGGCGCCGTCGAAGACCGCGAGTATCGAATCATTGCCGCCGACGGCCAGGTGCGCTGGCTCAGCGACAAGTGCTTCATCAATCGCCAGGCCGAGCCGGGGCAACCGGTGATCATCGTCGGCTTTGCCGAAGACATCACCCACAAGAAGCAGATGGAAACCGAACTGCATCGCCTGGCCACCACCGACGCGCTGACCCAGAGCAGCAATCGCCATCATTTCTTCGAATGCGCTCACCGCGAGTTCGCACACGCCCGGCAACAGGGCGAGCCGCTGTCGTTTCTGATGCTGGATATTGATGACTTCAAGACGATCAACGACACCTACGGTCACCAGGAAGGCGACAACGTGCTGCAACGCATTGCCGAAAGCGGTCGCGCCGCGTTGCGCCGTCGCGACCTGTTCGGGCGCATTGGCGGTGAGGAATTTGCTGCGGTGTTTCCCGGGTGCACGCCACAAATGGCCCTGCAAGTGGCTGAACGCCTGCATCGGCAGATTCAGCAGTTGGGTTTCAACCATGAAGGCCGGACGTTCGGCATCACTGTCAGCCAGGGCCTGACCAGCCTGAGCGCCTCGGACGAAACCGTGGAGGACCTGTTTTCCCGGGCGGATGCCGCGATGTACCGGGCCAAGCGCGAGGGCAAGAACAGGATTGTTACGGCCTGACAGGCCACCACAAAACCAATGTGGGAGCGGGCTTGCTCGCGAATGCGGAGTGTCAGTCGATGTCGATGCTGGCTGACACACCCCTTTCGCGAGCAAGCCCGCTCCCACAGGGAATTGCGTGAAACCTACTTCTTGCGAAGGCGCATCAACTCCGGCAAGCCGATCTTGAGCAACCGCGCCGTCCGGCTCTTCGCCAACTCCTCGATGCCCTCATGCTCGGTCAGGCGCGCCATTTGCGCCGCCATGTTCATCACCAGCGCTTCGCGGGAATAAACCCCGCCACCGAGCTGGTAGGCCGCCGCAATCAGCTCCCGCAACTCCAGCGGCAGGCGCCAGCGTGTACGCAGGGCCGAGCCATAGGCCGCGCCATATTCAACCAGCGCTTCACCCACTTCTTCCAACTCGTCCAGTTCGCCGCCAGCCTGTTGCCATTCCTGCAGGCAGCGCAGCAACGCCAGATCGCCGAGACGATGCAACATGCCGGCGCAATAGCAACGCTCCTGATCCAGATCGAGCAAGCGCGCCAGGGTTCGTGCGTACTCGGCAGTGTGCAGTGACAGATCCCAGTAGCGCTCGGCATAGTCGGCCAATTGCGGATCGCTGAGCCGGGCACTGCGCTTGAGCGCCAGGCCGAGAATCAGGTTCATGCTCTGTCCGGTGCCCAGGCGATGCAGCGCCTGGGACAGGGTTTGCACGCCCGCGCCATGGTGCTGGGCCGCGCTGTTGGCAGCGGCAATCAGCACCGCCGTGACCTGCGGATCGGTGCGGATTTCGTCTTCCAGCACCGTCAGGTCGAGGCCATTGGGATTGAGGCTGCGTTTGACCGCCACTTGCACGTCGGTCATCAGCGGCGCGCCGTCGGCCAACTCCCGTCGACGCTCCAGAAACACCGACAACGTCATGCCCGGCGCCAGCGCCGGCACTTCGCACGAGACTTCTTCCCCAGCGTGCAGCAGCAACCCCTGCAACCGATGGGTCAGGCTTTCCATGTTCAGGGGCTTGGTCAGGTACGCGGCCGGCGCCAGCGGCAAGGCCTCGCGCACGCTGGCACTGTCGTTGCGACTGCTCATGAGGATGAAGGGCAGCGGCGGGTTGCGTTTGCGCTGGCGGATGTTGCGCAGGACATTCAGGCCATCGACACCCGGCAACTCCCAATCGGCGATGACCAGGTCATAGGGGTTGGCAGCCAATAGCTCCAGCGCTTGCTGGCCATCGGCGCACAAATCCAGCCGCGCATCGCAGCGTACGTTCAACAACACTTCCTTGAGCAGATCCCGGGACCAGGGGTCGGCCTCGGCAATCAGTACTCTCGGAACCGCGGGTAAAATGACAGTTGTCATACAGCTCTCCCTGGCAATGCAGGAACCTTAGCCAATGCAGGCCATTCGATACAACGTTAATCCGCGGGATGTGTTTCCAGAGGCATGAAAAAACCCGCCGAAGCGGGTTTTTTTGTCGATCAGGTCACATTAGGTGATCACAGCTCGGCGAAGCACTCTTCGATGATCGCCAGGCCTTTGTCCAGTTGCTCGTCCGGCGAGGTCAGCGGTACCAGGACGCGCAGAACGTTGCCGTAGGTGCCGCAGGACAGCAGGATCAGGCCCTTGTCGCGAGCCTTGGCCACAACGGACGCCACAGCGGCAGCGTTCGGCTTGTGGCTGTCGCCGTTTTCGAACAGCTCGACAGCGATCATTGCACCCAGGGCACGGACTTCGCCGATCACCGGGTACTTGGCCTGGATAGCCTTCAGACCGGTGACCAGACGCTCGCCAACGGCCTTGCAACGATCCAGCAGGTGCTCTTCTTCGAACACTTCCATCACGGCCAGGGCCGCGGCGCAAGCGATCGGGCTACCGGCGTAGGTGCCGCCCAGGCCGCCTGGAGCGATGGCGTCCATGTATTCGGCCTTGCCGCACACACCGGCCAGCGGGAAGCCGCCAGCAATGGATTTGGCGAAGGTGGTCAGGTCGGCAGCAACGCCCATCTGTTCCATGGCGAAGAAAGTACCGGTACGGCCAGCGCCAGTCTGTACTTCGTCAGCGATCAGCAGGATGCCGTGCTGGTCGCACAGGGCACGCAGACGCTTCATGAATTCTTTCGGAGCGACGTAGAAACCACCTTCGCCCTGCACCGGCTCGATGATGATCGCAGCGATGTCTTTCGGCTCGGCGTCGTTCTTGAAGATGCGTTCGATGGAAGCGATCGAATCGTCGATGCTCACGCCGTGCAGTTCGTTCGGGTACAGCGCGCGGAAGATGCCGCCTGGCATCAGGCCCATGCCGGCCGAGTAAGGCACGACTTTACCGGTCAGGCCCAGGGTCATCATGGTGCGACCGTGATAAGCGCCGGTGAAGGCGATCACGCCGGCACGGCCAGTGGCGGCACGGGCGATCTTGATCGAGTTTTCCACGGCTTCGGAACCGGTGGTCACCAGCAGGGTTTTCTTGGCGAAATCGCCTGGCACCTTGGCGTTGATTTTTTCGCACACTTCTACGTACGGCTCGTAGGCCAGCACCTGGAAGCAAGTGTGGGTCAGCTTGTTCAGCTGCTCGGTCACGGCCGCGATGATTTTCGGGTGCACGTGGCCGGTGTTCAGCACGGCGATACCGCCGGCGAAGTCGATGAACTCACGACCTTCAACGTCGGTCACGGTCGCGTTCTTCGCGGACTCGGCGAAGATCGGGTGAATCTGGCCAACACCACGTGGAACTGCATTGGTACGGCGGGCCATCAAAGAAGCGTTAGTCTTGCTCATTACATTCCTCATTCGCCGCTCATCGGTCGGCGTGGTTCAAGGATTAAGCGGTGGGGAGGTAACTAAGGCAGCATGCGATGATCGACTGCCACAGCTTTCCCGACCACAGAGAAAATTCCGGTTTGAAGCGGCGCAAAGGGACAGCGCTCTCGTGCCCTTTGCGCTTGAAGCAATGCTCTTCCCGGCTTAGATGCCCAGGCAGAGGTATTTGATTTCCAGGTAATCTTCGATGCCGTACTTGGAGCCTTCACGGCCCAGGCCCGAAGCCTTGATGCCACCGAATGGCGCGACTTCGTTGGAGATCAACCCGGTGTTGACGCCGACCATGCCGTACTCCAGGGCTTCAGCCACACGGAACACCCGGCCCAGGTCGCGAGCATAGAAGTACGAGGCCAGACCGAACTCGGTGTCGTTGGACATCGCGATCACATCGGCTTCGTCTTTGAAACGGAACAGTGGAGCCAATGGACCGAAGGTTTCTTCCTTGGCCACGGCAGCGTTGTTCGGCACGTTGGTCAGGATGGTCGGCTCGAAGAAGTTGCCTTCCATCGACTTGCCGCCGGACAGCACGGTAGCGCCTTTGGAAACAGCGTCAGCAATGTGCTCTTGCACCTTGGCCACGGCTTTTTCGTCGATCAGCGGGCCAGTGGTGGTGCCGTCTTCCAGACCGTTACCGATCTTGAGCTTGGCCACAGCCACTTTCAGCTTCTCGGCGAACGCGTCGTAGACCGAATCCTGAATGTACAGGCGGTTGGCGCAGACGCAGGTCTGACCGTTGTTGCGGTACTTGGAAATGATCGCGCCTTCGACGGCCTTATCCAGGTCCGCGTCGTCGAACACGATGAACGGCGCGTTGCCGCCCAGTTCCAGGGACACTTTCTTGATGTCCTTGGCGCATTCCGACATCAGTTGACGACCGATTTCGGTCGAACCGGTGAAGGACAGCTTGCGTACGATCGGGTTGCTGGTCAGTTCGCTGCCGATGTCGCCGGCGCTGCCGGAAACAACGCTGAACACGCCAGCCGGGATGCCGGCACGCTGGGCCAGTTCGGCCAGGGCGAAAGCGGAGAACGGGGTTTGCGAAGCAGGCTTGAGCACCATGGTGCAACCGGCGGCCAGGGCCGGGCCGGCTTTACGGGTGATCATGGCAGCCGGGAAGTTCCACGGGGTGATTGCAGCGGTCACGCCGATTGGCTGCTTGATCACGATCAGGCGCTTGTCTGGCTGGTGGCCCGGAATCACGTCACCGTAGATGCGCTTGGCTTCTTCGGCGAACCACTCGATGAAGGAAGCGGCGTAAACGATTTCGCCCTTGGCTTCGGCCAATGGCTTGCCCTGTTCCAGGGTCATCAGGCGAGCCAGGTCGTCCTGGTTCTCGATGATCAGCTCGTACCAGCGACGCAGTTTGCCTGCACGCTCTTTGGCGGTCAGTGCACGCCAGGCCGGCAGCGCTTTGTCAGCGGCTTCGATCGCACGGCGGGTTTCGGCAGCGCCCATTTTCGGCACGGTGCCCAGAATTTCGCCCGTTGCCGGGTTGTTGACCTTGATCGTCTGACCATTGTCCGCATCAACCCACGCGCCATCGATAAAGGCTTGCTGGCGGAACAACTGGGTGTCTTTAAGCTGCATGTCGGCTTTCCTTAACAGCACCGCGCACGCGCGGAGCAAATTATGATTGTAGAAAGGCGCCTCGATAGGCTGCCGTCAGGGAAATCATTCACCGGGCTGAAGCACATAAATAGCGCACTGATTCAAATCGTGCGGTTCAGCACCCAGACAAGAGCGTTTGAAATCTCAAACGAATCCTAGGATCAAAGGGGGTAAAGGACAATAGGCTGTTCGAAAAAAAGAACGAAAACGACGCTTTTGCCTGTATTTTCTGATCAACGTAGCAAACGCGCGTTACAGCTTTAAAAAAACGCAGGCGATTCAGCAGCATGGACGCCCGCAGTGCATATGAGTATCATGGCGCCCGCTGCACCAGTAGCTCAGCTGGATAGAGTACTGCCCTCCGAAGGCAGGGGTCGTGGGTTCGAATCCCGCCTGGTGCACCATACGTTGTAACGAGAAAGCCTCAGGCCTTATGGGCCTGGGGCTTTTTTGTGGGCGTGTGTTCGCCGTCATGGATGCAGTCACCCTTCTAGAAAAACTCCCCCCCGAACGTTGCGCTTAATAACGCGCTGCCCGGCTCCTGGCTGGTACCCCCCGATCCTCCCTCGCTCCAAAGTTTTCTTGGCCTTACCTTCTTCAGTTTGATTAGAATGGTGGCACATTGCCTCAAATCACAATGGATTGTCCCGCTCGGGATTTCTTACGCTCATAGAGATATTGGAAATGATGATGTTAAAACGCTGCCTGGTGCTTTCGATCGCTGCTGTTCTTGCTGGCTGCCAAACGTCCGGTGAGGAGTATCAAGCAGATGTATTCGACGCCAGTCAGGTAAACAGCCAGCAGGAAGCTAAAACCGTAAAAATCCTGACGATTTCGCCGAGCAAGATAAAAGTCAGCAACGAGAAGAACAAAAAAGCCGCGATGATGGCGGGTGGGGTACTGGGTCTGATCGGTGGTGCCGCACTGGGCAACACGAAGAACACTGACACGGCCATCGTCGGCGGTGTAGCCGGTGGCGCTGCAGGCGCCATGGCAGGCTCGCTGGTCAATGACACCACCCTGGTACCGGGTGTGCTGATCGGTTATTCCGAAAGCGGCAAGATCTACACGTCTGCCCAGGTGGGTCGCCCTTGTGAGTTCAAGGTTGGCGAAATCTCCCTGATGGTGATGACGGTCTCCAACGAAACACGCATTCAGCCGAATGCGACCTGTCCAGAACCCAAGAAGAGCTAAGGGGTCGGACATGAAACATATTGTTCTGGGCTCCGCCCTCGCACTGCTCACCCTGCCGGCATTGGCAAACCAGTTCGACAGCCTGTATCAAGTCGAACAGCAGACCAAACAGACTGAAGCAGCCGCTCAGGCCGAACGCGTCCGCCAGGCGGCAGCCGAACGGGCACGCGAGGATGCTCGTATCGCGGCTGATCGTCGGCAACGGGCAGCGGCACAGCAAGCTGCGCAGCAAAAGGCCCTTGAGCAGCGCAAGTCACAGGAACTTGAACACAAGCGTGTTCAAACCCGAGAAGAAGGCTACGAAGACGAGTTGCGCGCACTGGAGCTGGAAGAGCGCCGCCTGGCACTGCAGGCGAAGCGCGCGCGCACCGCACGCGCCAACGACTACATCGATGCGGAGTTGCGTGACAGCGCGGCACGCACCGACGTGATCCAGTCTGAAGCCGACTCGGCACGCAATGTGACCTCCGGCACCAAGTCCCTGCTGGAAGATGCCGGCAAGGCTGAAGTCAATCGCTCCAGCCGCTTGTTCGGCGAGTAATCCTCCTATCGATCTGCCCCGGACCCAGGTCCGGGGCATCCGTTATCAGAGATGAATTCCTATGCTGCGTTTATGTACGCTGATTGCCGCAGGCCTGCTCCTGAGCGCCTGCTCCAAAGAAGATCCCAAAGCCCAGGTTCCAGCTGTCGACCTGCACGGACGCCTGGTGGTGGATCAGGAGATGACTGACAGTCGTCAAGCCCAGGGTATCAATGGTGAATATTACAAGCGCGTCCTCACCGTTAATGGCCAGGAGATGATCTTTGCCGATTTCATCAAGCAATATTGCTCCGACACCAACACCCGCGACGACACTTGCCTGAAAGCCTTTCGCATCAAGAAAATCGATGATGTCAGCGGCGCAACCAAGTTTCTCCCCAACGGGCTGTAACACTTGTAAGTACGCCAGTCACAGCACTTCAGGGCTTTTGCCTGGACCCAAAAAAAACCGCCAAAGGCGGTTTTTTTCATTCTGTGGTCCAGTCGAACTCGTCGTACTCATCATCATCCTCGTCGTCCTCGAAAAGCTCCTCTTCAAGGTCGTCGTCTTCAACAACCTCTTCTTCCGGCTGGTTCAGCAGAAAATCCTTGCGACTCTCGGTAATCGCTCGCCGCAGTTCTTCACCCTTTTGCGGGCAGTTGAGCATTTGGGCGATGCGGTCGATTTTTTTTGCCACGGCATCCTCCAACGCATCGGCTATGGCCTGATAGTGCGCGCTTTCGGGGGCGGATGCCAAATCCCAGCCATGCTGCGCACTTCAGTTTTCTGTAAATCCGCCTTTAGCGGTGATAGCGCCGCACCACGCTGCTGTTTCTCAGGACGTGGCCTTTGATTTTTTCCAGCAGTTGCGCACGGGTCAGGCCGGCGGGCAAGGCGTCCGGGGCCAGGTCCAGGGCGTAGATCTGGATGATGTAGTGGTGCGCGCTGTCGCCAACGGGCGGGCAAGGGCCGATGTAGCCGGTGGTGTTCTGGCTGTTGGTACCGCCAACGCCCTCGAGGCCGGGTTTGCTCCCGGCACCGGCCGGGATTTGGTGGGTACCGGCCTTGATGCCGTAATGCACCCACTGATCGATGCCCTGGCCTTTCTGGCCGTCCGGGTCGTGCATGACGATGGCGTAGCTTTGGGTGGCGGCCGGGCCGGTGTTCCAGTTCAATGCCGGGGAAATGTTGTGTCCGCCACAGCCCGCGGAATCGCTCGCAGCGGCCGACGTGAACAGACGGTCATCGGAAACTCCGGGAATGTTCAGGGTGAAGCGTTCCTGGGCCTGCGCCGGGAACTGCACGCAAAGGGCGACAGCGGCGGCTGCGAGCCAAGCGTTGATTGAGGTCAATCGGGTCATTCCGGAGCACCTTGTGCGTGTTGGGCCGTCGTCGGCGTGCAAACTATAGCCGGACCGTTCACGCCGTGGCAGGGGGAGTTGGCTGAACCTCGCGATAAGCGCCAGACTCATAAGTAAACGTCTGTCTGGAGAGCAATCATGACTCTGCATCGCGTTGCGCGTGTCACCAATGTGCCCGAAGACCGGGGACTGGAAGTGCAAGTCCAGGGCAGCAAGATTCTACTGTTGCGGGCCGGTGAGCAACTTCGCGCTTATCAGGCCGAATGCCCGCATGCCGGCGCCCCGCTGGCTGATGGTGCGGTATGCAACGGACGCCTGACCTGTCCGTGGCACAAGGCGCAGTTTCGGATCGAGGATGGCGGCCTGTGCGAACCGCCAGCCCTGGACAGTCTCAAGCGCTATCCCCTCGAAATCCGTGACGGCGAAATCTGGGTCGGCGACCAGCCATTATCGGACGCCCACACGCCACCGGCCGACGATCCACGAACCTTCATTATTATCGGCGCTGGCGCAGCAGGTACGGCGGCAGCGGCGGCGTTGCGCGAGAAAGGCTTCGGTGGCCGGGTGCTGTTGATCGACCGCGAAGCCGAGGCCGGATACGACCGCACCGCGCTCAGCAAATACGTGATCGCCGGGGAAATGCCGCCGCAGGAAGTCCCGCCGCTGCGCGACGAGGCGTTTTACCGCGAGCAGCGGATCGAGCGCCTGCAGGGCGAAGTGGCCAGCCTGGACGCATCAAACCGCACACTGCGGCTGACTGACGGCCAATCACTGACCTACGACGCCGCGCTGCTGGCCACCGGCGGCGAACCCAAGCTGTTGACGCTGCCCGGCGCCGACTTGCCGCAGGTGTTCGTTTTACGCTCCAGAGCCCATGCGCAGCAGATTCTGAACAGCGCCAGCGCCGGCCAACGGGTGGTGATCATCGGCGACAGTTTCATTGCCATGGAGTCCGCCTCGTCCCTGCGCCAGCTTGGCCTGGACGTGACCGTGCTGGCCCGCCACGCAGTGCCTTTTGCCAAACAGTTCGGCGAAACGGTCGGCAAGGCTATCCGCGCGCGGCATGAAGCCAATGGCGTCGTGTTTCATACCCAGGGCAATGCGGTACAGATCGAAGGAACCGACAAGGTCGAAGCCGTACACTTGGACAACGGCCAACGCCTGGCGGCCGATCTGGTGCTGGTCGGCATTGGCGTCACTCCAGCCACCGCCGCCTTCACCGGGTTGGCGAAAGAGCAGGATCAGTCGCTGCGTGTCGACGGCGCAATGCGCGTGGCCGACGGCCTCTGGGCGGCTGGCGATATCGCCACCTTCCCGCTGAACAACCAATACGTGCGCATCGAACACTGGCGACTGGCCCAACAGCAGGCGCGGATCGCAGCGGCCAATATGCTGGGCGGGGACGAGCATTACCTCGACGTGCCGTTTTTCTGGACCTGGCATTTCGGCAAGACCTACGACTACCTCGGGCACGCCGAGGCCTGGGACGAAGTCGAGTTCAAGGGTGACCCTTACGATCCGCCTTTCATCGGCCTGTTCGGAAAAAATGGCGTGGTGTCGGCGGCGCTAGCCTGCGAGATGGACCGGGCCATGGCGATGCTTGCCGAGCGGATGAAGCAACCCTTGCCCTGGGAAGAGGCATGGCGCCTGATCCGTGACGTTCCCTAGCGATACTGGACAGCAAAACGCCCGGCGCCTGCGCGATGCAGAGGCCGGGCGTTACCGGGTAAACAGCCGCCGTTATTCGGTGGCGCCAGTTTCCGCAAACTTGCTCATGACAAAACCGGCAAACTCTTCGACGGTCATTTTCTGGCCGTTGAAGTCCACCTGATTGTTGGCGTAACGCAGGTTGGTGACGATGTTGTTGCCGTCCAGTTTTGCCAGTTGGCTGCCGACCGCCATGCTGCTGAACATGTCCGCGGTGGCGGTGGCCTGATCGGCAATCAGCTTGGCGTCGGTCTGACCGTCGATTTGCGACTGCACGGTGAGCACATCGACCAGCATGGGTTTGGACACTTTCAGTTTGAAGTCCAGCAACGCGATCAACTGCCTGACCAACTGATCGGTCGGCAGGTCGATGGTTTGTGGCTTGGTCAGGTCGAGCACCATGTTGGCCCGGCTCTCACCGTTGGCGGTGTTGAACGACAGGTTTTCCAGGGCTACCTGCGGACCGGCCGCCAGCAGTTTTTCCAGGCTGGATTTGAGCAATGCCTCTTCGGCTTCGGTCAGTTTCAGCTCCGGTGCCGGCAGGCCCGCTGCCGTCGCTTCGGCCGCCTCACGCTCATACGGCTGCAGCTTGCTCTGGTAGACCTGCATCAACGACATCGTGGCCGGAATGTCGAGGTTCTTCACGCTCATGGTCAGCGCACCGGAACCGATGGCCTTGCCATTCAGGGACACTTCGCCGACCTTGTAGTCCGCACGACCGGAAGCGTTGCTGCCCTTTTCTTCCGTCAGGTTTTTCATCTCGAATTTCTTGAAGTCCAGCACCGACTGCTTGACGCCAAAAGTCGATTTGCCGCTTGCCAGCTCAAGGACGTTCTCGCCGACATAGAAACCGTAGGTACTTTTGGTCAGGTTGCTGGCCAGGGTCAGGCCGTTGAACTCAACCTGCACCGGTGCCTGGTCTTCGGAAACGGTGGTCACTTTCAGGCTGTCCATGTAGCCGCTGGCCTTGACCTTCTGCGCCTTGGCGCTGGCGTCGACGTCCATGCTCAGGCCGGAGAATTTCATGCTCGACTTGTCATCCAGCGCCATTTCCAGCGGCTGCAACTCGAAGGTGCCATTGGTGGCGTTGTCATAGCCGATGTTGACCACGCCGGTCAGTGGGGATTTGTCCTTGGCGGCGGCAAACCACTTCTCGGTGAACGGGGTCTTTTCCAGTTCGTAGTGACTGGTCGCCAGGACCGGCAGCCACTTCAGCGACATCAACCGCGAGAACGGCAACGGGCCGTGTTCGATGTGATCGACAAACAGCAACTCGACCGGTGCTTCGCCGAACATTTCACCTTCGCCCTTGAGGCGATAGTGCGCGGTGCTGCTGAATACATGACGCTCCAGCGACACCAGCTCCAGCGACGCGGTGCCGTTGGAACCGACCATGGCCGCTTGCAGCTCCTTGTTGGCATCGGCAATCGAAGAGTTCAACACACCTTCGAGCTTGGTGCCGGTAAACCAGGCTCCGCCTGCGCTGATGGCACCGATTGCGACAACAATTCCCAGTAGCACGCCTGCTGATTTGTTCATGTATGACCCGTTCAATGTCCGTTGTTGAAAGTGTGGTCGTCTTCCCTGAACCCATGACGGGTTGCGGCTCGACTGTGCTGAAAGTGGAATGCAGATTAGCATCAGGCGCGACGAACGGCCCAATGATTAAAGGTGAAAGAGTGTCTTGGGGGGGGCGCAGGGTTCGAAATTTTCGCTGTGCATTCAATCGCCTTCGCGAGCAAGCCCGCTCCCACAGGGGAATGCATTCCAATGTGGGAGCGGGCTTGCTCGCGAAGGCGTCAGAACAGCCAACACAGAATCAGGAATACTGGACTTCGATCTCGTCCAGTTGATGATCAAAGCTTTTAAGCCGCGCCGTCCAGGTGTACACCAGCACTTCGAAGTCGCGGTTGATCACCGCTCCGCCCGTCACTTCCGCGCGGGGGTCGCAGACGTCCAGTTGATAACGTTCACGGGCCATGGCCGTGGCGACATCGGCCAGCTCCCGGGCATTGCTGAGCCAGTGCCGACCGTCGTCAGCCACTTGCCGATCCAGTGCCAGGCATTGTTTTTTCAGGGTTTCGAGGCTTTTTTCCAGCGGCGTGCCGGTCAATTCGCCCATGACTTCCTGGAACGTGCGCCCCGGTTGCCAGTAACTGCCCCAGAAATAACGGTCGAACACCGTTTCGACACGACGCAACGCCACCTTGGTATCCCAGATCAGGACCAGGGTCTTGCCTTGTTCGAGTTGTCTTTTTTTGATGCGCTGATTCTGGACCGACGCCCAGGCCACCACCGCAACGGACATCACGGCTATCAACGCGACGGCACTGTCGAGGAACACCAGAGCCTTGTCGATCTGGTGGGCCAGCATGACGCCGTAGAAATAGGTGGCCGACAGCAGCACCAACGCCACGATGGCGCACCAGAAGCCGAGAGCATAAGGGTTTTTCATTATTGGTTTCCCCCTGATCTGCGCGAGCCTTGTGCGAAGAAAGGGCGCTTTGCACGAGGCGCCCCTCCAACACTTCAAAGCATAGCAACGGCCTCAGGGTTTGCCGGAGTTCGACGCTTGCGTTCGTCCGCTTTCCCAGCCGCCGCCCAACGCAAGGAACAAATCGATCTGGCTGGCGGCTACCTGGGTGTTGGCAGCGGCCAATTGCGCCGTGACATCCGTGTAAGTGCGGGTCGCTTGCAGGTCCGCCAGGAACGATTCGCGACCGGCCTGGAAGAAGCGATGGGTCTGTTCAGCCGCCAGTTTTGCCGATTGCTCGGCATCGGCCAGGGCGTCGCGGCGTTGCAGCAAGGCCGTGTATTGGGCAAGGCTGGTCTGGGTTTCACGAATCGCGTTGAGCACCACCCCATCGAAATGCGCCAGCGTTGCCTGGGTCACCGCTTCGGCTTCGCGGATGCGCGCCCGGGCGCCGTTGGTCGGCACCTTCCAGGTCAGCGACGGGCCGAAGCCCCAGCGGTTGGTCGACGGGTCGCCGAGATCGTCGAGGATACCGACGGTACCGATGGTCGCGCCGATGCTGATATTCGGGTACAGCTCACCCGTGGCGACACCGATACCGGCCGTCGCGGCCGCCAGCCGCCGCTCGGCCTGCCGCACATCCGGGCGACGCTTGAGTAGCGCGGCGCCATCGCCCACCGGGACCAATTGCGCGATTTTCGGCAGCTCGTCGCAGGTCGCGGTGCCAGCCGGCAGTTGGTCCACCGGCTTGGCCAGCAACATCGACAGGCGATACAGCCCGGCCTGACGTGAGGCCTCATAGCGCGGCATGTCGGCGCGCAGGGATTTGAATTGGGTTTGCGAGCGGGTGACCTGGGTTTCGTCGCCACGCCCGGCATCGCGCAGGCGCTGGATCAGTGTGGTGCTTTGCGCTTGCAGGTCGAGGGAGTGCTGGGCGATTTCCCGCTCTTCATTGGCCGCGCACACCTGGGTGTAGGCCCGTACCACGTCGGCCACCACGGTGATGCGTGCCGTATCGGCGGCGGCCTGCGTCGCATCGGCATTGGCCTTGGCCGCTTCGATACCGCGTTGCAAGGTCCCGAACAGGTCGAACTGGTAGGACGCGCTGATGCCGATGTCGCCAATGTTGGCCACCGGCACTTTTTCCGGTAGCAGGAACGCTTGGCCGGACTCCTGCAAGCGCTGGGCGCCCATCTGCACGCCGCCGCTCCAGCCACCTGCCGCTTCGGCCTCATCCACCTGAGCGCGAGACCGCGACAGGCTGGCCGCCGCCACACGCAAATCGGTGTTGGAGGCCATGGCCTGCTGTACCAGCTGGTCGAGTCGCGGGTCCTTGTACAGGCGCCACCAATCGGCCGGCACCGGTGCGGACACCACCGTTTTGCCGTCGACCGCCAGATCGCCCTGGATATCTGGACGATGGACAGCCGCCTCTTCGGGCAAGTGATAATCCGGCCCGACCATCTGACACGCCGACAGCAGCAAACCTAAACCGGCGACCGCCAAACCCGAGGCCTTGCTCATTGCGCCGGCTCCCGTTGCTGATCGTCGATGATCGATACCGTGGCGGTGCGCCCGGCGATCATGCGGAAATCTTCCGGCACGTCATCGAAAGCGATGCGCACCGGAATCCGCTGGGCCAGGCGCACCCAGCTGAAGGCCGGGTTGACGTTGGGCAGCAGGTTGTTGCCGCTGGTGCGGTCGCGGTCTTCGATGCCGGCAACGATGCTTTCTACGTGCCCGCGCAAGCGTGCATTGTCGCCGATCACCCGGATGTCGACGTTCTGGCCGATATGGATGCCGTTCAGTTTGGTTTCTTCGAAATAGCCGTCGATGTGGAACGAATTGCTGTCGACCACCGACAACACCGGACGCCCGGCGCTGACGAACTCCTGGGTCCGTGGCGCACGGTCGTTGACGTAGCCGTCCACCGGGCTGCGGATCACCGAGCGGTCGAGGTTGAGCTGCGCGCTGTCCACCGCCACCTGGGCTTCCATCAAGGCCACCTGGGCGCGGGCCACTTTCGACTGGCTTTCTTCCAGTTGCTCACCCGGCACCAGGTTACCGAGGCCCTTGTTTCGCTTGGCCTCGCGCTGGGCCTGGGCCAGGGTTTCTTCGCGGTCGGCGACAGCCGCTTTCGCTTGGCGCAGTGCCAGCTTGAAGCGGTCCGGATCGATGCTGAACAGCACCTGGCCGCGCTTGACCAACTGGTTGTCGCGCACCTCCACTTGCTGGATCAACCCGGAAACATCCGGCGCGATTTGCACGATGTCGGCACGGATGTGCCCATCGCGGGTCCAGGGCGCGAACATGTAATACATCACCATGCGCCAGACCACGACCACGGCGAAGCTCACGATCAGCAGGGTCAACACCACGCGACCAAGGGTTAGAAAGGGTTTTTTCATGTCATCAGGTATCGACTGAGTGAGTCCACGGCGCCAAGCAGCAGGGCGTAGAGGGCCACGTTGAACAATGCCCGGTGCCAGACCAGACGGTAAAAGTGCAGGCGCGTCAGCACCCCGTGCACCAACAGGTACAACACATAGGTAATGCCCATCAGCACCAGCAGCGTGGGCAGAAACACCCCGCTGAGATCCAGGTCACCGATCATAAAGGCGCTCCATCAATGCCATGGGGAAGCGGTTCTTCGGGCTCGGCGGCACCGACGAATTCGACACCTGGCAACAGTGCCAGGCGCAGGCCGCTCAGGGCGTGCAGCAGATGCCGACGGGTTTCGTCATCGCCGGCACCGCTGAGGGCGCGACGCGTGCGGTCGAGGGTCATCAGCAGCGGGCTCGGTGCCGGCAAGCGCTCACCGGCCTTGAGACAGGCCTTGAAGTACTCGCCAACCTCGGCGACTACCTGGCGCAGCAGCACCTGCGGCACACCGAGGACCCGCGGCGTATGGGCGAGCAGGTCCAGCAGATTCAGCGCCACCCGCACTTCCCGCAGCGCCACGCCGGAGTCCTGGCCGGTCATGGCCAGGCGCGGCAGGTGCTGCATCAGCCGATCGAGCATCTTTATGCCCAGCAGCCGATGTTCGGACAACGTGGCCGGCTCGGAGAGGCCGACAATGTCACGCCAGCTGAAACGGGTCAGGCGCTTGGCTGCCAGCTCGGCCCCGAACGGCCGGGCGATCAGGGTCCAGATGAACGCGAACAGCAGCCCCATCGGACCGGCCAGGTTGGAGTTGGCGAAACTGAGGAAGTCGGCGTCGTAGGCCCCCTGGATGCTGATGAAGGACGATGTGTTGACCAGGGTCAGCAGCATGCCCAGGTAAAACTGCGGCTTGACCGTCAGGGTGCCGACGCAAATGAACGGCACGGCAAACGCCAGCACCAGCATCGGAAAGTCATGCAGGTTGGGCAGCACCAGAAACAGATAAAGGCTGGCGAACACCACCGACATCGCCGTCCAGAAAAAGAACCGGTAAATCTGCGGCGCCGGGTCGTCCATCGAGGCGAAGAAGCTGCACGCCACCGCTGCCAGGATCACGGCGCTGCCGCCATCGGTCCAGCCGAGCAGTATCCACAACACCGAGGCCACGATGATCGCGGTGACGGTGGAGGCCGCGGAATACAACATCAGGCCGCGATCCAGAAACGGGGACAGCCGCCCCAGCCGCCAGTGCCGATACACCGCGCGCCAGCTGTCCTGGCTTTCGCACTGGATGGCGTATTGCAGGCTGCGGCAGTCCTGCCACAAATCGATCCACTCGCCGAGACGGTAGATGGCATTGGAGAACAGCAGCTGCTTGCGGTCATCCAGCGCTTCGGGGGCGGGTTGCAGGGCTTCCAGTTGATCCTTGAGTGCTTGCCAGCGGTCGAGGTCGGCATCCTTGTGCGCGAGCCATTCGGTGGTGGCCGTCAGCAACGGCGCGAACTTGTCCACAAGCTCGGGCGTACGTCGTTCCAGGGCATAAAGCGCATCGTCGAGGGCATCGACTACCGGCAGCAGATGAATCATCCGCCCACGCAACTCCTTGGTATTGCGCACCGTCTGCGGACGCGAACCTTCGTGTGGCAACTGACCGATCATCAACTCCAGGGAGTTGAAGGTGGCGACCATCGATGCGCGCAACGCACTGACTTCTTCAGGCTGCACGTTGCGACTGAGGAAACGCAGGCTGTAGGTCGATGCATCGGTAAACCATTTGCTCACCGAATCATTGAACACCGGCGCCAGGCGCCGCGGCCAGAACATGGCACCGACCACTGCCGCCACGGCGATGCCGAGAAAGATTTCTTCGGTCCGCGCCTCGGCCACGTCCCACACCCCCAGCGGGTTGTTCACCACCGGCAGGGCAATCAACGGCAAGGTATAACCGGCAAGCATCAAGGCGTAGTTGTTCGCAGTGCGCAAATGCAGGGACAGAAACAGCAGCGTGCCGGTCCACAGCGCAATCACCACCACCAGCACGTAGGGGCTCTGCACGAACATCGGCACGAACAGCACCGCCGCCGCAGCGCCGATAAAGGTGCCGACTGCCCGGTACAACGCCTTGGAACTGGTAGGGCCGAGAAACGGGCTGGAAACGATGTACACCGTGGCCATCGCCCAGTACGGACGCGGCATTTGCATGAGCAAGGCGATGTACAGCGCGATCATCGAGGCGGCGAAGGTGCGGACCCCATAGAACCAGTCTCGCGCCGGGGGCATGCCAGCAAAAAATCCGTTCAAGAGTTGGCCACCGATGGCGGCGTGGCCGCTTCAAAAGCTCTCAGTACCCGCAGCGTAGCTTCCAGATCACTCTGGTCAATGCCTTCCAGGACTTCCTGGCGCAAGCGCACCAGTTCCACTTCAACCGCCTGCACCAGCTCCCGGCCGGTTTCGGTCAGGCTCAGGCATTTGGCGCGGCGGTCCTGGGTATCTTCGGTCCGGCAGACGTATCCGGAATGGCACAGTTGATCCAGCAGGCGCACCAGCGATGGGCTCTCCATCCCTGCGGCTTGCGCCACCGTCACCTGGCGCACGCCCTCGCCCAGGCGCCCGATCATCAACAGCGGAACGGCGCAGGCTTCGGAGATTCCATAGTTGACCAGCGTGGTCTGGCAGATTTTGCGCCAATGCCTGGCGGCCACCACCATGGCACTGCTGATGTTCATCTGGAGAACGTCGAGGTTGTTCGGCACGAGGGAAAATACACACTGTTAGTTTGCTAACTATCAATATTGCATTGGAGAGGATTTTCCGTCAAGTTTTGAAACAAATTGGCTGCCATCCGTCGCGAAGCCATAGAGGTGAATCAGCCAACGTACTGAAGATGTATATACTTTGTCATTACGACAACCGAGAAGGCAGCCATGTCTAAACAAGCCGTTTTTACAATGAAACTTGAGTCTGAATTGCGTGAACAGTTCATGGCAGAGGCAGACGCCGCTCATCGCCCCGCCTCGCAAATCGTCCGGGAAATGATGCGTCAGTTTGTTCAAACCCAACGGGAGGCTCGCGAGTACGAAGCATTCCTGCAGCGCAAGGTCGACACCGCACGCGCTTCGATGCGCGCCGGCGACGGGCTGACAAATGATGAAATCGAGGCAGAGTTCGCTGCCAGGCGCAGGCGGGCCGAGCGACAAGAATGAAAATAATATGGACGAAAGAAGCAGCACAGGACCGTGCAGACATTTGGGATTACCTGCATGCCGTTAACCCGAAAGCAGCCATCGACATGGACAACCGGTTCAGCGATGCACTATCCCGGCTTGCCCAAAACCCGGAAAGCGGCCCTGCCGGGATCATTTCAGGCACTCGCGAGCTGATTCCACATCAGAGTTACCGCATTGTTTATGAACAGGGACTGGACGCCATCTGGATACTCGCCCTGGTCCATACTTCTCGACAGTGGCCGCCCGGACGATGACGGTTCACACCCCCCGCCCCTTCCTCAACATCACATCCAATTGATCCACCACCTCCGCCCAATCTGCGTCATCGAGTATCTCCTCACGCAGAAGCTCCGCCTGGCTCGGGCTCCAGAAAAATGCATCCGCAAGGTGCAGTTCCGGTTTGAGCGGTGAATGGGTGGCGATGAATTTATCGATGCTTTCGGCGTCGTCCGGCAGGCCGAGTTGCTTGAACAGCGAAGGGAGGTTGTGGGTTGGGTTTTCCATGTCGAACTCCTGGGGACCAATTTAGGGACCGCTACGCGGTCATCGCGAGCAAGCTCGCTCCCACAGGTTTTGTGATCGACACAGACCCTTGTGGGAGCGAGCTTGCTCGCGATGACGGCAGCGAAGACGCTGCAGACCTAATGACTCAACTCCCGCACCTCCGCATGGGGCACCATTTTCAGGAACTCGGGCATGTCCATGCGCACCAGGTTGACGTGGTTGCCGGCCTCCAGATAGATGTCTTTCTGCCGGGTCAGCAGCGGGTCGATGACCACCTCCAACCCATAGGACTCACCCAGCGCCGGTACGGCACCGCGTTCGCAATCGTCGAACAGGTGCGCCAGGTTGCTTTCCCGGGAAACCTGCCACTCACCGCTGCTGCGGACCTTGCTCAGGTCAAGGTGACGGCTGGCGGGCAGCACGGCCATCAGGTAGTGCCCATGGTGATCGTCGAGGATCACCGATTTGGCCACCCGTTCGGCAGGAATACCGGCGACCCGCGCCGTTTCGAGGCTGCTGGCCGAGTGGGGGTGGCTGACGATGTCATATTCGCATTGAGCCTTTTCCAGGCTTCGCTGCACGGTTCTTGCCATACGCATGATGCACCTCGGTGTCCGCCGTGATCGCTGGCAGACGATGGTTAAAGCGTTGCTTGCGTAGTAAAAGTCTAGGCCCACCGGCGTGATCCGGCGGGAAATCCGCCCATCGGCCGACGACGACAATTGAGCAAAATTCATACAGGTCGAGGCTCAACTAAACTGTACTCAGAGCCACTCCACGACTCTCCCGGAGGGTCAGGTGAACACGCGTTGTTGTGCAATTGCGTTGCTGTTGGCGTTGAGCGGATCGGCCTTCGCTGCCGACACGGTTGTGTTGCTGGTGCCAAATCCCGTGGGGATCTGGCTGATCACCTTCGGCATCGCGTTCCTGATCGCCGAAGCGGCCCTGCCCAATTACGGCGTGATCGGCCTGGGCGGCATCGTGATGTTCGTGATCGGCGCGGTGATCCTGTCCAACACCGAAGTGCCCGTGCCGTTGATGATCGGCCTGGCAGTGGTCAGCGCGCTGCTACTGATCTACCTGGTGATACACGCCTTGAAAACCCGACCGCGCCACATCGTCAGTGGTGATGCCGGGCTGCTCGGCAGCGTGACGGCAGTGACGTCTTTGCAGGCCGGCAACGCCTATGGCGGCTGGATTCATCTGCAAGGAGAACGATGGCAAGTGCTCAGCGCGACGCCGCTGCAACCCGGACAACAGGTGCGGGTGGTGGGGCGCAAGGGCTTGCTGCTGCAAGTGGCCGCGGCTGACGCGGCGCCGGGCGGAGAATAGTCATGGGTTTGCAATTGGGTCTTGTCGCGCTGCTGCTGTTGCTCATCGCACTGGCGGGGTCGACGTTCCGCATCCTGCGCGAGTACGAGCGCGGGGTGGTGTTCCAGCTCGGGCGCTTCTGGCAGGTCAAGGGTCCCGGCCTGATCCTGCTGATTCCGGTGGTCCAGCAAATGGTCAGGGTCGACTTGCGCACCGTGGTGCTGGACGTGCCGCCGCAAGACGTGATCACCCGCGACAACGTGTCGGTCAAGGTCAACGCGGTGCTGTATTTCCGCGTGCTCGACCCGCAGAAGGCCATCATCCAGGTCGAGGATTTCCTGGCCGCCACCAGCCAATTGGCGCAAACCACGTTGCGGGCGGTGCTGGGTAAACACGAACTGGACGAACTGCTGGCCGAACGCGAACGGTTGAACCTGGACATCCAGCAAGTGCTCGACGCCCAGACCGACGCCTGGGGCATCAAGGTCGCCAACGTCGAGATCAAGCACGTGGACCTCAACGAGTCGATGGTCCGCGCTATTGCCAAGCAGGCCGAAGCCGAGCGGGAACGGCGCGCCAAGGTGATCCACGCCGAAGGCGAATTGCAGGCCTCGGAAAAACTCATGCAGGCCGCCGAAATGCTGGGCCGCCAACCGGGGGCCATGCAACTGCGCTACATGCAGACCCTGAGTTCGATTGCCGGCGACAAGAGCTCGACCATCGTCTTTCCGTTGCCGATCGAGTTGCTCAAGGGCATGGCTGACTTGTCGTCGAAACCCTGAACGCCGATCGGTCAGGACCTGGGCAGCACTTCGGATTCAGCGAGCCAGGTCAGCAGTCGATCAAGGCAGGCCTCGACCGTTTGTACCCCGGTGTCGAGCACCAGCGCCGCATCGACGGGCGCCTGATACGGCGCAGACACCCCGGTAAAGCCGGTCAGCTCTCCACGTCGGGCACGGGCATAGTGACCTTTCGGATCACGTTGCTCGCACACCGCCAGGGCCGCGCTGCACCAGACTTCCCGGTAGTCGTCACCGAGTCGCCGGGCGAACACATCACGCAATTCCACCAAGGGCGCGATCATCGCCATGATCACGATGTGTCCGTTCTCCACCAGCAACGATGCCAGTTCGCTGGCGCGGCGGATGTTCTCCTGACGATCGCTGTCGCCAAAGCCCAGGTCTCGGTTGAGCCCCACCCGCAGCCCATCACCATCGAGCACCACGCTTTGCAGTCCGCGGGCAAACAACTCGGCGTGCAGCGCTTGCGCAAGGGTCGACTTGCCTGCCGCCGGCAGGCCGGTCAGCAGGATGGCCGCGCCGCGATGACCGTTGCGTCGCTCGCGCTGAGCCCGGCTGACGCTGGCGGTCGGGGCCTTCACGTCAGCGCACCGGGGCATGCGTCACCGGCACTGTAATATCACCTGCCGCCCAGGCCGCTTCGCGGTTGGCCAGGGCCGTGGCGATGGACTGGACTTGCGTCGATTGCACCTGATCCGGCAGCGGGTCGAGACCGGCGCTGGCGAAAATCTGCCCATAGGCGTTGCGCAGGTCGGCGTAGGACAGGTCACGACGCAGATCGGCCTGTAAGGTGTTGAGTTCCCCCTGGATCAGATCGAGCTCGCCGATACCGTCCGCCTGGTGACGGTTGCGCAACTGACCGACGATTTGCCCGTCGATGTCCGACAATTGCTGATTGGTCTTGAACTGGCGCAAGGCCTCGCGGTAGTTGGCATTGGCCACATACAACTGCGCCAGCACCGCAATCGACATCGCCTGACGGCGCGCCGTGGCGACTTCTTCACCAGCCTTGGCTACGTCAATCGCCGCCGGAGCCGAGATCACGTTGAACAGGTTCCAGGTGACTTTGACGCCGTAATCGGCCCAGCCTTGCTCCACCAGGAACGAGTTGCTGTCGTAATGTCCGCCGGCGGAGAACTCCAGGCCCGGCAGCAGGCGCAACATGGCCTTGCGGGTCTCGGCCGCACTGATACGGGTCTGATAATCCTGTTCGCGCAGTTCCGGACGACTGGTCAAGGCTTCCTGTTCGAGGCTGGCCAGATCGACCTTGAGCTCGGGAATCTCATAACCGTTATCGGTCGCCAGGGTCAGCTCCGTGCCCATCGGCAGGTTGATCAGGGTTGCCAGTTCGGTCTTGGCCAGTGACAACGCACGGCGCTGCTCTTCCAGCTGGCGGGTCGCCTCGATCAGCGAGCGCTGATAACCGAGGGCCTGCACCGGGTCGCCAATGCGTTGCTGGCTCATGCTCTGGCTGTTGTTGCGCGCGGTTTCAACCCGCGCCATCAGGCTGTCGATCTGTGTGAGCAGGCGTTCGGCGGCCATGGCCCGCCAGTACGCCGAGCGCACGTCCTGGACGATGGTATTGATCACCTTGCGCCGACGCTCCTGAACGATCAGGCGCTGGTCGCCCTGCTGCTTGGCGCTGATGTAACTGACACCAAAATCGAGCACGTTCCAGACCATGGTCAGGTCCGCTACATCACGGTCGCGGTCCTGGGAGGTCGAAGGTTCCAGGGACTGCGTGCCGGTGCGCACACTCTGGCTGCTGGAGGCGTTGACGTTGTTGCGCCCCACGTATCCGGCGTCCAGCGCCATGCGCGGCAGCATGTCGAAACTGGCGAGGTCGAGCTGACGCTTGGCCAGGGCCTCTTCCATGATTTTCAACCGGCCTTCGAGGTTGTATTTCACCGCGCGGGCCATGGCCTGGTGCAGGGTCAACGGGCCACCAAGGGGCTCCTGCCCCTTGTACATGGCTTGCAGGTCACTTTTGGCCCGCTGCTCACTGACACTGCGTTCGATCGGCTCACTGGTGACTGCGCATCCGCTGATCGCCAGCGACAGCAGGCTGGCGCCGAACAACTTATGACTTTTTTTCATCCTTGCATCGCCCCTGGGTGCCGCATCAAAAGTGAAAGTTTTCATCAGGCCTGCATTTCGCTGATGCCGGCCAGCTTCAGAGCGGCGGCCAGCTTGTCGACCTGCTGCTGCTCGTTGTCTTTGAGTTGTTGCAATTGCTGACCCAGGGTCGGTGCGCCAAATACCCCACGCAGGCCTTGGGAAACATCGCCGGACTTGATCGACTGACTGCCAAAGGCGTTCAACGAATCGCGCTCTGCACTGCTGTCCTGATTGAACAGGCTCGACAGCGTGCTGGTGCCGAACACACCGCCGTCGCCGCCACCGAAACCGAGGAAACCATGCCCCGAGCCATCGCCTCCGCTGTCACTGCTGGTGAAAACCTGTGCAATGAAACTCGGGGTCAATGCGCCGTGGTTCATGAAGATATCGCCCAACGGCCGGATGCCGTTGCCGATCACCCGTTGTTCGAACAACGGCTGGAAGGTCAATGGTGAAGTGAGGTTGCCCGTCGGAGGCGTGAAAATGGTCGGTTGCAGCGGCACGTTAGGCACATCGGGCAGCGTCACCGGGGTGCTGCTTTGGAACTCGGGGTCTACCGTTACGACGACAACCGACGAGGTCGGCACCGTGTTGATGACAAAGTTGCCGGACTGGCTGACGCCGCTGCCACTGTTGCCGGCCATGTCGCTGATACCGGCGCGGTTGATGCTGATCGCATTGCTGGCGATATTGACGTTGGCGGTCGGCGTCAGCATCGCGGTCCAGGTCTTGCCGCCATCGCTGCTGCGCAGGTCGGACAAGGTGCCGTTGGCAATACTGATGTCGGACAAATCAAAACCGCTGACCGCTTCACTGAAGGTGATGGTCACCTGCGAGGTCTGGCCCACGCCCAGGTTCGGATTGGCGACCACGACGGTGGCGGTCGGCAGTTCGCTGTCGAGGGTGTAATTGTTCGACACCGCGACCGTGTTGCCGGTGTTGCCCACCAGATCGGTGACGTTGCGGGTGTCCAGGGCGATGAAGTTGCTTGGGTCGGTGACATTGGCCGTTGGTGTGAACGTCGCGGTCCAGGTCTTGCCGCCATCGCTGCTGGCGAGATTGCTCAGGTCGCCATTGGTCACGCTCAAATCAGTCAGATCGAAGTTGCTGACGGCCTCGCTGAAGGTGAAGGTTACCGTAGTGGTCTGGCCGATACCGAGGTTCGGGTTGGCAACCACGATGCTCACCGTCGGCCGGGTCGCATCGAGCGCGAAGTTGTTGGAGATGGCGATACTCGCACCGAAGTTGCCGGCAACGTCCTGCACGCGACCGGTGTCGAGCACGATCAGGTTGGTTGCATCGCTGACATTGGCGGTCGGTGTCAGGGTCGCGGTCCAGGTCACGCCGCCATCGCTGCTGCTCAGGTTCGACAGCGTGCCATTGGCAACACTGATGTCCGACAGGTCGAAACCGCTCACCGCTTCGCTGAAGGTGATGGTCACAGTGGTGGTTTCGCCGATGCCGAGCTGCGAGTCGGCAACCACGATGGTCGCGGTGGGCAGTGCGGTGTCGATGGCAAAACCGTTCGAATCGGTGGTGCCCGATCCGATGTTGCCCGACCCATTGGCCACGCCGCTATTGTCGAGCGTAATCAGGTTGCTGGCGTCGGTAACGTTCGAGGTTGGCGTAAAGACCGCTGTCCAGGTGATGCCGCCGTCGCTGCTGCTGACGTTGCTCAATGTACCGTTGACGATGGCCAGGTCGGCGTTGCTGAAACCGCTCACCGCCTCGCTGAAGGTGATGGTCACCAGCGTCGTTTCGCCGGCCTTGAGCGCCGTGTCGGCGATCACAATGCTGGCGGTCGGCACACTGGTTTGCACCAGGTAATTCGCCGAGTTGGTCACCCCGCTCCCGGCGTTGCCTGCCGCGTCGGTGACACCGGTGTTGTCCAGAGTGATGAGGTTGGTGGTGTCGGTGATGCTGGCGGTGGGCGTAAAGGTCGCCGTCCAGGTGACGCCGCCGTCACTGCTGCTCAACCCGCTCAAGCTGCCATTGGCGACGCTCAGATCGGAACTGTCCAGACCACTGACCGCTTCGCTGAAGGTGATGGTCACCAGGGTTGTTTCGCCGGGACGAAGGTCGGTGTCGGCCATGACAATGGTCGCGGTCGGGCGTTGGCTGTCGATCGTGTAGTTGTTCGAGTCCGTGGTGCCGCTGCCGGCGTTGCCCGCCGCATCCTGAACACCGCTGTTATCGAGCTGGATGAGGTTGCTGGTGCCGGTGATAGCAGCCAACGGTGTCAGGGTGGCCGTCCAGGTGATGCCGCCGTCGCTGCTGCTCACCGCGCTCAGGGTGCCATTGGCGATGGTCAGGTCGGCGTTGCTGAAACCACTCACCGCTTCGCTGAAGGTAATGGTCACCAGCGAGGTTTCGCCGACGTTCAGGGCAGTGTCGGCGACCACGATGGTGGCGGTCGGGCGCTGGGTGTCGATGGCGTAGGTGTTGGAATCGGTGGTGCCGCTGCCGGCATTGCCGGAGGCGTTTTGCACGCCGCTGTTGTCCAGGATGATCAGGTTGCTGGCGTCGGTGATGTTGGCGGTGGGCGTAAAGGTCGCCGTCCAGGTGACGCCGCCGTCGCTGCTGCTCACAGCGCTCAAGGTGCCGTTGGCGATGCTCAGGTCAGCGTTGCTGAAGCCGGTCACTGCCTCGCTGAACGTGATGGTCACCACCGTGGTTTCGCCGACGTTCAGGGCGTTGTCGGCGACCACGATGGTGGCTGTCGGCAGTACGGTGTCAATGGTGAAATTGGCGGAATTGGTCGTACCGGTACCGGCGTTGCCGGCCAGGTCGGCGATGCCGCTGTTGTCCAGGATGATCAGGTTGGTCGTGTCGTTGATCGCAACGTTCGGCGTGAACGTCGCAGTCCAGGTGATGCCGCCATCGCTGCTGCTCACCGCGCTCAACGTGCCGTTGGGAACGGACAGGTCGGCGTTGTCGAAACCGCTCACCGCCTCGGAGAAGGTGATGGTTACCAACGAGGTTTCACCGGCACTCAGCGTCGGGTCGGCCAGGACGATGGTGGCCGTCGGGCGAACCGTGTCGATGGCGTAGTTGTTGGAGTCGGTGGTGCCGCTGCCGGTGTTGCCCGACAGGTCGCTGACCCCGGTATTGTCCAGGGTGATCAGGTTGGTCGTGTCGTGGATGCTCGCCGAAGGCGTGAAGGTTGCAGTCCAGGTAATGCCGCCGTCGCTGCTGCTTACCGAGGTCAACGTGCCGTTGGCAATGGTCAGGTCGGCGTTGGTGAAACCGCTGACCGCTTCACTGAAGGTGATCGTCACCAGCGAGGTTTCGCCGATGCTCAGTGCCGTGTCCGTCACCACGATGGTCGCCGTCGGGCGCTGGGTGTCGATGGCGTAGTTGTTGGAATCGGTGGTGCCGCTGCCCGCGTTGCCCGAGGCGTTTTGCACACCGCTGTTGTCCAGGGTGATGACGTTGCTGGTGTCGGTGATGGCGCTGGTCGGGGTGAAGGTCGCGGTCCAGGTGATGCCGCCGTCGCTGCTGCTGACGGAGGTCAAGGTGCCGTTGGCGATGGTCAGGTCGGCATTGGTGAAACCGCTGACGGCTTCGCTGAACGTGATGGTCACCAGCGAGGTTTCGCCAACGTTCAAGGCGTTGTCGGCGACCACGATGGTGGCCGTCGGCAGCACGGTGTCGATGGTGAAGTTGGCGGAAATTGTCGTGCCGGTGCCGGCGTTGCCGGCCAGATCGGTGACGCCGCTGTTGTCCAGGATGATCAGGTTGGTCGTGTCGTTGATCGCAACGTTCGGCGTGAACGTCGCCGTCCAGGTAATGCCGCCGTCGCTGCTGCTCACCGCGCTCAACGTGCCGTTGGGAACGGACAGGTCGGCATTGTCGAATCCGCTCACCGCCTCGGAGAAGGTGATGGTTACCAACGAGGTTTCACCGGCACTCAGCGTCGCGTCGGCCAGCACAATCGTGGCGGTCGGGCGGACCATGTCGATGGCATAGTTGTTGGAGTCGGTAGTGCCGCTGCCGGCGTTGCCCGACAGGTCGCTGACCCCGGTATTGTCCAGGGTGATCAGGTTGGTCGTGTCGTTGATGCTCGCCGAAGGCGTGAAGGTTGCCGTCCAGGTGATGCCGCCGTCGCTGCTGCTCACCGAGGTCAACGTGCCGTTGGCAATGGTCAGGTCGGCGTTGGTGAAACCGCTGACCGCCTCACTGAAGGTGATCGTCACCAATGAGGTTTCGCCAATGCTCAACGCCGAGTCCGTCACCACGATGGTCGCCGTCGGGCGCACGGTGTCGATGGCGTAGTTGTTGGAATCGGTGGTGCCGCTGCCGGCATTGCCCGAGGCGTTTTGCACACCGCTGTTGTCCAGGGTGATGACGTTGCTGGTGTCGGTGATGGCGCTGGTCGGGGTGAAGGTCGCGGTCCAGGTGATGCCGCCGTCGCTGCTGCTGACGGAGGTCAAGGTGCCGTTGGCGATGGTCAGGTCGGCATTGGAGAAACCGCTGACGGCTTCGCTGAAGGTGATGGTCACCAACGACGTTTCACCGATTTTCAACGCATTGTCGGCGACCACGATGGTCGCCGTCGGCAGCACCGTATCGATGGTGTAGTTGCCGGAATTGGTGGTGCCGCTGCCGGTGTTGCCGGCTATGTCGGTCACGCCGGTATTGGCCAGGGTGATGATATTGCTGGCGTCACTTATGCCTGCGGTTGGCGTAAACGTCGCGGTCCAGGTAATCCCGCCGTCGCTGCTGCTGACTACGCTGAGCGTGCCGTTGGCGATGCTCAAGTCACTGTTGTCAAAACCGGTCACCGCCTCGCTGAAGGTGATCGTCACCAGTGAAGTTTCGCCGGCACTCAGGGTCGCGTCCGCCAGGACGATGGTGGCCGTCGGGCGCTGGCTGTCGATGGCGTAGTTGTTGGAGTCGGTGGTGCCGCTGCCGGTGTTACCCGCTGCATCCTGCACACCGCTGTTGTCCAGTGTGACCAGGTTGGTTGCATCAGTGATGCCCGCCGTCGGCGTCAGGGTCGCGGTATAAGTGATGTTATCGCTGGTGCTGAGATTGCTCAGAGTACCGTTGCTCACCGTCAGGTCGGCCGTGGTAAAGCCAGTCACCGCCTCGGAGAACGTGATAGTCACCACCGATGTCTGACCCACCGCCAGTGCCGAGTCAGTCACCACGATGGTCGCCGTTGGACGCACGGTGTCGATGGCGTAGTTGTTGGAATCGGTGGTGCCGCTGCCGGCATTGCCCGAGGCGTTTTGCACACCGCTGTTGTCCAGGGTGATGACGTTGCTGGTGTCAGTGATGGCGCTGGTCGGGGTGAAGGTCGCGGTCCAGGTGATGCCGCCGTCGCTGCTGCTGACGGAGGTCAAGGTGCCGTTGGCAATGGTCAGGTCGGCATTGGTGAAACCGGTCACGGCTTCGCTGAAAGTGATGGTCACCAACGACGTTTCACCGATTTTCAACGCATTGTCGGCGACCACGATGGTGGCTGTCGGCAGCACCGTATCGATGGTGTAGTTGCCGGAACTCGTGGTGCCGCTGCCGGTGTTGCCGGCGATGTCGGCCACACCGGTATTGTTCAGGGTGATGACGTTGCTCGGGTCACTCACGCCGACGGTTGGCGTGAAGGTCGCGGTCCAGGTGATACCGCCGTCACTGCTGCTCACCGCAGTCAGGGTGCCGTTGGCAATGGTCAGGTCGGCGTTGGTGAATCCGCTCACCGCCTCGGAGAACGTGATGGTCACCAGCGAGGTTTCGCCCGCTGCCAGTGTTGTATCCGCCAGCACAATCGTGGCGGTCGGACGCACGGTGTCGATGGCGTAGTTGTTGGAATCAGTGGTGCCGCTGCCGGCGTTGCCCGCCAGATCCGCGATGCCGGTGTTGTCCAGGGTGATCAGGTTGGTCGTGTCATTGATACTCGCGGAAGGTGTGAAGGTCGCCGTCCAGGTGATGCCGCCGTCGCTGCTGCTCACCGCAGACAGGGTGCCGTTGGCGATGGTCAGGTCGGCGTTGGTGAAACCGCTGACCGCTTCACTGAAGGTGATGGTCACCAGCGAGGTTTCACCGATTCTCAGCGCCGTGTCCGCCACCACGATGGTTGCCGTTGGCCGCACGGTGTCGATCGCATAGTTGTTGGAGTCGGTGGTGCCGCTGCCCACGTTACCGGTGCCGGCAGCCTGCACACCGGTGTTGTCCAATGTGATCAGGTTGGTAGCGTCGGTAATGCTGACAGTCGGGGTGAAGGTGGCGATCCAGGTGATGCCGCCATCACTGCTGCTCACCGCGCTCAACGTGCCGTTGGCGATGGTCAGGTCGGCGTTGCTGAAGCCGCTGACCGCTTCGCTGAAAGTGATGGTCACCAACGACGTTTCACCGATTTTCAACGCATTGTCGGCGACCACGATGGTGGCTGTCGGCAGCACCGTATCGATAGTGTAGTTGCCGGAACTCGTGGTGCCGCTGCCGGTGTTGCCGGCGATGTCGGCCACACCGGTATTGTTCAGGGTGATGACGTTGCTCGGGTCACTCACGCCGACGGTTGGCGTGAAGGTCGCGGTCCAGGTGATACCGCCGTCACTGCTGCTCACCGCAGTCAGGGTGCCGTTGGCAATGGTCAGGTCGGCGTTGGTGAATCCGCTCACCGCTTCGCTGAAGGTGATGGTCACCAGCGAAGTTTCACCTGCTGTCAGTGTTGTGTCGGCCAGCACAATCGTGGCGGTCGGACGCACCGTGTCGATCGCATAGTTGTTGGAATCGGTGGTGCCACTGCCGGCGTTGCCCGCCAGATCCGCGATGCCGGTGTTGGCCAGGGTGATCAGGTTGGTCGTGTCATTGATGCTCGCGGAAGGTGTGAAGGTCGCCGTCCAGGTGATGCCGCCGTCGCTGCTGCTCACCGCAGACAGGGTGCCGTTGGCGATGGTCAGGTCGGCGTTGGTGAATCCGCTGACCGCTTCACTGAAGGTGATGGTCACCAGCGAGGTTTCGCCGATTCTCAGCGCATTGTCCGTCACCACGATGGTTGCCGTTGGTCGCACGGTATCGATGGCGTAATTGTTCGAATCAGTGGTGCCGCTACCGGCGTTGCCCGCCACATCGCTGACCCCGGTGTTGTCCAGGGTGATCAGGTTGGTCGTGTCGGTGATGCTGGCGGTGGGGGTAAAAGTCGCGGTCCAGGTGATGCCGCCATCGCCGCTGCTCACCGCTGTCAGAGTCCCGTTGGCAATGGTCAGGTCGGCGTTGGTGAAACCGCTGACCGCTTCACTGAAGGTGATGGTCACCAGCGAGGTTTCGCCGATTCTCAGCGCATTGTCCGCCACCACGATGGTGGCGGTCGGACGAAGCGTATCAATCGCATAGTTGTTCGAATCGGTGGTGCCGCTACCGGCATTGCCCGCCAGATCGCTGACCCCGGTGTTGTTCAGGGTGATCAGGTTGGTCGAGTCGTTGATGCTTGCGGAAGGTGTGAAGGTCGCGGTCCAGGTGATCCCGCCGTCGCTGCTGCTGACCGCGCTCAAGGTGCCGTTGGCAATGCTCAGGTCGGCGTTGGTGAAACCGCTGACCGCTTCACTGAAGGTGATCGTCACCAGCGAGGTTTCGCCGATTTTCAGCGCGTTGTCCGCCACCACGATGGTCGCCGTTGGCCGCACGGTATCGATGGCGTAATTGTTCGAATCGGTGGTGCCGCTGCCGGCGTTGCCCGCCAGGTCACTGACCCCGGTGTTGTCCAGGGTGATCAGGTTGGTCGTGTCGGTGATGCTCGCGCTCGGCGTGAAAGTCCCCGTCCAGGTGATGCCGCCATCGCTGCTGCTCACCGAGGTCAAGGTGCCGTTGGCAATGGTCAGGTCGGCATTGGTGAAACCGCTGACCGCTTCGTTGAAGGTGATGGTCACCAGAGAGGTTTCGCCGACTCTCAGCGCCGTGTCGGTAAACACGATGCTGGCGGTCGGGCGTACGGTGTCGACCGTGTAGTTGTTGGAGTTGGTGGTGCCGACGCCGGCAGTGCCCAGACCGTTTATCACCCCGGTGTTGTCCAGGGTGATGACGTTGGTCGTATCGGAAATACTGGCGGACGGCGTGAACGTTGCTGTCCAGGTGATGCCGCCATCACTACTGCTTACCGCGGTCAAGGTGCCGTTGGCGATGGTCAGATCGGCATTGGTGAAACCGGTCACCGCTTCACTGAAGGTGATCGTCACCAGCGAGGTTTCGCCGATTTTCAGTGCATTGTCCGACACCACAATGGTCGCGGTCGGTGGCGGTGCATAGGCGGTGTTGAGTGTGCCGCCATCGTTGTAGATTGTCGCTACGGAGGTTGGCGAGGTGCCGGTGGTCCCACCACCCAGGGCAACGCCACCGGAACCGCTCGCCGCAGCATTACCCGCCAGGGCCGCAAAGTTGGCGGCCGTGATCAGCAGCGTGCCTTTGTTCCAGACCGCACCGACGCCCCTGCCGCCCGCGCCGCCATTGGAGGCATTGCTGCCCTGGCCACCACCACCACCGCCGCCACCGCCGGCACCAATGTTGTTGGTGATGGTCGACGTACCAATGATGGTCATGGTGCCGCTGCTGGCGTTGTAGATCCCGCCCACCGCATTGCCACCGGCGCCACCCACCTTGTCCCAACCGGCTCCGCCGCCACCACCGCCAATGGAAATCGTGCCATTGGTGGCCGTCGCACCGTTACCGCCGTTGCTGTAATAGGAAACGCCTACGCCGCCAGCCCCGCCAGTGGTGGTACCGCCGCGACCGCCCATGTGGGTGGCGTCATAACCGCCGCCGTAACCCCCGGCACCGCCGCCGCCCGCCTGGCCGCCCAATGTGCCGGTACCCGGCCCTGCCGAACCGCCATGCCCGCCGCCCTGGCCGCCCAAACCGCCGCCACCGCCCCCACCACCGCCGTAAAAAGCGCCGGTGACACCGCCGCCGCCACCGCCACCAGAAGCGGCGTTGGAGGTCACGGTAACGTTGTTCAGGGTCAGAATCCCTGCGTTGAAAATCCCCCCGGCCATCGCGCCCGAGGCACCGTAGCCACCGTTGCCGCCCGTACCCGACACCAGGCCACGGGTGATCACCAGGCCATCGAGGGTCACGGTGCTGCCGGACGCCACTTCAATCACTCGAGTCCTGTACTGGCCGTCAAGAATCACGTCGGCCGCACCGTCGTTGTTCAAGTCGCCATCAACGGTGATGTTCTTGTTGATCAGCAACTCGGACGTCAACTGCACCGTCATGCTGCTGTTGAAGGTGACGATATCGCCGTTCTGCGCCGAGGCCAGCGCTGCGCGCAACGAACCGACTCCGGTGTTGGCGTTGTTGGTGGCGGTCCAGGTGGCCAGGCCCCACTGATAGTCGCTCATGGCCATGGTCGAGAGGACGTTGGCGCTCTCGATGTTGCCGGTGGCGATTTCCAGATCCCAGTCACCGCCAATACCCGTGCGGTTGTTCGAAGCCGCTACATCGCGGCCGGTCATTTGCGCCAGCGAATCGACGAAACTCAGGCCACGCTCGCCTTCGGCGGTGTAGCAGCCGTAGATCAGGATGTCGCCGCCGGCGTTGATGTCCTTGCCGATTTCCGCCAGCACCGCGCTGCGGGCGGCGACGTTGTCGGCCGACAGATAGCTGTTGCCCAGCCACAGGTCGCCGGCGTTACCGTGGGCGATGATCTGCACCGAGCTGATGCCCTGATGCTGATCCAGGTATTGGGCAATCTGTTGCAGCCCATCCTTGCCCGCGTCCAGTTTCACGACCTGGGTCCCGGGGGCGACGCCTGTAAGCAGGCTGTCGGCATCTTTCACCCGGGAGTCGACGAACACCACGCTCTGCCCCGGCACCGCAACGGGACTGGCCGCCGGCGTGGCATCGGCCTGGCCGTGGGTATCCTTGCTCGCCGTCGGGCGCTCGGCGGTCGGCGCCTTGGCGGCATCGGCTGTGGAATGGCTGTCGGCCTGGGCGGCGGTATCGGCCACTGTGGCGGCGACGGCACCGTCGAACAGCATGCGCGGTTCCAGGGACATGATCATGGGCGCCGCTGGCGTCCGCTGGCCTTCGGTTACCCGCGACTTTGCCTTTGCTCCGCCAAAAATGCTCCACCACATGCTGCTCACCCGAATTCGAACGAATGTACGTAACGCATCAATGAAAAACGCCGCGATCAAATGTTCGCGGCGTCGGACTTCATACGAATGACGTTGGCGGCGCTGGCAGAGCCATCGAGCCAAAAGGACAAATCTGAGTATTGCTTGAACAGATCCGGCGGCAGAATGGTGCGCCGGGCCTGTACGGCAACCTTGGGTCTGACCTTGTGCAGGCCGGTTACCCCGAGGGCCTGGTCGAATTCCGGGGCGTCGTACGCCAGGTGCTCAAAGTCGTGCTCGAACCAGGGCTCGTCGATAAAGTCATAGACCAGCCGCAACACCCGCTCCGGTGCCTGGGTCAGCAGGTCATAGTCGATGATCAGCAAGGAGTCGGCGTGTTCGCCGTAATAGGCTTCCTTGAGCGCCGCCCAGGCAAAACCCACCAGGCGATTGCGTTGGGCCAGGGTTTCGCAACGGCTGTAGACGGTGTTGCGCTCGACGGCATCGCCGAAGAGCTTGGTGTTTTCATAGGGATTGGCGCGGTAAAGACGCTCGATGCTGTCCATGATCCAGGCGACATTGCGCACACAGGCAATCACCTTGGCCTTGGGAAACAGATCGTTGATGGCCGGCAGCTTGGCGCTCCAAAGGCGATTGGTGTCGAACACCACCGGTTTGTCGGCCTTGTCGGCGTAGAAGGAATCAAACAGACCGCGCAACAGGCGGCGGCGCATGTCGATGTCGATCACCGCGCCGAACTCGCTGCCAGCGCTGCACTGGTCCAGAACACCGGAAAACAGGGAACCCACGGGGCTGGTCATTCCGGCATGGAAACGCGGGTTCTGCAAAAGAATGGCAGAAAGTAGCGTCGAGCCTGAGCGTGGCAAACCGGAAATAAAGTGGAACTGGTGCAATTCCTTCACCATGGCATTAAGTCCTTTTTGTAGGACAAAGCGTAGTCGATCGCTGAAGTTTCGACTAGTGGTGTTTTGATATCAATTTGAAGCTAAACCAGCTTGATACAGAGCTTTGCGCAACCCATGCGTCCATCGGGCAAACACAGCCTCGCCACGACACCCATAATCTGCGTCTACGCTGTGGCGTGGCGTGACCGAGCCACGTAAAGGAAAAGGAGTCGACACCCCAGTGTCTGGCAGCCGCGTGGCGCGCCAACCACCAACCTGAAGGATGAGGATTCATGGAAGTATTTATCGGCACTATCCAGCCTTTCGCCTTTGATTTCGCCCCCCAGAACTGGGCCCTTTGCAATGGCCAGACGTTAAGCATTTCGCAATGGAGTGCATTGTTCTCGCTGATTGGCGTGAACTACGGCGGCAACGGCCAGACCACCTTCATGCTACCCAACCTGCAAGGTCGATTACCGATGGCCCAAGGCACCGGCACCAATCTCAGCACGCGCACCATTGGCGAGATTTCCGGCACCGAAAACGTCACCGCGACCATCGCCAACATGCCCAACCACACCCACCAGATGTCCGGACTGACCGCCACCACGACCCTGCAACTGGCCAACCCTGCGAGCAATCCCGTGAACGTGCCAACGGCAACCAACTCGTTCATCGGCGCTTCAAGTGGCGGACCGGGGACGGCGAATATCTATTCGGATCAACAAGGAGCAACGGCAGTGGCACTCCAGGGCGTGAGCACCACCGTCACCGGTGAGATTGCCTCCACTGGCGGGACCCAGCCCATGAGCGTGATGAACCCGTTCCTGGTCATCAACTTCAGCATCGCTCTGCAAGGGTATTTTCCATCGCGTGGCTGAGGGTTCGCCGGGGGCCGCGCGCCCCCGGCACTGTTCACTTTTCGGAGCCTGATCATGTTGCAAGCGGTTCAAAGCCATCATTTCCAGACCCTGCTGGGTCAGACCGTCGCCCTACGCCTGCCCGACGGCAGCGAATTGTCGGTGCAGATCGAACACCTTGAGGACTCACCCCGCGCCCGCATGCGCAACAGTGAGCGCATGCCATTCAGTGTCGAGCTCAACAGCCTGGTCCCGACCGATTTTGTGGACGGGTTATGCACGCTGCAATTGCCGGAACTGGGCAAAGTGGAAAACATTTTCGTTTCCCGGGTGCCGTCGATGGGACGTGATCCGCAGCGAGGCTACTTCTACATCGCCTTCAACTGACCCTATTCTGGCTCGCAGTGCCTTCAGCCTTGCGGATACCACACCAGTCGTTTTGCCGCGACGTTGTATTCCTGCACGGCAAAGCCCAGGGCCAGGTAATGCCCAAGCGCATGGGGATTGCTGGCCCAGACCACCGTCGCCACCGGGCAACGAATCTGTTGGGCGGCTTTCTGCACCCCCTGCAGTACCGCCCGCCCATACCCCTGCCCCCGCGCCGCCGGGATAAAGGCCAGATACAGCACGCGGATCTCGTTCGCCCCGAAATCAGTGCTCAACGCGCCGATCGCAGTGCCAAGCTTCTCAACCACGTAATGCATCGCATTGGGGAAGTTTTCACCCAGACCTTGCTCCTGCACCTGGAACTGCTGGGCCACAACCTGCTCGACCACCTCCACGCTGTCGTCGATCCATTGCAGGTCCGGTCGGGCCGATTGATACAGGCGCTGCAAAAAAGGCCCGTCACTGGCTAGCGAAGGCCGTACCACCAAGCCTTCGGCTGCCACAGCACTGTTGTTCGCCATCGTCGCTCTCCTTAAAAACCGCTTTCCCTGACCCCCAGCGCCGCCATGCGCCGCCAGGCGACCCCCAATAACGACTCGCCGCTGCCCTGCAACACTGCCACGCCACGCAATGGCTGCACCGGCGTCGGCGCCGGTTCGAGGGTCATCAACCGCGCACCGTACTGCGCCTGTACCGGCTCGGCCCGTTGATACTGATCGCGGCGCACGGCAATCGGCCCGTGGTGATCGGACGTCAGCGCCTCCTGATCGACAAACGCCGCACCATTGGTATCGATTTCGCTCAACTGCACGGCAATCGCCGGGTGCATCGGATCGTCCGCGATAAACCGTCCGGTAGCACCCGGTGCCACGCGCCAGAGCTCTGCCTCGGCCAGATAGCCGCGCAAGCGCACACCCCGCTCGACAACCCGGGCCAGCGGCTCCCGGGTCGACAGCCAGCGCCCCACCGCCCATTGCGGCAGCAGGTCACGCACGGTGCCGGCATGGGGCGCGCGCAATAGCAAACGCTCGCGCTGAGCCGCCAGCCCCCGGTATTCCGCGACCGCTTCGGCCAGGCGCTGCTCGACGATCCCGGCATCGGAAGCCGTTTCGCTGCGGCCGGCCTGACGACGCATCTGCAACTGCTGAATCTCGATCTCCCGGCGCGCGATGGCCTGGCGCGAATCGAGATCCGGAGACTCCAGTTCGATCAGGACATCGCCCTGCGCCACCGCCTGCCCGTCATAGACATTCACAGCCTTGATCCGTGCTGCCACTGGCGCATGCAAGGTGCTGACCCGTCCCGCTTCGAGCATGGCCGGCACCTCGACGGCACTGCGCCACGGCAGGATGAGCAGCAGCAACAGCCCGAACACCACCAGGCTGCTGAGCAGCACCCGCGGCCCATGCGCCTGCTCGCGGCGGCTCCACCACTGGCGCCATTCACTCATGATGGGCAGAAAGATGAACCACACCAGTTCCACCAGCATCAGGAAGATCCCCAACACCTTGAAGAACAGGTGGTAGACCGCCAGAGCGATCCCGAAAAACAATGCCGCGCGCCATAACCACGAGCCATACCCCCAGATCAGCAAACGCCGTTGCATCGTCGGCGACCAAGGCTCCGGCGCCGTGGCACCGTAGCCGAACAAAAACTCGCGAAGGCGCCAACGGCACAAGGCAAACGCCCGGCCTTGCAGGTTATCGACCTGCCAGAAATCGCTGAGCAAAAAATAACCGTCAAAGCGCATGAACGGGTTGAGGTTGACCACCAACGTCGTGATCCACGTAGCACTGGCGAGCATGAACGCCGCGGTGCGAGCCGGCCCGTCGGGCAGCAACGACCACGCCAGCAAGGCCATGCACGCCAACAGCAACTCGGCCAGCACACCGCCCGCGCCAATCAGCAACCGGGCCTTGCGATCATTGACCCGCCAGGCATCGCTGACATCGGTATAGAACATCGGCAGCAGCACCATGAACGCCACGCCCATGCTCTGAACCCGGCACCCGGCGCGCTTGGCCATGAACGCATGACCGAATTCGTGGCAGAGCTTGGCGAAGAACAGGGCCACGCCAAACGCCAATGCTCCGCCAAGGCTGAACAAATGCGGAAAGGTCGCGATAAACCGCTGCCAGTCCCGCGACACCAGAAACACCCCCAACCCCAGCACAGCGGGCAATCCGTAGCGCAGCGCCCGCGGGCCAAAGCGCTCCAGCCATGGCCAGGCACGGTTGAGAAAACGCTCGGGACGCCACAGCGGAATACGAAAAAACAGGTATTGATGCAGCAGCTGCTGCCACAGACTCTGGTGCTGGGCAGCCGCTTTAAGGCTGTAACTGGCTCGCTGCTGGGGATCGAGGGCGGTAATCAGGTCGTGGCCGCGCAAGAACACCAGCAACTGCTCAAGATCTGCAGCGTCCAGCGCCAGTCCCGGCTCGCGATTGGCCGCTTGCAGGACTTGCTCGGGCTCACCCAGTGACCAGTGGCGCAACAATCGCATGGCCGTGGTACCGAGCTTGAAGTAACGCCCCCGCACCGGGTCGGCCAGCGTCCAGCAGGGCGCGCCGTCCAGTGCCGGCGCTGCCGGGGATAATTGCAGGTCGGCACGCAGGCCGGGCAGGCTCATTTACAGGCCCACGCTCTGACGCAAACCGGCCAGGGGTCGACGCAGCAGGTACAACGCCAGCGGCGCCCGGTCACCGAAGATTTTCGCCGTGCCGCGCAAACCGATGCGCGGGGGTACCGCGTCGAAAATCGCATCCAGGCGATAGGCCAATTGCCCGCCCGCCGTGGGCTGCGCTTCATAAGCCGAACGTTCGAGCCTGGCCAGATGCCGTTGCAGCGGGTCACTGTCGAGGAACAAGGCGACCTCGGCACCGGGCTCCAGGGAAATCGCATCGCCCACGGCCAGTTCGATACGCAATTGCGCCTGAGCCGGATCGGCGATTTCCATCAACCGCTCGCCCGTCTGCACGGGCTTGCCGGTCCAGCGCTCGGCATCGGCAAATACCGCGATGCCATCGCGCTCGGCGCGCACTTCGCTGCGTTTGAGCAGCTCACGGGCGTAGTCACGCTCGGCGCGTTTCTGTTCGACCCGGGCGGCCAGCAAATCCAGTTTCGAGCTGGACTCGGCATCGGCGAACGAGCGCTGGGAGTTGGCCTTGAGTTCCGCCTCGGCAACCCCGAGGGCGCGTCCGGCGACATCGGCCTGAGCCTTGAGCGTGGTGCTTTCGAAGCGCAGCAACAGGTCGCCGGCCTTCACCGTCTGGTTGGGTTTGACCAGGAATTCGGCTATCACACCGTCCAGCGGCGCCGCCACCACCCGACCACCGAGCGGCACCACTTCGGCTGGCGCCAAAACGGATTGGCGCACCGGGATCAACAGCCCGAGCAATAGCATTGCCACCAGCAATGCCTGGCGTTTGCGCGTCCAGCGCAGGCGCCACGGCTTGCGCGGTTGCAACGCCTGCCAGGCGTGGCTGTAGGTATCGCCCAATTGCGACAGCAGCACTTGTTCGCCAGGGTTCCACGGAACATCCCGGGCCAGCCACAATCCGCCGAACACTGCGCCCTGGCGATCGATCAGCGGTAGCCAGAACACCTGCGCAGCCGACAGGCTTTGCCATTCCATCTGCAGCGATTCGCTGAGGAGGTCGGCGGCAATGACCCGCGCTTGCTGCAACTGCTCGCCTTTGAACAATTGCGCCACCGCCTGCTCGACGAACGCGACAAACGGCGAATTCGGTTCCACCGCGCTGACACCGGTCACGGCCTGCACCTTCCCGGCGATCAACAGGGCCGCATGGCGAAAGCCAAACAGTGCCTGGCCATCATTGACCAGGCTGTAGGCCAATTGGGCGGGCGTTCGGGCTGCGCGGGTCTGGCGCTCCAGATCAAGAAAACGTGCGAACACCTGTTCGGCACCGCCGCTCACCGGCGCGTTCACTTGAACTCCGCGAAATGCGCTGTGCCGCTCATGCCCGCCAGCAACCCACTGGCATCGGGCACGCTGGCCACCAGCAGCAAGGTCTGACTGCCTTCATCGATTCGCGCGCCCAGGCGCTTGACCGTCGCGTCCAACGGCTTGCCGGTTTCATCGGGAACAAAACTGAAGGTCTGGCCGGGCTTGAGTCGGGCCATCCAGCGCGAGGGCACCAGCAGGTGGATTTCCAGGGTGCGATTATCGACCACGTCCAGCAATGGCGCGCCGGCAGGAACGCTTTCATAGCGCTGTACCTTGCGCTCGACGACCTGGCCATCGAACGGCGCCAGCACGCTGCAACGCTTGACCTGCACTTGATACACCTGGGACTGCGCCTGGGTTTCGCTGACCTTGGCCTCGGCACGTGCCACTTCGAAACGCCCGACCGAATTCAGCGCGGCCAGTTGCCGGTTGTGCGCCAGTTCTTCACCTGCGCCACGGCTGGCCGCTTGAGCGGCATTGAGCTGCGCCTGATAGGCCGAGCAATCGAACCGCGCCAGAGTATCGCCCTTCTTGAACGACTCCCCCTCGCTGAATGGCAATTCGACAATCCGCCCGGGCACCTCACTGGCCAGTACAGCCTGGTCCCTGGCGCGCAATACACCACGGGCCTCGGTGCTGGTCGCAGCACTGGCGCCTGCATCCATTTGTGCAAGCGGATCGTCTACCCCAGGCGTTTGCGCCTGGGCAACGCTCGCGACAAGGACCCATCCCAACCCCAACACACAGAAAATCCGCATGACCGCACTCCCTTTCGGATCCACGGAGTCTACGACAGCGGTGACTAGCGTCAAGCAGATGGCCATCATTGCCTGTGTATTAACGCTGCGCCGTCTCGCTCAACGGATACACCGACTCCCACCCCCCACCCAACGCCTTGTACAACCCGACGGCCGCCAGCGACACGCCGGTCGAGCTCTCGACCCACTGCTCCTGGGTGGCCAGCAACGCCCCTTGCACGGTGAGTACGGTGACGAAATCCACCACGCCCTCCACGTACTGCTGTTGCGCGGTGTCCAGCGCAATGCGGTTCTGACGCACGGCTTCGGCGAGGCTGTCGCGGCGTAATTGGCTGGCGTTGTAGGCGGTCAGTTGGTCATCGATTTCATGCCAGGCGCGCAACACGGTTTGCTGATAGGCAATGGCCGCTTCCTGTTGTTGTGCTTCACGCAATTGGAGCACACCACGCAATCGGCCCCCGTCGAACAACGGCAAGCTCAATTGCGGGCCGATCCCGAATGAACGCGAACCCCAGGAGCCAAAATCGCTCAGCTGCATGGCCTGGGAGCCGATGTTCCCCGACAGGATGATTCGCGGATAGAAATCCCCCTTGGCCACGCCAATGCTGGCCGTGGCGGCATGCAGTCGCGCTTCGGCCTGGCGAATGTCCGGTCGACGCTCAGCCAGTTGCGAGGGCAAGCCAATGGCGACCTGGCGGGGCGTTTGTGGCACCGGGGCGTCTGTGGATAACTCCGCCGCCAATGCCTGGGGTGCTTCGCCCATCAACAGGCTCAAGGCATTGATCAGTTGCCACTGGCGCTGCTCCAGCGCGGGCAGGCGCGATTCGATGGCCGCCACCTGCGCGGCGGCTTCGGCGACATCCAGATCCGTCGCGACGCCGTCGGCCAGGCGCAGTTGCGAGAGCTTCAGGCTATGGCGGGCGACGTCGAGGTTCTGTTCGGTGACGAGCCGGGTGTTCTGCACACCGCGCAATTGAATGTAGTCCTGGGCGGTTTCGGCCAGCACCGACAGCAGCACACCACGCCGGTCGTTCTCGGCGACCTCCAAGGTGGCGTCGGCTGCTTCGGTTTCCCGACGCACGCGGCCCCAGAAGTCGAGCTCCCAGGAAGCGGAAAAGCCGGCATTCCACAGGTTGAAAGCGGATTGGCCGTTGTGTCCCGACGGGTCGTTCAAGCCTTCAGCACTGCTGCGATTGCGCCCGTAACTGCCACTGGCGGCCGTGTTGGGGTAGCGGTTGGCAGTGATGACCCGGCGGACCGCACGACTTTGCTGCAAACGGCTGCCGGCCAGCTTCAGGTCGAGGTTGTCGGTCAGGGCGCGCTGGCTCAAGGCCGAGAGTTTCGGGTCGTGGAACACTTCCCACCAGCGCTCGGCCATTGTTTCGGCGATGGCCTGGCTGGTGGCTGCCTTTGATGGTTTTGTCCATTCGGTGATTTGTGGGGTTTCGGGCTTTTGGAAATCGGGGCCGACGGTACAGGCGCTGAGGCTCATGACGAGCAAGGCACTGAAGGTGAGTGGCTGCCACAGGCCTCTTCGCGAGCAGGCTCGCTCCCACAGGGGAATGCGTTTGAATGTGGGAGCGAGCCTGCTCGCGAAGGCGTCAGCGCGATCAACGAATATCTTCATCGCTGAACAACCTCTTTCGCCTCGGCGGTGGCCGTATCAATACTCGCCTCCACCGACATCCCCACCCGCAAGCGCTCGGCCAGCGACTGCCCCGGCTCCAGCACGATCTTCACCGGTATCCGCTGCACCACCTTGGTGAAGTTGCCGGTGGCATTGTCCGGTTTGATCGCGGCGAACGTCACCCCGGTGGCCGGTGCAATGCTTTCGACACGACCGTTGAGTGCCGCACCGCCCAGGCTGTCGACGCGCACCTGCACCGCCTGCCCCGGCTGCACATCCGTCAGTTGCGTTTCCTGGAAATTGGCCATCACATAAGCCTGCGCCAGCGGCACCACGGCGAGGATCTTGCTGCCCGGCGTCACGTAGGCACCGACCCGCACCGCGCGTTCTCCGACCATGCCGTCCTGTGGCGCCACGATCCGCGTATAGGACAACTCGTAGCTGGCCATTTCCAGCTTCGCTTGCGCCCGCTTCAGACCGCCTTGCGCCGCATCGCGCTGGGCCGTCAGGATCTCCACCTGCTTGCGCTCCGCCGCCAGCACTGCCGTGGCGTTAGCCAGACGTGCGCCGGCCTGGTCGATGCGCGTTTGCGCCTGTTGCGCATTTTGCACCGTGCCGGCGCCCACCCCGGCGAGGTGTTTGTAGCGGTTCAATTCATGCTCGGCAAAGGCCATTTCCGCCTTGGCCGAAACCACCGAAGATTGCGCCTGGGCAATCACCGATGCCTGGCGCTCCAGAGTCGCCCGGGCGTTTTGCAGTTGCGCCCTGGCCACCAGCGTTTCGGCGTCGGCGGCCTGGGCGGCGGCGCGCAAATCCCGGTCGTCGATCAGCGCCAGCAACTGCCCCGCCTTGACCTGCTGGTTGTCCTCGACCAGCACTTCCTTGATAAACCCGGCGACCCGCGGCACGACCAAGGTGAAATCCGCCGAGACGTAAGCATCGTTGGTGTTCTGCTGGGTACGCTTACCGAACAGGCCGGGCATTGCCAGGTACAGCGCCCCACCGACGGCCAATGCGACGGCCACGGCCACCGCGACTTTCTGCTTTGCTTGGGTGTTCATAAAAACCTTCTGTTTCAGTGGAGCATTCAGGTCGGTGTGCGCGGCGGATAGATCCGCGTCGGCAGCCAGAAAATCAGCAGGATCAAGGTCACGGCGAGACCGGCCATGCACAGGTAAAGATCAGAGGACGTGAGCACCAGCGCTTGCTCATGCAGACGATGAGCGAGACTTGCGCTGTCGCGCTCGGCCAGCGGCGAGTTGCCGAGGCGATCGACCAGCATGGTCGAGTGAAAATGCAGACGGGCCGTGGTCAGCGCTTCGATCACCCCGGTGGCGATGACTGCCGACAGGCCTTTGACGGTGTTGAACCAGGCCGATGCGAACGGCCCTTCCATTGGGTTGATGCTACCGGTGGACAACATCAGCAGCGGCAACACCGCCATGGGCTGACCGAAAATCTGCAGCCATTGCAGCACATAGAAATCGTCGCGAATCCACGCGGACGTCAGTTGTGAGCCGCCGACGCACGACAACGCCAGCATGCCCAGGCCGATGCCCAACACCCAGCGGCAATCAACCCAGCGAAAGTTGCACAGGGCCGCCACCAACGGCAGTGCGATCAATTGCGGCAGCGCCGCCAGCAGCATGATCGGTGCGGTCTGTACCGGGCGATAACCCTGGACCTGCGCCAGGTAACTGGACGGAATGATGATCACCGCCTGCAACACCACCAGCACGCCCGCCAGGGTCAGCAGGGCGAAAGACAGGTTGCGGATGCCGAGCATTTGCATCTTGAAAAACGGTATCGGCTGCGACCACTCGCCGCTCAAAAACAGCACCAGCAGCAACAGCCCGCCACCGAGCAATCCGCAGATCAGGTTCGACTCGAACCAGTCCAGACGGTTGCCCTGCAGGATGCCGATCACCAGCATGCAGATGGCGGGAAAGCCCAACAGCAATCCGCGCCAGTTGAAGGACTTGAAGCGCTCCAGGCGCAGCGGGTCCTGGGGCAGGCCATACGCTACCGCGGCCATGGCAATCAGGCACGGTGCGATGATTTGCCAGAAGGTCCATTGCCAGCCGACGTATTCGGTCCACAGCCCGGCCAATGGCGTGCCCAGGCCCGGGCCGAACGTCGCCGTCAGGGCATAACCGGCCAGGCCATACAATTTCACGTTGGCGGGCAGAAACCGCAGGGCCACGGTCATCAACATGGGGGGCAGTGCGCCGCCCGCCAGGCCTTGCAAGGTGCGCAGCAACAGCAGGCTTTCGTAATTCGGGGCGAAGGGGCACAACACACCCAACAGGGTGAACAGGCTGATGGCGCACAGGGTGAAACGCCGCAACGAGAACGTCACCGCACACCACGGCGCAAACGCCATGGCCGCCACCGACGTCGCGGTGTAACAGGCGACCAGCCAGGTGCCTTCGTCGTAGCCGATGGCCAATGCACCGCGGATGTCGGCGAGCGCGACCTTGGTCACCATCTCGTTCAGGCCCGACACCAGCACCGCCAGCAGCACGCCCACCAGGCCGATGATGATCCGTGGGCCGAAGACCGGCGGTGCGGCTGCAGCAACGGGTGCCGTGACCGTAAGGGAAGTCATGTACTGCGAGCTCCGGCGTGGAAAGACCGAAGCATTCTAAAAAGCGTGATGCCTGACGAAAATCAACTTATTGGCAGGTTATAAGTGCGCCAGACGCAATGATGAAGGACCTCTGTGGGAGCGAGCCTGCTCGCGAATGCGGTTTATCATTCAACATTGATACTGACTGACCCAACGCCTTCGCGAGCAGGCTCGCTCCCACAGGGGTTCAGTGGTGACCTTCAGGTTGAGCCGCCAGCCACGTCTCATCGCAGCAGGTTTTCAGGGTTTCACGCAGCCAGCGGTGCGCCGGGTCCTTGTCGAAGCGCGGGTGCCAGGCCTGGGTCAGCATCAGGGTCGGCAACGGAATCGGCAGGTTGAATGAGCGCAGTTTCAACCCCAGCCGCCGCACACTCAGCAAGGCTTCCTTGGGCACCGGCAGGATCAGGTCGGAATCGGGCAAGGCAAACATCGCCGCATGAAAGCTTGGCGCGATCACCGCCACCCGCCGCTCCAGGCCCAGGGCATTGAGCGCGGTATCGATCGGCCCCCGGGCAATGCCGCGCCGGGACATGCTGATATGGGAATAACCGGCATAGCGCTCAGCCGTGATCTCTTCGTCCAGCAGCGGATGATCCTCGCGCACCAGGCCGACGAAGTGGGTGGAAAACAGGTTCTGAACCTTCACTTCCGGGGTCAACGGCCGTGTGTTGCTGACGCTCAGATCGATCCGCCCTTCGCGCAAGGCCTCATCATCGCCATCGCCTTCCGGGACGAAACGCAATTCGCAGTGCGGCGCCTGCCGGTCGAGGGTGTCGAACAACCTGCCGCCGTAGACACCGACAAAGAAGTCATTGGCCCGAATACTGAACCGCCGCCGCAGCGAACTCAGCTCCACCGCATCGGCCGACCGAAACAGCAACCCGGCCTGCTCCACCACGCTGCGCACTTGCTCGCGCAATTCCAGCGCCTTGGGTGTGGGCACCAGGCCGCGGCCGGCGCGCACCAGGATTGGGTCGCCAATGGCCTCGCGGATGCGCGTCAGCGTCCGGCTCATGGCCGCCGGGCTCAGGTTCATCCGCCGCGCCGCCCCCACCACACTGCCCTCGTCGAGCAAGGCGTCGAGGGCGACCAACAGGTTCATGTCCGGGAGTTGCATGCAGGGCACTCATGGCCGATCAGGATTGATCCAGGTGCAATGCTAGCAGATCAAGAGATCGCAGCCTTCGGCAGCTCCTACAGAGGCATGCGATCAGCGCTGCATCCCCCAGCGCTTCACCGTCACCCGCTCCAACGAATCAAACACCAGGTTCTCCACCAGCAACCCAATCAGAATCACCACCGCCAGGCCGGCAAACACCTTGTCGGTGTACAGCTCATTGCGATTCTGAAAGATATACCAGCCCAACCCACCCTTGCCGCTGGTCGCGCCAAACACCAACTCGGCAGCAATCAACGTCCGCCAGGCAAACGCCCAGCCGATTTTCAACCCGGCGAGGATCGACGGCAGCGCCGCCGGGATCAGGATGAACAGCACAAAACGCATGCCCTTGAGACCATAGTTGCGCCCGGCCATGCGCAGTGTTTCCGAGACGCCGAGAAACCCGGCGTAGGTGTTCAGCGCCAAGGCCCAAAGCACCGAGTGCACCAGCACGAAAATCAGACTGTTCTGCCCCAGGCCGAACCACAACAGCGCCAGCGGCAATAGCGCGATAGCGGGCAACGGGTTGAACATCGAAGTCAGGGTACTGAGCAAGTCGCGACCGAATTGTGTCGACACCGCCAGCGTCGTCAGGCCAAACGCCAGGACGATGCCGATCAGGTAACCCTTGAGCAACACCACCAACGAGATCCACACCTTGCCCAGCAACTCGCCACTGAGCAGGCCGTCGTACAGCGCGTGAGCGGTCTGCAAGAAGCTTGGCAGCAGCAGATCGTTGTTCTGATAGCGCGCAACAGCCTCCCAGAGCACAGCGAGCAACACCAGGATCAGGCTTTTACGCAACCAACCCTGTTGCCACAGGCGTTGCCCAAGGGGTAGTTCACGCTCCAGCGGCACGCTGGTCAGTGGCTGCAAAACCGTTTCGAACGCTTCACGCGGGGATGATAAATGGCTCATCGGGCCCTCCTCTCAACGGGATCAATACGCGATGCGGATGTCAGCGAAATCCAGCTCATGCTCGGCTTGCGGCGATTGACCTTCGTCGAACAACAGCCGATGAATGCGGCGCGCCGACTCCTGAAACGCCACACCGCCGAGGCTGTGCAAATCGTATTGGTGGCTGTGCACTTCCGCCCGCACTCGCCCCGGATGCGGTGACAGCAACAGAATGCGGTTACCCACCACCAGCGCCTCTTCGATGGAATGCGTGACGAACAGCAGCGTGAAGCGCACCTCTTCCCAGAGCAGCAGCAGTTCTTCCTGCATCTTGCGTCGGGTCAGCGCATCGAGGGCGGCGAAGGGTTCGTCCATCAGGAGGATTTTCGGCTGCATCGCCAGCGCCCGGGCGATGGCAACCCGAGCCTTCATGCCACCGGACAAGGTGTGCGGATAGGCATCGGCAAACGCCGCCAGACCGACCTTCTCCAGATAGTGCAACGCCCGCGCTTCAGCCTCTTTGCGCTTGAGGGTTTTCGAGGCCAGCAGCGGAAACATCACGTTCTGTTTGACGGTTTTCCACGGTGGCAGTTGATCGAACTCCTGGAACACCACGATCCGGTCCGGCCCCGGCGCATCGACGCGCTGACCTTGCAGACGGATCTCGCCTTCCACGGGCTGGATGAAGCCGGCAGCGGCCTTGAGCAAGGTCGACTTGCCGCAACCGGAAGGCCCGAGCAGGACAAAACGATCCGCCGGGTCGATCTCGAAGCTGACTTGATGGGTCGCCCGCACCACCCGCTGCGGCGTGCGGTACTCGAGGCTGACGTTATCGACCGATAGCAGCGCCTGGGCTGCCGCGATCGGATTGCTGACCGTGTGGCCTTGCAAAGGGGCGTTCATTTCGGTCAGCTCCCTTGCAGCGGCTTGGCGTCCTGGAAGAAATAATCCTTCCACGAGTCCGGTTTGTTTTTGATCGCGCCGACACGGTAGAGGAACTCGGCCAACGGGTAAGTGTTCTTCGGCGTGACGCTGAACTCGAACTGCGGGTTGTCGATGATTTTCAGCAACGCGGCGCGGTCGATTTTGGCCTTGGTCACGCGGATGTAAGTGTCCGCTGCTGCGCCTTTATCGTTCTGCGCAAACTGTGCGGCCTCGGTCAGCGCTTCGATGAAGGCTTTGTAGGTTTTCGGGTTCTCGTTGCGGAATTTCTCGGTGGCGAACAGCACCGTCGGTGAGTTCGGGCCGAGCAGGTCATAAGTGTTCAGCACCACGTGTACATTGGGGTTTTCCAGCGCCTGATCCTGGAACGGCGGGTTGGAGAAGTGCCCACTCAGCTCCGTGCCGCCAGCCACCAGCGCCGCCGTGGCGTCGGGATGCGGAACGGCGATGGTGTACTTGTCGAGGCGGTTGAATTCCTTGTCACCCCACTGTTTGGCCGCCGCGTACTGCAGGAAGCGCGACTGCACCGAAACACCCACCGCCGGCACCGCGATGCGGTCCTTCTCGGTGAAATCGGCAATGGTCTTGACCTTGGGGTTGTTGCTCACCAGGTAGTACGGGAAGTTACCGAGGGAAGCCACGGCCTTGACGTTCTGCTTGCCGTGGGTGCGGTCCCAGATGGTCAGCAGCGGGCCGACACCGGCACCGGCAATGTCGATCGAGCCGGACAGCAGCGCATCGTTGACCGCCGCGCCGCCCGAGAGCTGGGTCCAGTCGACCTTGATGTCGATACCTTCCTGCTTGCCGTACTTCTCGATCAGGTTCTGATCGCGCACCACGTTGAGCAGCAGGTAGACGATGCCGAACTGTTCGGCGATGCGGATTTCACCTTCGGCATGGGCCACGGTCGGCGCCACCAGGCTACCGGCGATCAGACTGAAACCCAGGCCGATGGCGGCGGCCAGGGGTGCAAAGGGCAGACGTTTGGACATGATCAATTCTCCGGCAATTCAGAAAGGCGCGTCGCCCTGGATGGTGGTGCGATACAGCTTGCGGCGCAGATGGCTAGGGCATCCGGCAGCAAGGTGGATCAGCGAACGGTTGTCCCAGAACACCAGGTCATGGGGCTGCCATTGATGGCGGTAGATGTTTTGCGGCAACACGCTGTGGGCGTAGAGCTCGGCCAGCAGTTGCTGGCTCTCGTCCTCCGGCAGGCCAACGATGCGGGTGGTGAACCCCTCGCTGACGAACAAGGCCTTGCGGCCGTTTTCCGGGTGTGTCCGCACGACCGGGTGGACGACTTCCGCGACCTGGGCCAGTTGCTCCGGGGTCAGGGTCGGGCGCCAGTTGCCTTCGAATTTGGTTTCGCTGTAACGCGCCGTGTAGGAGTGCGCGGCCGAGCGGCCTTCCACCGCTTTGCGCAGCGCCTCGGGCAGGTTGTCCCAGGCCTTGTGCATGTCGGCGAACAAGGTGTCGCCGCCCTCCGAGGGCAGCTCCTGGGCATGCAGCATCGAGCCCAGGCTCGGCAGTTGTTTGTAGGAGAGATCGGAATGCCAGAACTTGCCGGCATCACCCAGGCCGATGTTCTGGCCGTTTTCGACGATGTTGGAAACGATGAGGATTTCCGGATGCCCTGCCAGCAGGAACTGCTTGAGCACGTGGATCTGCAATACGCCAAAACGACGGCTGAAGTCGATGTGCTGTTCGGGGGTGATGCGTTGGTCGCGGAACACCACCACATGATGGTCGAGGTGCGCGCGGTGAATGCGTGCGAAGTCCTGATCATTGATCGGGCGGGACAAATCGAGGCCGAGGATTTCGGCGCCCACCGCTCCGCTGAACGGGCGGATTTCAAAGAATTGTGGCGCGATGCTTGGCGAAGCTGAGGCTGCAGACATAAATCACTCCCACGCACGGCACGCTCAATGGCGCGCGCGTCGATCAGAAACTCACGGAGGTCCCGTGTTGGTTCGTGTCGTGCGGCGCGCCGATTGGTCGGCAGGTACGCAGGAGGTTGACTTTATAGGTATAAGAATTGAATTTTAAATACCGTTAATGAATAACGATATGGCGATTGCTAAGGGACTGTGTGGATTGCGGAGTGACGTTATTTGTCACTTACTGACAGGGTTGTGGTGTTTTTACTGGCCCCATCGCGGGCAAGCCCGGCTCCCACAGGTTTTTTTGTCAAACACATGATCGTGTTTCAACAACGAACCTTGTGGGAGCCGGGCTTGCCCGCGATGGGGCCAGTGAATCCACTAAAGATCTAGCGCTCGTGCAGCGCCTCGGCCCGCGCGCGGATGATCGGCTTGAGCAGGTAGCTGAGGACGGTTTTCTTGCCGGTGATGATGTCCACGGAAGCCACCATCCCCGGAATGATCAGCAAGGGCTTTTCGTCGGTGCCCAAGTGGCTGCGGTCGGTGCGCAGCTTGATGATGTAGTAGGTGGTTTTCTTGTCTTCGTCGGTAATGGTGTCGGCACCGATCTGTTCCAGCTTGGCCTTCAGACCGCCGTAGATGGTGTAGTCATAGGCAGTGAATTTCACCGTCGCTTCCTGCCCCGGGTGCAGGAACGCGATGTCCTGCGGGCGGATCTTCGCCTCGACCAGCAAGGTGTCGTCCAGCGGCACGATTTCCACCAGGTCGCTGCCTGGCTGGATAACCCCGCCGATGGTATTGACCAGCAGCTTGTTGACGATACCCCGCACCGGCGAGGTGACCAGCGTCCGGCTGACCCGGTCTTCCAGGGCCTTGCCGGTGGCCTGGGCCTTGTTCAGATCGGTGCGTGCTTCATTGAGTTGGGTCAGGGCTTCGCTACGGAACTTGCCGCGAGTTTCGTCGATCTTGCGCTGTACTTCCTTGATCGCCGACTCGGCTCGGGGTATAGCCAGGGTGGTAGCGTCGAGTTGGCCACGGGTCTCCGCTTCGGCACGCCTGAGGCGCAGGACTTCCACCGGTGATACCGCGCCCTGGGCCACCAATGGCTCGGACATGCTGATTTCCTGACGCTGGAAGCCCAACTGCTGGCGGTATTGCGCCTGCTTGGAGGTGAACTCGCGCAGCTCTTGCTGGCGCTGGATCAACTGCTCCTGCAAGCCGCCAATTTCGTCGTGCAACTGCTGGCGGCGGCTGATATAGAGCGACTCTTCGCTCTTGGCCTGACCTGGCACAGCCTTGAGTACATCCTCGGGGAAGTTCAGCGGACGATCGTCGACCTCGGCACTCAGGCGCTCGACCCGCAGCACCATCGACAACCGATCGGCCTCGGTTTCACCAACGTTCGACGCAAATCGCGTGTCGTCCAGGCGAAGCAGCGGTGCACCGGCGTCGACGATCTGGCCTTCCTTGACGAACAGCTCGGAAATGATACCGCCCTCAAGGTTCTGGATTTTCTGGATCTTCGACGATGGAATCGCCTTGCCATCGCCCTTGGTCACTTCGTCGATGACCGCGAAGTTGGCCCAGAGCATCAGGAAGACGAAGAACGCGATGATCGCCCAGATCGTCAGCCGCACCACACGCGGCGCATCTTCGATCAACGCCTTGTTGACCTCCGGCAGCGGCTGGCCCTGGAGCGAAGAGGAGCCCTTGAAGTAGCGAAGGATCGAACCCTTACCCGACTTAAGCAACACTGATCTGCCCCTTCTTCAACGCTTCCATCACCGCAGCTTTCGGGCCGTCGGCGAGTATCTGCCCGCGGTCGATCACGATCAGCCGATCCACCAGCGACAACAGCGATGCCCGGTGTGTCACCAGCACCACGGTCTTGTTTTCGATCACGGCTGCCAGACGCTGCTTGAGGCGCTCTTCACCGGTGTTATCCATGGCACTGGTCGGTTCGTCGAGCAGCAGGATCGGCGGATTGAGCAGTAGCGCACGGGCCAGGGCCACGTTCTGCCGCTGGCCGCCGGAGAGGTTCTGCCCGCGCTCGCCCACTTGCAGCTCATAACCCTGCGGATGCAGGCGCGCATATTCGTGGACACCGGCCAGCTCTGCCGCTTGCAGCACCAGTTCATCCTCGACATACCGCGCACCGGAAACCAGGTTGTCGCGCAAGGTGCCGGCAAGCAGCTGAATGTCCTGGGGCACATAGCCGATGTTGTAGCGCAGCTCGCTGACGTCGATCTGGCGGATATCCACACCATCGACCAACAGCGAGCCATCATCGGGCTGATAGAGCCCTACCAGCAGTTTGGCCAGCGAGCTCTTGCCCGAGCCACTTCGGCCAATGATGCCGATTTTCTCACCGGGCTGAATCGACAGATTGATGTTCTTCAGCGCCAGGTTCTGCTGTTGGGGGTAGGTGAAATTGAGCTGGCGGCATTCAATGGCGCCCTGCAATATCTTGCGGCTGAGCGGGCGCTCTTCGAAATTGCGTTCCTGGGGCAGTTCCATCATTTGATCGACGGACGTCATGGTCACCCGTGCCTGCTGATAGCGGGTCAGCAATCCTGAGAGCGACGCCAGCGGGCTGAGCGCACGGCCACTGAGCATGTAGCAGGCAATCAGGCCGCCCATGCTCAGGTGACCGTCGATGATCTGGTACACACCGAAGACGATCATGATCACCCCGGCCAGTTGCTGGATCAGCAAGGTGATATTCATCGCCAGGCCGGACAGCATCTTCACCCGCAATTCAAGGCGACTGAGGGTGCCGATGGTCTGTTCCCACTGATACTGGCGCTCGCTTTCGGCGTTGTTGACCTTTACCGCATCCAGCCCGGCCAGGGTTTCGATCAGGCTCGACTGACGCTCGGCCCCCAGCGCCATGGTCCGCTCCATGGTCGCTACCAGAGGTTTCTGCAACGCATAGCCGATGGCCAGGGCGATCGGGAATGCCAGCACCGGTATCCACACCAGATGGCCGCCGAGGATCGCGATAACCATGAATATCAGCAGGGTGAACGGCAGGTCGATCAGGCTGGTGAGAGTCAGCGAGGCGAGGAAATCGCGCAGACTCTGAAATTCATGGATGTTCTGGGCAAAACTGCCGACCCGTGCCGGCCGGTACTTCATGGTCATGCCGACGATGCGCTCGAACAGCGTGGCCGAGATAATCAGGTCGGTTTTCTTGCCGGCCAGGTCCAGGCACAGGCTGCGCAGGCTTTTCAGGATCAGGTCGAAGAGATACGCACCAGAGATGCCGACGGCCAGCACCCATAGCGTCGCTTCGGCCTGGTTCGGCACGACACGGTCGTAGACGTTCATCACGAACAACGGCGCGGCCATGGCAATGATGTTGATCAGGAAGCTGGCGGCAATGGCGTCGGCGTACAACCAGCGCGAACGCTTGAGAGTGTCGCGAAACCACGAGCGCGCACGCGGAATCAGCGTGCCGTGATTGACGTCGAATTTGTGCTGCGGTTGGGCAAAAAAGACCTTGCCGGTGTAGTCGTCGGCCAGCAGCTCGCGGCTGACCAGGGACTCACCGCCATCGCTTTCGCTGAGCAGCACCCGTACCTGATCTTCGCCTTGCCAGCCGAGCAGGACGGCACTGCGACCGTCCTTGAGCAGCAACAATGCCGGCATGGCAATCGCTGGAATATCCTCCAGCTTGCGCTGCAGCACCCGACCTTGCAGCCCCGCGCGAGCCGCCGCACGTGGCAGCAGCTCGACACTCAAACGCTGCTCGGGCAGTGGCAGGCCGGTGGTGAGCATGGCCGCGCTGGCCGGTTTCTGGTGCAGCATGCAAAGAGCGAGCAGACCATCCAGCAACGGATCGTCATGCAACGCGCGCGGATCATGAATGAGTTGAACCCGACTGACTTCTGATTCCACGCTCGGCACTCTTGGCTAACAATTGAACAATGAAGGTCCTGCTCAATTCATACCGGGCAATTGGACCTTGGGCTTCACGTCGTTCTGCACAACGGATGCCAATGGTGCGACCACTCCCTGGCTCTTGAGCAACTCGCCCATGGTCGCCTTGATTCGGTACTGAGTAAATAACTGAATGTTCTTGATCTCCGCCAGACGGCGAGAAGAGGAGAACAACTCGTTCTCGCTGTCGAGCAAATCGAGCAGGGAGCGCTCGCCGAGGGTGAACTGACGCTGGTAAGCGGTACGCACGGCGGTGCTGTGATCAACGTACTGCTGGGCGATCGGCACCTGGGCATTGGCGTTGTTCAGGGCGTTCCAGGCCAGGCCAAGTTCTTCATTCAACTGGCGCAGGGAGTTGTTGCGGATGTCCAGCGCCTGGTTCGACAGGTAGGACTTGGATTCCAGGTCGGCCTTGTTGCTGCCGCCGGCATACAGGTTGAAGCGCATGCGCAGCATGGCCTGCCATTCGTTGTTGTGGCCGTTCTGACCATCGATATCGTTGTCGGCGGTGCGACCCAGCTCAGCATCGAAGCGTGGGTAGAAGGTCGACTTGGCTGTGTCGTACTGCTTTTCGGCGGCGGCGATGTCGGATTCGGCCGAGCGCAGGATCGGGCTGTTTTCCAGCATCTGCGCGCGCGCTTCATTCAGGTTGGCCGGCATCAGCGCCAGGAAACTCGCCGGGCGCTCCAGTTGATCGGGCATCTGGCCGACAGCGGACAGGTAGTTGGTCTCGGCATCAGCCAGGTTGGTCTGCTCGGTGATCAGGTTGTTGCGCGCCTGGGCCATCCGCGCCTCCGCCTGATCGAGGTCGGCGCCGCTGCCGACGCCACGCTGGGTGCGCAGCTGGATCTGGTCGTAAATGCGTTGGTGGCTCTTGAGGTTGTCCTCGGCCAGGCGCACGAATTCGCGACGGGTCAGCACGTCGAGATAGACCTGGGCCACGGTCAAGCCGGTACGCTCGGAAGTACTCAGCAGCGAATAGGCACGGGAGTTGACGGTGGCTTGTTGACGCCCGACTTCGCTGGTCGTCGCAAAACCGTCAAAAACCATTTGGGTCAGTCGCAAGCTCGATTCACTGCGATTCAGGGTTTCGAAGTGATTGTTGCTGCCGTCTCGCGTCGTCACGCTATCGGTGCCTTCACGACCATATCCGCCCAGCAGGTCGACCCGTGGCAAGTACCCGCCTTTCGCCGCCTTCAACTGATAATCAGCCGCCAGCCGGCTGTTGACGCCGGCCTGGACCTCCGGATGGACATCCAGCGCTTGTTGCATGGCTTCTGGTAAGGATTGCGCCTGGACGAAAGACGCGGCGAGGGCGAAAGGTAGAGCCATGAACAAAGGCGAACGCATTGTAGGAATTTCCCAGGACTTCTTGTCTTGAATCACGGCTGAAAAGCGCGCGGTGTCGGAAGATGGCAAGCGGAGTGACCGTATGTCGGAAAGCTCAAAAGCGGAACTGGATCACATACCGAAGACAGGGTCACAGCTCAAATATCAATGTGACATTACTGGGACGATTGTTTAGGATGGCTCCAAGAAGGTCAATAGTTTGGCATAAAGTTAATAGCGAAAAAATATAGCCAAAATATTGACGAATTGCAGCGTCAAACTTGTGCATCTATTTTGCAATGAACGTCCAGTCTGGTCGGCGTAGGCGCCATCAGGTCTATGGAAGTCAACTGAACGTGACACCCCGGAGAGTCTTCAATGAGCAGTGTTGTTGCCATCGTCAAAAGCATTGTCGGTCAAGTTTTCGTGGTGTCCCCAGAGGGCATCCGCCGCGTTCTCGTTGAAGGCGACAAACTGTTCGCCGGGGACCAGATCGACACTGGCCTTTCCGGTGCCGTGTCCCTGGAACTGGCCGATGGCCGCACCCTGGACCTGGGCCGCGACACCCAATGGAGCGCTGACGCGCCGGACTCCAGTGCTGACCTGGCAGCCGCCACCGCACAAGCCGCGCCGTCCGTTGAAGAGCTGCAACAGGCCATTGCCGCCGGTGCCGACCCGACCAAAGACCTTGAAGCCACCGCCGCGGGCCCGACTGCCGCAGGTTCGGGTGGTGCCGCCGGGGGCGGTCACAGCTTCGTCATGCTCGACGCCACGGCTGGCCGCGTCGACCCGACCATCGGCTTCCCAACCACCGGTCTTGAGTCCACGGCTGCTCCCACTACGCTCGATACTGGCAACCAGAACACCACGACCATCACGACCTTCAACGCTCCGAGTGTACTGACCGCGGATACGGGCACTCTGGCCGAAGACAGCGTCGCGACGGGCAACGTACTGAACAACGATAGCGATGCCGAGACACCGCTCAGCGTCACCAGCTTCACCATCGCCGGCGTGACCGGCAGTTTCACCGCAGGCCAGACAGCGACCATCGTCGGCGTCGGTACGTTGACCATCGGTGCCAATGGCAACTACACCTTTACTCCGGATGCCAACTACAACGGTGCCGTACCGCAAGTCACGTACACCACCAACACCGGCTCGAGCAGCACGCTGGACCTCACCGTGACAGCGGTCGATGATCCGAGCGTTTTGACTGCCGACACCCAAACCATTGCTGAAGACACCACCGCGATCGGCAATGTGCTGAGCAACGACAGCGACATCGATAACGCCCTGAGCGTGGTCACCTTCACCATCGACGGTGTTCCTGGCACCTTCACCGCGGGCCAGACGGCGACCATCGCCAACGTTGGCACCCTGGTGATCGGGGCCGACGGTGCTTACACCTTCACACCGGACGCCAATTACAACGGCACGGTGCCGACCGTCAGCTACACCGTCACCGACGGCTCAACCTCGACGCTGAACATCAACGTCACCCCTGTCGACGACAACTTTATCGATGCCAGTGAAAGCGTGACCACCGCTGAAGATGCCCCGGTGACTGGCAGTGTGTTGACGGGCACCTCGAGCGTCGACGGCCCGGTCAGCGTGGTGAACTTCACCATCGGTGATACCACCTACGCCGCCGGCAGCACCGCGACCATCGCCAACGTTGGCACCCTGGTGATCGGCGCCAACGGCGCCTACACCTTTACCCCGGACGCCAATTACAACGGCAGCGTGCCGACCGTGAGTTACACCGTGACCGATGGTTCGGGCACGGACGTCACTTCGACCCTGACCATCAGCGTCACCCCGGTCGACGACAGCTTCACCGACATCGGCGAGACGGTCTCCACCCAGGAAGACACTGCCGTCAGCGGCAGCGTCCTCACCGGCACGAGCAGCGTCGACGGCCCAGTCAGCGTGGTGAACTTCACCATCGGTGAAACCACCTACGCCGCCGGCAGCACCGCGACCATCGCCAATGTCGGCACCCTGGTGATCGCAGCCAACGGCGCCTACACCTTCACGCCAGCCGCCAACTACAACGGCAGCGTGCCGACCGTCAGCTACACCGTCACTGACGGTTCCGGCAGCAATGTCACTTCGACCCTGACCATCGACGTGACCCCGGTCGACGACAGCTTCACCGACCTCAGCGAAAGCGTGACCACCGCTGAAGATGCCCCGGTAACCGGCAGTGTCCTCACCGGTACTTCGAGTGTCGATGGTCCGGTCAGCGTGGTGAATTTCACCATCGGTGATACCACCTACGTCGCCGGCCAGACCGCGACCATCGCCAATGTCGGTACTCTGGTGATCGGCGCAAATGGCGCTTATACCTTCACGCCAGCCGAAAATTACAACGGCAGCGTGCCGACCGTGAGTTACACCGTCACTGACGGTTCGGGCAGCAATGTCACCTCGACCCTGACCATCGACGTCACTCCGGTTGATGACAGCTTCACCGACCTAAGTGAAAACGTAACCACCGCTGAAGACACCGCCGTCAGCGGCAGCGTCCTCACCGGCACCTCGAGCGTCGACGGTCCAGTCAGCGTGGTGAACTTCACCATCGACGGTGTTACTGGCACTTTCAACGCCGGCCAAACCGCGACTATCGCCAATGTCGGCACCCTGGTCATCGGGGCCAACGGCGCCTATACCTTCACCCCAGACGCCAACTACAACGGCGCGGTGCCGACGGTGAGCTACACCGTCACCGACGGTTCGGGCAGCAATGTCACCTCGACCCTGACCATCGACGTCACTCCGGTTGATGACAGCTTCACCGACCTAAGTGAAAACGTAACCACCGCTGAAGACACCGCCGTCAGCGGCAGCGTCCTCACCGGCACCTCGAGCGTCGACGGTCCAGTCAGCGTGGTGAACTTCACCATCGACGGTGTTACTGGCACTTTCAACGCCGGCCAAACCGCGACTATCGCCAATGTCGGCACCCTGGTCATCGGGGCCAACGGCGCCTATACCTTCACCCCAGACGCCAACTACAACGGCGCGGTGCCGACGGTGAGCTACACCGTCACTGACGGTTCCGGCAGCAATGTCACCTCGACCCTGACCATCAACGTCACCCCGGTCGACGACAGCTTTACTGACCTCAGCGAAAGCGTGACCACCAGCGAAGACACCGCCATCAGCGGCAGCGTTCTCACCGGCACCTCGAGCGTCGACGGCCCGGTCAGTGTGGTCAATTTCACCATCGGTGAAACTACCTACACCGCTGGCACCTCCGCGACCATCGCCAACGTCGGCACCCTGGTGATCGGAACGAACGGCGCCTATACCTTCACCCCGGACGCCAATTACAACGGCACAGTACCGACCGTCAGCTACACCGTGACCGACGGTTCCGGCAGCGATGTCACTTCGACCCTGACCATCGATGTCACGCCGGTCGATGACAGCTTCACCGACCTCAGTGAAAACGTGACCACCACTGAAGATGCCCCGGTGACCGGCAGCGTTCTCACCGGCACCTCGAGCGTCGACGGCCCGGTCAGTGTGGTCAATTTCACCATCGGTGAAACTACCTACACCGCTGGCACCTCCGCGACCATCGCCAACGTCGGCACCCTGGTGATCGGAGCGAACGGCGCCTATACCTTCACGCCAGACGCCAATTACAACGGCACGGTGCCGACCGTCAGCTACACCGTCACCGACGGCTCCGGCAGCAATGTCACTTCGACCTTGAACATCAGCGTCACCCCGGTCGACGACAGCTTCACCGACCTCAGCGAAAGTGTGACCACCGCCGAAGACACCGCCGTGACCGGCAGTGTGTTGACGGGTACCTCGAGTGTCGACGGTCCAGTCAGCGTGGTGAACTTCGCCATCGACGGCGTTCCTGGCACTTTCAACGCCGGCCAGACCGCGACCATCGCCAATGTCGGCACCCTGGTCATCGGCGCCAACGGCGCTTACACCTTCACCCCGGCCGATAACTACAACGGCAGCGTGCCAACCGTCAGCTACACCGTCACCGACGGCTCGGGCAGCAATGTCACTTCGACCCTGACCATCGACGTGACCCCGGTCGACGACAGCTTTACCGACCTCAGCGAAAGCGTGACCACCGCCGAAGACACGGCCGTGACCGGCAGCGTCCTCACTGGTACGAGCAGCGTCGACGGTCCAGTCAGCGTAGTGAATTTCACCATCGACGGCGTACCTGGCACCTTCACAGCGGGCCAGACCGCGACCATCGCCAATGTCGGCACCCTGGTCATCGGCGCCAATGGCGCCTACACCTTCACCCCGGACGCCAACTACAACGGCAGCGTGCCGACCGTGAGTTACACCGTCACTGACGGTTCCGGCAGCAATGTCACCTCGACCCTGAACATCAGTGTCACCCCGGTCGACGACAGCTTCACCGACCTCAGCGAAAGCGTGACCACCGCTGAAGATGCCCCGGTAACCGGCAGTGTCCTCACCGGTACTTCGAGTGTCGATGGTCCGGTCAGCGTGGTGAATTTCACCATCGGTGATACCACCTACGTCGCCGGCCAGACCGCGACCATCGCCAATGTCGGCACCCTGGTCATCGGCGCCAACGGCGCTTATACCTTCACGCCAGCCGAAAATTACAACGGCAGCGTGCCGACCGTGAGTTACACTGTCACTGACGGTTCGGGCAGCAATGTCACCTCGACCCTGACCATCGACGTCACGCCGGTTGATGACAGCTTCACCGACCTCAGTGAAAGTGTGACCACCGCCGAAGACACCGCCGTGACCGGCAGTGTGTTGACGGGCACCTCGAGCGTCGATGGTCCGGTCAGCGTGGTCAACTTCACCATCGGTGAAACCACCTACGCCGCCGGCAGCACCGCGACCATTACCAACGTCGGCACCCTGGTGATCGGAGCCAATGGCGCCTACACCTTCACCCCAGACGCCAACTACAACGGCACAGTACCGACCGTGAGCTACACCGTCACCGACGGCTCGGGCAGCAATGTCACCTCGACCCTGACCATCGACGTCACGCCGGTCGATGACAGCTTCACCGACCTCAGCGAAAGTGTGACCACCGCTGAAGACACCGCCGTGACCGGCAGTGTGTTGACGGGCACCTCGAGCGTCGACGGTCCGGTCAGCGTGGTCAACTTCACCATCGGTGAAACCACCTACGCCGCCGGCAGCACCGCGACCATTACCAACGTCGGCACCCTGGTGATCGGAGCCAACGGCGCCTACACCTTTACCCCGGATACCAACTACAACGGCACAGTGCCGACCGTCAGCTACACCGTCACCGACGGTTCCGGCAGCAATGTCACCTCGACCCTGACCATCAGCGTCACCCCGGTCGACGACAGCTTCACCGACCTCAGCGAAAGCGTGACCACCGCTGAAGACACCGCCGTGACCGGCAGCGTGTTGACGGGCACCTCGAGCGTCGACGGTCCAGTCAGCGTGGTTAATTTCAGCATCGACGGTGTGACTGGCACTTTCAACGCGGGCCAGACCGCGGCCATCGCCAATGTCGGCACCCTGGTGATCGGGGCCAACGGCGCTTACACCTTCACCCCGGCCGATAACTACAACGGCAGCGTGCCAACCGTGAGCTACACCGTCACCGACGGCTCCGGCAGCAACGTCACCTCGACCTTGAACATCAGTGTCACCCCGGTTGACGACAGTTTCACCGACCTCAATGAAAACGTGACCACGACCGAAGACGCCCCGGTGACTGGCAGCGTCCTCACCGGCACGAGCAGCGTCGACGGCCCGGTCAGCGTGGTGAATTTCACCATCGACGGCGTACCTGGCACCTTCACAGCGGGCCAGACCGCGACCATCGCCAATGTCGGCACCCTGGTCATCGGCGCCAATGGCGCCTACACCTTCACCCCGGACGCCAACTACAACGGCAGCGTGCCAACCGTCAGCTACACCGTCACCGACGGCTCGGGCAGCAATGTCACCTCGACCCTGAACATCGACGTGACGCCGGTCGACGACAGCTTCACCGACCTCAGTGAAAACGTGACCACCAGTGAAGACACCGCCGTCAGCGGCAGCGTCCTCACCGGCACTTCGAGCGTCGATGGCCCGGTCAGCGTGGTCAACTTCACCATCGGTGATACCACCTACGCCGCCGGCAGCACCGCGACCATCGCCAACGTCGGCACCCTGGTGATCGGCGCCAATGGCGCCTACACCTTTACCCCGGACGTCAATTACAACGGCACGGTGCCAACGGTGAGCTACACAGTCACTGACGGTTCCGGCAGCAACGTCACTTCGACCCTTAACATCAACGTGACGCCGGTTGACGACAGCTTTACCGACCTCAGCGAAAGCGTGACCACCGCCGAAGACACGGCTGTGACCGGCAGCGTCCTCACTGGCACGAGTAGCGTCGACGGCCCAGTCAGCGTGGTTAATTTCGCCATCGACGGCGTTCCTGGCTCCTTCACTGCGGGCCAGACCGCGGTCATCGCCAATGTCGGCACCCTGGTCATCGGCGCCAACGGCGCTTACACCTTCACCCCGGCCGATAACTACAACGGCAGCGTGCCAACCGTCAGCTACACCGTCACCGACGGTTCCGGCAGCAACGTCACCTCGACCCTGACCATCAACGTCACCCCGGTTGACGACAGCTTTACCGACATCAGCGAAAGCGTGACCACCGCTGAAGACACGGCCATAACCGGCAGCGTGTTGACGGGCACCTCGAGCGTCGACGGTCCAGTCAGCGTGGTGAATTTCACCATCGACGGCGTTCCTGGGACTTTCAACGCCGGCCAGACCGCGACCATTTCCAACGTCGGCACCCTGGTCATCGGCGCCAATGGCGCCTACACCTTTACGCCGGACGCCAACTACAACGGCACGGTGCCGACCGTCAGCTACACCGTCACCGACGGCTCGGGAAGCAATGTCACCTCGACCCTGAACATCAACGTCACCCCGGTCGACGACAGCTTTATCGATGCCAGCGAAAGTGTGACCACCGCTGAAGATGCCCCGGTGACCGGCAGTGTGTTGACGGGCACTTCGAGCGTCGACGGCCCGGTCAGCGTGGTTAACTTCACCATCGACGGCGTTCCTGGCACCTTCACTGCGGGCCAGACCGCGACCATCGCCAACGTCGGCACCCTGGTCATCGGCGCCAATGGCGCCTACA